>JAMCQL010000056.1 GCA_023381615.1 Bacteroidota bacterium
ACCAGACTCCTTCGGCGAGGTACGCAGCATGAGTTTTCAACTTATCCACACTTTCCACAAAAGAGAGAAAGTAGCAAAGAGAGAAAAATATTCTTATTATTGTGTCAACTTTTTTCAGGACGACACAACCGAGCAAAAAGGAGTGGAGATGAAGTTCCACGCATACAGCCCCATTCTGATGGGATTAAAAATCGTTGTCACGATTGCTGCCACAGAATTCGTCATTATGGTGGCATTGTACGCCTTCGGTGCAGAACAGAGTATGCCTCGTTATCTCATCGCGCTGATCGATCCATTGATGTTAGGCATAGTAACGTCAGTAGTGATCGTGTACTGGGTCGTCAATCCGATGAAAATATATCGGGAGCGCTTGCAGATTGAGGAGGCGACCTTACACAGCAAGCGCTTCACGGAAAATATTGTTGCTACGGTTCCATCAGGTTTGCTTGTCATCGGCGAGCCTGCCCGTCAGCGGTCTGCGGGGAATCGTGGGGATCCATCCCGGGAGAAGTCCTCTCCGTCAACCGAAGTTTCCGTGAGCTATTCAATGTGACGTCTCAACAGATTGTGGGTCAGCCCATTGATTCGGTGCTTCAGATCATTGGGCTTTCGCAGCAGTGCCGGGATGCGATCGCTGCGCGAATGCCGTTCCGTAATTTGGAGTGCGTGTGTTCAATTCCCGGGAAAAGGGAACTGACCGTTAATCTGACGCTTTCTAGAATACGTGTTGCAGCAGAAGAAGCAGAAGAAGACCTCCTTGTGATCGAAGACATCACCGGGCGGAAGCGTTCAGAAGAAACCCTCAAGCTATTCCGAACATTGATCGACCGGTCCATGGATGCCATAGAAGTGGTTGATCCGGAAACGGGCCGCTTCCTCGACGTGAATGAAACATCCTGCTTGGATCTTGGTTACACTCGCGAGGAGCTTTTGTCTTCCACCGTCTTCGATATTGACCCCACAGTTGAGAGGTCATCGTTCCAAACAATCGTCGCGGAAGTGCGGAAATCCGGCTCATTCACCTGGCAAGGCCGGCACCGGCGAAAAGACGGGGCAACATTCCCCGTGGAAGTCAATATGCAATACGCCCAGCTTCATAGGGATTACATCGTCACCGTGGCTCGCGATATTACCGAGCGCGAGCGGGCGGAGGAGGAAATCCGACAATCACACCGGAAATATGAAGAGCTTGTGAACTCGATCGATGGGATTGTATGGGAGGGCGACGCGCGGACCTTCCGATTTTCTTTTGTCAGTAAGCAAGCCGAACGAATTCTTGGTTATCCGGCCGAGCACTGGATCAGTGGGCCAACATTCTGGAAAGATCACATCCACCCGGAGGACCGGGAATGGGCGGTGTCTTTTTGTATCAATGCCACCGCGGAGAAACAATCTCACCAATTGGAATATCGGATGATCGCTGCCGACGGACGCGTTGTGTGGCTCCACGACATTGTTACCGTCGTCCTTAAAGATGAACAGCCGGAAATGTTGCGAGGAATCATGGTGGACATCACCGAGCGCAAACAGGCGGAACAGGAGCGCGAGGTACTCCATGCAATAGGAGAAACTGTCAATACCGCTGCAAATCTCGACGAATTGTTGCAAAGCATTCACCGGAACATCAAGAAGCTCATGTTTGCGGAGAATTGTTACATCGCACTCTATGATGCCAGGACCGAAATGCTGACATTTCCGTTGTTTGTCGACCAATTCGATCCAATGCCGTCACCGAGAACAAAGCGGAATGGGTTAACCGAATATGTGTTGAGGACCGAAAAACCGCTTTTGCTGACTCCTGAACTGCTTGATGAGCTGGTCAGGGATAATGAAGTCGAAATTATTGGGACTCCGCCCGAATCGTGGTTAGGAGTGCCGTTGTTGACGGAATCTCAACCGATCGGTGTCCTCGTTGTTCAAAGTTATGAACCGGGACAACACTACACGGACATAGAAAAGGACCTGCTTGTCGCGATAGGGAATCAGACGGCGGTAGTTATCAGTCGCAGGCGGACGGAGGAAGCGCTGCAGCGATCCCTCTCCCTGCTGACTGCCACACTCGAATCAACAGCCGACGCCATTCTTGTCGTTGACACCGAAGGGAAGATTGTCAGCTTCAATCAAAAGTTTCTTGACTTCTGGCGCTTTCCAGCTTCCATCATCGGCTCTCAGGATCGCAATCAGGCATTGGTATTTGTCCTCGATCAATTGAAAGACCCGGACGCCTTCTTGAAGAGAACCCGCGAGTTGTATGCACAGCCCGAAGCGAAGAGCAACGATAGTCCGGACTTCTGGCGCATGCCAGGCTCCATCATCGGGTCTCAGGATCACAATCAGGCATTGGCACTTGTCCTCGATCAATTGAAAGACCCGGACGCCTTCTTGAAGAGAACCCGCGAGTTGTATGCACAGCCTGAAGCGGAGAGCATCGATATTTTGGAATTCAAGGATGGTCGCGTGTTTGAACGGTACTCCCATCCCCAACGGCTCGCTGGCATAACAGTCGGGCGGGTCTGGAGTTATCGGGACATCACAGAACGGCGAAATCTTGAGGCGCAGCTCATCCAGGCACAAAAGATGGAAAGCATCGGCGCCCTTGCCGGCGGCATTGCACATGACTTCAACAACATCTTAGGCATCATCCTCGGTCACACTTCTCTGATCGAACGCACGAAGCGCGGAGATGCAGAGATTGAGGCCAGCATAGATGCCATCAGTCAAGCGGTTCACCGCGGAACGGGACTGGTGCGGCAGCTGCTTACCTTTGCTCGAAAAACGGATACAGAGATACAGAGTGTAGGGATCAACCTGATCATCCAAGAGCTTGTGAAGATGTTGAGTGAGATGTTCCCGAAAACGATCACATTTGCCATGGAGCTTGAGGACAGCGTCCCGATCATCAAAGCTGATCCCAACCAGCTTCATCAAGCACTGCTTAATCTTGCCGTTAACGCCCGCGATGCTATGCCGAACGGTGGGACGCTCACTTTTAAGACACTTATCAAGCATGGAGAGAATCTCAGGCAGCGATTCAGTGATGCCCAGAATGAACGCTACGTATGCGTGACCGTGACAGACACCGGAACAGGAATGGACGAGGAGACACAGCGTCGCATCTTCGATCCGTTTTTCACGACAAAGGAGCTGGGCAAAGGGACAGGACTGGGAATGTCCGTGGTGTACGGTGTGATGACGGCTCATCAAGGTTTTATCGACATGGAAAGTTCGCTGGGAGCGGGGACAACGTTCTTCCTCTACTTTCCGGTTCAGAAAGAGGAGGCTGTGCTGCCGCAGATCGATGGAGCGAAGCCAAGCGAGGTGCCCGGCGGAGCTGAGACACTGCTCGTTGTAGAAGATGAGGAGATGCTTCGGGAGCTGGTGAAGGCTGTGCTTGAGGGCAAAGGATACAATGTGCTGACCGCGAGTGATGGCGCCGAAGCGATCAGCCTGTATGAGGCGCAGAAAGATGAGATCGCATTGGTGTTGACAGATATGGGATTACCGCGAGTCGATGGAGCCGGAGTCCTCGCCGCACTGAAAGGAATCGATCCTAACGTGAAGGTAATCGTTGCAAGTGGATACCTCGAGCCGGAAAAGCGAGCAAAAATAATGAGAGCCGGAGTGAAGGATATTGTTCAGAAGCCCTATGCATCGGATGAAGTTCTGAGGAAGATTCGGGACACAATCGACGGAAGATCGTAATATATCGCCGCGGACAAAACCCGGTCGCTTCCATACTTTCTCATTCAGGACGACACAACATTACCCACATCTTTCTCATTCCCCCCTTAGCAAAGGGGGACTTGACTTGTGGGTAATGCGCAGCATCTCCGAAGGAGTCCGCATGACTCTTCGGAGTCCATCGGACAAAGGAGGAGAAATGTTGGGCGCGGACACTTGTTCGTGGACGCTTTTTGTCCCCCTTTCAAGGGGGACGCGTCCCGTTGTGTGGGACGCAGGGGGTTGGTTGAATCTCTACCGTGTTTGATTCCCCGCCGCTCGCGGCGTTGTCATTCCCGTCCGAAGGACCGAGACTGTGTGAAAATTATTAGTCAAGTGTTTGAACTCAACCCCCGACCCCTTCTCTTTGTAAGAGAAGGGGCGATTTCGCTCTGTTTTCAAAGCCCCTCTCTTTTTAAGAGAGGGATTTAGGGTGAGTTCTTAATATTGCATCACTATTTTCACACAGGCTCGACCCCGTCGGGGCATGTTCTCAGCGGGAATCTGTCCCGACGAAGGTCGGGATCCTTTGGATTTGTGGATGCCCGATAGAAACGTTCGGGCATGACAGGATACCTCGCCGCTTGCGGCGAGGTAATTCATTCGATTGTTGTCCTAAAAGCACAATACTATTCTTTAGAAGCGGCACTAAATTTATCTGTCCTGTCCGAAGGATTCCTTCGGGATAAAAATTTTGACACCATGGAGTGAACGAACTTTAATCTCGTTTTAACCCCCTCATCCTTGTCTGCGGGTCAATGATTGTGTAATATTAACGGAGAAAAAGAGGAGACGTTTATGGGTCAATCAAAAAATGCGCCGGGGTGGCCTGGTATTCCTGCCCGGTGGACTTCAAGCGCAAAAGACGGCATCGGTGTGGCAGATACCGGGGTGAGCCGGATATGGTTCACAATTTCGCATGGTATTCTTGACGAAGTTTATTACCCGCGTATGGATCAGGCTATGATTCGCGACATGGAACTTATCGTTACCGACGGAAACGATTTTTTTTCGGAAGAAAAAAGAGACACACAACATTCGATTGATTTCATTAAGGCCGGCGTTCCCGCTTACGTTTTCAAGAACAAGTGCATACAGAACCGCTATGTGATCGAGAAAAGGATTATCACCGATCCTCGAAGGCCGGTTGTACTTCAGAAAATAAAATTCTCTCCGGCAGAAGGTGCGGTTTCCGATTATCATATGTATCTTCTTTTAGCACCACACATCGCAAACAAAGGCGCTGAGAACACGGCATGGATTGGCGATTACAAAGGTAACACAGCATTGATGGCATCGCGCGACGGCTTTGCGCTTGCAATGATCGCATCTGTGCCGTTCAAGGGAAGCTCAGCAGGTTTCGTTGGAGTTTCAGACGGATGGCAGGATTTGAAGGACAACAAGAGACTTACTCAATTTTATGAACGCGCGGAAAACGGAAACGTTGCACTTGTTGCAGGACTCGATGTCGCTTCTTCGAATGGTGAAGTTGTACTGTCGCTCGGTTTTGGCCGCACTTCCAATGAAGCCGCTCATCAGGCTTTGGCTTCTCTCTACGATGGTTTTGATGATTCGCTTGATGAATATGTGAAGTTCTGGACGGGCTGGAATAAAGGCCTATGGTCTCCGAAACAGAATGCAAAGCTTTACGACATAAGTAGAGTTGTTATGAAAGCGCATTTAGCTGTCTATTTGTCAGGAGGGATTATTGCGAGTCTGTCGATCCCATGGGGATTTTCAAAGGGAGACGATGATCTCGGCGGCTATCATCTTATCTGGCCTCGCGATATGGTAGAGGCTGCCGGTGCGTTCCTCGCATTCGGAGCAAATGATGAAGCCCGACAGGCGCTGAAATACCTCGAGGCAACTCAGGAGAGCGACGGACATTGGCCTCAAAATATGTGGATGGACGGAAGCAAATACTGGGGCGGAATCCAGATGGATGAGACCGCCCTTCCGATACTTTTGGTTGACCTTGCTTACAGGCATGGAGCAATTTCGGATGAGGACCTGAAAAGATTCTGGCCCATGATGAGACGCGCTGCGAGTTTCGTTGTTAGAAACGGTCCCGTCAGCCAGCAGGACAGATGGGAGGAAGATCCGGGTTATACGCCGTTCACGCTGGCGGCGGAAATTGCCAGCTTGGTTGTAGCCGCGGATTATGCGAGAAAATTTGAAAACCAGGATGTGGCAAACTATTTATTAGAATCAGCCGACACTTGGAATTCGAATATTGAAAGATGGATTTATGTCTCTAACTCAAATTTTGCAAAACAGCTTGGCGTGGAAGGTTATTACGTCCGTATTTCGCCGATAGATGTCGCAGAAGCAGGTTCTCCGAAAAATGGATATGTGCCGATTAAGAACCGTCCTCCTGCAGATGCGAAGATGAAGGCAACTCATATTATAAGCCCGGACGCACTGGCGCTCGTGCGGTTAGGTCTGCGCGACGGCAAAGATCCTCGCATACAAAACACGGTGAAAGCTATTGATGAACTTCTTCGCGTGGAAACGCCGACGGGTTCATCATGGCACAGATACAACGACGATGGTTACGGTGAGCATGAAGACGGAAGTCCGTTTGATGGAACCGGCATCGGAAGAGCCTGGCCGCTTCTGACGGGAGAACGGGCGCATTATGAATTGTCGTGCGGACGATTTGACAATGCGAAGAAACTTTTGAATGCGTTGGAGTCTTTTGCCGGGGATGGCGGACTACTGCCGGAACAAATTTGGGATTCCCCCGACATTCCCGAAAAGGAATTATTTTTTGGAAAACCGTCGGGTTCTGCGATGCCGCTCGTTTGGGCACATGCCGAGTACATAAAACTTGTGAGATCGCTTGAAGAGAAAAATGTTTTCGACACACCGCCTCAGACGGTGAAGCGATATATCAAAGAGAGCCATCCCGCAGTCTATGCTTCCTGGAGATTCAATCACAAAATCCGGTCGATGCCCAAAGGGCTGAAATTGAGAATTGAGGTGCTTGCGCCCGCTCTCGTTCACTGGTCCATCGACGGTTGGAAGAGTGCAAAAGACACGACAACTTATGATACAGGATTTAATTTGCATGCGGCTGATCTTGACGTTATGAATCTGAAAAAAGGGGACAGAATTGTCTTTACTTTTTACTGGAGGGACTCAAATAACTGGGAAGGCACAGACTTTACAGTTGTAATAGAATAAGGAGAATAAAAATGGAACTTGGACTTATTGGACTTGGAAAAATGGGAGCAAATATGGCAGAACGGCTCCTGAAAGGCGGACATAAAGTAGTTGGATATGATCGAGACGCACAAGCAGTCAGGAGAATTATTGAACAAGGCAATGAGGGAGCAAACTCTCTAAATGAACTTGTTTCTAAATTGTCTGAAGGTCAACGACTTGACTCGTCGAGATCCTTTGGAAAATCTCCTCGAATTGTCTGGCTAATGGTCCCAGCCGGGAAACCGGTTGACGATACGATCGACCTGCTGCTGCCGCTTTTGAAGAGTGGCGACATCGTGGTTGACGGCGGGAATTCACATTACAAAGATTCAATTCGCCGCGCGAAGAAACTTGCAGAACATAGTCTCGAGATGGTCGATGCGGGCGTGAGCGGCGGAATTTGGGGATTGAAGGAGGGTTACAGCATCATGGTCGGCGGCGACAGCAAAACTGTGGAGTACATGAAACCGATTTTTGAAACGCTCGCTCCAGCAAAAGACAAAGGCTGGGGCCACGTCGGGACGAACGGAGCCGGACATTTTGTTAAGATGGTACACAACGGAATTGAGTATGGTCTAATGCAAGCATACGCCGAAGGGTTTGATTTGATGAAAAGGAAAACCGAATTCAAGCTCGATCTTCATCAGGTTGCCGAGCTGTGGAGATACGGAAGTGTGGTGAGAAGCTGGCTTCTCGATTTGACCGCATCCGCTTTGAAAGACGATCAGGAATTAAAAGACATCGCTCCGTTTGTAGCAGATTCCGGAGAAGGACGATGGACTGCATGGGAAGCAATTGACCTCGGCGTCTCGCTGCCTGTCATAACTCAATCGCTATACGAGCGGTTTGCAAGTCAAGACAATGAAGGATACGGAAATCGACTGCTTGCTGTAATGCGCCACGAATTCGGCGGACACGCAATGAAAGAGGACAAATGAAATGAACGGCAAAAAGATACCGCCATATTTGCTTGTCATTGTCGGAGGAACCGGAGACCTCGCGCGAAGAAAACTTCTTCCGGCAATATGCAGACTGCGAGAGAAAAATCTTTCAGAGTTTTATCTTATCGGTGCGGGAACGGGAAAGAAACACAACGATCTCACCTACCGTGATTTTGTTGCACGGTCTCTCGAAGAGGAGGGCGTGGATATTGGTGCGATGGGAGATTCATTTGATTGGCTTTACTATCACTCCGTCGGCGGCGGCTCAGTTGAAGAATACAAAAGTTTAGCCGACCGCGTCGCGGAATTGGAAAAAAAGCTCAATTTGTCCGGGAATCGGGTATTTTATTTGGCAGTTCCTCCGTCGGTTTTTCCCAATGCAATAAAGAACATAGGCGAAGTGGGGCTGAACAAAAGCGCAGGCGAGATAAAGTTAGTTGTTGAAAAACCGTTCGGACAGGACCTCCAATCCGCGCGCGAGCTTAATGCGCTTGTTCACAAATATTTTGATGAATCGCAGATATATCGCATCGATCATTATCTCGGCAAAGAGACGGTTCAAAATCTCCTCGCCTTCCGATTCAGCAACGCGATGTTTGAATCGCTGTGGAACAGAGACAGGATTGAGAGAGTCGAGATAACTGTCGCAGAGACTGTCGGCGTCGAGCACAGAGCCGGATATTATGACCGCGTCGGCGCACTGCGCGACATGATACAGAATCATTTGACGCAGCTGCTGACGCTGATAGCGATGGAAGTTCCGACTGCGCTCGAAGCCGATGACGTGCGCCACGAAAAAGTGAAAGTCCTTCGCGCCGTTTCTCCAATCTCTACCGATGAAGTAATCTTCGGTCAGTACACACGCGGCGCAGTGCAGGGCAAGGAAGCGGCAAGTTATACTGAAGAAGAGGGAATTAGCAAAGAGTCGCACACCGAGACTTTTGTTGCGCTGAAGCTGAACATCTCGAACTGGAGATGGCAGGGCGTTCCATTTGTTCTTCGCACAGGAAAGAGGCTGTTCAAGGGAATAACCGAAGTTGCAATCACATTTCGCCGTCCGCCTGTTTCCATCTTCCGGCAGTTTTCCATAAAGGATATTCAGCCGAACAAACTTGTTATGACGCTTCAGCCCAACGAAGGCTTCGATCTGTTTTTCAAAGTTAAAGAGCCGGGCGATTCGTACAAACTTTCCACACAGAGCTTGCATTTCGAATACTCCGAAGTATTTGGTAGAATCCCCGATGCCTACGAGACTTTGCTGCTCGACGTCCTAAGAGGCGATCAAACTCTGTTTGTCCGTGCAGATGAAGTTGAAGCGTCATGGGAACTTTACACGCCGCTCTTGTCTCATTCGTTTGACGTGTACAATTACGCTTCAGGAACATGGGGACCCGAAGAAGCTGAGCAGCTCCTTGATGGTGAAAAATGGTGCACGATGTGAAGTCGGAAATAAGGAAGTTTTCCAATCTCGACGAACTCAGTGCTTCTGCCGCCAAAGAAATAAACGACTTGATTAATGAAGTCGTATCTAGAAAAGGCAGATTTACCATTGCACTTTCCGGAGGAAACACTCCACGCTTGCTTCATCATTACCTTGCGACGACTTACCGTGATTCGATTCCATGGAATTCTGTCCAAATATTTTTTGGCGATGAGCGTTATGTCTCGCACGACGACAAGCAAAGTAATTACCTCATGGTGAAAGAAACATTGCTCGACCTGATTTCGATACCTCTAACCAATATTCATTCTATCCCGACTAGCTTTATCAACCCAAACGAAGCCGCACAAGATTATGAGAAGAGGCTGCGGAAAATTTTTTCTGATACAGGAAACACCTTCGATCTTGTTTTGCTCGGGATGGGAAAAGAAGGACATACCGCCTCTTTGTTCCCAAACTCTCCAGTGCTCGACGAAAAGGAACGCTGGGTGATTGCTGTCGAAGCGCCTGCCATTCCCAAGAATAGAATTACATTAACATTCCCGATATTGAATCGCGCTTCAGAAATTTACTTTTTGGTTTCCGGCGCCGAGAAAGCCGAAGCGTTAGGCGCGGCGGTAAATCGGATTTCAGATTTTCATGCCTGTCCCGCTGCCGGGGTGCATCCTTCCAACGGCAATGTGGTGTGGTGGGTTGATTCCACTGCCTATGAAGACTGATTAGCTTCGAAGTTATCTCGACGAAAATCAGCTTCCCTTCCATATCTCTGAATTGCGCAAAATTTTCTCATTTTTTGGCGAAATTTCACCCGCTATTTGTGGATTATCGCGCCAAATTTTTAGTAAAATTAAGGCGCCTCCAAAAATTTTATAACTTTCGCAAAATCAATAGCTTAGCGTCTTGACTTTTCAACGGCTTTTTGTTATTATTTTACGAATTCAGCGGAGGTTGATTGGCAAAAAAAGAAAAACGAGTGATTCTCTCCAAAGGGAGTTCGAAGGTTCTATATTCTCTCCCTGAGGATGATATTTTGCTGGCGGAATTCAGCCCAAAATTGGGAGTCGACGGCAAGAGAGTTTTCAATATCAAGGATAGACCCAAAATTGCATCGGAATTACAAGCGTTTATCTTTGCTTATCTGGAGACGTATCAGATTCCCACTCATTTTTTCAGCCAATCGGGCGGCGAACTTCTTATTAAACGTCTGAATATAATTCCAGTTGAAGTAACCGTCAGGAATTTAGCCTCACATTCTTTCGCAAAACGATTTAAGCATTTCAAAGCGAAACATCAGCTCGACTTCCCGGTATTTGAATATCTTTTGAAGGATGAAGCCGGAGAATTTTTGGTTAATGACACTCATTTGTATGCTCTGCAAATCTTGACCCCGGAGGAGTTTCGCACAATAAATCGGCTTGCCAGTAAGATTGATGCTGTAATGAAAAGTTTTCTTGAAAGGCGCGGCTTCACGCTCGTTGACATAACGATGAAATTTGGAAAGTATAAAGGCGTGATAATGCTTGGTGATGAGATCTCTCCTGAAAATATTACCGCGATAGATAATTCCACGGGCGAAGAAATTTCCGTAGCATCGGCTCGTGATTCGCGCGAAGCGTCAAAGCATTATCGCTTGATTTACGACCGCGTCCTTCCTTCGGCAGCGCGCAAGGCATAACAATAATGTTCCCCAAGTTAGCTCGCTACGGTTCTGACGTAGTAGCATTTGTTTTAATTTCCTGCGTGGTCATTGTACTCGTATCCTTTTTCGTACCGAGTCTGCCGGTAAAAATAATCCTCGACCTGATTGCGCTGTTTGCTGCCGGTTTCACAATTTATTTTTTTCGCGATCCTGATCGCACTCCGCAGATGTCCGGCGACGATGTGATAATCGCGCCTGCCGACGGAAAAGTTGTTTATGTCGGAGAAGTGGAGGAGCCGGAATTTTTGAAAACGCGCGCGAAGATGGTCAGCATATTTATGTCGCCTGTTAATGTCCACGTTAACAGGATCCCGTGGAATGGAACGGTGAAATTTCTCAAGTACATCAAAGGCGAATATCTCGTGGCGTTCGACGAAAAGTCAAGCGACAGGAATGAAAGAATGCTGATCGGAATTGAAAACAAAGGTCAGAGGATGCTGTTTAAACAAATTGCCGGTTTCATTGCGCGCAGAATTGTTTGTGAACTTTCCGATGGCCAGAGTGTGAAAGCCGGAGAAAGATTCGGCATGATCAAATTCGGTTCTCGCGTCGATGTGCTTCTCCCGCTAAATTGTGATGTGAAGGTGAAGTTGGATGACAAAACTATCGGAGGCGGCACGGTTTTAGGAGTTTTAAAGAATGAGTAGGAGAAGAAAGTATAATATCCACATTTCGCGGGCAGTCATTCCGAATTTCTTTACGATCCTAAATATGTTTTCCGGATTCATGTCGATACTTGCATCTGCGGACAGAGACTTTGTTTCTGCCGCCTGGCTTATTGTTCTTGCGGCAATATTCGACGGTCTTGATGGCGTGATGGCGCGGCTGACGAAGAGTTCAAGTGAATTTGGAGTTGAGCTCGATTCGCTCTCCGATCTTGTTTCGTTCGGTGTGGCGCCGTCTTTTATGATTTACAAGCTGGGCCTTCATAGTCTCGGTCCGATCGGCACACTTTCCAGCGCAATGGTAATGGTTTTTGGCGGATTGCGCCTTGCGAGATTCAACGTCCAGCTCGTAGGTTTTGATAAAGATTATTTTAAAGGTTTGCCGATCCCATCAAGCGCAATTACGATAAGTGCGTTTGTTTTGCTGTTTTTTGACGGGACTCTGAAGCTTCTGAACCCAAACGCGGCTCCGTTTCTACCTGTTCTCGCCGTGGCACTCTCGCTTCTGATGGTGAGCACTGTCAGGTATGACACAATTCCGAAGTTCAGCAAGAGAGCAATCCGTTCGCACCCGCTAAAGTTTATGGTGTTCATGGTCGGTCTCATCATTGCGATTGTTACTTTTGGCAAGGCGCTGTTCTGGCTGTTCCTGCTTTACATTGCCGGTGGATTAATTCGTTGGGTAATGGAGCACATCAAGGCGCTTCTCTCCCCGCGCAAGCGCGGAGAAGATGAGGAAGACGTTGAGCTGAGCAGCTTCGATATTTAAGTCCCGACTTGTCGGGACTCATTCTGAGGAGGAAAATTTGTTCAAGGCGATAGTAAAAGTAACCCTGAAAAAGAAAATCTTGGATCCGCAGGGGAAAGCCATACAAAGCAGCTTGCATAATCTTGATTTTTCCAAGTTGAGCGGAATCAGAACGGGAAAAAATATTGAGTTGTCGATAGATGAGGCAGATCTCGAACGCGCGAAGACTTTAGTCCAATCAGCGTGCGGAAAGCTTCTTGCGAATCCTGTGACAGAAGATTACGAGTTCGATATATATGATGGCACAGGAATTTCGGTTTTGCATTTCTCAAGTCAGGGTAAAGTTGGCGCTGTTCGTGAATCCGTAGGATGAAGATGACACACAAAGTCGGCGTTGTTGTTTTTCCGGGATCAAATTGCGACCGCGATGCGTTCAATGCGTTCGGCAGCGTCTTGAATCAAGAAGTGGAATTTCTCTGGCACAAGGACACGAACCTCAACGGAGCCGAGATAGTTGTCCTTCCCGGCGGATTTTCTTACGGCGATTATCTCCGGTCGGGCGCCATTGCGAGATTTTCACCAATCATGAACGAAGTCATAAAATTCGCGGAAAGCGGCGGGCTCGTTATGGGGATCTGCAACGGCTTTCAAGTTCTCGTCGAAGCCGGCTTGCTGCCTGGCGCTCTTCTAAGAAACGCAAATCTGAAATTTGCATGCAAGCAGGTTTATCTGCGCGTGGAAACGACAAAAACGCCGTTTACTTCTGGTCTCGGCCAAGGACAGATATTGAAAGTTCCGATTGCGCACGGTGATGGAAATTATTATGCCGATGAAACCACGTTAAAGAGCCTGCAGGACAATGACCGGATTGTGTTTAAGTACTCTACAAGTGATGGCGAGATTACGCAGGAAGCAAATCCGAACGGTTCGATTCTGAACATTGCCGGTATTGTAAACAAGAAGAGGAACGTGCTTGGAATGATGCCGCACCCCGAGCGTGCCAGCGAAGAGATTCTCGGAAGCGCCAGCGGCGCATTGGTTTTGAAATCAGTTATTGAGACTTTAAATTGAGAAAAAGTGGAGGTTGCGATGTTTGAAGGAATAGGTCTTCCCGAGATTATATTGATTCTGGTAATCCTAGTAATTTTCTTCGGAGCGAAAAGGATCCCGGAACTTGCACAGGGAATCGGCAAAGGAATCAGGGAATTCAGGAAATCGGTGAAAGAGATTCAAGAAGATCCTGACAAGAAAGAAGAAGAAAAGAAAAGTTAGTAGCCGGTAAGACAAGAATATGTTTGAAAACATTGGTTTCGGCGAGCTGCTTCTAATTATCATAGTCCTCATTGTTTTCTTCGGACCGAAGCGCATACCGGATATTATGCAATCGGTAGGGAAAGGCATGCGGGAATTCAAGAGAGCGATGCGTGATGTGCAGGATGAGGTTACAAAAGCCGTCGAAGAAAAACCTAAGCCGAAGCCTGCGGAACCAAAACAGGTTTCACAGCCCACTCCCAATCAGGAATTAAAGACCGACTCCTCCACAGGATTCCGATCTTCGTCGGAACAATCCAAAACGGAAGCTAAGTCATAGAGACGTGGACGAAAAGTGCCTTCCGAAAAAGATGGGGCACAGAGTTCTGAGCGCCCCCGCAAGCGGGATCTTCGACTTGCGCCATGCCGCATACCCATACAGATAATTGAGCGGCACACCGAGAAAACACAGAGAGACACCGATGCCGCTTTTCGGCATCCCGCATTATCCTTTTTTGATAATTATGAGCGGGAGAATAAGTCTTCTCTCTGTGGAACTCTCCCGAAGGGATCCCTTTGGGAAAAGATTTTCACTGTGTCGCTCTGTGTAATTTTTCTTCCTACCGGGTTTTCGGCCGCATCTCTAGCGAAGCTTCGCCTCAGACCGCCGAGCAAAAAGCTCGAACTCGGGACGGTTACAAAACCGCAATAACATAGGACGGCCTGAGAAAAAATGGCGTTAAGAACATTTCGGAGCGGAGCGTTAAGAAACGAATATTTGTCTCCTCTGTACTTCAAAGATATGACGTATTTTATTCGTTTTAGCTCTACGAAGAAATGTTTAGCTCAACGAGTTGAGTTGTCAACCATTTTTTCTCCAGCCTTGATTTTTCCTTTGGTACTTTCCTTTGTATCAAGACAAAGGAAAGTACTCTCTGAAAAGCACGGGTTACGACAAAATCTTAAAGAGTTATTGTTTGATGATATCTGTCCATTTTCCTTTGCTCGCCCAAAGGAAAATGGACAAAAAGGAAAGGGCGCCCTGCGAAAATGGTTTCGCTCCGCCAAAGGTGAATCGGAACCGTCCCGTCCCCCTGTACGGGATGCGATTTTAATATACGGTGGCTCGTACATCACGGAGGAGACTCCCAAAATCGCCTCTTCAGGTAACTCGAGAGTTTCTGTGGAAGGGGGACGGGACTCCATTTTCGCAAGGGGAATTCCTGAGCTTGCAATTTGCAACAAAACTTGTCTCATTTGTCTGAGTTTTGATATATGAAGGTACCTAGAACTACATCTTATTATTGAATCTGGAAAGTGTGTTCACGTTTTGATCGTTTTCTCATCTCCAGGCTCCTCGTGCTTTGGTCACCTTTTTTATGAGTCAACTCGTCAATATCTTCAATTGTTGAAACTCCCACCAGGATCACTTACATTTTACATCATCAAGGACTTACTCAACTGACACAGCAGACTAATAAATATGGCTGTTGATACTCACTTCTGAACCCATGAACCAACCATCAAGCTCTCCGGGTTTATCTTCCGACCTAACCTTTATCACCAACGAAGCCGGCAAGACGCTCCGTGACCGGTTCACGGTGCTTCTCAAAGATGGCACCCGATTCTTTGATTGCCTTGTTGGTTACTTCTACATCAGTGGATTCTACAAGCTCTATCCAGTTCTGGAAAACGTCGAGAAGATTCGCGTTCTCGTTGGTCTCCAAACAGATCGTACCACCCATGAGCTTTTGGAACAGAACGTCCAACAAGGCGAATTATCGTTCAAGTCTCACGCTGAGGCAAAAGAAAAGGTTTCGGATGAAGTGCTCCACGAGCTTGAGAAAGCAGAGGATAACAACAACACTGAACTCGGCATTCATAAGTTCACAGAATGGATTCGGTCCGGCAAACTTGAGATAAAGGTAGATCCGTCTGAGCACCTTCACGCAAAAGTGTACATCATGACATTCGGCGAAGGGGATAGAGACAAAGGAAGGGTCATCACCGGTTCGAGCAACTTTACGCAGTCAGGCTTGCTGGACAACCTGGAGTTCAATGTTGAGTTGAAGAACAGATCCGACTACGAGTTTGCGCTGACCAAATTCAACGAGTTATGGGCGAGTGCCGTTGACGTAACGAAATCTTATGAAGACACAATCGCCAACAAATCTCCCTATGCTCACTTCACGCCATATGAGCTTTACCTGAAATTCCTTTACGAGTACTTCAGAGGAGAGCTGAATCGTCCTTCCGAGCTTGAAGATATGTACGTGCCTTCCAACTTCAAGAAGCTCAAATATCAGGAAGAAGCAGTCTTAACGGCGCGAAAGATTCTCGAAGAATACGGGGGTGTATTTCTTGCTGACGTTGTCGGGCTTGGAAAGACTTACATGGCAGCACTCTTAGCCCAGCAGCTTCATGGTCGCTGCCTGGTAATTGCTCCTCCACATCTTCTGGATAAAGACAAGCGCGGGTCTTGGAGAAACGTGTTTTCCGATTTTCAGGTGAGACAAACCGATTTTGAATCCATAGGAAATCTTGCTGCACTTCTGAAACGAGACGTTTCCAAATACGAGAACGTATTCATCGATGAGTCCCATAGAGTTCGAACTGAGACCACTCAAACCTACGAGATGCTTGCTCAGATATGCCGGGGGAAAAGAGTAATTCTAGTCTCAGCAACTCCCATGAATAATTCGCCGCGCGATATATTGAGTCAGGTCAAGCTTTTTCAGAACGGCAAGAACAGCACCATCCCCAATCTCCGGAATTTGGAAGGCTTCTTCTCAAGATTAGAAAGAAACCTCAAGGGATTAGACCGGCAGAAGGATCGCGATCTTTATTTTCGAGCCGTCGAATCAAATGCGAAGGAGACACGAGAGAAAGTCCTAAAGTATTTAATGATTCGCAGGACTCGGAAGGAAATAGAGAACCACTACGGCACTGACATGAAAAAGCAGGGACTCAAGTTTCCCGACATAGAAGATCCTAAACCTCTTTTCTACAAATTTAACAAGCTGGAAAGTTCGACATTTGACGAGACCGTCCGTCTCCTGATCACTCAGTTTAAATATGCGCGATATAAACCGCTGATCTATTATGAAGGAAAGAGAGATCACAAAGAGAGAGAAGTCCAAGGCCAGCGCAACCTCGCAAAGTTTATGCAAATTCTGATTGTGAAGCGTTTAGAGAGCAGCATCTCCGCCTTCCGGCTTACTCTTGAGCGCTTTATTCGGTCTTATGAGCGCGTGCTTAAGGAATTTCGAAAGGGGAATGTTTATATAAGCAAAGAGCACATCAACAAAATCTTCGAGCTGCTGGAACAGGACGACATGGAAGCGATAGACCGCCTCATCGAAGAAGATAAAGCGGAGAAGCTGAATGCGAAGGAATTCAGAGGTGAATTCTACCAAGACTTGACGAGCGACCTGAAGATTCTCCGACATATTCATGAGTTGTGGGATAAAATTAAACGCGATCCCAAGTGGGAAGCATTAAAGGGAATTCTGAAAGGTGGCACAGACATCCCTGTCTGTGATGAATTGAAAAGTAACAGAATAATCGTCTTCACAGAATCAAAGGAGACGGCCGAATACCTGACCGAGAAAATTGCAAAGTCGGTTGATCCCAAAGTCATAATGTTCCATGGTCAAGCAGGAGAAGCGACTCATCGTGAAGTCATGTCAAACTTTGACGCGAATGCCTTCGAACTCCGTGACAATTATCGAATTCTCGTAAGCACTGAAGCTCTGTCGGAAGGCGTGAACCTCCATCGTTCCAATATTGTGATAAACTACGACATACCATGGAATCCAACTCGCCTCATTCAACGCGTGGGCAGAGTGAATCGCGTTGATACGAAATTCGATAAGATCCACACCTATAATTTCTTTCCGACTGAGGAAGGGAACGATCTCCTAAAATTGAGGGAAGCAGCCGAGGCGAAGATTCAGGCATTCATTGAGATGTTAGGTGCAGATGCACGTTTGCTCACTGAGGGCGAAGAAATAAAATCGCACGATCTCTTCATGAAACTCAATTCCAGGAAGACAATCACCGGCGAAGATGAAAACGAAGAGAGTGAGTTAGAGTATCTCACTGAAATACGGGAAGTGCGAGACAAACAATCGGACCTCTTTGCACGAATCAAGCATCTCCCGAAGAAAGCACGCTCCACAAGAAGTAACACAGACATCTCTGTCTGTGCACCCCCGGCTCTACTTACTTATTTCAGGCAAGATACTCTCGATAAGTTTTTCATTGTTGGTGCTTCGGGGCCAACAGCGACAGAGCTCGATTTCTTTTCCACAGCAAAGATGCTAAAGCCCACCGACACAAACGAAAAGCGGCTGGCTATGCCCAACAATTTCTATGAACTCCTGGACAAGAATAAGAAAGCCTTTGCAGTTGCCACCAGTGTGACTAATGACGAAGAAATGAGCGCGCGCAGCGGTGGAAAAAATGATGCTTACATTTTGAAAAGACTCAGAGCTAAAGAAATCCGCGCATACCAAGGATTTACTGAAGACGACGAAAGTTACATCCAGCAGGCCATACAACTTTTGATTGACGGAGCTTTGCCGCGTCCGACTACCAAGAAAGTTGCAGAAGCGTTGAAAGATGAGATTGAGCCGCTAAGAGTCTTGGGAATTCTCCGAAAAGACATTTCTGAATTGTTCTTCCAGCAAACAAGGTCACGAGCTGGTTTCAATTATCTCAGCCCTCGTGAAGTTATACTATCTTCTTATCTGATCGAGGAACAGTGAACAAGGAACAAGCGCGAGATTTTGTAAGGCAAACCTTTACTCAAGCTTTCGACAAAGCTCGCTTCCTCGACTTCACGAAGAACCTTGTAAACCATCTCGATGAATCGAAAGCTGCCCCGATGCAAGTGCCGAATGCATTCAAGGCTCACATCCGCAGCTGCACGAGGCTTGGAACGTACAGATCGCCGCGGGGTGAGTTGGCAGACGTTCTCATCGTAAACACAACCGAGCCAGAAAAGATTGAGCGCACTCGAACCGCGCTGCGAGACTTTGTGGCGCACAAACTAAAGCGAGAAGAAGATTACAAAGAGGCAGGAATTGTTGCCTTCGTTTCTCCGGACGAACGAAACTGGAGATTTTCGTATATCAGAATGGAGTATCAATCGAAGCGCAATCCCGATACAGGAAAGATCGTCGCTGAGGAGCGAGTTACACCGGCCCGTCGATTTTCATACATAGTCGGCGAAGGTGAAAGCTGCCACACGGCGCAGTCTCGTTTCCTCAATCTTCTCCAGGATACAGACCACGATCCGAATCTCTCTGACATTGAAGAAGCCTTCAGCGTCGAAGTCGTCACAAAAGAGTTCTTCACACAGTACGTAAAGCTGTTTGAAAAGATCGACAACGCATTACAGAGACTGACGAAGAGAGACAAAACTGTAAGTGATGAGTTCAAGGCAAGAGTCATTACCACCGTTGACTTTGCAAAGAAGCTCATGGGCCAAATCGTCTTCCTATACTTCCTGCAGAAGAAAGGCTGGCTTGGCGTTGACAAAGGCAAAGAGTGGGGAACAGGTCCGCGAAGTTTCTTGAGACAGTTAGTGGAACAGGCTTCCAGCCGGTCTCCGTCAGTCAATATCTTCAACGACCTGCTCGAACCCCTCTTTTACGATACCTTGGCAACCGACCGCGGCCACGAGGCATGGTGCAAGCAATTCAGTTGTCGAATTCCATTTCTTAACGGCGGACTTTTTGAGCCAGTCGCCAATTATGATTGGCAAAAGACCGACATCGCTTTGCCGAATCAGCTTTTCACAAACGATGAATATATCGAGGTCGGAGTCACGGGTACCGGTGTACTCGATGTGTTTGACCGCTACAACTTCACGGTCAACGAAGCCGAGCCGTTAGAGACCGAAGTAGCAATAGATCCTGAAATGCTTGGAAAGGTCTTTGAAAATCTCATTGAGGAGAATCGCCGAAAAGGATTGGGTGCTTACTACACTCCCCGTGAGATTGTCCACTACATGTGCCAGGAAAGCCTCATCAATTATTTGGACAACGCGCTGAATGTAACTCAAGCTTCCAGCTTGAACAGCAGTAGTAGCAGCAACGCTTCCAGCTTGCCAAATACTTACGGCCATGATGGACTTTCTACCGGATTCTTTGATCCATTTGCATCCGTCGAAATCTCGCGACGCAATCTTCCGCATTGGCGGCAAGGTGGAGTGACGTACTTCGTAACATTCCGCCTTGCGGACTCTCTGCCGCAGGAGAAGCTCGAACAGCTCAGGATCGAACGAGAGAAATGGCTTAAGACTCACCACGAACCACTTTCAAACGCAGATAAGCAAGAATACTGGCGTCTATTTTCCAAAAAAGTCGAAGACTGGTTAGATGCGGGCATCGGGTCATGTGTTCTTCGTGACCCCAAAGTGGCGAAGATTGTGGCCGATGCGCTCCAACATTTCGATGGGGAACGTTACAAACTCGGCGAATGGGTTGTAATGCCGAATCATGTCCACCTGCTAGTTACGCCTAAGAATGGCCATGAGTTGACTGACATCCTCCACAGCTGGAAATCATTTACAGCCAACGAAATTAATGAACTCACAGGAGCGTCCGGCGCTTTCTGGCAGCATGAATCCTATGATCATATCGTCCGGAGTCAGGAGGAGCTTGAGCGGATCGAGCAGTACATTCGCGACAATCCGAGGAAAGCCGGAATAACTGTTGCGCAAGCTTCCAGCTTGGCAGGGACATCCGCTTCCAGCTTGAGACACGACCACGACCATGATGGTCGTTCTACTGGTCGTGCTACCGTTCCTCGCGAAGACATCGAAACCTTTGTTCATCTTGGTGAGCAAATATCTCACTACGAATCGGTGAAGACAGCTTACGACATCAAGATGCCGAAAAGCATAAGGGAGAAAGCAAAACTCATCGATGAGAAATTGAACGACATAACTGTCTGCGATCCCGCCGTTGGCTCCGGAGCGTTTCTTGTTATGATGATGGTGGAGATTGTCCGAGCGCGGCTTGCACTCACGCCATACTTCACTGATGTGAACGAGCGGACCCCCTATCACTTCAAGCGCCACGCGATACTCAATTCTCTCTACGGAGTTGACATCGATGCTGGTGCTGTTGAGATAGCGAAACTGCGTCTATGGCTATCACTCGTGGTGGACGAGGAAGACGTTAAGCAAATCAAGCCTCTCCCGAATCTCGATTACAGAGTTGTCGAAGGAAACTCGCTGATCGGACTTCCTGATGATGTGCTGCGAGATGCGCAGATCGAAAGTGAACTCGAACGCCTTAGAAAAAAGTTGGGCGATGAAACGGACAACGAGAGGAAAAGGGAATATCGCGAGGAAATCAAAAAGAGGGTGCAGCCGCTCTTAGATTCTGCAGAGCACTACGCTGGTTACAAAGTCAACTTCGACTTCGGACTCTTTTTCAGCGAGGTGTTCCATGGTAAGGACGGGTTCGATATCGTTTTGGCGAATCCGCCCTATGTTCAAATCACCAAGGACAGATTTCCGAAGCACGAAATTGAGGCATTTAAACGATTCAACGTTTACTGCTACAAGGCTGACCTTTATGAACTCTTTCTCGAAAGAACGGTTTATTTGCTTGGTCTACATGGTGTTGCTTCCTACATTACCCCAGTCGTGTGGCTCACCCTTCAGAATTGCGAACCCCTACGTAAACTACTTTTGAATAAAACTTCCATCATTGAGATACGCGTCTGGGGAGACGGCGTTTTTGAAAACGCGGTTGTAAGTACTCAAACGGTTTTTTTTACAACGAACAAATTCAATCCAAAGATAAAGATACGAACAGATTCGGGCGATAAATGGCTCGCGTTAGAACAAGTTCGGGGAAGCCATGAGTTACGAATTGACTTCCAAGGTACTGACAGCGAAGAGAGACTGTTAAGAAAAATAGAAGATAAGTGTAAGACGTTGGGGTCGCTCTGTGAAGTGTCCCAGGGCATTACACCCTACGACAAATACCGTGGCCATGATTCGAAGCTCATTTCTTCTCGTGGTTTCCACTCGAAGAAGAAGGTTAATAAAACATACGGTCCATGGATTGACGGCAGAGACATTACTCGGTACAAACTATTCTGGCGCGGCGAATGGCTATCCTATGGAGATTGGCTGGGAGCTCCACGGGAAGCCCGCTTTTTTACGAGTGACAAACTGCTCTGCCGCGAAGTCCCTGGCCCTGGCAAGCGAATTCAGGCCACGTTTCACTCGGGAACTATTTATTGCGGTCACGCAATTAGCCCCGTAATCGGCAGGACAGAAAAACAAGCGAACCTGAAATTCCTACTGGGTCTCATCAATTCGACGTTGGTCAGTTGGTATGCAGGGTTACGATGTCCAAACTTTGCAAAGGACGTATTTCCAAAGCTCAATCCCAGCGACATCAAACAGATTCCCGTTCCCATTGCATCATCCGAAAAGCAAAAGCGAGTAGAACGCTTAGTCGACCATATTCTCACCACGAGGCGGCGCAACGCCGATGCCGATACAAGCGCCATTGAGCGCGAGATCGACCAGCTTGTGTACCAGCTTTATGGTTTGACGGAAGAGGAGATAAAGATCGTGGAGGGAAAGGCTACGTGACCAGAATACAGAAATTGCTTGAGATTGACGAGAGAATATTTTCTACCATAGACTCACGAATGGAGGAAGTGCAGCAATCGTTAACGAGGACTGATGAACCTCACATTGCACTATATTTGATTTGGCGGTTTGCGGTTAAGATAGGAGGCATGAAAGAATCAACGAAAATGCTTTTCACGGAAGGGGATCCATATTCAGCCCGCATCCTAGCTCGTTCTATCATCGATCATTACTATAAGCTGCTGTACTTCTGTATCAGGCACTCCACTGAAAAGAATGACGATGTGGCCGATGAGTACCTTACTTATTGTGATATAAGCGAGTATTTAGAATACTATAAGCCTCTTGACAGCAAAAGCACCAAAGAGAAGGAAGAGCAAGACAAGGCTTGGAATCTACTATTACAGATGAATCCAGATTTGGGTAATGCAGATCGGAATAAATCGATCACTATCTCGAAGAAATTTCGGCTGAGAGAGATCGCACGATACGTCGATTCTGTTCTTCCAAAAGGTGCTGGGAACAAAACTCTCTCCAAGGAGAAAGACATTGTTCCAACATACTCTTTTCTTTCAAGTTTTGTTCACGGTGGAGCGTTTGCTGAGAAATACTATTCACCGCTTCGATCAAAGGATCAAAATGTTGAGGAAGATGATTATACCATACTTCATGAATCAATAGGGTACTCTTACAGTGCAATTGAGCTAATGTTTATGAGCTTTGCATTAACTGATGAGAAATTGTTTACATACGCCACTGACCTGAAAAATGAGATGATCGCGCTAGTTGATCCATGACCGGATACTATGCATGAACTTAGTGAGCTGACTGAAGAGGAGATAAAGATCGGGGAGGGAAAAGAATGAATTCGACTCCCATCAAGAGAAGGGTCAACCACTACGTGCCAAAGTTCTACCTAAACGAATTTGCAGATCCAAATGATAAATCCAAAGAACCTCGCTTTTGGTGCTATGATACTGAGAACCAAACACTAAGAAAGATTGCCACATCAAAAGTTGCAAAGATAAAAAACTACTATCGTCTATACGATAATGGTGTGATCCATGATGCTTTAGATGATGCGTTATGCCACTTTGAAAGTGAGGCGGCACCAATTTTTAGAAGGCTAAGAGATGAAACCTTAGAATTTAATGATGTGCATCTGCGTTATCAATTTGGGCGTTTTGTTTGCTTTCTTCTCGTGAGAACACCTCAATTCCAACAGCACACAAGACTCCACTTTCAAAACCAGGCGAAATCCCGCCTGATAGAGCATTTGAGTAAGGATAATAATCTCGAAAAAGCGGTTGCTGAGTTAAATAAAAAGGGGAGCGGAGGATTTACCGAACGAGAGTTCATAGAGGGGTTCAATAAGTTGAAGATCAATCTTCATCCTGGTCCGTTTCAGCTCGTTTTGCTCAAATCTGCCCAGCGCATGATCTTGCATTTTTTGTAAAATGAAGTGGGCCTTTCTAATATCTGAGCCGGCATTCCCTTACATAACCTCAGATGCCCCAGTCTCTATTTATGATCCGGACCAGACTGATCCATCCATTTGGTATGGGTATGAAAAGCGAAGGGCGCGATTCATTTTCCCAATCAATCGAAACCTTTGTTTGGAGGCAACGTGGGCCGGAAAAGAAGGATATTTCCACGTAGATAGGGATGCCGTTTTTGAGACAAACGCACTTATAGCGTCTCACGCTTTGAGGTACGTGTTCTCACCTACTCAATATCCTATGAGTGTCAGAGTTGCGACTTTTTGAAAATGCGGAGACAACCCTTGGGGGCAGATGAAAACTCGAACAGCGAGGTCGACAAGCTTCTGTACCAGCTTGCAGTGAATCCCTCCCTTGGCGGGAGCTTGACGGAGGAGGAGATTCGGCCTGAGGCTGATGCGCCTCTGGCGCAAAAGATCGTGGAGGGGAAAGCATGACCGACACATTCCTTGCCTGTGCGACAATTTGGGAGTTGCTCTCTAAAGTGGGCATTGCGAATTGGATTGCCGTCAGCGCACTATTGTTCTCTGTTTTGACCTTTATCTTCAGCCGCAGGTTCCAGCGAAAAATAATTCGACTGGAAAAGGAATCAATTTGGTTCAGGCATTTGGTGGTTGAACCGCACTTCCAAGACATAGAGAATTTCTACCGGCAAGCAGCTGGCATACTTGTTCAAGTAAAAGACCAAATTAACAGGCATTTCGAGGCTGGCAAACGCAGCGAGGACCTTGAGCCATCACTACGCCCACAAATAGTTCTGGAGAGGCTCGCTGACTGTGTCAACGACTTTGGTGCTCGATTCCTCAACATTGTCCAAGCCGTGCAACCGAAATGCGCCGAAAAACTGGAGGCCATACTAGAAGAATTACGACGGAAGGCTGGGGAGCATCTGGATAACCTTGTCAACGGAGGGAAACCAATTCGTAACACATATCTGTTGCAATTGCTCGCCAAGAGTCGAATTGAATTTATCCATGTACTTTATGAACATGAAACGAAATATTTAGAAAGACAACTGTGACTTTGTCGATAAGTCCAGACGGTCACCACACAATGAAAAGCAAAGGCAATTAGGTTGGATACCAACTTGGCGAAAAAGTTCATCGTTACGATTCGCGAGATCGACCAGCTTGTGTACCAGCTTGTCCCGAGGGGACTCCTTTGGAGGAGTTTATCCCGCCCTTGGCGGGAGCTTGACGCCTGCCCGCCGAAGCGAAGTGCAGGCGGGGAAGAAGAGATAAAGAACGTGGAGGGAAAAGAAGATGCTTGAGCAGCTCATTCCGATCTTCGTTGGTCGCGACAGTCGCCTCAGAGAACTTGGGGAAGGGATCTTGAAGTTCATTCTGACCTCAATCATGGCGATCGGTTCTTGGAAGACTATGTACCAACCAGCCTTTGACTTGAAGAGTGCGAATGTGCAGTCATTGATTCAATTCATTTTTACATCCCCTTTTCTTCTTTTGTGTGCATTCTTCATCTTTTATTGGTATCTGTTTTATTCGATTCTACCACTTTTCATCTATGGATATTTCTTGCGCATGATGGCGCGGCTATTCTCTCCTGCTTCAAGTAATCGAGCTTCACAAACCAAAGCCCCGAAGCCGCCATCGAAATTTGGCCTCGCAGTGTTGGGGATTTTCATTAAGTTTGGGATATTATCGAAAACCGACCAAACAATCAGCCTTGGCCCGCTCCTTCCACTTTTAATGTCGCGAATCAAGAAGACGTTCGCATCTGAGAAGTTGGAGTCACTCAATTCTGAATTCACTTCTCCTTTCGTAACATTTCAGTTCATGATTGTCTATTATGGATTCATTTGCCCTTCTTTGTCTGTCCCTTTGTTCTGGACGATCCTCTTCACGCTTTTTGCAATTCCTCTGCTTGTCTCAGGACTTGTAACAGAACTCATTGTACGACTTCTCCGACTTCTAGGTGATCAACTGATTCAAATTCTTGAAGCTCAAACGCAGCCAGATAAAGTGGGACAGCCGATCGGAAGGGTAGGAGGGCAACCGTGATTTGTATGGTCTTGATTACTTCGCCTGCCAGTTTGTTGAAGGGCCAATCTTTCTGCAGAAATAGTCCCGCATCCTCCATGAATTTGACGGAAGAGGAGACGAAAGCCATGAAGAAAGAATGAAACTTTCGTCAGATTTTGAAGCGCTGAGGCAACTCGTTTCTCAGAAACCGAGCCATCTTCTCGATGAATCTTCCGCGGCAAAGATCTTGTTAGAACGATTTGATACATACTGTGCAGACCTCGCCTCAATTAATGTGAACTCCGTATTGGAGGAATGGAAAAACGTGTTTGCTGATCGCGATGTACCATCATTAACCGAAGTAGAACTGAACAGGGGAATTGAGTTGCAGACAACCCTTGAGTGGTACGAGCGATGCGACACCGAAAGAGTAAAATTGGTCCTTACTTTAGCCGCTTTGACCTTCTTCGTTCAGAACAAAACTCGTAACGAAATACTGAACGAGCTCTCGGCTGCGGAATGGATAACTCAGCACGAAGTGTTGACACGATGGGGATGGATGATAAGCCAAAAAATCATGAAAGAAGAGCAGAATGCTGATTTCAATTATTTGTATCAATGTGAAGTCGGCGAAAGGGATGGTAGGCAAAACTTAGATAGAGAATTTTACACTTTTCTTCATTTTCTTCCGAAGTATTGTGAGCAAACAAAGACAATGTTTCTTTTCCTCGAAAAAGGGGAATCCCCAGATTTCGTGATCATTGATCAAGGTCAGAATAAAATCGGGATCGAAGTTACAGAAGCTCCGCTCAATGCAACTCACGCCTACGAACAAAAAGAGAGAGAAAGGTTTTTCATAAATCTTAGGAATCAACTCAGCGATCTTCCTTGCTCCGTCACTTTGCTGGCAAGGCCTGATCCATTATGGTCAGGGTTAAACAAGGATTTGGCAAGCCAATTGCCCTCTATGATTTCTGCCATCAAGAGTGCCTTGTCAACTATTCCATCAGAAAACGATCGGCGCGTCAAAGTGCGAGTGCAAGGATTTGTGTTTAACATTAAACAGAGTGACTCGTTTGAAATGGGGTGGGATTTGAGCGAGCCTGAGTATTATGGTGATTTTCCAGAGAAATTGTTTTCAACGGCGGTTTCTGCTGCGGTCAAGAAAAAACTGCGCAAGAAGGTACCTGAAATAAGACCATGCATTCTCGTGGTGTACGCGAACACTGGTTTGATTGGTGTCCATCATGCTAAAACCGCGTCTTTGATTCGTGCAATCGTTTCTGAGGAGAAAATCTCAACTCATTTCGATCAGGTTTACTTTTCGACAGATCAAGAATGTATAGGAGTTATCCCATGATGGTCCAAGACCCAATGGCTTATGTACCAGCTTTATGTATATCGGAAGATGAGATAAAGATCGTTGAGGGGAAAAATGCGCAACAATTCAGTCGCTGAAAATGTTGATTACGTTTAAGTTCAAAGTACGAGGTTAGGGTATGCCTATAAGAGATATTTTTGATAAACCGTTTGATGACGGCACTATAGTCAAGCTTGAAATATTTCAAAAGTACTTCGAGGAATGGCTGCCGGTGTTCGTAATGTCGCGAAATCCCAAACCGATCCAAGTTTTTGATCTCTTTGCTGGTAGCGGGTACGACCAGAATCATGTTCCAGGCAGCCCGATAAGAACTCTCGAAGTCATAGCTAAACATCGAAGAATTCTTGCACAAAAGAAAAAACAGGTTTTCGTTTTTCTCAACGACGCAGATTCACAAAAAATTGAGCAACTCAGAATTAACATCGAGCAAAAGGTCAAGGATTTGTCTATACAGTCCATGGTCGTAACACAATTTTCCGCGAGAGATTTTCGTGACAGCGTGCTTAACGATCACACCAAAGAATTGAAGAGTGGAAACAACTTAATCTTTATAGATCAGAATGGATTTAAGGAAGTGAACGAGCAACTGTTCCAGTTTTTGATGAGTCTAGACACAACGGATTTTATATTTTTCGTTTCTTCATCTTATGTTCACAGATTTCCTGACGAACCCGAAGTCCGACGCCATCATCCTCGATTTGATTTTGATAAGATAAAGAATACGTCATGGAAAAAAGTCCACAACGTTGTTTGCGATGAATTCAGACGGTACGTGCCATCAAACGTAAAAAGATATTGGATCATACCGTTCTCCATTATGAAACCTGACATGGTTAACATTTATGGACTCATTGCCGTCACGAAACATCCTTTGGGCGCCGACAAATTTCTGAATGCCGCATGGAAGGAAAATGCTCTAAACGGCAACGCTAACTTTGACATCGAAGAAGAAGAAAAAAAGAAACAAGGCGATTTCTTTAAGCCAAGGACGCTGACCAAAATAGAGAGCTTTCAACTGATGCTTCAGGAGTTAATTCTCAAGCGCAATATCAAGAATAATTCAGATGCGTATTATTTGACGCTGGATGAAGGTCACATAGGCAAACACGCCAATGAAAAAATTATGGAGATGAAACGGGACAAATTGATAACTTTTGATAGTCCATCTTCATTGGTAAATTATAAAAAGGTTGAGAAGGAAAAACGTATCATAGAATATAAGCTGGTCAAAAAATGAAGAGGACCAAGATTGAGTGGACGGAAGCCACCTGGAATCCGTCTGTAGGATGCAATAAAGTCTCTGCCGGTTGTAAATTTTGTTATGCTGAAGTGATGGCAAAGCGGCTAAAAGCAATGGGAAATAAAGATTATGAGGGTGGATTTAGGTTTAAGATTTTGCGTCACAGATTGGAAGATCCATTAAGAACAAGAAAGCCTACAAAGTTTTTTGTCAATTCGATGAGTGACTTGTTTCACGAAAAGATGCCTTATGAATTTCTTGACGAAATTTTTAAAGTAATCGAAAATACTCCTCGTCATATCTACCAAATACTGACTAAGCGCGACGAAATAATGCTCGACTATTTTTCCCGTCGTTTGAGGCGAATCCCTCAAAATGTTTGGTTAGGTGTCACGGTAGAAAACTCCAAGGTTAAGGATCGAATTGATACTCTGAGACAAATAAATGCAGCAATTCGTTTTATTTCCTTTGAGCCTTTAATAGATTCAATCGGGGCGGTTGATTTGACTGGTATTCAATGGGCAATAGTGGGTGGTGAATCCGGGGCTAATGCACGACCAATTAAACAGAATTGGGTCGATGAAATATTCCAGCAATGTAAGCAGCAAGAAGTTGCCTTTTTCTTTAAGCAATGGGGTACTTGGGGTGCGGACGAAAAGAAGCGAAACAAAAAAGCAAATGGCAGATTATTCAGAGGGAAACTTTGGGATGAGTATCCAAAAGCGGCGGAGAAAAGTAAGGTTCAGTCCACACTTTTCTAGTTGGGTGTGTTCCGACCAAGTTTGCCGAGTTCCCGACCTCGAGGTTTGAGGTGGAGACTGCTACGGGCTCAAGATTGTTCCATAAAAGCAACAAGTCCGCCGAAGCGGACTTGATTGCTGACTGGGGACACCCCGATCCTGAATTCCCAGGGGACTTGTTCACAAATCCCAATAGTAATATGCAATTACGCTATCCGCTTTGCAACCGATTGTGGTCTCGATATCGAAGCCGATATTGCCGAAAACATTGCGAAACTAGGTTCAAGCTTTATGGCTTCACGGAAGAGGAGATAAAGATCGTGAAAGGTGAAACGAAGTGAAGCTGCCCAATCTTGACAAGACGGTCATTGACCGTGAGAAAATTGTGGAGTACCTTCTCAACGCCGTGCATCCCGACAACGGTGGTAAGTCTGCATTTTTCGAATCGCTTGGCTTCAATCGGGACAATTGGCACGCACTTGCCACCTCCTTGCGTCAGTTGGCAGAAACAACGGAGATCACCAAAATCATGGAATCGACGCATGGCGTCAAGTACATTATAGACGGCTACATCGAGTCGTCTAACGGCAAAAAGGCGATGGTACGCATGATTTGATTGTTGACCGCAAATCGGAGATCTCGCCCGCGGGACAAGATGCGCCGCGTTTGGTTACGGTGTATCCACACAAAGAGTGAGAGCACATTATGATTAATGAACACGAACGAATAGTGTTGAAAGCTGCAATTCCGGCAGAGGGATTGGAAGCCGGTGATGTGGGAACAGTGGTTCACGTTTACCGGGACGGTCTCGCTTACGAAGTCGAGTTCACCACACTGGGTGGTGACACAGCCGCGGTCGTGACGGTGGAGGCCTCACAACTGCGGCCAGTCAGCAAGCGTGAGATCACCCATGCTCGTGAACTGGCTACTAAGTAATATCCATATTTTTGTCGGAACGATCCTTCGGATAGGTAAACGGGGCAACGGACGTGAACATAGCGGGTCCGAGATCGACCAGCTTGTTTATGAGCTTGTCCCAAAGGGACTCCTTTCCAGATGAAGGCGATTATGCACGTGAAGGTAACTCTTCGAATAACTAATTCTGACTGCCAACGGCTCACTGATGCAACACGCAAGACTGCAGCTCGTGACCTTGACGATTTGGTGAAGAAAGGTTTGTTTGTAAGAAAGGGAACACGTCGCGGTGTTCATTACGTATTTCTCTCTCGGCTTAATATGAGACAGAAATGAGACATATGGGACGTTCGAAAACGTTACCAGAGGGAGGCATCACTAAGGATTTCATGATATTGGGCATTTATCAAACAGACAATCCAACTTCGGTGCCGGAGCACCTGTGCCTGCTCGTGTTCCCGACACAGTGAAGTTTGTTCGTGATTTCGTGAATCATCTTTTGGAGGGTATGTGTTTGTGGATGAGTCTGGGGGCAATGATCTCAGTCAGCGTGCCTCTAACATGGCGTTGAAAAGTCCACCTTTGTTACAGATGAAGCAATCTCGCTTTTACCTCCCTTGTTCCCTTTTGGTGGTTTTGAAGATAACCCCAGAGATTTTAAATTGATTGTGTTAAGGCGCGTTGAATTGTCAAAGCGCCGCTTTTTTCAAATGTGTTTCTGGTAAACAAACTTTAAAGAAGCCCGCAGTGGCGGGCTCCGGAGTATGAAAGATGCTTGAGGACCTGAGTATTGGTAAGATTCTCTTAATTCTTTTGGTCGTCGTGATTTTTTTCGGCCCCAAACGAATTCCTGATATTGCCCAGTCAATCGGCAAAGGAATAAGAGAATTCAAGAAAGCGATGCGCGATGTGCAGGATGAGATTCAGAAGCCGGTTACCGAAGAACCGAAGGCGACTGCAACTAAGATGATCGAGTCTTCTACGCCGTCTGTCACGAAGACCGATTCCCAATCGACTACCGAATTAAAGTCTTAAAAGAATTTTGGCGGACACATACCGGAATTTCAGAGAGAAACTTCTCGAAGGAGAAGTCACATGCAAAAATAATGTTGAGTCCTACCTCGCAAGAGCGAAAAACAAATCAAATCTAAACGCATTCCTGCAGCTGTTCGACGAGTCGGCTGAAGCCGCAGAGAAAGTTGACTCCAAAGTAAAAGCCGGGACCGCCGGCAAACTCGCCGGGATGGTCTTAGCCGTTAAAGATGTAATCGCGATAAAAGACAAGCGGCTCACCTGCGGCTCGAAGATACTCGAAAACTTCGTATCCGTATACGACGCGACTGTCATCGAACGTTTGAAGAGCGAAGATGTCATCATCGTCGGCAAGACGAACATGGACGAGTTTGCGATGGGGTCATCAACGGAGTACAGCGCGTACGGTCCGGTGCTGAATCCTGTCGACACGACGAGAGTTCCCGGCGGTTCAAGCGGCGGAAGTGCTGCTGCGGTTGCAGCCGGGCTTTGTCATGTAGCGCTCGGCACGGATACCGGCGGATCGATAAGACAGCCGGCGTCATTCTGCGGAGTCGTCGGATTGAAACCGACTTACGGCCGCGTTTCGAGGTACGGGCTCGTGGCATTCGCTTCTTCGTTTGATGTGATCGGTCCGTTTGCGAATTCGGTTTACGATGCGGCCTTGATCCTCGAAGTTCTCGCCGGACACGATGAGCGGGATTCCACATCTGCGGAAAGAGCTGTGCCATCATATACTTCTTTCCTGGATAGAGATGTAAAAAATTTCAGAGTTGGGATCGCAAAGGGTCCCGACAAGGTCGGAACCGGAATTGCCGATGAAGTTCGGGAAGCAATCGAAAAGCAGATAGATATTCTGCGTGCGGCTGGCGTTGAGATAAAAGAAGTGTCAATGCCGCATCTCGACTACACGATACCGACTTATTACATACTCGCGACCGCCGAAGCATCATCGAACTTGGAGAGGTACGACGGCGCGCGATACGGCTACAGAGCCAAAGATGCCGAAGAACTTTCCGAAGGATCCTACGGAGAGGATGTGTACGTTAAGTCGCGCACGGAAGGATTCGGAGCGGAAGTGAAGCGAAGAATCATGCTTGGCACGTTCGTGCTTTCGGCGGGATATTACGACGCTTATTACCGCAAAGCGCAGAAAGTGCGGCGGCTGATCAAAGAAGATTTTGACAAGGCATTCCAAGATGTCGATGCAATCATAACGCCCACTGCGCCGACAACCGCCTTCAAGTTTGGCGCGAAGACCTCCGACCCGCTTCAAATGTACCTTTCGGATATTTTTACGGTTTCCGCAAATCTTGCCGGAATACCGGGCATTTCCGTGCCGGTTGGAAAAGACTCACAGTCGCTTCCGATCGGATTGCAGTTGCTCGGAAGGCAATTTGAAGAAGAAACTATTTTAACTCTGGCGAATTTTATAGAACAATGGACTATCCGGTAACAAGTTGCGAGGTATCCATTTCGCCCCTTCCTTGGTGGGCAATGCTGTCAGGTTAAGGGTTAAGAAAGTTTTATTGCGTTTGGAAGCAGATGGTGAAGAAAGGAAGTGAAGTGCAAAACGACAGTGCCCTCACCTTAATCCTCTCCCAGAGAGAGAGGGCAAGGGTGAGGGGGGACGGGAATCGCACTCCGTTTTCTTAAGAGGAAATTTTATCGAACAATCATTAAAAAGCTAAAAGAGAAATCCAATGAGCATTCTTGTTGACAGATCCACACGCGTTGTGGTACAAGGAATCACAGGTGGCGAAGGTTCATTCCACACCGAACAAATGATCGAATATGGGACCAAAGTTGTTGCCGGCGTAACGCCCGGCAAGGGCGGCACAAAACATTTGAATGTGCCGGTATTCAACACGGTTGCCGACGCAGTCGAAAAAGAAGGTGCGAACACTTCAGTCATCTTTGTCCCTGCGGCATTCGCGGCGGACGCGATTGTTGAAGCGGCAGATGCCGGTGTTCGTTTAGTTGTCTGTATCACCGAAGGCATTCCGATTCGTGATATGGTCGGAGTTTATGACTATTTGAAAAAGAAAAACGTTTGCTTGGTGGGCCCAAATTGTCCGGGCGTGATCTCTCCGGGAAAAGCAAAAGTTGGAATAATGCCGGGCTTCATCCATCGGCAGGGAACAGTCGGGCTGATTTCCAGAAGCGGAACGTTGACTTATGAAGCAGTCGCGCAGGTAACCGCACAGGGATACGGACAGTCCACTTGTGTCGGAATAGGCGGAGACCCAATTATCGGCACGAAGTTCGTCGATGCGTTGGAACTTTTCAAAGATGACGACCAGACCGAAGCCGTTGTTATGATCGGCGAGATCGGCGGCACTGCGGAAGATGAAGCTGCCGCTTACATCAAGAAATATTTCGATAAACCCGTCGTGGGATTCATTGCAGGACGCACGGCTCCTCCCGGAAGAAGGATGGGGCATGCCGGCGCGATAATTTCCGGAGGACACGGCACGGCTGACGAGAAAATGGCAGCGATGAGAAAAGCAGGCATTCATGTTATCGAAAGTCCGGCAATGATCGGCGAGGCGATAGCGAAAGTTCTCGGAAAGAAATCGAAGAAGAAGGCAAGTGTTACGGTCTCGAAAAAAGTAACAAAGAAACCAAAGACAAAGAAATCATCCGCGAAGCTGAAGAGAAAAAAGTGAAAGATTGGAAACAAGAAGATAGAAGTAAAAAGGATGAAGTAAGAAGCAAGGAGTCAGAACAAGCCGTTAGCTTTCGGCCAACAGCTAAACGCAAAATCTGAAAGGAAATTTTAATAAGACATGAGTCGTACTCTCGCAATATTAAAACCCGATTGTGTAAGAAGAAATCTTGTCGGCGAAGTCACCGCAAGAATACAGAAAGCGAATTTCAAGATAATTGGTCTTAAGATGGTCCGGCTGACGAAAGAGACCGCCGGAGAATTTTATGCGGTTCACAAAGAGCGTCCGTTCTACAACGACCTCGTGAAATTCATGACTTCAGGCGCGTGCGTCCCGATGGTGCTCGAAAAGGAAAATGCGTTTGAAGAATTCAGAAAATTCATCGGAGCGACAGACCCGAAGGAAGCAGTGCCCGGCACCATCCGCCGCGACTTTGCTGAAAGCAAGCAGGAAAACATTGTCCACGGTTCCGATTCTCCCGAAAATGCGGAAAGGGAAATAGGATTCTTTTTCTCTGAACAAGAGCTTGTTGAGTTGCGTTAGAATTGGCTCTGAAGAAGCTAAAAACTCTCGACACAAAGTCAATTTATAAAAACCCATATTGGGAATATAAACTCGATAGTTACACACTCCCCGATGGAAAAGTCGGGGAGTATCATTATGTGCACACTCCCGGCGCAGTCATGGTGGTGCCGGTTGCCGATGACGGCAGGCTGATTCTCGTGAAGCAGTTCAGATATTTGTGGAAAAAAGAAAGCATTGAGTTTCCTGCAGGCGGAGTGAAAGGCGGCAATTTTCTTTTGACGGCAAAGAACGAACTCGAAGAGGAAGCCGAAGTCGCCGCGGCAAACTGGGAGTTGGCCGGAGAATTCAATCCGTTCAACGGCGTTGCAGATGAGGTTTGCAAAGTTTACTTTGCAACTGAGTTGAGCCCGGCTGCAAAAGAAAAAGATTCTTCTGAAGAATTTGAAATACTTAAAATGACATCGTTGGAATTTCAAAGCATGGTTGAGAAAGGCGAGATCTGGGATGGGATGACTCTTGCTGCATGGGCCCTTGCCAAGCGGACTGTTCTAAATCATCTGAAGGAGATCGGAAAATGAGAAAGTATTTGTCGATTTCGGTATTTTTGGTAGTCGCCGCGTTTGCATTTACAGCGTCGGCGCAGGAACGCGTGAAAACAGGTGATGAAGTTTTTGTTGAGAAATATCTCAGCCTGATCAAAGGCAAAACGATCGGAATAATCACAAATCACAGCGGAGAGATGCAGGACGGCAGACATATTGCCGACGTGTTGTCGAAAATTCCGGATGTCAAGTTGGTCGCATTGTTCGGTCCCGAACACGGAATAAGAGGAAACGCCCCTGATGGAAAGACAATCGCGAACAGCGTTGACGAGAAAACAGGCGTACCGGTTTATTCGCTTTACGGCAAGACAAAAAAGCCGACTCCTGAAATGCTGAAGGGGATTGACGTTTTGATCTATGACATTCAGGACGTTGGCGCAAGGTTTTACACGTTCATCAGCACGCTCGATCTGAGTCTTGAAGCAGCCGCTGAGAACCACGTAAAGTTCATAGTCCTCGACAAGCCGGATATGTTAAGGGCTGATCTTGTTGATGGTCCAGTGTTGGTTGACTCGTTGAGATCTTTCGTCGGGATCCAACCTATCGCCAGTGTTTATGGAATGACGCCGGGCGAATTTGCGACCATGATAAATGACGCGCACATGCTGAAGGATGGCGTCAAAGCCGACCTGACTGTTATCAAGATGGAAAACTACAGAAGAAGCATGTGGTACGACCAAACCGGTTTGAAGTGGGTAATTCCTTCCCCGAATCTTCCCGACATGAATTCTGTCGAAGTATATCCGGGAAATGTGCTGATCGAGGCGACTAATGTTTCAGAAGGGCGCGGAACCGAACATCCGTTTGAAGAAATCGGCGCTCCTTTCATTGATGCAAAGAAGCTTGTGTCGCTGCTCGACAAGCAGCATCTTGCGGGAGTTAAGTTCAAGTCGATCGAATTCACTCCGCATCCTTTTCCGTGGGCAAGCGAGCCGAAGTACAACGGCGAAGTGTGCCACGGTGTCAAGATCACCGTAGTCAACAGAAATATTTTCAGGCCTGTCGAGATGGGAGTAACTCTCGTTTGGGCAATTCACAAATTGTATCCGGATAAATTTGAGTTTCGCAATGCAGCATTCGATATGCGTGCCGGGACTCCTCAAATAAGATTAATGCTTGAAGAAGGGAAAACTCCTCAGCAAATTATCTCCGCATGGCAGATCGGTCTGAAAAAATTTGAAGGTTTGAGGAAGAGGTTTTTGCTCTATAAATGAGACAGAAATATGAAGGGGAGATATTGGTTACTATATGTCGATGTATAAGTAAGGTGACATAGTGTCTATTGACATGAAGATGAATAGTCCAGTCCGTAGGATCCTTCGGATAAGACTGCGGAAGAATTGAGGTACTCATGAAGGGAACAAATAACCCGCCCATCTACGAGTCTACGGCTCGTAGGGTCGTAGACTATTGTCCCCTCTTGTCGAATATCCCGCTATGCGGGGAGAGGGGATTTATCCCGACAAAGGTCGGGATCCTGCGGAGGGGGTGGGTGAAGAACTCGGACGATGAGAAGAAGAAAAAAGCGATTAAAAATTGGCTTCCCTTGTTGGTAAGAAAAAGAAGATGTGTCATGGCAGGGCCATCACGGCCGAAGAGCGCATGTAGCTTTATTCATGCAAGGACATATAGCGGTTGTTTTGCTGCAGATTGTCTTCTTGAAATTTTCCCATTGTGATCGAATCGGCATGATAGTCTCCGCGCGAACTTCATTTTCATCCCGGCTTTTCCTGATTCTCGCTCAAATTTGTTTGGTTGTTCCCCTCGCATTTTCTCAAGAGGATTCCACGAAAGCCGTCTCTAAATTTCTCGTTAGTCCTGTTTTTAAGTCGGGGGCAATAACGGACACGCCGTCTTACACAATCTCCGATTCAGAAATAGCTTGGAGCGATTACACCTTTGCCGGCGATGTTCTGAAAAGAATTCCCGGCTCGTACCTCGCAAACATGTACCAGCCCGGCGATCCGTCCGAGCTTTTCTTCGACGGACTCGGGGGCAATTACTCGAAGTATTTGCTCGACGGAGTTGAACTCAATGAACCCACAACTTCGTCGTTGAATCTTTACCATGTTCCGATGGAGTTCGTCGGAAATGTGGAATACATCGATGCGCTCCGGGCGCCAATTTACCAATTCAATGCGACGGGCGGTCTGGTAAATTTTCAAACGAGATTATACAGCGAGGCAGTGCCTTACTCGAAAGTCAGGCACATGGAGGAGCCGTATAATTATCTCATCACCGATGGCGTCTTTTCGCAGAATATCGGATTCAACTCAAATATCGATGTCGGATTCGAACGACAGACTACCGACGGTAGATTTGCAAATTCTGTTTACGACGGCGTGAACATCCGCGCGAAGTACAGGTACAGCATAGACTCGACGCGGCAGCTCACAGCAACGGAATTATATTATCGCACGAAGGGCGGCATGACAGGCGGTGCAATGCCATACAACATTAGTGAGAATACTTTCAGTCAGTACCTGATTAGCTTGCGGAGTCAGAGTGCAAACTTGACATACTTGCAGCATCATCTTCAGGTTGCCTACTCCGAATCCGATCCTAACGACTCCACACGTTTCTTTACCGCTGCAGCATTTTTTGATTATTACGAATTTCAATTCGGCGATGTCTCTTTGCCTTATTACCTGACAAACTCGAGCAGAAGATTCGGAGCTAATCTACGCGCCAGCGAGACTTTTATTGGAGGGAAACTGAATTTCGGCGTGGAAGCCGTGCGTGACGAAAACCCTTACAATACAACCACGGTCATTCCCTCTACGAACCGTGTCTCAGCATACGCAGATCAAGAGTTTTATATCCTCGATTTCGTGAAAGCCGGAGTGTTTGGCAGAGGGGACGTCTACGGGAGCAAATTTTATCCTGCGCTTGGCGCTTCGTTCGGTCTTGGAAATGAGACGTTTGATCTCCATGTGGGCGGAAGTATTTCACAGCATGTTCCGAGTATGTCCGAGAAATATTTTGTCACGCAAAATTTCACCGGCAACCCGGATTTGAAAGCAGAGACGGACAAACTTCTGCAGGTGAAGGCGAGCATGAAGTTAGGAGAGACTTTCGAGTTGTTCCTGAAGCCGTACATGAGGCTTATCGACAACCCAATTTACTTTCAGGAGAATTATTTGGGGACCCCTGTCTACCCGCAAATCTCTGTCGTTAATCTGAGCACGCGAAAAATTTATGGAGTCGACGCTGCGGCGAAGATCAGTCTGTGGAAATTTGAGGCGGATGGAAATTTTAATTATGTAAACGAAAAGGTGGATGATAATCAAGTTTATACTTTGCCGAAATATTTTGTTTCAGGCGAGTTGTACTTCCACGACGTTCTTTTTACCGGACATTTAAACCTGAAAGTTGGCGTGAGAGGGAAAGCGATGAGCGTTTTCAGGGGAAGCGAGTTTTATCCGCAAGGATTGGTTTACTATCCGTCAAACGTTAACGAGTTCGGTCCCTTCGGCAGCTCCGACTTCTTTATTCAGGCGAGAATCGGCAGTGCGATCCTTTACTTTACATTTTTCAATTTGACAAATCAGGACTATGTCCTTGCGCCGGTTTATCCCGCTTTGGATAGAAGTCTTGGCTTCGGTGTGAATTGGGAATTTCTGAATTAGGATTTTAGCGGGGGATTTCTTCTCTGGGAATTTTACTCGGTTGCGTCGAGAGCCTTGCGAACATGTATAGCCAGGTCGTTCACTGAATACGGCTTTCCAACCACATCGCTGACTCCCATCGAAATCAGATCGTCAACCTTTTCGCCGACACTCAACCCTGTCGCAAGAAGAACGGTGATGTCCGGATTTATATTTTTCAGGAGCGGATAGACTTCCGTTCCCGTCATTTCAGGCATAAGCATATCGAGGATTACCAGATCCACTTCAGCGTGCCGTTCTTTGTACGTTTTTATGCCTTCGAGCCCGCTTTCGGCAGTAATGACTTTGTAGCCCAACCCTTCAAGGGTTTCTCGCGTCAAGTCTAGCAAAGTCACTTCGTCGTCGATTATAAGAATCGTTTCTGTGCCTCGCGGAGTTGCCTTCGGTACAGTTGCAGTCTCGTCGAGAGGAGTCTTGTCGGTTGCCGGGAAATAGATTCTGAAAGTTGTTCCGCGTCCCGATTCGCTGTAAACATTTATAAAGCCTCTGTGGTTCTTGACGACACCGTAGACTATCGACAATCCGAGTCCCGTTCCTTTTCCGATTGGCTTCGTCGTAAAGAACGGCTCAAATATTTTCCTCTGTGTTTCTTGATCCATTCCGATTCCCGTGTCGGAGACTGCCATGCATGTGTATTTGCCGGGGCGTGCATCCGGTATTTGCTGAATTATGCGCGGAGTGAACTCGATGTTCGAAGTCTCGATTCGCAGTGTTCCGCCGTTAGGCATTGCATCGCGCGAGTTGATGCTGAGATTTAAAATGACGCTTTCGATCTGGCTTGGATCTGCTTCGATTGTGTAAAGATTCGGATCGAGCACGGATTCTATCTTGATGTTTTTTCCAATGCTGCGAATAAGAATTTTCATCGAGTCGTTGACGATGTCGTTCAGCCTTGCCGGCTTAATGTCGCTTTCGCGCTGTCGTGAAAATGTGAGAAGCTGGGAAGTAAGCTCCGCGGCTCTTTGAGCCGATGCATCGAGGATGTCTATATACTTTCTTAGGTTCGGATCCGCGGCGGCATACTTTCTCTTTAGAATTTCTAAAGCTGCGTAAATCGAGCCGAGCAAATTGTTAAAATCATGCGCAACACCGCTCGCAAGCTGTCCGATGCTCTCCATCTTCTGCGACTGGATAAGCTGTTCCTCCAACTTTTTTGTGTCGGTGACGTCAACAACAGCCGCCTGAATCGCCGGTTTGCCGAGATAAGTTATTCCGGCAGCCCAGCCGTCGAGTGATTTCATCTTACCACTCGGAGTCACTGCACGGATGGTGAACTGCACATCTTCGTTCGGGGTCAAAGCAGCTTCAGAAAATTTTTCAAAAAGTTGAACATAGTCGTTGGGATGAACAAAACTGTCCAGAGAAACTCCCTGCAGGGATGCAAGTTCTGTTTCGAGCAAGTTGCTTAGAGTCTGGTTTGCATAAACGATCATTTCGTTTTGAATCACCAGCACACCTAAAAGAGAGTGTTCGACAAGGCTGCGGTACTTTTCTTCCGATTCGTGAAGTGCGGTTTTGACAGATTGTTCAGCCGTAACATCTCTGCCGATTGCCAAAATACCCGTTACCTTTTCCCCTGCCCGCAGGGTGGTGAAGCCAAGCTCGACAATCCGCTCTTCGTTAAATCTCGTGACGAGTTTCAGAGTGTATCGCAGATGTTTCTCAGGCGAATCAAACTGCTCATAGACCTTTTGCATGACATCGTCTGCATTTTCGGGATGTACAATCGCTGAGATTGGCTTTCCCCAAATTTCGTCAGCGGCAAAATGTGTCAATTCGAAGAATCTTTTGTTGGCAAATACAAACTCGCCTCGGTTGTTAAACAGAAGGACCATATCGTTCGCCTGCTCGACAAGGTTGCGGTACCGGTTCTCAGATGCGCGCAATTGTTCCTGGAGCCGGCGTTTTTCGGTGACATCCCGTTGGATACCCCACATCCTGACTAGTTTCTCGCCGGACAATTCGCCGATATATGAGTTCTCGAAGTAGTGAATGTTGCCGTACTGGTCCTTTTCTGTCGTCTCTATATTGGTTATTGAGAAATTCTGTTCTGTGAATTTTACTTTGGAAGTTATATATCCTTCCACGTCGGCAATGAAATCGAGTGCGTGCTTACCCGTTATTTGTTGTGGGTTCTCGAAACCATACATCTGCGCAAGCGCCTGATTGCATTCTACAATTATTCCTCGTTCAGCAATTTGTTTCGCAATTGCGCTGTTGTCCTGATGGACGTCGACCGGCTCAGTGAATTCAATTCTCCAAATTCCTTCAGTGCTGTTGCGGATAAAATTTTCGTACCGCACTCGCTGCAGTTCAGCTTCCACTTCTGCTAATCTCTTATCGGTTAGATCAATGGCGGAAGCAAGGAAATAAGTTGCGCCGCCATAGGTAACGGTTGCTGCCCTCACTTCTACTTCCACCTTTGCGCCGTCTTTGCGCTTATACAACTTTGAGGGGAAGTAAACGTGTCCGTCTTTGAGAGCCTTTCGGATGTGAGCTTCTATCGCGGACTTCGGTTCGATTACGATATCGAAAAGTGTGAGCTGTTCCAAATTGGATTCGTTATATCCAAACGACCGGAAGAATGCTTCGTTTGCCTCCACGATTTTTGCCGTCGTCGGTTCAAAAATAAAAATCGCGGATGTGATTTGAGAGAGAGTGGATGTGTACTTTTCCCGGAGGGTTTTGTAATAAGTGTCTATGTTTATGGAGTGTATCACAAGAGAAAGCTGTTTAGCGGCGGCTGTGAGCGTCTGTATCGAAGATTTCTTAGCCGCTGTCGAAGCAAATTTCTTTGAAAATGCCGCGACGAGAAAGCCGAGAAATTTTGATGTGAACACGAGCGGAAACACTTCCAAAACTTGTATCTCATCCTGAGCAAAGAGTTTGTCTTTGAGCAATGCAAAATCTTTGGTTGTGCCGTCTAAATGGACCGGACATTTCGCATTGACAAGCGCTTTTATCGGCTCTTCGTTTAAATCATGACGCAAGTCGGCGTCGTGGACTTTTTCGTCTGAGCTTGAGACGAGATACAACTCTGATCTTTTATCGTCCGCAAGAAAGAGGGAAATGGAATAAGCGTCTGCCAGTCCTTTGAGATTCTTTTCTAACCCGAATGTCACCTGTTTGAAGTCTGCCCCATCTAACGCTGCTTCGCATGTGTTTGCAAAAGCAGCGAACAGAGAATCAGCGTTATTCTTCTTGTGGAGCTTACCCGGTGCGGACTCTTTTTTCATTTGTCAGTTAGTTTCAGCCTAAATATGCAAACTCAATTTATTTACGCGTACATAAAAAAACAACCACAGAGGTATTCTTGGGGGTGTGCGACAAATTTGTAAAAAGCAATAGATTAACCACATAGGCACATTAGAAAACATAGATTTATTCGTTAATGTGCCCTATGTGCCTATGTGTTTTATATTTTTGTCGCAGACCCTATTCTTGGCGAGCAATCGAAAAAACGAGAGAAATTATATAATAGATTGCTGATGGAAAATTACCGAAATGCGCCAATGCAAGTTTGCGGTTTTAGAATAATGGTCTGTATCTGAACTTGGCGCCTATTTCATTCTCAATGAACTCTTTCGCTGACTCTATGTCGACCCCATCTACTCCAACCACACTCATGTATACTTCCGGGATGAAATCCTTCGCTTCTTTCGCAAATTCGAGCATGGAATCCCATTGCTTGCCGTTCGGAGTCCCCATCAATCTTTGATATTCTGCGGGATCAGTCGAATTCAGACTTATCGAGACCGCGTCGATGAGTCCCCTTAATTCGGGAAGAATGTTTCGATGATTGATCGCATTCCCATGTCCGTCGGTATCAAGACGGGTTCTGCCTCCGTTGTCCTTTACATAACGGGCAACTTGTTTCATGACTTCTAATCTAATCGTCGGTTCGCCGTAACCGCAGAAGACAATTTCTTTGAACTTCTTCGGGTCGCCGATTTCTTTTATTAGTTCCTCTGCGGAAGGCTCTTTCTCAATATGTAAGTTGTGTCCCTTTACCATCGCCTCGCCTTTTCGATCACAGAAGATGCAGTCGGAATCACAGCGGAGCGTCGGATTGAGGTACAGTGAGTCTCTGATTTGATAAGCTATTTTCGCTTCCGGTTTCTTGCCGACCGCGAAAAGTTTGTAGGAGTTGTATGATGTAATGCGCCGGATGTCTTCGATATTCAAGTGTTGAAGCCCGGCGATCTTTTCGGCGATGAAGGAAACGTAAGCGGGCTCGTTTGTTTCTCCGCGATGTGGGACCGGCGCAAGATATGGAGCATCCGTTTCCAAAAGGAAGTGTTCGGGCTGGATCAACTTCACAACTTTCTGCAATTCCGATTCGGCATTCTTCTTTCCGATCGTAGATCCCGTACGCGGGAATGTTACCATGCCGCTGATCCCGAGATAAAATCCAAGCTCGATTGCGCGCCGTGCAATTTCGTATTTCGAGTTGAAACTGTGCAGCGCACCTCTCGGCTGAGGATTGATTTGGTAATCAAAACGTTTCGGGAGTGTCCAGTCGGTGAGAGCCTGTCTTTCGAGAATTTCCATCAAGTCGGAATCTGACTCGCGGTTGTGAATTGAAACCGGAAGTTTCACCGATTTCGCGATCTCGATTTGCTCCTCGAAAATTCTTCGCTGGACTTCGGGCGGAGAAAGGTTGTAATGGTAGTCAAGTCCGATCTCGCCAATTGCCACAACTTTTTTGTGCGAAGCAAATTCCACGATCTTTTTTAGCGATTGTTCGTCGGCTTTCGACGCATCGTGAGGATGAAAGCCGACCGCCGCGAAGACATTTTCGAATTTCTCGGCAAGCTCTATGGCTTTTTCACTCGATGCTAAATCCCACCCGGGTACGATGACGTATTCTACTTCGGAAGCCCTTGCTCGTTCTAGTATCTCTTCTATGTTCGCAAATTTCTCGTGGTTCAGATGAGAGTGTGTATCTACTAAGTAACTCATTTAAGTCTCTGGAATTCGGTTTAACTGGTTGAGGTTCGATTCATCAAACCCTACTGAAACAATTTCGTCAATCTTCTATTTATATTCACTGCATGAAGAGGTCACGAGGAGCGTGCATCATGTTCTTACTCCTAACGCGGCAAGCCGCAACTCTATGAGTTGTCGTAGACAACCAAAAAGATTTACCGCAAAGGACACAAAGTCCTCGCAAAGGTCGCAAAGAATAATTTGTTTAAAGCATGCCTAATTCCATTTTTGGATGATCCATTCTTGTTCATTGACTTTTCTTCGCGTTCTTTGCGGTTGAATAAATCTTTGCTTTTATTACTCAAAGTGCACTGATAAGAGACTAATCGGTGTTAAGTCTTCAGCTTTCCCCCTTTCCATTATTCGATTCCACTACTCCATCATTCCAACATTCCATTGATCCATCACTCCCTATCGGTCTGTGGCAGGTTGTCGCAGTGTCGTGAGGAATATTTATCCTCGTGGTGTTGAATCTTGTTTAAATGCACATTATTTACAGGCACGGCATTTGACGCAATTAGAACTGAGTCCTTTGATCTAAAACGTTTCTGCTTGGTCAACGAAGTGATCCCGACTTTGTCGGGACAAAACTGGCAGAGAAAAATCATAATTGCACACAATGCAGAAGGAGACCGAGGATGATTGAAATTCGTATGCACGGCAGGGGCGGGCAGGGCGGAGTGATAGCCGCAAAGATTCTCGCCTCCGCAATTTTCAAAGAAGGAAGATTTGCCCAGTCCTTTCCGTCGTTCGGCGTCGAGAGGAGAGGAGCTCCGGTGCTGGCGTTCACAAGAATCGACGATAAGCCGGTCAGGCTTCGGACCGCGATCTACGAGCCGGATCATATCATAGTGCTTGATGCCACTCTTATTAAATCGACAAATGTTTTTTCGGGATTAAAAAGCGGCGGGACAATTCTGATTAATACTTCCGCCCAGATTGGATTATTCGACTTTCCTGAGGAGTATCATGCGGCGGCTGTCGATGCGTCCGGAATAGCGGTGAAGCACAACCTCGGCACAAAGAGTATTCCTATCGTTAACACTTCGATACTCGGAGCGTTTGCGAAATTCACCGGAGTGGTCGGCATCGATGCTGTGGTCGAAGCAATTCGCGAAGGAGTTCCGATAATGCAGGAAGAAAATGCGGCGGCAGCGATGGAAGCATACGAGTCTGTCGAAACGCAGGTTGTCCAAAAGGTCTCCGCGAATTCCTAAACCCATGATGGAAAATGTTAAAGCAATATAGATATTCTGTTACTTGATCGTATGATGAGAATTTTCAATACAACCGAGATGAAAGAGAGGCGGAAGTTACTTCGCTCAAACATGACAGATGCAGAGACTACTCTTTGGTCGAGGATTCGCAGAAAGCAAATAGATGGATACCGTTTCCGCAGACAGTATAGTATAGGTTCATACATCGTTGACTTCTATTGCCCTGAAATGCATCTCGCAGTTGAGATTGATGGTCGAAGTCACAATGATCACGATGCAAAGGAATACGACAGCAAACGAGAGGAGGAAATACACCAATTGGGGATCACTTTTATCAGATTCCGAAATGAAGAAGTTTCAACAAATCTTTGCAGTGTGGTTGAAAGAATCAAAAACACAATACATTCCTTGAGCGTGTCGTTGGATTCCGATGCTTCGGGTTCGGGTCGGCAGTAAAATAGATGGGAAAGCATTTGCAGAATAAAAGAATAATCTTTGAACCCCTTTTTAATTTCCCCCTTGAAAAGGGGGAAACACAAAGGGGGTTGAATTTGGCAATACACAAGTTGTCAGGCAGACAAATTCACCTTCTCAGGGAGAGTATCCTTAGAAAAGTAAAGGCAGACTGAGGTGTGCTAATATGACGAAGTATAAATTCACAACTGTCGAGGAAATGCCCCCGTTGGCTTTTTCGATCGAGTCCACTCGGAAAATTCCGACCGGAAGCTGGCGGCATGTCAGACCGATATACAAAGATAAAACTTCTCCGTGCGAAGTCGGCTGTCCGGCTGGAGAAAAAATACCGGTTTACTTCGATCTCGTTCGGCAAAAGAAATACGAAGAAGCGTGGTATAAAATATTGGAGGACAATCCGCTTCCGGGAGTTACAGGCCGCGTCTGCTATCATCCATGCGAAGGCCAGTGCAACAGAACTTTCTACGACGAGTCGGTTGCGATCCATAACATTGAGCGTTTTGTCGCGGATAAGAATTTTCACAACAATCCGCCTGAGCGGATTTCCGTGACAGATTTGCTTAAGAGCGAAAAAGTTGCGGTGATCGGTTCGGGACCTGCCGGTTTGTCCTGTGCATACCAGCTTGCGAGGAAAGGCTATCGTGCGGTTATATACGAGGCAGGACACGAAGCTGGCGGAATGCTTCGCTACGGGATTCCTCATTATCGCCTTCCCAAAAATATACTTGATAAAGAAATAGGCGACATCGTGAGCTTGGGCGTCCAGATCAAAGTGGATTCCCGGATTGGCAAGAACATTCCGTGGGGCGAACTTGAAAAGTATGACGCTGTCTTCGTCGCGGTCGGGGCAATGCGAAGCAAGAAAATGTCCGAAGGTCAACGACTTAACTCGTCGAGATCCTTTGGAGAAGCCGAAGGAGGAGACTTGAAAGGTGTTTACAGCGGCGTGGAGTTTCTTTATGAATTGAACACGGGCGGTTCACCTCAGATCGGCGACAAGGTGCTCGTGGTTGGCGGCGGCAATACGGCAATCGATGCAGCGAGGAGCGCGCTCCGCCTTGGAAAGTCCGAAGGATCCCGGCCATTATCTGGAAAAGTTACTGTTCTTTATCGCCGGACGCGTGCTGAAATGCCCGCGGTGCCGGAAGAAATAGAGGAGGCTGAAAAAGAGGGAGTCAAGTTTGAATTTCTTGTGGCGCCTGTGAAGATCATTGGCTATCGTGGAAAAGTCTCGAAGATCGAACTCCAGCGAATGAAACTTGGCGAGCCGGACGCGAGCGGAAGAAGGAAACCGATTCCGGTTGTAGATTCTAATTTCACGATTCAGGCGGATACGATTATTTCCGCGATTGGTGAAGAACCCGATCTTTCATTCTTGCCATATTCTTTTCTGAAAAAAGGCGTGCGAGTATTTGTTGACGACGACCACTCGACCGGAGTCCCGGGAATATTTGCCGGCGGAGATGCAGCCACGAATCCCAACGGAACTGTCGTGAACGCGATTCGAGCAGGGAAGGAAGCGGCAGCAGCTATAGATGAATTCTTAGGTTGGCGGACAAAGATGGACGGCGTAAAACAGCAAGTCGTGCAATCCGAAGAAATAAATACATTCTACTTCCCGCACGAGAAGCGAGCCAAGTTCCCGAGAATTTCCGTCGAAAAAAGCAAAGCGTCGTTCGGTGAGGTCAACAAAACTCTGAGCGAGGAACAAGCGCTGGCGGAAGTAGACAGATGCTTTAGCTGCGGAACTTGTTTACATTGCGATGTCTGCATGACTTTTTGTCCAGATGTTGCGATACTTAAAGATGAATTTGGAGAATACTCGATCGACTACGACCACTGCAAAGGCTGCGGCATCTGCGTGAACGAATGCCCGCGCGAAGCGATGGAGCTTGTCGAGGAGGAACTGCAATGGGCGTGAATGGAAAAGACAGTCTGATTCATCCTTCCATAGATAAAGTTGTGGTTATTGAAGGGACTCACGCCGCGTCTCATGCGGTTAAGCTGGCGCGTGTTCAGGTGATCGCGGCGTATCCGATTACTCCGCAGACGGGCGTTGTTGAAAAGCTGTCGGAGATAGTGAGCCATGGGGATCTGAATGCAAAATTCATAAAAGTTGAATCCGAACATTCCGCGATGGCGTCTTGCATCGGTGCTTCGATAAGCGGAGCGAGGGCTTTTACCGCGACTTCATCGCAAGGGCTTGCGCTGATGCACGAGCTTCTTCATTGGGCGGCAGGGAGCAGACTTCCGATTGTAATGGTAAATGTCAATCGCGCTTTGGCGCCGCCGTGGTCGATCTATGTCGATCATAACGACAGCCTCTCGCAGCGCGACACTGGTTGGCTTCAGTTTTATGCCGAAAGCAATCAGGAAGTCCTCGACACCGTCTTGCAGGCGTACAAAATTGCGGAAGCAGTTTCGCTTCCTGTAATGATAAATCTCGATGCTTTTGTGTTGAGTCATACTTCCGAACCGGTCGCGATTCCTAAACAAGAGCTTGTCGATGAATTTCTCCCGCCGTGGAAGGCGGAGTTCAAAGTTGATCCGGCGAACCCGCACGCCTTCGGAGCTTTGGTCGGTCCCGATGCATACATGGAAATGAGGTATAAGTTGTTCGAGGCGATGGAAGATGCGCGCGAGGTAATTCGCAATGTTGACTCCGAATATTCAGAAAAATTCGGCCGCTCCTACGGCGGTTTGGTTGAGGAATATTATGCTGACGATGCCGAAGTTGTGCTAATAACATCGGCAACAGCGGTGAGCACTGCGCGAATCGCGGTTGATGAAATGAGAAGCCTCGGATTTCCTGTAGGTTTGGCAAAGCTTCGTACGTTCAGGCCTTTCCCGGTAGATGAAATTCGCTCTCTCGCCCAGCGTGTGAGCAAGATCGGAGTGATGGACAGGAATATTTCCTTCGGAGCTACGGGAATAATTTATCAGGAAACGAAAGCGGCTCTCTACAACGCTCCTGTCAGGCCGAAGCTGTTCGGATTTATCGCCGGACTTGGCGGACGCGACGTAACTCCAGAAACAATAAAAGAGATGTATTCGCATATCATGAACAACGATACACCGGAGAGCGAGACGATTTGGGTTGGACTTAAACAAAGTCAAAAATCATAAGGAGTGTCAGCAATGGGACAAATAAAGTACCAGCTTCCGGCCGAGGAAATTCTTGCACCCGGCCATTTTGCTTGTCCGGGATGCGGCGGAACTCTGGCGATGCGGTATGCCTTGAAGGCGCTCGGGAGAAAAACGATATTGGTAATACCGGCATGCTGCTGGACAGTTATAGATGGTCCGGTGCCTTTCTCCGCGGCAGGCGTTCCGGTGTTCCACACGGCATTTGAAACGGCGGCATCTGCCGCGAGCGGATTGAAAGCCGGACTTGAAATGCAGGGCGACCATGAAACAACCGTCGTTGCATTTGCTGGCGACGGCGGGACATTCGACATCGGGTTTCAGGCACTTTCCGGCGCGGCGGAGCGCAACGAAGACTTCATTTATATATGTTACGACAACGAAGCATACATGAACACGGGAATTCAGAGAAGTTCAGCCACTCCTTTCGGCGCATGGACAACCACCACTCCTTCAGAATCGCCAAAGGCCGAGAATAAGAAGAATATCATCGAAATTCTTGCGGCGCACAGAATTCCGTATTTGGCTACCACAAGCGTCGCTTATCCTGACGACATGATTGCGAAAATTCAGAAGGCAAAAGAAATTCGCGGTATGCGGTTCATACACGTTTTCTCGCCGTGTCCTCCCGGATGGAAGTTCGAGCCGGAAGATTCGATAAAAATTTCACGCATGGCGATCAAGAGCAAAGTGTTTCCGCTTCTCGAAATTTTTGATGGCGTCGATTATAGATTGTCGCATGAGCCTGCGGGAACTCCCGTCAGAGATTATCTGAAAATGCAGGGAAGATTCCGGCATTTGAAGGAAAAGCAAATAGAAGAGATTCAGAAAACCATTGATGAAGAGTGGGAGAGGCTGAAAAGCAAGCTGGTTTCCTCAAAGAGAACGCGTCAGTCAAACGGTGGGCCATTAGCAAAAGAGAGAAATTTGTTTCACGTAAAGCGCGGAGAGGCGCTGAGAAAAGAGTAGAATAATATCAAAAACAGAGATGTAAATATGAATAGAGAATGGTACAACAAATTATCCAAAGAGATATTGGATGCATGTTTTGCTGTCCACAAAGAAATGGGACCTGGATTACTGGAGTCTGTTTATGAATTGTGCTTGATGCACGAATTTAATCTGAGGAAAATTAGTGCAAGGAATCAGGTGGAGTTGTCTTTGGTCTACAAAGGAAAGGAACTTCCAAAGGAATTTACAATCGATGTTTTGGTTGAGAATCAAATCATTATGGAACTAAAAGCAGTTGAAGCAATTTTGCCAGTACATGAAGCGCAAATAATTTCCTACTTAAAACTTGCGGACAAAAGATTGGGCTTCCTGGTGAATTTTAATGTCCCTTTGATTAAAAATGGGTTTAGAAGATTCGTAAATAATTTTTAGACCTTGGCGTCCCTCCGTCCTAGTTTTTTCACCGCAAAGGCGCAAAGTGAAGAGACAAAATTGAGATGGAGAGCATACTGAAAGAAAATTCTTCTTTGCGACTTAGTGTCTTAGCGGTTTTCTTTTGACAAAGTTATTATCATGTTATGTCCCACAGGATCTTTGGAGGTTAAGTGTCGCTTTTCAGAATAAGAAATGGTAATCAAATGATAGCCGAGGGTGCGATCGCGGCGGGCTGCAGATTTTTTGCCGGCTATCCGATAACCCCCGCATCCGGAATTTATAAATTCATGATAGATGAGCTTCCGAAGCGCGGAGATGTCGCGATAAGTTCTCCCGACGAGATTTCTGCGCTCGCTTTCTGCATCGGTGCTTCACAGCGCGGGTTCAAAGCCATGACGGCGACTTCCGGTCCAGGATTTTCTTTGATGGTTGAAACCCTCCAATATGCTGTTATGACTGAAACGCCGGTCGTGATCGCGCTGGTTCAGAGGCTTGGGCCGAGCACCGGCGGCGCAACGCAAGGCGGACAAGGCGACGCGCTTTTTGTCGGGCATTCGATAGCCGGAGGATACACGATCCCGGTTTTCTCACCGTCGAATCCTGTAGAAGCTTACGAGTTGACGATCCACGCATTCAACGTTGCCGAAAAATTCAGGACGCCCGTTGTTCTTCTCACCGACAAGGAAGTCGGAATGACTTCGGAAAATGTCGATTACGAAAAACTGCCGGATGCCGAAACGACCGGGAGAAAATATTTTGTGCAGTCCCGACGATTGTCGGGACAGGATGGCGAGAAATATAAAACTTACGCTTTCGGAAAGAGAGATGAAGTTCCGGAGTTTGCCGAGGTTGGCAGTGATGTGAAGGTGACGATCACCGGCTCTGCGCACGATATGGCCGGCCGACTGCAAAAAAATTCACCGGAGACGATCGAAGTGTTGAGGCACCTGCAGGAGAAAATAGCACTCCACGCCGATGAAGTGACGAAGCTCGATCTTGATTTGTCTGAAAGATCGGACACGGTCGTTTTGAGTTACGGAATCAGTGCGCGCACTTCGTGCGAAGCCGTTGCAAACCTGCGAAGCAAAGGGAAGCGGGTGTCATTTGTCAACCTCCAGACACTTTTTCCTATTCCTGAAAAGGATATTTTGAAAGCAGTTGCGAACGCGAAAAACATCGTCGTTGTCGAAGAAAATATGACTGGCCTGTATAAGAGCCAGATCGAGAAACTGTTCCCCGGCAAAAGGGTGATCGGTGTGAACGACGTCGGCAGGATGATAACGCCGGAGAAAATTGAGCAAGCCGTTCTGTCCTCAAGTCGAAAGGATAATTAATGTCTGAAGCTCTGATTCAAAATACAGAAAACCCAAAGACTTTTCTGAAGGTCGACGCGAAATTTCCATTTTGCAAAGGATGCGGACATCATCATATTACTCAGGCTATAAACGACGCGCTTGTCAAACTCCAGCTTGAGCCGAGCCATGTAAACATAACGAGCGACATCGGATGCGTCGGTTTGGTCGACGCGCTGTTTGACAGCGTGCACTCTTTTCACACGACTCACGGCAGGTCGACCGCATTTGCCACCGGAGTTGAAATTGCGGATTCGATTCTTGCCGATTCAAAACTTAAGAACATAGTTGTTATCGGCGACGGCGGCGCAATGATCGGACTTCTGCATCTTGTTAATGCGGCACAGCTAAACGTCGATGTTACTGTCGTACTGTATAACAATTTCCTTTTCGGAATGACAGGCGGACAGAATTCGAGTTTCTCGCCTGTTGATTTCATTACTACTACTACTCCGCGCGGAAATATCATTCCGCCGATCGATATCATAACTCTTCTCGAAGGGGCAAACGCCGGATATCTTGCCAGAAAGACTGCCACGGATAGCGATCTGGCTGATACGATTGCCGAAGCGATTGCATACCCGGGCTTCGCGCTCGTAGAAATTCTTGAGCTTTGCACGGAATATGCTCTCCGTGGGAATTCCATCCGCGGGAATAAACTTGCCGAAGTTGCGCCTGGAAAAGTTATGGAGCTTGGCGTCATCGCGAACAAGAAAGACAGAGTTGATTTCGGCGATGCTTACAAAACTAAATTCCCCGGCAGAGAAACCACTAAAGGGACTAAATCTTCTGGGATAGTTCCGAAGTATGAGAATTCACTCAAGAAAAAGGTGGGCTTTGTGATAGCCGGAACCGCAGGAGAACGCGTGCAATTTTCGGCCTATACACTTGTCGAAACGGCGGTACTTGCCGGAGCTAACGCAACACAGAAAAATGACAATCCGGTTACGCAAGGAACGGGGTTTTCTCTTTCGGAGGTCGTCATTTCCCGAGATGAAATTTTCTATACCGGCATCGATACGCCCGATGTTGTCGTTGTGGTGTCCGAAGACGGAGTGATGGAGATGAAGTCTCAGGGGGTCTTCCGAAGAGCGAACGAAAGCACGCTCATCATCGCGGACGAGAGTTTGGAGATCCCTGAATGTGCGGGAAAGATCATGCGGCTCCCGCTGAGGAAAAAATATTCGCCGTCCGGCGCTGCGTTTGCGGGAATCCTGACGGCAGTGAAAGCGACGGGCATACTTCCTTTGGAAGCATTCCGGGAAATTGTCCCGACAATCGTCGGGACAGGACGACAGAAAAAATCCGAAAGTTATCTTTCAATTATTAATGAAGTTGAACACAATAATTAGCGGGAGGCAAAATGCAAAAGAGTAAAGCAGAAATCAGGGAGACAATTCTTTCGATTCTCGAGGAAGCTATCGAGAGCGAGATCGAGTCGGAGGAAAAGTATCTTCATGCGGCGGAAATAGCCTGTGATACGCGAGTCAGGGACTTTCTAATTTCTCTTGCGAAGATGGAGCGCGAGCACAAAGAACTGCTCACCACGCAGCTTGAGGAATTACGGGCGCAGATGGCTGTCGTAGGCGAGATGAATGAGATGTTCCAGTGAAAACTCAAAATTCAGAAGTCAAAAGTAAAACGGAAAATTCAAGGGTTGAAATAGTAGCTCCTCAGATTATTGAAGAAAGGTGGGAGTGAAGACTGCGGTTAAAGAGTCAAAACTTCATTCGTCACCTTTGAGCTTTGATTTCTGGTTTTGACTTTTGCCCTTTGACTTTTGAGTTTTCTTTCAGTTGTTTTTTGCTCCCTCATCTATCCACGTCTTTAATCCTTGTATTTGATTTGGGGTCAGCTGGGAAGAAGGCGGCGGCGGCATGATGGGTTGAAATGTACCATTTACCCATTCCACAAGCAGGCTTTGTTTTGAATTTCCTGGAACTACCATTCCAGGGACAGAAAAAACAGTGTTGGTGTAGGTCGTAAAACTTACCACCGCCCCGTTAGCTGCGGCCGCATCGTCGTGACAGCCGGAAAAATTGCATTTCTGATAAAACAGCAGCTGAACCTGCTTTGAGTAGCTAACGTTGGAAGCAGGAAAGACAATCTCGGTCGAAGAACTGAGCGTGTTTTTGCAACTCGTCAAAATTATGGAGATTAAGAAAATGAAGACCAAGTTCAAGGCGATTATGAAAATCGAGTATTTACTATTTTGTTGAGACAATCTTGTTCCAATTCTCTTTGTGTTCGTATTTCACGGAAGAGTCTTTACTAATGTTTTCAACATAGTGTTGAATAAAATCATCAGTGTTCGAAAGCATTCTCAAATAATACCGCAGAGATGGATAGATACCATTTACTATGACTTGACAGCCATGAATGTTTAATATTTTGGCAAGTTCTGTATTTATATTTTCTTTGTCTCCGGGAGCGATCCCTGCGGTGGATAGTAAATAATACCTCTTTACCGGTTGTGTCCTAAATTTGTCAAAGGATTCTTTAATTCGCCGAGTGTTTATCTCTATTTCTAGCTTAACTTCCACCGCCTCGAAAACTTTGTTACTGGGATCTCTAACTTCTATGTCGGCAATTCGCCCCGATTTAGCGTCCGCAGTCGTGTGTTCTGTCAATGGGAGCAACACTGTTTTGTCGAATCTTTTTAGCTCTTTCACTAAGCACTGGTAAACCGAGAAGATTGCAATTGTTGGAAGTCGGGCTGCACCTCTCGCCTTGTACTTTCCCTCGAAGTGCTTTCTCAGAAAATCTATTATAGTCGAGATGGGAAGGCCTGAGGGCTGAGCGAGATCCAAAGAATGCTTATCTCGTAGTTGTAGCAATTTCGCAAGCATTACAATAAGATAAGTCTCGGGAGATTTCCCCTTGATTTGTACAAGGTCGAGCAACTGTAGAAATGCCTTTTTTACTGTTGTAGGCGTTATTTTGCCTGGGTACTTGAAGTCATAAGGCAAATTCTGTTCAAGAGATCTGGTCAACCAACCGCTTTCTGCCATGTGTGGAAGTCCCTTTTCTCTCAAGAAAGGGGTAATATATTTTGTATCGATACTTCTACCAGCGTAGCCGCCTGGCATGTTGTCTTGGTGATATCTGATGTCCTGAATCGGATCATGGAGCTTCTGGATCAGACTCGTAATCAGAACGGTTAAGACCGCTTTCGAGCTTTCTGAATGTTCTGCCAATTGACTTAGACTTTGTGATTCCAAACTATTGAGGTTTTTAAGGATATTAGCAATTGCCCCATTGTGGAGGTAGATTTCTGCTTTTTCAAATAACTCATTCAGGATTTGCTCTTGGGGCTTCCCTTTGTAGGGACTTGAACCTGGTTTTATTGATTCAGATTTCATTCAATATCTCCGGTGTCTCCTGGTAATGAATTCTGGACAGTCTCTCTCTTGCATATTTGCAGTACTCTTGGTTGAGGTCGATTCCGATGTAAGAGCGGTTTAGTTCCTTAGCGGCAATCGCAGTAGTTCCACTGCCAACGAACGGATCCAAGACAAAATCTCCAGGTCTAGAAAGCAACTTGATTAATTCTCTTATAATGGACAGAGGGTAAACGGCAGGGTGCTTGCTACCCTTTATTGTTTCGACCGCTGATTCCATGACGTCTTTTTTGATGCCATTACCCTTGATCTTTATTATTGTGAAGCCCTTCCTCATAAGATGATACATCCGCCCGCCATTTTGCCCGCCAAACGGTTCGGAATGGATTCCCTGAATCTTCATCCTAAGACTTTCGATTTTTCCTTCCTTGACTTCTCGAATCGTGTCTGTAAGTTCCTGAATGGCCGCCCTTTTTTGCTCAGAAGTGAGAGAGGAGGTTCGTATAAGTTCGTAGTACTTTTTCCCGATATTTGAACCATCATTTTTCTTGTTTTTTAAAGAGTCGTTCTTCTTGAACTCATTAAGTTGATAGTAGTATTTATCACTCTTCACGAAATGAAAAAAAGGTTCGGTGCTGTTTACTAGTCTTTTCTGGTACTGTCTGGGTGTAGGATTTAATTTGATCCAGGTGATGTCGTTGACCAGTTTCACCTGAAACGTTTCAAGTACTCTTAGAGCAAATCTATATGGAATAAGTTGTAGGCTGCTGTTCAGGTATTTGTCCCCTAGATTGAAGACGACACTTCCGTCTTCTGTAAGTACCCGGTTACACTGATCAAAGACCGCCAGCAGGTTCTCTAAGTACAGATCTATTGTCTTTTCATTGCCAATCCCACCTCCATAATCTCTCTGCTGAAAGTAAGGTGGTGAAGTAATAATGAGGTTTACTTTGTTGTTTGGAATCAAGTTCATTACGTCGAGGCAGTCCCCAGTGACGACGTTGTCAACAAGGTCAGAAAATGTATTCGCCTCGTAAGATTGATACATAGGCAAGGATTGTCGAAACCTTTCGGAGTCGCGTTTTTTTTGTCTCTTTTTTTCTGCGACCTTTTGCAGCGGATATCGGTTGGTAGATTTCTTTTTTGCCACGGTAAAATTTAAGCAACTTAACAGAGAAATCTATGGTAATACAGAAAGATATCTTGAAGGTCCGACAATTCACCTTTATCTACTTAATCCCTGGCGGTGTTGGTCAATAACCTTTCAAATAATCAAATCATAATTTAAATTGAGCCAATGAAAGCGTTGGTTTTCTTCGTTGCTTTAACTTTCTACTTAGCTGTTTCAAATGTCGACTCAAGACCGATTGAACCGACGCCAATCGTGTACGTGATGCCAAGGAAACGTCTGAATCTTCCGCGACGCCGATGTTCAAATCTCTCAAACATTGGCATCCAAAGTTAAAAAAGTCAAACAGGTGAAAATATGTTCGCTCTGATTGCACTCCTCCTTTTCGGAGTGACGCACATTCATGGGTTGCCAATCGACAGTCTCGGCATAAAAGCACATGCAGAAACGAAGTGGTACAGCTACACGAATAAAGAAACCGGGTTCTATTTCGGAGAGGTGCACGGAATTAACGACGCGCCATATCAGGGTTGGACTGTATATGATAATCCGGTGCTGAAGGATTATTCTATCTCTGTCAATGGAAAGCCGCTCGACCGCAGTGATGCGCAAATAACAATCTATCCGGGCCGGCTTGTTCGCAAGTATAAATCGGGAGTAACGGAAACCTTTACACTCTTGGATCACGTCAATGCTTTCCTTGTCCAATTAAAAGCGCCAAGGTTTTCGTCGGTCGGCTTCAGAATATTATTCAATTCATCGAATCCGAAGGATTTTGCTCTGACACATGGAGAGCCGGCAGTTGTGGAAAACAAGTCGGTTCCTCCGAATAATTTCGGAAGATGGGTTGCGGTCGCAGGTTTCAAATTGAGTTCGAAAGAAGACGAACAAATTATCGGGCAATTTGCGTCGCCTGCGGTTTTCAAAACAAATGGGAAAGAGGTTTCGATTGTTGTTGCTTGTGGGAAAACAAAAATTGAGGCGGAGCGAACTGCTCTGGAGGCATTGCGAAATCGCACGGAACTTGTCGCGAAGAGAAAAAAGAGAATGCAGGAGGTGCTAAACGGGTCTTACGTGAAAACCAGCAGCGAAACATTTGACAAGGCGCTTGCATGGGCAAAATTGTCTTTGAACGCGCTCATCACCAACCAAGGAATGAGAGGTATCTGGGCGGGATTGCCGTGGTTTAACGATTACTGGGGACGCGACAGTTTTATTTCACTTCCCGGCGCAACACTCTGGTTGGGCGATTTCAAAACGGCTCGAGAAATTCTTCTCGATTTTGCAGCAAAGCAGGACACCGATTCAACGAGCACAAATTATGGCAGAATTCCCAATTTAATTACTCCGAGCGAAACCGTTTATAACACTGCGGATGGAACGCCGTGGTTTGTTAATGCAGTATTTCTGTACTATTCGATGACAGGCGACAGGAATTTCCTCTTTACAATTTTCTCTGCAGTTAGACGTGCGTTTGACGGAACTGTAAAGTATCACATGGACAAAGATGGTTTCCTGACTCACGGAGATCAGGAAACGTGGATGGATGCCGTCGGGCCGAACGGTCCGTACGTGCCGCGCGGGAACAGAGCGGTCGACGTGCAATCGCTGTGGCTCAAACAATTGCTCGTTACCCGATTCCTTTCAAAGTACGCAGGCGACATCAAGCTCGGTGACGAAGCGACCTACCTTGCGAAACTTCTGATAAAAAGCTTCGAAGAGAAATTTATCGATACGAATGCCGGTTATCTTTACGACCATCTCAATGCGAACGGCGTCCCCGATACGACGCTGCGGCCGAATCAATTATTTGCGCTTTGGATGGTGGCCGATCCATCGCTTCGAGCGGAAATTCTGAAGACGATCGTGGAGAAGCTTACCTATCCATGGGGAGTCGCTTCGCTCTATCAAGGCGACCCGAACTTTCATCCTTTCCATCACGACGAACCCTATTATGTCCCTGACGCTGCGTACCATAACGGAACCGTCTGGGTGTGGCTCACAGGTCAGCTTGTTTCAAATTTGGCTTACGTGATGGAACAGGATTTCGCTTTCAAGAACACGATGTTTCTTGCGAATGAAATTCTTGATGGTAAGACTGCAGGCACGCTGCCCGAGCTCTTCGATGCATTTCCGCGAGCCCCGACCTTCGTCGGGAAAGGAAAAGAAAAGCCGAACGAGTCGGGAGCTTTCAGTCAGGCATGGAGTTTAGCGGAATTCGTAAATTCGTTTTATCAGGATTACCTTGGCGTTCAGATGGATGCGGCAGAGAACACTATCATTCTGAATCCACGACTTCCCCGTGCTTTGCACGATGTGACATTCAAACTGAACGGCGGCAACAATGAGAACTACATGATCTCTTATCGCTTTGAAAAGAAGCCAAAGGAGATCGAGATCGCCCCGACCGACAGCGTGCCGGGCACCATCTTCAGAGTTTTCTTCATGCGGGATAAAGAAAGACAAATCCGCACGTCGTTCTATCTTCAAGGTAAAGACAAAGTCCTGCTGAAATTTCTGCCCGATACGGTAATTGCCAAAAAGAATGGCGCGCCGTTTCCGATAGACGACCTGACCACTTTCGTTCATCACGATCCGACTTTGGACAGCCTTCACTTCGAAACGCCGAAGATAAGTCTCGATTGGAATTTCAGCCAAGAAACCGGATTCAAGATTCTGAAGACGCCAGATGTGAAAAAGACAAATTCGGATGCAACAATTTTTGCGAATGCCGAAGATCCCGTCGGCGATGACAAAGGTCAGGATGGAAAGTACACGTATCCGCTGAATCAAAATTTCCGACCGGGTATTCTCGATATCACTCATGCTGAAGTCAGTTATGACAGCGAGAATGTTTATTTCAAACTTCATTTCAAAAATCTCGTTAATCCGATGTGGCATCCGGAGTACGGTTTCCAATTGACATTTGCTGCCATTGCCATCGGAAATGGGGAAGCCGGCCAGCGGAATATAGGTCGAAACTCGAATTACACTTTGCCCAAAGGTCGCGGTTTCCAAAAAGTTATATATGTCGGAGGAGGGATTGAAGTCTTCGACAAGGATGGAAAGAAGATCGCCGCTTATGTCCCAGCCGCGTCCGATACGACCGATCCACTCGGCATCGTGGACAAAAAAGAGATTTCGTTCTCGCTTCCGATGAGCGTGATCGGCAAGCCGGACAGGGATTGGAAGATTTCGATTCTTGTCGGCGCTCAGGACGACCACGGCGGCGGCGGTGTCGGCGAATTCAGGACTGTCGGCAAGAAAGCCTCGGAGTGGCAAGGCGGCGGAAAGGAAAGCGAGAGCATGCCGAATATTTACGATGACCTATTTTTGAAATAGCTTCTCGTCGTTTTTGGAAACTTTGCTGCGGCCTGCGTTTGTTGTAGGTCATAAAGGATGACTTATGAAAATAGGCGCAGTGGTTTTGATGGCATTTCTCTTTGCGGCTTGTTCGAAATCCTCCAGCAACAGTAACCCCGTAACACCGCCTTCTGGGAATTCGAATGTGAGTTTCTCGAGTCAGGTGCAACCGATATTCACTGCCAACTGCGCACTCTCAGGGTGTCATGCGGGACCAAGCCCTCAGCAGGGACAGGATTTGTCATCCGGTCACGCGTACGGCAGTATCGTTAATGTGGCTAGTGTAGAAAGACCCAACCTCGTGCGCGTCAAGCCATCCTATTCCGACAGCAGTTATCTTTACATGAAGATAACCGGTGCCGCTGGAATCGCCGGCGTGCGCATGCCGAACGGCAGGCCGCCGCTTTCGTCTTCCGACATTCAGACTATAAAAGAATGGATAGATCAGGGAGCGCAAAATAATTGAACCCGGAATTGTCATTGGAATTTCCAAGTTATTAGGAGATTTTGATTTTACCTTCTTTCTTTTAGCTTGACCTAAAAGAAAGAAGCAAAGAAAAGGTCAAGACTGGAAAATATTCGGCTGGAATTTGTTCCACTCCGCTGCGGAAAATGAAACTCGTGTCGCCTTCGGCTCCACTCGAACAGCATTTTCCGCTTACGCTCCGTTACACAAATTCCTTATCGCCGAATATTTTCAGGTCACTCCGTTCGTAAGTCTTTCTTACACCGCTTTTGATTTTTCAGGTAATCCTTGTTCAACCTATACCATTGATTCGTAATAAATTATAGAACTTTGCTTCTAATGACGGTCATTAGAATTTTTTCCTAACGACAAATCTGGGTTGAATTTAGTTTTGTGATTAACGATCCGAATTCTTCTCGCGATAAAGACGCTGACGTTCTTTAGTCGGACATAGAAACATACCGTCTTTTCCCAAAGTGATCCTTCGGAGACGTTAGTTATGTACAAATGGCTTCGCCGGTTCGTTGACCCCTACTGTCCTCCCGACAAAGTCGGGACGGGACATCTCCCCCTTGTCAAGGGGGAGAAAGAGAGTGGGGTGTCCGAAGGATCTCCGCTTACGGAGCCTTCGGCCTGCGGAAAAGAAATCCACCGTCTATGGCGCGGTCGTTTACTTTCTCTTATCCTCTTGTTCGGCTTATAAAATTGTATTAAAATAATAAGTAAAGGCGATGGAGTTCGCCAAATAAAAGAATATCGCGCAGTATGCGGGATTGATGACTCCTACGTGAATCAAAAGTAGGAGTTTTTTATTTATGGAAACAATCTTACTCGAAGAGAGAAAGTCATTCCTCCTCGAACTAATCGAGGACCTATCCCTGCTGTTGTCGACTTTCTCCACAGACTTGGCTCTCCAAACCTCCGAAATCCGGCAAAAAGTTCTTGAAGAGAAATTTAACCTCGTTGTGGTGGGGCAGTTCAAGCGGGGAAAGTCAACTCTCATTAATGCGTTGTTGGGTGAAGATATTCTTCCGACAGCCGTCGTGCCGCTCACTTCAATTGTCACAATTATACATTACGCACCGGAAGAAAAGATCACGGTTCATTTCATCCGCGGCACGGAGGAAATAATCCCGCGCGGGGGGCTTCCCGATTATATAACCGAGAAATTGAATCCGCAAAATGCCAAGAAAGTTGAAAGTGTCGAGATAGAATTGCCGAGCAGTTTTCTGAAGGGAGGCGTTCAGCTTGTCGACACGCCGGGAGTCGGATCGATCTATTCCCACAACACAGATACGTCTTATCGTTTTCTGCCGAAGTCCGATGCCACTATTTTTCTGCTCACGGCAGATCAGCCCCTCAGCATAAGCGAAGTCGAATTCCTCCGGAACGTCCGTGAACATGCAGCGAAGGTTTTCTTCGTCCTGAATAAAGTTGATTTGCTTTCCGAGAACGAGAGGAAGGAAGCGATCGCATTTATAGTTGATTCGCTGCCAAAGGAGCTTCCTTTTCCGCAAGAGGAAATAAGGCTTTTTCCTGTAAGCGCAAGGACGGGTTTGCGGGGAAAAGTCAGCAAAGATGAGACTCTGTACCATCAAAGCAAAATAGATGGGCTTCGAAATTCCCTTCTCGATTTTCTTGCGAAAGAAAAAGGCAATTTCATGATCAAAACCGCCTCCCGCCGTACGAGAAAAATTATCGCCGAAGCTTCGACCCTCATTCGACTGAGGCTGAAAGCATATACTGAATCTTTAGAGAGCCTGCGGGAAAAGATCGACAAGTTTCAGAAGTTCAAGGAAGCCGTGAAGAAGAAACAGGAGGACATAGGCGATCTAATCTATACGGCGTATAAAATCGTGACAATGATAGAGGAAGATACCGTATTGTTTAAGGATAAGTCTTTGCCGAAAGTCGCGAAGCGTTTCGAGGAGGCCGCATCACGGAGCAGACATTCTAATACCGCCCAACTGGTGCAGGAGCTGAACAGGGCGATTATCGAGATAGTGACCGAGACTGTCGATGAGTGGCGATTCGAGGAAGAGGCGAAGGTGAAAAAGAAGTTCGACGCAGGCGTGGAAGACCTCTTCGGCCGTATGAACTCCCTCATTGACGATGTTTACCAGCATGCGGCCGGGCTTTTCAATATTGAATTCCAACGCATGGAAAACTACCCACTTTTTACGGACGAGACGGAATTTTATTACATGATATTAGAGGACATAAAGCCATCTCTTGAAGAACTGTCCGACGCGATTGTCAAAAGGCTTCCAAAAATAATCGCGGAACGCTTGATTTATCGGAAAGAAAAAGAGCAGCTTATGATCGAGTTTGACAGGCAGTGCGGAAGAGTGCGGTATGATTTCATTCAAAGGATCGACAAAAGTATGTTGAGGCTCGGAAAAGTCTTGACCAATACCGTGAATGAGCACATCGAAAAGATTGAGAAGATAATAGTCGATGCGATGGCGATGAGAGAGAAGACGTCATCTGAGGTTTCCGACATGATCGCAAAATATGAAGAGAAGCTTTCCAAGCTGGCAGATCTTGAGAGTAAATTTGCGGAGCTTGAGACCTGAAATTGTTTTTGTTGCGAATTCGTTGAACACAAAGTAGGCGATGCTTGCACGCCGTAGTGACGACGTTCTGGCACGCAGGCGATGGAGTTCGCCAGATGTCATGCAAATGACTGATAACTCCTGTCCTGAGTATTCTTCGGACTCTTGAAGAATTGAAGGGCAGGAGTTTTTTTGTTTTGGAATTGAGGAGATCTTTTCATGCGTGAACTTTCGATTGTCGAAATAAGATTTATGGATCATTTGAAGAAACGCGGCTGTCCGGTTTGTTCTGCTTCGGATGAAGCGGTAAGACTTTTCTTCGAATCGCTTTTCTATGAGAATGTGAACGACGTTGGTGTGCGCAAGAGGTTCGAGTCCGACAGCGGATTTTGCGCGTTCCATACGAGAATTGCAGAGAAATTTTCCGACCCGTCCGGAACGGCGATCCTGTACGCGAGCCTTCTGGTAAAAACTGACGATGATGCTGGTGGCCACGCAGGAAAATGCAGGTGCTGTGAAGTGAGAGATGAGGCAGTCGGCAGAGCCGTGACCTCAGTCGGCAAGTTCTTAGAAAACGGGAGCCTCTTCGCAAATTTAGGAAAGAACCTCCTCTTTTGCAGGAGACATTTCTCTATGTTGTCCAGGAAACTTGAAGGCAAGAATCTGAAACTGATGGAAAAATTTCAAGATGAAAAATTGAAGGAGATTCACAAACTGTTGAACGACGTTTTGAAAAGGATCGATTACACTTCGAAGACAAAAGATTTTACCGATGATGAAATGTTTGCTCTATTTTCTGCCCCGAAATATTTTTCAACATTTGAGGAGCTTAACAGATGACGCCCGTGCTGAAAGTAAAGTTTAGAAAACGAAACGGCATTCCTTTCGCTGTCGAAAGATTGTCCGGCACGCAATTTAGATGCAGGGCTTGCAATGCCGTGTTTCTTATGAAGAAAGAGCTCGAGTCTCATCTCGAAGCAAGGATCGAGAACCACCGGTTTCACAAGACTTCGGAAGATGCTCCGAAGCTTGGAACGAACCTGACGATAAGAGTTCTTTATGCACTTGACTTGATAGACAATTCAAAAAAAGAGTATATGAAAAATGAGCGAGACGAATACGGCGACCCTTGGGAATGAGAAAGAGCCAGAAGTCAGAACAGGGAACGAATAAGACGACCTTTGGGAATGATGAGATGAAGAACGAGACCGTTGACGAAGGATGCGAACTGTGCGAATACGTCCGCAGATCTGAGTTCGACATACTTGCAGAAGTGCAATTCAACGTCGGAAATAATGACGATGCTTTCTTAGAAGCCGTGGGACTGGCTGCGATTTGCGACAAACATATAGTAATGTTCAACTGCATCACTACGGCAAAGAACTCGGCAAGGCTGCTGCGGTTTCTAATCAAGAAAAGTCTGGAAGGAGACTTGCTGCGGGAATACCCGCAAGGTTGTCCTGTTTGTGAACAACTTGACACGATCGAACACGAAGAGGTTGAGAGAATTGCAAGCAAACCGCTCGATCATTCCGATGGAGATTTTGTATGCGTCGAACATCTAAAGAAGATTCTCGATATAACAACTCCAGAGAATCGAGAGAGAACGCTGGCAATGTATGCCGAAAGCCTGAAGGGACTTCTTAGCCAACTGCAGGTGTTGGAGACACAAAGATATTACAGAACTGAACCCAAAGTCAGAACATCGCTTTGGAGAACAGTGGAAAAACTGACGGGAAAGAAGTAAAGAAGGAAACAGGAGAACGGAGACGAGAGAATGGAGTAATGAAAGGATGGACAAAATAGAAACAAGAAGTCAGAGGCAAGAAATAAGAAGCAAGAAGTTAGAAGCCGGAACGGCCGCGACAGTTGGAAAATCAAAGACTGAGAAAATAGATGACTGATATCCTAATTGAAGACGACATGACCCGAGCAAAGCGGGGTATAACATGGATGAGGTTGGAAGAGGCACTGGGGGGAACAGGCTGCCCGATCTGCTCTCAGATCGAGAGAAGCGAGAAGCATTATTTGGGAAATTTGCTCTACGAATATGTTCTTGACGTCGGAGTTCGGAAGAAACTTCATCGTGAACATGGGTTCTGCACACGGCACGCCCAACTCGCGCTCGAGGCGGAAAAGGAATTGGATAGCGATGGACTTCATCTTGCTACAATGTTCGAGACGGTCATCGAGGAAAATCGCAGGCTTCTTGAAAGCCAATCCAAACAACTAGAAATCATGGCTAAGGAAACCAAGAAACGGAGGAAGAAAATCTCATTACACTCAATTGATGTCTCCAAGTGCTTCGTGTGTGATTTCGTAAAAGAGTCTGAGGGAATTGCAACCCATGGATTCCTTTATTTTGCAAACGACAAGGAATTAATCGACATTTATGAAAAGTCGGAGACGCTAGTTTGTTTTAGGCATCTTCAGATGTTGGTCAAGGAAAAAGTAAGCGCACAGATAATAGATGCAACCCTCAAGAAGGTGAATAAAATTAATAGAGACTTGTCTAATTTCATAAGAAAACATGATTACCAAAGTTCGCACGATTACACCAAAGATGAGCTGCGTAGTTATCGCACAGCCGTCAATTACTTCGCCGGAGACTACAGGTGGTAAGCGATACGCGAAACCAGTCCACAGGATCCTTCGGACCTCGCCGCGTTGATGACGAGCTGCGTTTTTCAATCGATATCTTGAAGCGCATTTGTGCGACAAGAGGAGACATCAAGAGACTCGGAGAATTGATTGACATTGCATTCACAGCCTTCATGGAGGACAGGCAAAAGGCCGCTGGACAGCTTCTGGAGCTTGTTGAGACTTTGGAACGTGTGATAAAAAGCGAACAAATGGAGGTGTTGTATCCATTCGAAAACATCAAAGAGGCGACGCATGAATTCGGCGTCTCTTTTCTCGAAGGATATTTCGACTGGAGACAAGTTTCCGGAGATCCTTATGAAATAATCGCCCTAATAGAAAAAATGCTTGATGAAATCGAAACTGCCAAAAGTTACGCGAAGAAGGCGCAGTCTGAACTAAGAGTCTTGTCCAAGAAAAGTGATTAAACAGGAGAGGAAATTTGCCGCGCGAGCTAAAATTCTTTTGTCTTAATTGCTGGAGAGAAGTAGATCCTGAAGTCACGGTCTGTCCATGGTGTGGAAATGATTTAACGGCGGCTGATGATATGAGCTATGACGAGAAACTCATCAAAGCTTTGAACCATTTTGAACCCGAGACCGCAATAAGAGCGGCGCAGATTTTGGCGATGAAGAAAGTGAGAGAAGGTGCGGATGCAATCGCCGATGCCTTTGTCAATCGCGCCGACCTTGATCCGATCATGGCACACGCATTCCTCAGGGCGATTGCCGAAATTAACGAGGAGAATGAAAGTGCCGTCGCTTCAAGACTCAAGAAAAAGGATAACTTCAGATCAAGAACCGCCAAAGTCATTGTGGATCTGGTAACTCAGTAGAATCTGCCCCTTGTCTGTTAAGAACGCAGTTGATATTATGGCATGAGTATGCTATATAATCTTTGTGTTAAGGTTCGAATATGATCAGCCTAAGAGCAAGTCGAACAAACAAAAACATGGTATAGACTTTGAGGAAGCGCAGGAATTATGGAAGGGAACAATTGTACAGCTTTCCTCAAAGTTCCCGGACGAGCCCAGAAAACTTGTAATTGGCAGAATAAGGGAGAAATTTTGGACAGCTATAACGACGAAAAGAGAGAGTACAATTCGGATAATATGAGTCAGACGCGCGAGACACGAGGAGAAGAGGTTATATGAGGAGGTTACAAAAAACAAACAGCGAGAATCTTGAAGAGCGATTCGACGCCGGAGAAAGCGTGTTGGATTATTTCGATGCAAGAGCAATTACCGTCCGAGTTAATGTAGAATTTCCCGCATGGATGGTCAGGGCGCTTGACAAAGAATCTTCCAGGCGTGGAGTTGCACGTCAAGCGTTGGTGAAAATGTGGATCGCGGACCATATCGACGCTCTAAAGTCCGCCCGCAGAACTGGAAAGCGTTCCCGCCGCAGAAACGACGTGTAGTGGAATGTGGGACAAAGTCGGGGCTCCTTCGGAGGAATTTGAGATTTAGCCTGCGATTTTCTCGACAAGCTTACTCTCATGCTGCCAACTTTGGAATAAGGGTGTCGTCGCTTAAATTGTGAAAGGCGATGGAGTTCGCCATCGAAATGTCTCTGAAGAGAGAATGATGACTCCTGTTGTGGATATTATTTCTGCGACAGGATTTTTTGTATATAAAAAGTGAGAGGAAATGTTTAGAAATTTCTTGGTCTTTATAGGCGGCGGAATCCGTGCCGTGTTCCGCTACCTGTTATCGGGTTGGGTCTACAAAATTATCGGAACCGATTTCCCGTACGGCACACTGGCAGTAAACGTTATCGGCTGTTTTGTAAAGGTGTTTGTAGAAAGGGCGAAGGAATTCGGGATGGCGGGCGCGACGGTTTTGCGGGGCGTCGAAAGCTACGGTGCAGGAAGCAGAATCCATACTGCAAAACTTTTAGAGCTGAGCGAGGACCTTCCGCTCGTCATTGAGATAGTCGATACGGAGGAAAAGGTGGATACGTTCCTCCCGGTTGTCGAGGAAATCTTCGAGAAGGCGGGTTGCGGAGGAATGGTGACAGAAGAAAAGGCGACTGTGATCCACTATACGCCCGGCAAAACGCCTTAGCACTTGAAGACGGCCAGCGATAGTGGTTGTTTTTTCAAGGCCGGCTCATTATATTGTGTTGTCATTATGGAGATGACGCCCTCCTTTCCGAAGGTCCCTTCGGAAACACGCTATCGTTGATGGCGCCTACCCTTGGTTAACTCATTGTGGCCTCTGCGGAAACTCCGAGGAACCGTACACCTGAATTAAAGGATCGTTAACTGTAATGAAGTTCCAAATTTCAATGACCAAGCTCCAAATGCCGCTTACGGCATCCCGACATACAAATATTTTTGACGGGACAAGCTCCATTGAACCAGAACACAAATCTCAAAATTCTTTTTTCAACTTTAACAGTTGGAACTTTGTTTTTGTTTGGAACTTGGAACTTGGTGTTTGGAGCTTAGCGAAATTTGATTGCGATTGTGTCCCCTCAAGGAGCCTGTAAATATATGTTACTCCTACTCAGTTTACTTCAGCTCACTTATATCCTGCTCCTAGCTCCATTGGCTGCCGGAATACTCGCAAAGATCGAGGAAGTACTTGAGTCGAAGAAAGGTCCTTCGATCTTCCAGCCCTATTATGACATTTCGAAGCTTTTCCGTAAAGAAAGCATCGTGCCGTCAGCGGCATCGCCGTTCTTCAGAGTCGCGCCTTATATTACCTTCGCACTTTATCTTTTCCTGACACTTGTGCTTCCGATAATCACCGCTTTCCCTCTGACCTTTGGCCCTGTTGTTGATTTCATCGGAGGTGGATTGGTGTTCGGAGCGGCAGCGGCTATAAAGAAACTTGCGGCGATAGACAGCAGAAGCAACTATTCCCATCTGGGCACATCAAGGTCGGCAAGCATCGGGGCTCTTTCCGAACCGATCATGCTGCTCATCTTCATAATGCTAGGCGTCCTGTCCCATACAAACAACCCATACGTGATCAACAACATTTTGCAAACTTCGCAAACTTGGTACCTTTCTTTGATACACTGGTTTGTTTCGGCCGCCTTCTTCATGGTGTTGATCGTGGAAACCGGCAAACTTCCGATTGAATCGCACGGCTTCGGCGAGCTTGGCATGATTGGTCAAGCAATGGAGATGGAATATTCCGGAGCAGAACTTGCTCTTTACAAATGGGGCAGCTACATGAAGCATTTCCTGCTGATGAACGTATTCATGAACGTTTTCGTGTTCCCGTTTTTTGTGCCGATGCAGCTAAATGTCGCCGCAATTTTTTGGTATATGTTCATAAATTTCCTGAAGATATTTCTTCTTCTCATCGTGTTCGCGCTGCTTGAGGAGACCGTATCGAAGTACCGTCTCTTTAAGATATTTGACTTTGTGGCGGTGTCCTTTGTCTTTGCGTTCCTTGCGGCTTTGGTCTTCTACACAACTTCTTCCATTGGAGGTATGTGAGAATGCATTCTTTAGACAGTATTTACCTCTTGCTCGGATTTGTCGAAATAGCTCTCGTCATTTTCATACAGTGGCAGCTTTACACCATCAATATCATAAGGACGTTTTCAATCGGCTCTTTCCTGATGGCAGCCTTTTTTCTCGTGGCTGGGCTTGTTTCCAAAGAGGTTTACATTCTTACTTTGGCTTTTCTTACAGCGGTTGCCAGAGGATGGTTCATTCCCCGGTTTCTTGTTAAGACTCTTAAGCGTGAAACGTGGCGCGAGAGGGAGGTGAAACCTGTTCTCGGCGTGGCTTCGTCAATAATCGGGTCGCTTCTTTTTGCGATATTAGGTTACCTGATCTATTCTCTTGCGCTCCAGCCATACATGTCGACGAACTTGGCTGCGGTTCCAATTGCACTTATGCTTCAAGGCGCATTCTTAATCATTTCACGCAGCAACACAATCGCCCAGCTCATCGGCTACCTTGTGATGGAAAATGCAATGTACATGTTCGGTTATATATTCCCTGAACTCCCGTTCATTGTTGAGGCAGGAATTGTTCTTGACGTGCTCGGCATAGTGATGATCTCTGGAATTATAATTCGTTTAAGAGAGGACTCGCTTCAAAACGGCGATTCTGAATTTAACGAGCTGAGAGGTTAACGATGGAGTGGATATACATTTTGCCGGTTTTGATTACCGGAGGTGCAAGCCTTCTTTGCATACTTCCTTTCCTGAAATTCGAGGAGGATATATCTGTGGCTGCCTCGATACTCGCGCTTGCCAGTTCTATCTATGTGGCGACCCTGCCTGACCATGTGAACGCATTTATGCACGTAGATGGTCTGTCGAAGATCTTCTTGATAATGATCAGTGCCATATATGTCGGTGTGGTAATTTTCTCGATTGATTACATAGCACATATAGAAAACAAGCTCTTCCAAATGAACTTCTATTTTTTCCTTCTGAATCTTTTTGTCCTGACGATGCTGTTTACGGTAATTGTAGATAATATTGGTCTAATGTGGGTCGGCGTTGAGGCGACGACTTTGGCGAGTGCACTGCTGATTGCTACAGAGAACGAAGAGGCGGCAATCGAGGCAACTTGGAGGTACATTATCATTGTCTCAGCCGGTCTTGTCGTTTCCCTTATCGCGACAATTTTTATTTACGCCGGCACGGGAACTCTGTCTCTATCGAAATTATTAGCTGCTCATCCGACTTCGCAGATAGTTGCAGTCGGGGCGATACTCGCGGTAGTCGGTTATGGCACCAAGGCAGGTATCTTTCCGATGCATACATGGCTGCCTGATGCTCACGGGCGGGCTCCCGCTCCGGTCAGTGCGATTTTCTCCGCGGTCCTCTTGCCTGTCGCGCTCTTTTCGATTGTGCGCATTATTGGCGCAGCTCCAATTCTAGGTGTGCAAGACTTTGCATTCTGGCTCGGATTTCTCAGCGTGGCCATCGCATCTCTGATGACATTTAGTCAGCGTCAGTATAAGCGTCTGTTTGCTTACTCTTCAATCGAAAACATGGGGATTGCCTTGATCGGCATCTCTGTCGGCGGGTACGGATTCGTCGGTGCAATCGTAATAATTGTAGCTCACGCTTTTGCTAAATCCGCAACTTTCCTCCTGTCGGGAAACGTACTCGCGGCCTATAAGACGCCGTTTATCTCTGAGGTGAAGGGAGCCTATAAGAAAATTCCATTGACCGCTTACTTGTTCTCCATCGGAGCCCTCGCTGTAACAGGCGCTCCGCCTTTTGGCAGCTTCCTTGGTGAGTTATTGATATTGGCTCAAGTCCTGAAAAGTTTCGGAATTGTTTGGACTGTTGTTCTCTCCACCTTCATTGTGATTGCCTTTCTCGGCGTGAACTATCGTGTTGCCCGAATGGTTTTCTCCGAAGGATCCTCCGGATCCGAATCGGATGGAGACGCAGACCACGTGAAGAGCCCTGTCGCAGTTGCCGCGATAAACTTGGCATTGGCTTTGCTGACGACATTTGCATTACCTGTTATTTACAAGATGCTGTGAAAAGGGCTAAGATGAAATCACTGATAACGGAATTAATCCCAGCATTTCCCGCTCACTATCCAGATCATATTAGAATCCGGGATGACGCTCGTAGAGTCTCGTCGGAGTCCGTGAACTCTCGAAGAGTCCGCCAGACTCTTCGGAGTCTGGCGACCAACGGACTCTGCGAGAGTCTGGCGACCGGCGGAGTCTACGACCATTCGATAGAATCTCGCCAGCCGTCAACTCTCGCCTTCGGCGGGAGTACGTCGAAGTCTGACGACCGTCAGATTCTATTTAAAAAGAAAGGGACTTCGGAAGCCAGCGCTAAGCTCACCCCTTCTCTTGTAAGAGAAGGGGCCAAGGGCTGAGTTCGAAATTACTTGATAAAAATCTGAGACTATGCAAAGTACTTTGGGATTGATACAGATGTCTGAAGGCAGCCAAATCATTGTCGCCGACGATGGGCGCGTCGCTTTGAGAGATTCTCTCAAAGAGGAGAATATTCCTAACTTCGAAATTCTGAAAAATCGAGACTCCCGTATCGGAAGCGATGAAGTATTTGGTGACGGCGTATTCGATTTCAGATATGGACCGGTAACTTCAGGTTTCATCGAGTCCGGCAGCTTCCACATTTACACTTACGGTGAGAGGATGCTCGCGGTGAACATAGATCTTTCGACGAAGCATCGCGGCATCGAAAAGTCCTGCGTCGGGCTTCCAGTGACGGATGCGGTCAGAAAGGTGGAAAATATATGTGGTAACTTCGCCTTCTCGCACAGTGTGGCATATTCCCGCGCAGTTGAGAGTGCGCTTGCAATAAAGCCGACCGAGACGACAAAAAAGCTCAGGGTCATCGGGCTTGAATTAGAGCGGCTTTACAATCATCTGTTCGTCGCAACGCGACTTGCAGGTTCAGCAGCGCAGAAGGTTCTTAATGCACATTTACTTTACCTCTTCGAGGAGGCGCTCCGGGTTAATCAACTTCTCACCGGCAGCCGCAACCTGAAGGATTTTAATTCAATCGGGAAAGCGAAACCCTTGTCCACAGAATCCTTCGGACCAAGCATAGAGTCGATTGGGATTGCTCGCTATCAGCTTTCGCGAATTCAGGAAAGGCTCGCCGATCTTTACGGTCGGTCACTCGAAAGTGAAAACTTCATGGATAGACTCCATGAGACTGCCACGCTGAACGCTGAACGGGCTGTTGCGATTGGAGTAACAGGTCCGAGTTTGAGAGCCTGTGGTGTCGAATTCGATTTGAGAAAATCTGATCCTGATTATCCCGATTTCAAGGTTGTGAAGATGGAACAGGGCGACGCACTGGCAAGATACGAAGTGCGCTGTTTGGAGGTCATGGAGTCCGCAAGAATCGTTGGGCGAATGCTCGACTCGCTTTATAAGCTTGGCGCAGCCAACGTGCATCCTGTTGATATCGAACTTGAAATTCCTTCCTCGTCCGGTACATCGGTAGGCGTTTGTGAATCTCCTACCGGGGTAATCGCAACCTATGTCGAAATAAAGAAAGGGACTATCGTGGACCTTTACATCTCAACGCCCTCTCTCTTCGGGTTCGCCGCGATGCGCGAGGCAATGGTCGGACAGATTTTCACGGACTTTCCATTTGCATTGGATTCATTCGGAGTTTCATTCGCTGATGCAGCAAGATGAAAAATTCCAAGTTCCAAACACCAAGCTCGAAACAAAAGCAAAGCTCAAAGCTGCAAAATGGAAAAAGGAGTCTCAGGTTTTCGGATTTTTCTCGTTGCTGGTCGGAATTCGTAGCGTTTGGATTTTTGATTTTGGTATTTGGAATTTGTCCCGTCAAAAATATTTGTATGTCGGGATGCCGTAAGCGGCATTTGGAACTTGAAAATTGGAGCTTGGAGCTTACATGAAGTGGTGGCCATTACTTGGAATAAAACATAGACTGACGGAGAAGCGGAAGTACAAATTGTATGGGAAAGTCAGCACTGTTTTCCATTCGTTCAGAAAATCGCTTTTCATATATCCAATCGACGTTGGGAATAGCAATGACATGAATCTCGAAATGGCTGCTTTGCAATCACCGCAGTACAATCTTCACCGGTTCGGAATTTATTTTGCGGACTCGCCGCGGCATGCTGATCTGCTCCTCGTTCTTGGAAGAGTAAATGAACCGATGGCTGTGCCACTTAGGGAAACGATAAATCAACTCCCGGCACCGTACGGAATAGTCTTAGTTGAACGAGAGTCAGATACCGAGGGAACATCGGTGATTGAGCTTGGCATTGAGAACATAGCGGCTCATGTTAAGGACTACAGAGAGCCTGCCCAGCTCATTTCGATTTTCTTGAAGTTGATGGGGAAGGAAAACTGACATGCTGTTCGTGTACTTAGCATTCGCTACATTACTTCTTGGGATGGTGCTGTCGGTGAACAGACCGCTTTCTTTCGGGCTCGCGTCGTCTTCTTCGTTGTTGATGTTCATCGGAGGTATTTCATGCCTGTTCCATCCAGCCTCCTCCCCGCAGTACTATTTAATGCCCGGTCTTTCAATTGGTATTGGAGTCGATCACACAACTGCAATCTTTCTGGTTGCGACATCCATCGCCTTCTTCGCAATTTCGTTCTACTCAAAGGATTTTGGGCGTCTCTTCAGCAGGAAGATGGCGGCATTTCACAATCTTACCCTGTTCGGTATGCTTCTCGTGATGACCGCGCAGGATTCCATCAACTTCCTCATCGGATGGGAGCTGATGACTATCGCATTGTACTTCCAGATCCTTGAAAGAAAAGGCTCTTACGAATCGGCGTTCTCTTTTTTAGCTTTCGGCGAGTTGTCGGCAATCTCTCTCCTTCTCGCATTTGCATCTTTGTTTGTAACGAACGGGAGTTTCACGCTGACAGGAAACGTCGCGGCAAATCCATTCTTTCTCGTTATGGCAACTCTCGGTTTCATTGTGAAGATGGACGCTGTACCTTTCCACACCTGGATAACCGGTGCGTACTCCAAAGCGCCTTCTAATACCGCCGCGATGTTGAGTGCGCCTTTGACCTTCATGGGATTCTATGGATTGGTCCGCATTCTCTCATTCACCGGCTATCCCAAATGGTGGGGGATAATCGTTCTTGTCTTCGGGGCGATCTCTGCATTTTGGGGAGGGATGCAAGCGGCAGCAGAAAGGAGTCTTAAGAAGCTTCCGGCTTACTCGACCGTGGAAAACAACGGCATAATTTTGGCAGCTCTCGGGTTGAGTGCGATAGCTGCCACTTACGGCACACCGGAGACGCAGACACTTTCTCAGTTTGCTCTCCTTGCTTCCATGATCGTCGCGTTCGCTCATCTAATCTCGAAGTCTCTCCTTTTTGAGAGCGTAGGACACGCGAAGGAGTCTTTGCAGGAAGAGGAGATAGATAACGTCAGAGGAATCTGGAGAAACGTCGGCTCAGTTCCTGCTCTCGGCCTTCTCACGTCCGGGTTGTCATTCAGTGCTTTTCCACCGACCATTGGCTTTGTAGGAGAATGGATGGTGCTTGAGGCGATGTTCCAATCTTACAAACTGACGAGCAATGTTGACCGCCTGTTGGCTGCTTTTGCGGGGATCATGGTCGCACTAGCGATAGGTCTAGCGGGTTTTGCGATGGTAAAGCTCATCGGCTACACGGCTCTTGGGCCGGACCACGGAAGAGAAACACGCAAGATGAAATCAGCATCAATAAAGTTATCGCAGATTTTTCTAATCCTTCTCATCGTTCTATCGGGAGTATTCGCACCTCTGATAGTTCGATTTCTCGGTTATAATCAGTTCCTGACAGGTGTTCTCGGCGTTCCAACTCCGCTCTTGATTGCTTCGAGCAACCCGATCTTCGGAGTCATTTCACCGACGATGTTCTTCATTGTCGTGGGAGTCATCCTGATTCCGCTTGTCGTAATATTCCTGACACGAAGAACGCACCGCAAAGTTGAGGCATGGAATGGTGGTATGTCGCTTACCGAGGATGAGTATTTTACTGTTCCGGCTTACTCGTTCGTTCTCGAATATGTTCTCCGCAAGGTTTACAGGACAAAAGAACTTAGGAATGGCTACAACGCTGAGGTGGTAAACAAAGATATTGCTGAATACATTTATGAGTATGCCGATAAAGGCGTGCGAACCATCAGCAGATTTGTCGGCAGAAATTTGATGAGCGGAAAGATTTCTTGGTACGTTCTTTACATCGTCATAGTGTTTATCCTTGCATTCATCTTGGCTTAAAGGAGCCTATCGTTGGAAATTTCAAGCGAAATAAAAAAGCGCGCATTTACATTTGTCATACTGATAGGCGTAGTCAGTTTATTTGCCGACATGACGTATGAAAGTGCCCGAAGTATCAACGGGCCCTTCCTTGCGATTCTCGGTGCGAGCGGCGCCGTCGTAGGAATAGTATCGGGTCTCGGTGAACTTATCGGGTATGTCGTAAGATTCTTTTCTGGATTCATCGGAGACAGAACGAAGAGATACTGGTCTGTGGCTTTTGTAGGATATTTCATAAATCTTGTCGCCGTGCCCTTACTCGCGCTTGCGGGTAATTGGGAAGTTGCCGCGGCGCTAATGATCACGGAGAGAATCGGGAAGGGGATCCGCGTTCCTGTTCGGGACGCCATGCTCTCCTACGCCTCGGAGAATATCAAGCGCGGTTGGGCTTTCGGTGTGCACGAGGCTCTCGACCAAATCGGGGCGGTTCTCGGCCCACTCATAGTCGCATTTGCATTGTTTCACAATCTCGGCTATCGTGTCGGCTACACGTTTCTTCTCTTGCCCGCTTTAATTGCGTTAACCGTTCTATTGGTTTCGATGAAGGTTTTCCCGAGCCCGCGCAATCTCGCCAGCTCACAGGCGAAGATTACGCTGGACAATGGGTATCCAAAGTCTTTTTGGATCTATATGGGTGCGGCTTCTCTTATTGCGGCGGGGTTTGTAGATTTTCCGTTGATTGCATATCACTTCAAGAGCGCGTCGGCAGTTCCGCAGGATTGGATTCCGGTTTACTACTCCATCGCTATGGGTGTCGATGCCCTCGCAGCCCTTGCCGCAGGCCGGCTGTTTGACAGGATCGGTATCAGGACTCTTGCGTTGGTTTCGGTGTTATCAGCTGCCGCGGCTCCTCTCGTTTTTCTCGGCCATTCAGAATTGATAATATTGGGAATGGTGTTTTGGGGAATCTCTATGGGTGCGCAAGAGTCGATAATGCGAGCCGCGGTTGCAGACTTAGTCCCCATCGACAAGCGGGGATCAGGCTACGGAATCTTCAACACCGGATTTGGAATTGCCTGGTTTATCGGAAGTGCTTTGATGGGGGTTCTATACGACGTTTCAATATTAGGATTGGTCTTGTTTTCTGCACTGATTCAACTGATCTCCATCCCTCTATTCTTAAGATCAAGGAAAGTTGCAATATGAGAAACATGTACGATCACAATAAGAAAGGATGAAACGATGGCTAATCTAAAAGACTTGCCGGTTGGTGAACGTGCGCCGGAGGAAGTCGGCGCTGTTATCGAGATCCCAAAGGGGACACATGTAAAGATCGAATATGATGTAAGGCTTGAGGTGTTTAAAGTCGATCGTGTGTTGTACTCTGCAGTCCACTATCCTACAGCTTACGGCTTCATACCCGGCACGCTGTGGGACGACGGAGATCCACTTGACGTTTTGGTATTGACTGAGGAGTTGCTGCAAACGGGACTCTTCCTTCAAGTAAGGCCAGTTGGCATTCTTATCATGACTGACGAGAAGGGCTCTGACAGCAAGATACTTGCAGTACCTGTGCATGATCCCCGTTACAGCGATGTGAAAGAAATAAATGACGTTCCCGGACACTTTCTGCGCGAAGCCGAGCATTTTTTTGAGACTTACAAAGAGCTTGAGGGCAAGGAAGTCAAGAGCTTTGGATGGGAACAGAATCGGGATGCGAGGACGGCGATCTTGAAGGCGATGAAAGCGTATGAAGCGGCGCATTCGTTATCAAAACATTGACGCAACGGTTGTCCGCTCTGGCGCGCCGGCTTCCATCAGCGCACTTGTGAAATAAGAAAATGAAAACCTTGATAGTATCCGACATACATGCGAATCTTCCCGCTCTTGGAGCGGTCCTTCGGGATGTGGGAGATTATGACCTCTGCTTCTTTCTTGGCGACTCAGTTGACTACGGTTCGTTCCCAAAAGAGTGTGTGGAATTTCTTCGTGAGAACATGGATCAAGGCGTAATGGGAAACCATGATAATGCCATGGCGAACGATAAGGACTGCGGCTGCCGTGCCGATTTCAAAATATACGCTGAGGAGACCCTCGCATGGCACAGGACCCTGCTTGGCAGGGAAGATGTACAGTTTCTCAAGTCCCTCCCCCCGACACTGTTCGCGCATATAGATGGAATGTACGTTTATATGACACACGGTGCACCTGACGGGAATATGTACAAGTATCTCAGAGAAGAGGAAATTGGAGAAGCGGAAATTCGCGGATTAGAAAAGTACGATTTGATTCTTCTCGGTCACACTCATTTCCAGTTCAAGAAACAGGTGGGAAATGTAACGATTGTAAATCCGGGAAGCGTCGGACTTTCAAGAGAAGATCATAACGCGTGCTACGCTGTGCTGGAAGATGGCGAGGTCACGTTGCACCGCGTTCCATACAACAACCAGCGGACTGTTGAAGTGCTCTGGCAAAGCCCGGTCTCCACCTTTACAAAGGAGGGACTGTCGAAAATTGCCGGTTGGTTACCACCACAGATGAAGGAGAAAGGTTAAAAATGAGGCTTTATGGAGAAGGGAAACTGATAAGGATCTTTCTCGGCGAGATGGACCGGAAAGACAATGAACAACTCTACAAAACGATCGTTCTCAAGGCAAAAGAAGCGAAGATGGCGGGAGCGACAGTGTCGCGCGGTGCGCTTGGGTTCGGGCCGGACAGTACGTTCAGCAACTCGAGATCGGTGAAGCTAAGCGACGATCTTCCCATGATTATCGAGATCGTCGACACTGAGGCGAACATAAACAAGTTTATCCCCGTAGTCGAGCAAATCCTGGATGACGCCGGCTGCGGCGGCATGATAACCGTCGAGAAGGCAGAAATCATCAGATACTTGAGAGGAAAGAACTCATGACGCAATTGAAAAAAGGAGACAGGAGAAAGGAGACGGGAGACAGGAAACAGTATGTCGTCCTGGCGTTTGTTGTTGCGTTGGCATTCGGTTCATTCACTGCCCACGCGCAGTCATATCGTGGTGCAAAAGTTTACTCTGTCCCCGAGCCGACAAACCTCGGCATACTCCAGGATTCAGTAAAGTCCTACATAAAGTCCGGTGCTTATGAAAATGGAATTGCGGAGGTCATAGACTCAGCCAGATCTTACATAAAGTCAAGATACAAGTCTGTAAAGAAGCCGGCAATAGTTCTCGATATAGATGAAACATCGCTGTCCAATATTCAATTTGAGTATCGTTACAATTTCGGGTTCAGCACCTCGCTCTGGAATGCATGGGTTAAAGAATCCGCCGCGACTGCCATTGAGCCGACACTTGATCTTGCAAAGTGGGCTGCAGCAAGGCATATCGCAATCTTCTTTATCACCGGAAGAGAGCAGCTCTCAGCAAAACCTGCCGATGATCCGACAGTCGTAAATTTGAAGAAGGTTGGTTATCCTGAGTGGGCCGGACTCTATTTCAAAAATCCAAAGAACAAAGTGACGACAGACCAGTTCAAGACCTCTATAAGGAAGGAGATAACAGAAAAGGGTTACACGATCATCGCTAATATCGGTGACCAGTACAGCGATCTTGTTGGAGGCTACGCCGGAGGAAAATTCAAACTCCCTGATCCAATGTACTACATACCATGAGAAGGAGACAGGAGAATAGAGTAATGGATTATTGGAATAATGGATTACTGGATAAATGGAATGATGGATAAGATAGAAGCAAGAAGTCAGAGGCCAGAAAGAATGTAGTGTGATGTCATAATGGATCATCTTCTGAAAGCAGAAGGTCTGGTTAAGAGATATAAGAAGCGAACCGTGGCGAACGGCGTGAGCATTCACGTTGAGCAAGGAGAAATCGTCGGCTTGCTTGGCCCGAACGGCGCCGGAAAGTCAACAACATTCGAGATGATTACTGGCGTTGTCCCGCCCGATGGAGGATCCATCAGTTTCGATGATATAGAAATGACGCACATGCCGATGTTTAAACGCGCCAGATTGGGAATTGCGTACTTGCCTCAGGAGCCATCTGCCTTCAGAGGAATGACAGTCGAAGAGAATGTCGTCGCGGTTCTCGAGTTGAACCATTATACTAAACAAGAGATCAAAGAGCGGCTTGAGGAAGTAATGACCGAATTCGATATGGCTTCACGAAGGAAGATAAAGGCAAAAAACCTATCTGGAGGAGAGCGGCGGCGTTTGGAGGTGATGCGCGCCATGTCTCTCCATCCCTACTTCATGCTTCTTGACGAGCCATTCGCAGGAGTTGATCCAATGGCAGTCCTTGATTTGCAGGGGATAATAGCCCGGATGAAGGAGAAGAACATCGGCGTTCTCCTGACCGACCACAATGTGCACGAGACTTTTGAGATAGCCGACCGTGCATGCGTGATCAGCGAAGGAAAGATTCTCGTAGAAGGAAAGCCGGCAGACATTGCCAACGACGAGCTCGTCAGGAAGACATTCCTTGGCGAAAGCTTCAAGATGCCAACATTATCAAGATGAGCGCCATGAGCTTTGATAACTGCTTTACACTAGCAAGAATGTTTATGGCGTTCACAGCTTTATACTATATTAAGTCAGTTTCATTCACGGCTAAGAAATGGAGATCAAAATGAAAATCGGATCATTGGACGCACTTGAGGTCTTAGATTCAAGAGGAAATCCTACGGTTGAAGTTGACATCACCTTGGAAGATGGCACGCAGGCAAGGGCAATGGTGCCGAGCGGAGCCTCCACCGGTGAAAAGGAAGCCACTGAACTTCGGGATGGAGACAAGAAGCGTTACGGCGGGAAAGGCGTGAAAAAGGCTGTTGAGAACGTCGTAAAGAAGATCGGCCCTGAGGTTGCAAAGAGAGAGTTCGCTTCGCAGAAGGAACTCGATTATTTCATGATCGAACTCGATGGAACGCCGAACAAATCAGCACTCGGCGCGAATGCTATCCTTGGTGTTTCGATGGCTTATCTTCGTGCATGCGCCGCAAGTGCCGGAGTGCCGTTGTACCAGTTCATTGGCGGCGTTAATGCGAATCTGCTTCCGGTTCCCTGCATGAACATTATCAACGGCGGAAAACATGCCGACAACACCGTGGATTTTCAGGAATTCATGATCGCTCCGCATAACGCTCCATCGTTTGCGGAATCAATTCGAATGGGCGCTGAAGTGTTTCACAGCTTGAAATCAGTCTTGCACTCGAAAGGACTAAGCACCGGAGTTGGCGACGAAGGCGGTTTTGCTCCTGACCTAAAGACAAATGAAGAAGCGGTCGAAGTTATCCTGGAGGCTGTTACAAAAGCAGGATACAAACCCGGACAGGATGTCAGCCTATGTCTCGATCCGGCAGCAAGCGAAATGTGGGACAATGGAAAATATTTGTTTTTCAAAAGCACAAAGGCTCACAAGTCAAGCGATGAGATGATCAAATTGTGGGAGAGCTGGATAAGACAGTACCCAATCATCCTTCTCGAGGATGGACTTGCTGAAAACGATTGGGAGGGTTGGAAGAATCTGACGCAAGCGTTTGGCACAAAAATCGAGCTCGTCGGTGACGATATATTCTGCACCAACAAAGCCATACTGGCTGAGGCAATAGACAAGAAGGTTGCAAATTCGATTCTGATTAAACTGAACCAGATAGGAACGGTGACAGAGACTCTTGAAACAATTGAACTTGCTTACCGTAACGGCTATAACACATTTGTGTCCCATCGAAGCGGTGAGACTGTCGATACCATCATCGCAGATCTGTCAGTTGCGATCAGTGCGGGACATATTAAGACCGGAAGCGGCTCGCGAGGCGAACGCATAGAGAAGTTCAACCAGTTGATGCGCATTGAGAGGCAATTGGGAAAAGCCGCTCGCTTCGCCGGCAAGAGCGCTTTCAAAAACTCCTAAACCGAATCGAAACTGGTGTGACCGCCGGAACGAACTGGTTCCGGCGGTCACGCTTCCAAAAGGCAGGGCTGTGCCGTTTCATACCTCTACTGACGGCCAGGAAGGATTTCTGTCACGTCGAAGATCCCGACCCGTCGGGACCGAGGCACATTGTACGGACGTAGTCGATATTCTTTCCGACGGAGAATGGTCGTCCGGCCTCCGACAAATCGTTGAAGGCGGGACATTACTTTGAAAAGTCCATGCAGGAACAAATGGGCTTGCATCACAGATGCAATATGCGTCTATCGATTCGTGGACCTGATAGAACGCTGCGAGCTCCCTTCTTTCATGCTTCAAAATCATTTGACTTAATCTTCCTTTGCTGACGATATATGCTGAGCGCTTCAACTGCAGTGTCTACGCCTATTGAAACGATGGGCCTTGAACGGCGGATGTTCAAGGTGGGGGGTCAGCTCCGACAGGGAGTGCGGTATCAACTTCGTCTGGAATGTGAGTTGTCAGATCATGAAAGGAGAGTACGGATAGTGGGCGTATGACGCCGGCCGGGATCCTGGCGGCAATCTTCACGAGATCAGGGTTACTATGTGGATGGCTGCCTGCGATTCTAAGCACTCCGCAGCTGATTCTCTCCAACTGTCCTTCCCTCAGCAAAGAGTAGAGGGTTTCCGGATGTATCGCAGCTCCATTTTTGTTCAGTACCTTCGATTCTTCCGGGCGCAATGGGTGTTCGTTGTAATAATATGGCAACAATGCTAAGTTATTGCTATGGAGTTTGAGCAACTTATCAGAATTGTAGGTGATGAGCCGGTTTTTGAGACGGGGTTTCTCCTGGCTGGGAATGCGAATTCGAAGGACGTGATCCTGCAGCTCTCCCGTTGGACGAAGGCTGGCCGATTTCACCAGATCCGGCGTGGACTTTACGCACTTGCAACACCGTACCAAAAGGTGAAACCGCATCCATTCTTGGTCGCAAATCGTATGGTTCGAGCTTCCTTCGTCAGTTGCCAGTCAGCCCTTGAGTTCCATGGGCTTATCCCTGAGCACACTCCGGCCGTCGTGAGCGTGACAACCTCACGACCGGGACGCTGGAAGACACCGCTTGGGGATTTCGAATTTCGCCATATCAAGAAAGAGCTATTCTCGGGATATCAACTGTCTGATCTCGGTGTGGGACAAAAAGCCTTCGTTGCCACACCGGAAAAGGCGTTGCTTGACGTCGTGTATCTACAACCTGGTGGCGACGCGGAATCATATCTGAACGAGTTGAGGCTTAAGAATCTCGAGAAGCTTGACATCGCAAGCCTGCAGCTGCTGGCCGCGAAGTCCCGAAGTCCAAAACTAGTCAGGGCTGTGAAGCAAATCGCAACGATGGTCGGCAAGGAAGCGGAGGAGTACAGAACATTTCAGAATCCCGGTAGCTTGAATTTCATTGTCACTTCGCCCGTCTCCTTATCTACAGTTATTCCGTTCCCTTTGGTGATGAGTTCTTTGCCGGTTGCCATCTTAAATATGCCGTTCAAGAATTGTATCCCTTGATTCAAAGTGGCTTCGATTTCCTCCGGCTCGGGAGCAGGATGTTTGTGCTGACGCGTCTCTTCGAGCCGGCCCGCGCCAATATTGCGTTCGTCCAACTTCTTCTCTCCCTGCACCGACTCTTCTATGATCTCTCCGGAATCACTTACGGTGACTAAGATTTCTTCCATATTTTCTTCGGCGGCTTCCTCACCCGAATCCGGACGCACCTCACTCGGCTGAATCATTTTCTCGACCTGCTCGATAAACGTCGATCTGCCTTTGGATGCGAAATCGACTTCCTCGGTTAAGTTGGCAGTGTTCAGTACTGCATTGAACAAGGCTTCCTTGACAACTATCCCGTTTGCAATATTATGCTCTATGCTATTCAGTGCCACCATATTAACGGCAGTCAGTTTCGGACTCATCTGCCCGATACGATTTATGCGCCCGATACGCTGATTCTTTTTTGCCGGATTCCATGGCAGATCAAAATTGATAACCGTGTCGGCAAATTGGAGATTTAATCCCGTGCCGCCCGCTTCGGTGGAAAGGAACACAAGCGTGTCAGGGTTGTTCGCAAATTCATCAATCAGCAGACTCCGTTTCTTTACGGGGACATCTCCTGAAAGAGTGACATATTGAATGCCATTTGTCTTCAGCATCTTGCCGATCAAATGAAGCATGGTCTTCCATTCGGAAAAGATTATCACTTTCCTTTTCCGTTTCTTGATATCCAGCTTCTCTAAAAGTATTGTTTGCAACTCTTCCAACTTCGGTGAATGATTCGTTTCCTTGTCGATCAGAAAAGTTGAATCACATACCATTCTCATGCTCATGAGGATCTGTTGTATTCGCTGCATATCGTAAACAGTCTTATGCTTCTTATGCAGGATCGGAGCCAGAGATCTTGCTAGGCCGGCATGAATTTCTGCCTGCGCCTCGTGAAGCTCAATCGGTACGACCACTTCTTGTACAGCGGGCAGTTGTTTCAACACTTCTGCCTTTTCACGTCTAATAACATGATCGGCTAATTTATTTTTTAGGTCCTGCAAATTGTAATACCCCGTTACCCGGTTCTTTTTGTCTTTATCAAAATAACAGTGGTTCATTGAAAATTCCCACTGAGGGGCTAACACTTCCGGATCGATAAAATTCATTATTGAATACAAGTCCAGCAGATTGTTTTCAAGCGGAGTTCCGGTAATAACCAACGAATGTTTCTTGGGTATCGACTTCACCGCGTATGAAGTCTTGGTATCGTAGTTTTTTATTTTCTGCGCTTCATCAAGTATTATCATATCAGGCGGATACTGGCGAATAACCGTAATATCCCGCATCACAGCTTCGTAATTGGCTATAAGAAAGAATTCAGTTGTGCTTTTGTAAGTCGCATGCCGGTAGTGTCGCATGCCTTCGACAATAACCGCCTTTTCGCCGGTGAAGCGTTCGATTTCTTTCTTCCATTGGTACTTTAAGGATGCCGGACAAATAATCAGGGTTTTAGTTAGCCCGTAAATATCCCTTTTCAAAACCGCAACAGAAATTGCCTGAAGTGTTTTTCCTAATCCCATCTCGTCGGCAATAATATTTCCCTTCCTGAACAAAGAAAATAAAATACCCTCTTTCTGGTAATCGAACAGCTTGGCATCTATTTTAGAAAAGTCCGGAGTTATCTTTTCGCTTAAATGCTTCAGCGATTGCCTCTCGAAGTATCTATCGATTTTTTCATTCACTTCCGGACGGACTAAGATTGATTTGAAGTTACCCGCTTCTTCAAGGAACTTCATGAACTCCGAATATTTTTCCGGCATGATATATTGACTGCCGTTGAAGTGTTTATGAAACAACGCGTCGATTTCCGGTGGAAGTTGCCGGTTATAATAATAGGTGATATTGTAATCGTAGTGGGGATCGCAATAAATCTCGATTACCGGGTAATCTTGATTCTTTAGCGCCTTTGAGTTTTTGTATTTCTTGTTCAAGTAGTTTGCAGCGAAGATCAAATGCTTGCATGTTCCGAGTTTGTTAGTTTTAAAGTCAGGGCATGAACAGTAGCCGTCGCCTGCCGCTAGATCCCAGATTGCTATTTCATAAGTCCTTCCACCGGTGGTTCTGATTTTATGAAAGCCGTGAATATTTTCTGCCGGCTGAATCTCGAATTTCTCTTTGGCCGCTTTCTCCTGTCTTTCCTTGAGTACACGTTTTATCATTTCTTCCCTTGTGTACCGGCTACCTTCAGCAGAGGCTTTACTCTTTTCCTCGTCATATTTCAGTTTGAGCATTATAAGCGCAGCGGCGGAATGCGGGCAGCAATCCAAATGTGAACCACAATTACATTGAAACGACAGTTTTGTTCCGGTCTGCGAAATTGTTACAGCAAAATCGTCGAACCGGTCTTCAACCATAAAATTGAATTTATTGTCCGACTCGCTGACGACGGTACACATTTCATTATCGACCAACCGTTGTCCTTGCCGGAAAACCGATTCCGATTTCACATAATCGTCCTTGATTTCAATAATGTCGGGTACGGAAAAAGTGAAGTTCATCTTGCCACCTCTCATTAAGAATACTCTTGTTAGTGCTCGGATTATTTATTTCTTTTATGCCTCAACACTTCTCATTAGCTCATCGGCGATGTTGGAACTCTCGAGTCGCATTATACTCTCTTCGGCATCGCCGAAACTTAGAAGATTTATGCTTCCATACCAGACAATTCGTTCGTCTATCACTGCGAATTTCTGGTGGATGCCGGATCTGAATAATAAATTAACGCCTTCATTTTTCAAGATGCCCAGGGCCCTCTGCAAAGCTGACTTGTCTTTCTCTCTGAAGTCTTCGCATGGCCTTGTCATAACAGTTACCTTGACTTTGCTATTCACGGCATTCTTCAAGTATTGATGCACTTGTTCAACCCGTCTTCTTCTGACGAAAGGGCTGATTATGAAAATCTCCTTTTCTGCATTGGCAATGTCGTTACAGTAAACAGGATAGAAGCTGCCTCTGTCGAAAATAAAATCAGCGGACTCAGGAGCGATTATTTCGCCTTTCGTTTTGTATCCCAGTGAAGCATAACCGCTAAGTCGCTTGTTGTACATCTTCTCAAGCATTCTTACATGCGCATCAACATAATCGTACACTTGTACTTCATCTTTGTTTTCACATACCCTATGAAGTCTGCCGACGTATTGCTGCAAAGTACCTTTCCATGAAATAGGCATCGCCAGGAACAAGGTATCGAGACGAGGTTCATCAAAGCCCTCACCGATGTATTTGCCGGTCGCAACTAATGTCAACTGTTTTCCCGGAGGCGTGTCGGATATTCTTTTCAACGTTTCTCTTGTTTCCTTTTTTCCGGTTTTCCCGGTCAGGGCAATTACCTCCGGAATCTCTTCGATTATCTTGTTCGTTAGCAATTCAACGTGAGCCGTTCTTTCCGTCAGTACAAGAGCGTGTCTGCCGTTTCTATAATTTGTTATTACATCATCGGCAATAAGTCTATTCCGCATTTCATTAGTTGCTAATTCGGAGTAGAGTTCTTGAATAGCAAGCTCCTTTCCACCGCGGGTGGAAGTCTCTTTATGTAAGGGAACTCTGAAGCTCGTGAATCTCGGAATTACGTAATGCTCAAACGGTGTCCGGTCCGATTGTGTCTTCGCATCGGCTTTGAACCTTACAGGTCCACAATGCATGAAGATTATAGGATGATGTCCGTCTAATCTTACAGGTGTCGCAGTTAATCCGTAAACATATTTTGCCTGAACATTCTTAAGAACCTGCTCAAAGCTGAAAGCTGGAACATGATGGCACTCGTCGACAATGACCATCCCGTAATGTTTCACACACTCTGAAACTTCATTTCCCCTGCTCAAAGACTGCATGATTGCAACGTCGATAATACCGGCCAAATGTTCTTTGCCGCCGCCGATACGACCTATTAATGTGCGTTGCTTTTGTCTGCCCCTCTTTCTTTCGGGTACGGGCAATGTTTCCTTAATATTCAGAAACTCGGATAGCTTCGATATCCACTGCGAAAGCAACTGCTGTCTGTGAACTATTACAAGCGTGTTTGTTCTTCTTTCGGCGATCAGTTTTGCCGCGATTACGGTCTTGCCGAATGCCGTCGCGGCAGCTAATACACCATTATCATATCTCATTAATTTGTTTACTGCCAAGAGCTGTTCGTTTCTTAATATTCCTTTAAACTCGACATCAACACTCCTGCCATGATTAGTTTCATCCGCAATTTCTATCTTAAGATTCAATCTATTCAATAGAGTTATTACCTCCGGTTCACAGCCTCTCGGCAGACAAAGGTGCTTCTCTGTCTCGTCGGAGCATGAAATGATCCTCGGCTTGTTATATGTGGGCATGCGCATCGCTTGAGCCTTGTAAAACTCGGGGTTCTTAAATGCGGCTAAGCGTTTTAGGGCGTCTAATGCTCTTTGTGAAATATCCTCCTTTGGTACGTAAAGCACATTTGCTTTCACGAGCCTTATCTTCTCCGGGAAATCATCTTTCGTCAAAGGCGCCGCCGGAATTTTCTTCCATGGCTTCTGACTTTCTTCATCATCTTTTCTCAATAGTCCAACTTCGTTCCCATTTACAAAAGCGGATAGCCTGGCCGTTAACGCGTTGACTTCGCTCTCTGATAATCTTGCTATTGAACTCAAAAACTTCCACTGATCGGAGTAAGGTTTAAGAAGCTCATCGATAAAGACGCTATTTCCTTTTCTCCTCGGTGCCATCTGTAGAGGGAGCGCAATTAGATTTCCGAACCCCCCTTTCGGCATCGTATCCTGGTTTGGAAAAAATCTATCGTACGAACTGAATTTGATTTCATGTCTTTTGTTCATCGAATGAGTCAGTAAAGCTGTTCCGAACTTTCTTGCCGACACGGCAGATATCGGCTCTTCAAAAAAGAACCAAACATGCGCACCGTTACCGGAACGCGATCGCTCGGCGGCGAAAGGGATTTCGAACTCTGAGCATACGGCTCTCAACATGGAAATATCTTTTTCCCACCCGTCGTCGTCAAAATCGATGGCCAGGAAGTAACAAGTGTCATCATGGCACATCGGATATACTCCTGCGACGATTGTCCCCTTCAAATGTTCTTCAATAACTTTTTCATTTGGAATCTCAAAAGCTTTGTAACTGCATGCAGAGCACTTGATCCTTGGCTTGTTGCATATTCCGGGTTTCCATTCATTAAGGCATGCCAGTGCATATCCGGATTTTCCGTTTATATTTTGCCATCTCTTCGCATAGATATCCTCTCTTCCTCTGAAGAGCGACATGAAGAGCTTTATCTTTTCTTCCGACTTGCTGTTTTGATTTACCCCGATATTGAAATCCGCCGTCAAAGTTGGAATCTCTGCCAGGGTCCGGCCTTCGCCGCTTATACCCGCCGGCGTTGCCCTTTCGACTGTTGTTTCGTCTAAATGATTGAGAATTGCGAGCTGCTCTTTTAGATTCTTGTTCTCAGCTTTCAACTTGTCGTTTTCGATGAGTAAGGCTTGATACTTGCTCAAGAGCGACAAAATATTTTTCTTGTCCTCGTCCATGGCGGTACTTTAAGTTAACAAATATGAAGGAGTGGATACATGAGGGTATTTGAACAAGTGCCGCCCTGTCGTTAGCCCAAGTTCGACAGTTTGGGAGAAAGAGTTTCGTTTTCGAGCGATAAACACAGAAACGGTGTCAAAGTCTCCACTACACGCACTTTTCAACAAAAACACCCGAACCTCAACCAAATTCCAAGAAAATATTTTTTCTCAGCCTATCAACTGTCGAACTTGGGCTAACGACTGATTAAAATGTCATATTTTCTTCGTGTCTTGGAGGCTTGGTGGCAAGATCAATGGGTTCTCGGCCACATCTCTGTCCCGTGACTATAGAGACAGCCGGCGATGAGATCAATTAGGCAGGGCGAATGGTATGCAAACGGCGATAGTAGTTTATCAACCAGTCATTAGACCAACCAAAGAGAGTGGTCTCGCGCATAATTTTCTTGACTTCGGCTCGCGTGATTTTGACTTCAGTCAAAACTACATTGATATTGTTACGACTAACGGCCAGTGTCCTCACCGCGAACAGCAGGGGCCACATACAAGCCAAGCGTATTCCCTGCAGCCGCTTGGGAAAGCTCGTAATGTAGTCTAGTCCATACTGCAAATGAGCTTCGGCTTTGTTGGCCAATAGATCAATCATCTGGATAATCTGGGCTGCATTTTCTCGGGCAAAGAGACTGTCTCGCGTTAAACCCAGCGGTTCGTAAAAAGTGCGGGGTACATACACCCACCCCCGGTCATAGTCCTTGCGTAACCCGCGGATGATATTTACCGTTTGTAATGCCAAGCCAAAATGGCGAGCCAATGGCAGCAACTTGGCTTTCCGCTCCATGATGACAGGTGAATACCATGCGAAAAGATCAGTCAGCAGATAGCCCACGCGCCCCGCCACTTGTTGCATATAGTCGTCCAGTTCCTCTTAAACACATAATGAAAACCCATAGGGCATTGTGTGCCAACACGTTACAGTTCCACCGCCATCTTGTTTTCTGACCTGTGCTAACTATTCGATAAGACTTTCAGCTTCGCGCGTCTCAATCGGATGTGCCGCCGATATCTTCGACTTCGAGTTGCCAGCGGATGCCGTCGCACTTTTTCCATCAAATCTCCGATAAGCCTCGAACAAGATCTTTGCGAGGTGAACTACTTTTGCTTTTGCCCCCTGCGCAATTTGCATATTGCATGTTCCGCATGTTGTAACGACCTCGTCCACATCTGCCGATTTTATATTCTTAAAAAGGCTTGATCCAATTTTCATCGACAGATCGTAAAACTGCTCTTTCATTCCGAATGTTCCTGCCATTCCGCAGCACGTGTCTTCACTGAGTTCGATCACTTCCAATCCCGGAATTAATTTCATCAGTTCAATCGGCTGCCGCTTGACACCAAAAGGAACTGAATGACATGGATTGTGGTATGTAACTCTTTTCTTCACTTCTCCGAAATTTGTGTTTAGCTCACCGTTCTCATACATCTCATACAGATAATGTGAGAGTTCGTGAACGTGGCTTGAAAACTCCGAAGCCGTTCCGTTCTTGATTATTTTCGGGTAATCTTCCTTGAGCGCTAGCGCACAGCTCGGAGCCGATGCCACGACCTCGAAACCATCTTCGATGTAACGCATCATCTGTTCGATGTTCCATTGCGCATCTTCGACAACGTCGTTTCTGCTTCCGGTCGTGATTCGCGCTATCCCGCAGCATCTGAGTGAATCGAGGACGCGGACGTCGACATTATTCCGGCGCAGAACTTCCACTGTCGCGATTCCCTCGCCGGCTACGTCGTTGAAGTTCGCAAAACATCCCGCGAAATAGACAACTTTTTTCTGTGGTTTATCAGGTGTCTTTGTGCGAAGAAAACGTTTGTAAAGTGGCTTTTGAAACAAAGGGAGCTGCCGACGGCTGTCGATCCCGAATAACTTTTCAAGCGGTTTGCGGAAGAAATTCAGATTTGAAGTGACATTTGCCAGCGTCGGACTCACCGATGCCGCTGCCGAGAGAGCAGGGAGGTGATCGATAAATTTGTCCTGAGCTGATCGCTCAGTCCTGTCGAAGAAAATCGTCTTGGCTTCGATTACGATTCCGGGTATGTCGATTTGCGTCGGACATTCTGAAAGACATAGTTTGCAGTTGAAGCAGTAATCGAGAACGTCTTTGAATTCTTTTTGCGCCAGGAAGCCTGAATCCAAATTCCCGCTGATAACGGCGCGCAGTATGTTTCCTTTTGCTCGCGGAGTTGCTCTTTCGTCGAAGGTAGCAAGTGCCGTCGGGCAATAGCTCAAGCAGGCTCCGCAGCCGTGGCACTTTTCTATTTCATGCGCGATCTTCTCTTCGCTCAAAGAAGTTCTTGTTTCAATGCGGTTGTAGTTCTCTCCGTAACGAAGATCATGGACAATGGAAGTTCCTTGCTCGCCGATAATCTTGCCGGGATTTAGTATCCCTTTAGGGTCGAATATCTCTTTGACTTTTCTGAAGAGCGAATAAACTTCTTCTCCGTAAAGACGGGACAGAAATGGAGTCCGGAGAAATCCATCACCGTGTTCGCCGCTCAGCGTTCCGCCAAGTGAGATAGCGAGATTGTAAACTTCGTTCGCGAGTGGTTCAATCTTCCTGAGATGGTCTCGGTTCTTTAGATCAAGGAGCAGAAGCGCGTGAGTGTTTCCGCTTCCGGCATGACCGTACAAAGCGTATTGGACTTTATAATGTTTGAAAATCTCTTGTGCGCCGGCAAGATAATCCGGAAGCTTCTCGACCGGAACCGCAGCGTCTTCGACGACCGACGTTTTCTTGCCTGGCTTTTCTATTTTATAGAAGATTGATGAAGCTTCTTTCCTGACGCGCCAGAGTTTCGCCGCTTCTTTCTCGTCACGCGGAAGTATTTGTTTGCTAGGAAGACGAAGTTTATTGAGATGCTCAGAGAGTTTCCGGATCTTGTCTTCGGCTAATCCTCGCTCGCCTTCTTCGAATTCGAATATCAAGATCGAGACAAAATTTTCTTCTAACAGTTCGTCGATCCGCGGGTCAAGTCCGAGCGCGGCGTTGGCAAAAGTCTTGTCGAGCATCTCGACAGCGGCCGGTTTGAATTGCAGCGACTCGTTCGCAGCAGCAGCACACGATTCATAAGAAGGGAAATACGCGATGAGATTCCGACGTTCGGCCGGCAATGGCGTGAGTTTAAGCTTTGCTTCGACCGTTATCCCGAGCGTGCCTTCGCTTCCGCACAAAAGTTTTGTTAGGTCAATTCCGTCATTGCCAAGCGCGTCGTGAAGATTATATCCGCACGAATTTTTCTGCGACTTCGGAAATCTCTTTTGTATCAGGTCACGATGAGGTGAGAGGAGATCGAATGTTTTTCTTGCAAAATCGTCGTTATTCGAAGTTTCGGAGACCGTGCGGACTTCGCCGTCGGCTGTGACGATTTTCAGTTCGAGTATATTGTCTTTTGTCGCGCCGTACTTGACGGTATGTGCACCTGCCGCATTCGTTCCGATCATTCCGCCGATGACGCATTGTTTTCCGCTCGATGGGTCGGGACCGAACATAAGAGCGGGAATATTGTCCCAAAGGGACGCCTCGGCGGAATAATGGAACAATGGAATGTTATCCGAATGTCCGAAAGGACTCCTTCGGAGGATCCCTTCGGGAGAATGCCGGATTGATGGATCGCTGGATTGATGGTTTGAAGTGCGAAGGGTTTTGTTGAGCTGGTCGAGTACCACACCTGGTTGGACTCTTGCAGAACGTTCTTCAGGGTTGACCGCGAGGATTCCCCGGAAATATTTATTGAAGACCAATATTATTCCGCTGCCGATCGATTGTCCTGCAAGGCTTGTCCCAGCGCCGCGGCTCGTGATGGGAATATCATGTTCGCTGCAATAGCGGACGACGGCCGCTACATCTTCAACATTTCTTGGGACTACGACACCGAGCGGCTTGACCTGATAGATGCAGGCGGCTGTGCCGAACAAAATTCTTGAGATGTCGTCGAAGAGAACTTCGCCGGAGATGCGCTGCTTTAGATCGCGCTCGATGCTCCGCGCGTCACGGTTCATTTTATCTTATCCCGTTCTCCGGGTCCCTTGGATGCGCGTTTCTGTCGCGGTATTGCGAAATCAAATCTTCTTCGCAGTCCCGACCCAGGCGGGATTCAAGCTGGAACGTGGGATGGTCGATGCTGAATTTGTCGGCAAGCAGTCTCTCCAGGTCGTTGGTTATTGTTCCGGTGCGGCTTAGTTGCATATCGTCGACAACGATGTGCGCAGAGAGCGCGCGGAAATCCGATGATAGACTCCAGATATGAAGATGGTGCACTCCCTTTATGCCGGGAGAACTCTTAATGAATTCCGCTACCTCGTTGAGATCGATTCCCTTCGGAGAACCTTCGGTAAGAATATTTACCGATTCGAGAAGCAAATCCCATGAACTCTTTATTATGAAAATTCCGATGATTACGGAGACAATCAGATCGAGGATAGAAAAATTGAAAAGAGAAATTGCGATTGCAGTAATGATTACTGCCGCCGATTCAAGAGTGTCGGTCACCAGGTGGAGAAAAGCGCTCTTGACGTTCAGGTTTTCTTCGCGATGCTTATGTAATAGAAAAACCGAAAACAGATTCGCTGCAAAACCGATTGTCGCGATGATGAGCATTAGCTGTGTGTGGATCTGCAAGGGATGCGAGAATCTGCCGATCGCTTCGTAAATGATGTAAGCGCCGATCAAGACAAGCAGGACGGAATTTATGAACGCTGCTAAGATCTCGAAGCGGAGATATCCGTAAGACTTCTTAGTGTTCCCGGTCCAGTTCATCATCCGCGTCGCGATAAGGCTGATTATCAGTGCAACGAAGTCGCTGAAGTTGTGCATCGCGTCGGAGACAAGCGCGAGGCTGTTTGCGAATGCACCGCCGACGAGTTCCGTTAAGGCGATTAATCCGTTTAACAGAATCGAATAGAAGAGTTTGCGTTCGAGCTGACGCTTATTATCCATGCTTAAATTTCAATTACTTGAACCTCAAAGTCAACGAAAGGGAAGGATGTCAGATTCCGGCGTATCCCGGCAGCAAAGTGTGTGATGCCTACTTCTCACGTAACCCCTTCGTTCAATTCCTTGTCACCTAACGACGCGACTTGTATTTATCGTGGCTGCGAGATTGGAAATCAAACCAAGATGGATGCATCTGATATGCCTGAGCAGCCGCATCCCATTTGGGAGGAACGGCAGGAGGTCTAGCGGCGGGATCGGGATTCCGAGAGGACCTGCTCAATTACACCCATCGTCTGATCGGCAGCGAGGTCCCAGTCGAAGCGTGTCGACCACTTCAAGGCACCTTCGGAAAGGCGGGTGCGCAGGCTCTTGTCCCGAAGCACCAGAAGTATCTTTTCGGCTAGTTCCTCCCGGTTGCCGTATTCGAATAAAAGTCCCGTTTCATTGTCGACGACCGCATCCCTCAGTCCCTGGACGTTGCTCGACACAGTCGGTGTGCCGCACGCGTTGGCTTCGATGACGGTTAATCCCCATCCTTCCTTTGCTGAGGTATTGACGGCAATATCCATCTCGTTCAAGGTGCGAACCTTCTCGTCCTCGCTGACAAAGCCGGCGAATTTCACCGACGAACCGATGCCCAGTCGAGACGCAACCTCCATGAGCCTCGGACGATCATCCCCATCGCCGACAATTACAAGCCGTGCTTCGGGTACCTCTCGCAGAACGACGGGGAAGGCTTCAATGAGGTGATCGATACTCTTATATTTTTTCAATCGTCCGACCATCCCGATAAGCGGTCCGGACCCACGATCCACCTCGACGCGGTGGAAGAGTTCATGATCGACTCCGTATGGTATGAGATGGGTCCGCGACGAGTCGAATCCTGCAGTAACCAATTCGTTCTGAGTGCTGGGTGATCCAACTATCCAGTGAAGCCGTTTGTACCGAGGGAGCGAGGCTCGCTCAGCTAGATAAACGTATGATGCGACGGGAAAAGACGCTTCAAAGAAGATGCTTCTTCCGAAAAGGTGATGTGTTACGCCAAGGAGAGGTTCGCGGACATAGAACGGAGTGAAGAACGGGATCTTGTTGAGATCGTCGACCACAAGGTCGTACCCTTCACGCCGGAAGCGGGAGCGGTAACGGAGGGGGACAAGGTAGTTGAAGAGGGAGCGCCCGCCTTCCCGGATGACCCTTATTCCGTTGAGCTCCTCTTCCGGGCTCGATCCTTCGAACCGTGAACAGAACAGCGTAACCTCGTGTCCCCGGGCAGCGATCCGTTCGAAAACCTCGTGAAGATGTACTTCTGCGCCTCCGGCAAGCGGGTTCCGGATGTCCTGCCAATTGAAAATGAGGATGCGCATCGGTCAGCCGACGGGCTTACGCGCGATAATGCCGAATGAAAGTGCTGTATTGTGGACAATCGGCGTTTCACGAAGCGTTTCCCTGAGCTGCCGCCGAATTGACGTCATCGGTTTGAAGAACGTGGGGTAAAGCGGAAGACGAACTCCCACTTTCCGCAGTGCTTCACGCGTTGCGCGGTAAAAGAGACTGGGGTACATCCACTCACCGTATGTCCGAACGGCAACAAGCCCGTGGCCGCGGAGAATCTCCCGCAATTCGAGAACGGAGAACTCGCGTTCCCAACCGGCAAACCATTTGTCGACAGCGATGAGAGCATGTTTGACGAGTGTGTAAACATGATATCGCTGCGGAACGTCGACAAGAAGATACCCGCCCGGTTTCAGTACACGGATGTTCTCGTCCAAAAGTGCTTCCGCCTTCGAGGGCCGGAAATGTTCGAGGAGGCCCTGATGGAATACAATATCGAAGCTCCCGTTTTCGAACGGCAGCCCGAAAGCATCACCACCGATCATATTGACATCTACTTCCTCTTCCGAGGCAATTTCTTTAATGATCTTCAGCGAGCTTGCGGCGTAGTCGAGGAGGAACACGCTTGCACCATACGTGGTGAGCTTGAAACTGTCCCTTCCGGTTCCGGCGCCCACTTCCAGCACCTTTTTTTTGTCAAGAACGGTTACTCGCAGGAGATTTCGGAGAACTCTGTCGTTGTTGGAATAGACTTCGTGAAATTCTTTCTTGTCTCTCCAGAAATCTTCCCAGTGAGATTTCGTGGATTCCTTCCCATGTGTGCCGACACTCCGATCTGAGTATACGGAATTATCTATATTCATTAATTATTCTCCGTTTGTTTCTTAGCGCGGTGTTTCTAAAATAAGAATCCTGCCACGGGCGAAAGATGCATTACAAAACGTGAGGCAACTGAAACCCGTCCATGATTGATCCGAATATCGACAAAACACGGACGACTAATCGCGGTTCTGCTCAAGAGCAAGATCTGATGCCACCATTTCTACCACTAAATCGTGAAATTTCACCTTGGCATGCCAGTCAAGAACCTTATGTGCTTTGCTCGCATCGCCGAGCAAATGATCGACCTCGGCCGGTCGAAAGAATCTCGGATCGACCACGACATAGTCCTCGTAATTCAAGCCGACATGTTCAAAGGCAACCTGGCAAAACTCTCTCACGGAATGAGTCTCGCCGGTAGCCACGACGAAGTCATCCGGTTCGTCCTTCTGCAACATCAGCCACATGGCCTCGACATAATCCTTTGCATGTCCCCAGTCTCGAAAAGCGTCCAGATTTCCCAGCGGGAGCTTAGAAGCTCTTCCCAGTTTTACCTTCGCAACAGTGGAGCTTATCTTGCGTGTTACGAACTCATATCCCCTTCTGGGGGATTCGTGATTGTACAGGATTCCGCCCGCCGCGAAAAGGTTGTAAGCTTCGCGGTAATTCCGGGTGAGCTCGTACCCGGCAACCTTTGAAACGCCATATGATGAACGTGGATGGAATTTAGTCCTCTCGTTTTGCGGCACCTCCTCGGCCTTGCCGAACATTTCGCTCGAGCCGGCAAAGTAGAATCTGCATGATGGTACGATCTCCTTCAGTGCGGAAAGCATAAAATGGGTGCCGCTAATATTTGTGTTCAATGTCGAAAATTCGTCCTCGAATGAATAACTGACAAAACTCTGTGCGGCTAAATGGTAGCACTCATCCGGTTTCACATCGGTTATTACTTTCCAGATGCTGGGAAAACTCTCTAGCGATGCAGCATGAATTTGGATATCATTTAGTAAATGTCTTATGCGCCACATCCTATGCTCAGGGTCTTCCAGAGCGACACGTCGGACGATTCCGTGGACACTGTATCCTTTCTGTAAGAGAAGCTCGGCCAGATATGAGCCATCCTGACCGGTAATACCTGTGATTAAAGCCTTTTTCATACATTATATCCCATGTGTGTTAAAAATTTTGTGCATGACGAACCACTTGGATAACGGTGTCGTTGCCCGGGCGACGGATTCGTAATAAATTTGCCACTATTTGCCGAGAGAGTCAACCTCCGGATTATTCCTTCCCTTGACCATCGCCTGGAGTTCCTGAATCTTGAACTGGATGCTCTTCTCGCTGGGGAACATACCCTGAAGCTTCGTAAGAAGCCCGATTTCTTTCTGGTATTCCCCCTTCTCTTCATATATGTCGAGGAGAATTCTATATGGGTTATAAGCCGATTGAATGTCCATCGGGTTTCGCTCGATCGCCGCTTTCGCATCTTTTTCAACAACAGTCGAAAATTTCTCGAATTTGTCTTTCGCGCCGGCTAAGTAATAAAGTCTCGAAACGTCGGAAAGAATCCGGTAGTCGAGAGGCGTAATTTCGATCGGAATTTTAGACTCCATCGAATCGAGCGCTGCTATCATTCCTGCACTGTCCCCTCGTTCAATGTAATATGCCGCAAGCCGCATGAAAGAATTTCGGTAATTTAAAGTTAATCTTCTCGCATTATCGTCGTAGTAAACATTCGGATTGTTCATGTTCGTGAATCTGAATCCGTAATGTTGCCCAGTATAAAAACCGTCCGGCTTATTAAAAAGACATTGCCTCATGATGTCGGGATTTATCTTGTATTGTCCGCCTTCCGGACGCTGGACATATGGCATGACTTCGAGAGCCATTCCTTGCATTTGAAGATAATTCTGCAAACCGATAAAATTTTCAGGCGAAACTGTCACCGCAAAATAGACAGGGCGCTGCCATTTATCTGTTTCAACAATGTTTCTCACCACGAGATCCTGCACCCGAACTCCTTGAACGTCACCGCCGCCAAGAGTCGGATTCATTACGAATTGCATGTAAGCCTTGTTCGTAATCGATGTGTCCGTCGCTCCGTACTCTCTGTAATCTTTCGGAGAGACCGGGATGCTGACTACCGTGGGCCGCCATTGCACAGGACCGCGTGCGACTTGCTCGACGGCTTGATCGCTATAGCTCATTGGAACCTTAGCCGTGCCGTGAGGCATTTCATTTTTCAATTGCAGAATGTACCAATCTGTGTTGAGCAGACTGAGATTAACGATGCGAATGTCGGTGCGGACACCCATGACTTCCTGGAGATACCAGAGCGGGAATGTGTCGTTGTCGCCGTTCGTGAATAGGATCGCATCTTTCTTGCACGACTGCAAAATGTTATATGAGTAATCCCATGGAACATAGTTGCCGTTTCTATCGTGGCTGAAACGATTTTCGGCGTACATGTTCAATGGTAAAACGAGGAAGGCAAGTACCGCAAGTCCCGCAGCCGCGTAAAATTTTGTTTTTGGTTCTTTAATACGCTCGATCACCATTTCTATGATTCCCGAAACGCCGACTCCGATCCATAACGCGAGCACAAAAAATGCGCCGACAAAAAAGTAGTCGCGTTCTCTCGGTTGAGGTTCAGCCATGTTGAAATAAACGGCGAGAGCAGCGCCCATTGCTATGAACAATGCCAGGAATGCAAGCCCGAATTTCCAATCTTTTTTGAAATGGTGCCACAATCCGAACAGTGCGATGATCAAAGGAATTCCGAAATATCGTGCGGGGTAACCTCTGGTGCCGTCGAACCAACCATCTTGTGTTTTTGTAAAAGCGATGGGCGCATTCTGAATGTCGCCGGTGCGACCGATGAAATTCCAGCCGAGGTAGCGCAGGAACATGTGGTTGAATTGGTATTGCCAGAAGAAATCGAAATCCGAAGTGTACTTCTGATAATTTTGCGTGTGAATCGGATCGTTCTTGTCCCAACGCCTGTCCAAGATGGAGGGCTGTTCGCCGTACTGTGTGCGGTTCAAATAATTTACAAGCCGGGTCAGAGTGCTCGGGTTATTTTCGTTAATCGGCGGGTGTGAGTTGGCGCGGACTAAAACGAGCGTGTAAGTGGAATAGCCGAGTACCACAAGCAGAGCCGCCATCAAAGAAACACTGAGTATTTTCTTGTTCAACTTTTCGGCTCGATATATTCCGTAAATTCCGGCGATGATGAGCGCAAGCGGCAGCATCTTCAAGATGAAACTTTCAGTGATATGGATAGGTCCGATCTGCACATCGCCGTCGAGAATTCCGGGAAGCCACTCGATAATTATCGGATATATCACCGCGAACGACAAAATCGTTATGATTCCAAAATAAATGAATGTCCTCCATTCAAACTCGTAGTACTTGAAGTAGATAAAGAGCGCGACGGTAAAATATGCGAGCAGGCTCAGCTGGTGAATACCTATTGAAAGCCCCATCATGTATGCGATGAGTAGAAGATATTTTTCATTGCCAGGCTCGTCTGCTTTTTCGAACCAAACCAATCCCAGCCATACGACGCATGAGACAAAGAACATGCTTAGCGCGTAGACTTCCGATTCCACCGCGTTGAACCAGAACGTGTCTGTTACCGAATATGTTAGTGCGCCGATAGCCGATGCTCCGAAGACAACCATTGCACCCAAAGCATCAGTTGGAAATTTCTTCCACCGTAAGATCACCTTCACGCTTATCAGATACATAAACATTATTGTGAGTGCACTCGCCAAAGCCGATATGAGGTTTATGCGAAAACCCGCGTCGCTGACGAATGGAGTCATCATCGCGACTCTTCCTAAAAGCGTGAAAAGCGGTGCGCCCGGCGGATGCGGTACTTCGAGTGAAAATGCCGTTGCGGCGAATTCGCCGCAATCCCAGAATGCCACCGACGACTGGGTGGTCAAACCGTACATTAATAGAGTGAGGACAAAAATGCCCGCAGCTATATACCGATTTAGTTTTTTAAAATTCATGATTCTCCTGACATTGGATGTTGCGTTGGCATAATTTATCCGTGAGTGGATGAAAAAACAAGGTCGCAATCAAATCTGAAGAGTCGCAATGAACAAAAAGAAGGATGATGCAGAATGGATTTGCAAGTGTCCTTTATCACTTTGGAAGCCAAGGTTCTTTTGTTATCTTATCGAGTCAGGTCCAAAAAACCATTAGGCTTGCTGAAGTCAAGAGAGCTGTAAAACATTTCTTTAACACAAAAAGGAGGCTAATATGAAATCAACACTTTCTGCCATTCTCGTGACATTGGCATTAGGCGTATTGTTCGTGAGTTGTAAAAAGAGCGATACCGGTGTCAATCCTAATGCCAATCTCTATCCCGTTACCGCGACGATTCTAAACCCAGCTGGGACTCCACAAGGAGGCGCGACCCTAAAGCTCAAAGGGAAAGCGGATGATGATCCTGTTTTTGCTGCAATCACCGATAGCACGGGTAAAGCAACGATTAAAGCGCCTGCCGGGCAACAGACACTTGTGGCAAAAATGGGTTCCATTTTTCAAACGGAGTTTGCAGTGAATGTGCAAGCAACTCAAAGCGGGACCAACACTGGCAGCGTAAAGCTTCAGCAGAACACTGCACTCAAGGTTTTAGTGGTGCAAGCCAGTGCAGAACAGCTTGAAGATGTCTTGCGTGATCCAATAATTGGTTTCACTGTTTTCGATTCGATTTCCGTTTATGCGCTGAACGACAGTGTCAAGGCTGACTCCACACGTGCACTCAATTTCTTAAAACAATACACACTGGTATTCTCAGACTGCGATGGCGGAAGTGAATATTCCTATGCACCGCTTGCCCGGGTATACGGTCGCTACATTAACGGCGGTGGAAAGATATACGGAGGTCATTACAACTTCTATCACCTCCAAAAGATCTTTTCCCCATACTATACCCATGAAGATAACCAGTCGCCTAGCGTCGATTCTATCAATATAGTTGATTCGAAACTGAGCGGTTATCTCGGTTTTACTGTGGCAAAGTGGGTTTCTTCTGATTCCAGAAATTTATCGGGATATGAAAAGTTCTCAAATCTGCCGTCTGGAGCAAAAGTGTATGCGGTGATTAGAGGAACTTCACCAGCCGTCGCTGTTATTGTAGAAAATGATTTAGGATTAGGAAAATATCTGTGGACTGATTTCCACAATCAGGACGTGATTAACGCTACCCAAAGAGATCCGCGCCTGGTAAAGATTGTTCAGTATTTCCTCTATTCTCTATAGGCTTTAATAAACTTCAGCTCCCAAGCCGATTCGCATCAATTGCGGGTCGGCTTTTTTGTTCTCAAAGATAAACACCTTATTCGTTTTTCATCCACGTTGCTCAAATCCCTCCAAACCCGTAAATTGATTATAGGGCATCTCTAAAAACTGGTGATATTGGATAAGATAAAACTTCTTGTACCATGATGCGTCTAATAAGGGAAAGAGAATAGGAGAGATATGCAGTACAAGAGAAAAGAACAGCGAGGAATCTTTGAC
>JAMCQL010000076.1 GCA_023381615.1 Bacteroidota bacterium
TTCAATATAATACTCAAAATGGAGGCAAATGTTCCATCATAATCGTTTCAGCTTGTAAAACCTTGCGAAGGTTTGGAGCCTGACGGGTCCGATGCAAACTTGATAGTCATGGACTGCGTAGAGTCTACGCACTCTACGAGAGTCCGACGACAAGGCGGCATACGGTTTGATGAGGGGGCAGGAGAAACGGAGTGATGGTCGGCTTGAGCGGGACACTCACTTGAAAGAGGAGAAACAGCTTGGGCTCACATGACCTGTACACCATCGCGCTCTTGTCCTACTCCACAACGACATTTGTCGTTCAACCACGTATAGGAGACAACTTCACCAGAGGCTTCGGGTAATAAGGCAGAAAGTCCCGCCGAAAGGTGGGACTTTCTATACTGTCACCTTTCTTCTTCATCCACTTCTGTAACCCGAGCGTCATTATTGCGTATCCCATTCCCTTTGTTTGGTCGCTTGCTGGAATAAATCATCTCTTTTTATTAAACTATTCGGTCGTGCTATCAAAACTTACAAGCGCCGCCACTTACGGAGTGAGTGCATTCCTAGTAGAGATCGAGATACATATCGAGGGTGGGCTTTTCAATTTTTCCGTCGTCGGACTTCCGGACAACGCGGTCAAGGAGAGCCGCGAACGGGTTTTGGCGGCAATCAAGAACTCGAATTTCAAATTTCCTTACCATCGGATCATCGTGAATCTTGCACCTGCCGACATCAAGAAAGAGGGAAGCGCATTCGATCTGCCGATAGCTGTGGGTATAGTATACGCTGTTGGGGGATTGGCTCAATCGGAACTCAATTCCGGCCAAGTTGATAGAGAAGCCTGCCACAAGTCCGAGATCTGGCTACGGATATATGACCATAGGGGTAATAGAACCCTTGGCATTTGGCGCTGGCCTGCAAATAGATTCCGTATGGGCAATAGGAATCAAATACTGTGGTTATTGGACATCGGGTGGAACTTATTTGCCCAACTCCGGAACCGGAGTTGGTGTCAGAATTTCAGAAAAGATCCGGTTCATGATTTTCGACAACATCAATTACGAAATGACTGCTTTTCACCCTTACCCCGACCAGGACTCCAAAGCTTTGATCAACGGAGGAGCAATAGACATAAACATGGGCCGCGAAAGCAATCTCAAAGACGGTTTTAATGTTATCTGGTCATTGGGGGTTACCGCTACCACGGGGGAAGGAAGTGCATTGTTAGTGCTGCCGAATCTAAAATTGGGCTTCGATGTCAATTTCTAGTCCAAAAGGAGGCTAAATGAGGAAGATCGATGTAATAATGTTCGTTGTCTTTATGGGAGCGAGCAATGCTTTTTGCCAACAAAGTAGCCTGACAAGGAGTGATAGTTCGCTTGGATCAGAATCAGCCGCACGAAGACTGTCTGAAGAAGCAGAAAGTGACCCGAGGTCATACTACGGCTATGCAACAATTGGAGTAATCGAGCCACTCGGCTTGGGTGTCGGATACCAAATCGACAATAACTGGGCTGTTGGGATCAAGCTGGGTCAGTACTGGCTGTCAGGAGGAACATACATTCCGAATGGAGGCGGAGGTGTGGGCTTAAGGGTTTCAGAGAGAATTAAGCTTTGGGTTGCCAACAATGTAAACTATGAAATAACATCACTTCTAGCTCACTCTAAGTTGACAGGCGTGGCAGTTGATGTGAATTTGGGCCGTGAAAGTATTGAGAAGGGGGTAAATTTTATCTGGTCATTAGGGATAACCGGTACATCGGCAGAGGGTAGTTCCTTGCTCATTTTGCCAAACCTGAAGATCGGATTGGTTGTAAACTTCTAAATTAGAAGAGAGGCTGTATGAAAAAGATTTCCTTTGTAATACTTCTTTTGCTGGGCGCAGCGAATGTCTCATATCCTCACAGGCAGCATGTCCACCAGAGATGCGTGGTTGAAGGTTATAACCTGCTGAAGAAGTGGATCGGCGGAGATGTTTCTCAGTTGGTGAACCATGTCGGTGGCGTGCAAGGTGGTTCGTACGATTACGTCGGTGCTGCGCCGTGGCAAAAAGGATTCATCACGACCGGTGCATGGAGAGAAGATTGCGAGGATGTCGTTTACAGAATCTCTTCGCAAAATCCTCCAACCATAAGCGGTTTTACAGTCGGAACCGCTGGCGCTATCGCGGCTGCGTTTGGAGGGAGTGACAATAACGATGCTTTTGTCAGTTCGACACATTTCTGGTATGCAGATAATGGCGATCAACTTGCGACAGATATGTATGGGCAGATTTACCTCGGTTCCTTACTTGGGGCCACGCCATTTAGATTTACGGTCCCAAACGCTTATCAGAAAATGGTCGCCTTTGCGTACGGTGGATTCGACTTGGACATTCAATTATACCTGTATGCCTTTCCGACTCAACCTGATGGCAGCGGTGGCTGTGCAAGTCAGATGGCGACGGTCACATTTCATTACAATTCGCTGGTTGATTTATACAAAAACAGGAATCTGTATGTGACTAAAGTGAATTGGTATGATGGTAGGCAAACGGTGTACAATAGTCCCATTAGATTCACCAGTTCTCGCTGGTACTCTATGAACAACAGCATTTATCAAGGCTACGACGAATTTCTGAATTCCATTTCGTTTGAAGTTCTCGGCAGAATGTGCCATCTTCTCCAGGATATTGGTTCTCCAGCGCACGCGAATATTGATCCACATGGGGGCAATGACGCATTGCGGCATGACAGCTTTGAGGAGTATTTTGGAGACATAGGATGGACTGCGGATATGGTTTACAATCAGAATCCAGCAGTGCTTAACCCCTACATCTCTTCGAACCCATTGCATTTCCTGATGTACACGATGCAGCAACAGGCAAACCATTTTGCCTCCAATGGTCCCGATATGCAGCCGAGGAATGACACCTTTGCTGGGAATTCCTTGCCTGAGGAACTAACGTATTTGAATGGCCTGAGTGTCTCAAACTATGGCGGGCCGACTGTAATGCAAGAAAACATACCCGAGGCCGATATATTGAACGAAAGGGATAAGCTCTTTCCTCAAATCATTAGGGAAACCGCGGGTCTTCTTTATTGGTTTGCATTCGAGACAGGCATGCTACAAATCTCGGTGCCCAGTGATTATCCAACCGTAGCCCAAGCCGTGGCCGCCCCGTATGCTTCTGTCAGGGGCGTAGTGGTGACATCCGGAAACTACTCGATAACCAACAACCTTACTATTCCGTCTGGCATGACCTTTCAACTTAACGCGGGCGCGAACTTAACTTTCGGATCAGGGACATCTCTGACCGTGAATGGTCGGCTGCTTACAAGCGGTACCTCCTCCCAGCATATCGTGTTTACCGGCTCGACTGGCTCCTACTGGCAAGGCATCTTCATTAACAGTTCCGCCAGCTTCTCTCTGCAATATTGTGACTTCTATTACGCTCATGAGCCGATTTGCGCAACGAATTGCAGCAATATCGTTATGGACCACTGCTCGTTCCAAAACTCGGATTTCTATGGGACTGATGCCGCAGCGCTTCGATTCTACAACTCTTCTCCGGTGATGTCCTACTGCACGATATCGGGTCAGTCAAACTCCTGGAGTGGGATTCGCTTTGCCCAAGGCTCGACCGGCTCCTTCAGTAACGGTACGATCCAGAATCTGGGTGCCGGCCACGGCATAATCATCCAAGGGAATTCCTCCCCGACTATAAGCGGCACCACAATAAGGGATGTGCACTATTATGGGGTTATAATCAACGGCAACGGGACGGCATCCCCAAATATTTTTGGGAATACGTTTCAATCGTGCGGAACATACAGCGGGGGACGCCATTATGGCGGCATCTATCTCATTTCCTCCACTGGCACCATAAAAACGAACTACATCACGAATTCTCTTTTCGGGATTCTCTGCGACTACAGTTCATCCCCCACGTCGGGGAATTTGCATCCGGGCGGCAATATCATTACCGGCAATGACTACGGCCTGATAGCTTATAATAGCAGCAACCCCACGATTGGCCTCACGAGGACGCGCGTGGTTGGACAAATTACTTACTACGACGGTGCCTGCAATCATATCTATGATAACGTCAACTACAATGTCTATACGACTAACTCGTGTATTGTCGGAGTGCAAAGAAACTGGTGGGGTTCGAATCCACCGAACAATTCAAAATTTTCTGCGACAAACGGCTCAACGATTCAATACAATCCTTCGTCGCAGGATGAGTTCGATGAGTGCTGGGAAAATGGCGGCCCGCTTCTAAGCACAAAGAGAGTCGACGCTTCTCAGTCGAATTCAGTCGGGCAATCAGACTCTACAGATGACGGACAGGGCCTGCTCAACGAGGCCCTTGACTCAAGGTTCAACGATGACTACGCTGAAGCCAGCAGGATTTTCGAATCTATCCTCGATGGTGCATTCACTGAAGATTTCAAGGAAAAGGCATTGGCTGGCATATTTGACCTTTTCAGGGACAGCAAGGACGTATCTTTAATCCGATTAATGGAGTCGCGGAAATCTTCATACACTTCGCAGGGAAAGGAAGCGGTGAATCTCGAAAGAGCCGCGTCCAGGATCCTGATGCTGATGTATGCAGCGTCTGGGCGGTACTCTGATGTTAGAAACTTCGCGCAGACTTACCGGACCAGGTACTTGCAGCCGGATGACGACAAATTTGCTCTTACACAACTAGCAATGCTCGGTGGGTTCGCAGAAAGCGAACGTTCAGTATCGCAGTCCGCGATTACGACTATGAAAGGGAGGTACGGCTCTGGAGTTGACCCCGCCCTTCTGGTTGCGCTCGGAATTACACCTGATGACGACAGGGCCGGCGCCGTTGCGGCAGAAACTGAAGAGCTCAACCTTTCCGGCTATCCCAATCCTTTCAACCCGTCTGCGCGGATAGGGTTTAGATTGCACAAGAGTGGGTTTGTTTCATTGAAAGTGTACGACGTGCTTGGACGTGAGGTCGCCACTCTTATCAATGAAGTTCGACAACCCGGAATACACTCCGCTTCATGGAACGCTGGCAGCATGCTCAGTGGTGTATACTTCTTCCGCCTGAGTGTGGCAGGACAAAACGTTGTGAAGAAGATGATGCTATTGAAGTGATGAACCGAGTGAAAATTCGCCTCTGGTAGGCCATAGCAGCAGACAAGCGATGTTCATTTCTCTCGTTCCAGGCACGGCCCCGCAAGGAGGCGGGGCTGCGCCTTTCTTGTCGGATGCGTGCAATCCCACGGTAAGACTCTTCTGAACCTTTACGTACGCGCTTAAGGCGCAGAATCCGGTTTCGGCCAGCAACGCAGGAATTCGCTGATTTTGGCGATCAGAGAAGGGAGCGGTATAGTCCGGTTGTTTTCCCAATTCCAGACGGTACACTGATCCACGCCTAACATAGCCGCAACTTCTTTCTGCTTCAGTTTTAGGTCCAAACGCCTTTTCTTTAGATGGTCTCCAATTGTCTTCAAGTCCTTGGGATATGCCTTCGGAAGCGGCTTTTTTGACGTTTTTTCGAAGTGGCAGAATGGCAACGCACCCGTGCCCCTGCGGAAATTTCGGCAACCCGAACGCGACATGCAGCTGCAACCAGGTACAGATACAGCGATACATGTCGAAGATCAGCGGACCGCTGCTCGACAGGATCGACATACACGTCGAAGTGCCGGCAGTGAAGTACGCAGAACTCTCAAGCAAGAAATCTGGCGAGCCATCATCTGCAGTCAGATCGAGGGTGAAGAAGGCGCGCGAGGTTCAGAGGGAAAGATTCAAGGGAAGAAAAGGGCTTTTCAAGAACGCTGACATGTCACGGAGTGATCGCGTCACACGTCAGTGCTGACGGACAAAGCAAGGAGATTAGGGAATTTTGTCAGATCGACACACAAGGTGAAGAATTATTGCGGCAGGCTATCACTAAGTTAGGATTGAGCGCACGGGCTTACGACAGGATCCTAAAAGTGTCGAGGACCATCGCAGATTTGTCTAATGTGGAAAGAATCCTTCCTGAGCACATCGCCGAGGCGATACAGTACAGGAGTCTGGACAGACAGTTGTATCTTGATGGATAGACCCTTCCTACGGCTTGGTATTGACTTTTACTCACTGCACACATAACTTCCCACAACGTGAAGGGCAAGTCGGCTGTCGGCCTTCATTTGGCGCGACCGCGAGGATAACAATGTGGACGGGTCGCATCGACAAGCAATTTATCGATTTCTGACTCTTGACTGGTAGTTCGTCTAGTCGAACGGTGATGAAGAATTGCGCTCGATCCTTGCTTTATCCAGCTTAAATCAGGAGGTGAAATTATGAAGCTTATCATTCCTTTGCTGGGGGCGGTATTTGTCGCAGTCTTTGCAAGTGTCGGCTGCAAACAAAGCACACAACCCAGCACTAATCCAGAAATAACCGCACATAGTACTCTCCCTATGCCATTCTCTCCGGCTACCTACTTCCTTTACGGTGCGGATCTGAGCAGCGGGGGACTGCCCATACTGGATAGTCTTGAGAATGCGGGGATTCACTTGCAGGACGCATGGATACCGGATTCGTTCGGCGCGTGCATGGGTGCGATACTAAGGAGCCAAATGGTGGTGCAGCTAAGGTATCCGGATTCCTCAATTTACGCATTTGGCTTTACGTCTGACTCAACACAACTGAGTGAATACTGCATAGTTACTTGGAAGCATTACCATTTCTAACTAGGGTCAGGCAAAGGGCATTGCGTTCTGATCTCAGCGGGCCAGCAAACGCTTGAGGAGAGGTCTGCACAGAACAAAAAGAATATTGAATACGTGAAAGGGGCTGTTATGAAAAACGTGAAAGCAGTTCTTTTAGTGCTAATTTGTTTTCCCATCCTATCTTTCGGACAGAATCAAACAGCAAGGTCAACGGTTGAGCGGGATCCTGGGTACTCCTACCCCGCCAGTATAAGCCGGACGATCCAAACATCCCCCGCTGCCCAGGCTGCGGCAACACTCACCGCGGATGTATCTGATATTCGAGTGTTCCCTTCTTCTAATCCACAATCCGAAGTCCACGCATCTATAAGCAAGGTCAATCCCAATGTCATCCTTTTCAGCTCGAACACAAACTTCGGATTAAGCAACAACAGCATCCAGGGCTGGTACATGTCAACAAATGGCGGACTGTCGTGGACTGGTGCTGATGTTTTGCCTAATAATGGGCTTGGCCGAG
>JAMCQL010000027.1 GCA_023381615.1 Bacteroidota bacterium
CTCTTATCTTCTTTTCCACAGGTGCTGTCTCCTTTCTTTTGTCGGCTATTTTGTCTTTTACTCAATTACAATTTTAACCGACTGGAGCGGCACCTCCTAATTTTTACACAAAGTTACGGACATCACCTTTGTCGTGCTTGGCGCTCCATGACCTGTGTAGTAAATGAACAGATCAGAGCTACCGTCTGGCTTAAGATAAGATGGCAGTATTTTCTTTATATAGGTTTGAATTTGTCCATAAGTCAATAGCTCATCGGGGTCTCTTGGAAGTATATTCTCCGGCTTGAATCCCAAAGCTTTGATCAGATATTGCCTTATCACAGCTCCGTCATGCTTTGCGTATTTTACGGCAGGAATGCCTGGGTTCTGGTAATTTGATATAGCTAATATCAGCGCCACAGCATTCGGGTTTTCTTCTCTTCCTTGTGGAATATTTGTATCCACGCCAACGCTCAATCCGGTTGATGGCTCTATCCCAGGCGTTTGCTGTTGATTCGGTTTAACAACTACTTCGTTCAGCGATGCCATCGGCTTGTAAAACTCAAGCGGGAGTTTGTAGTTACTCAATCCGTAAGCGCCATACTGCTCGGTCAAGTTTACGTAAATCGGGACACCCGCCGCACGATTGTTGGTATACATACTGAAACGTATATCCTTGTAATTCCCCGGTGAGAGGTTCCCTAGTGAAAAGCTTGTGTCACTATTCGTTGTGAAGAATACATTCTGAGGATCTCCATTCCTAACACCTGCAGTTACATCCCGCGCAATTCCGAGTCCGATATTTTGCACTCTTACCGTCACCGTTGCGATTTTCCCAGGCTGTATCATGTTGTTCCCATCTACATCCTGAACGCCAACGTCTGATATAAGAAGTTTCGGCGGAACGAAAGCCTTCGTCGAGAAAGTTATTCTCGTTGGCGGCGGCTCGAACCCGTTTGCCTCATTAAACCTAAACTCAAGGGACCCATCATGGGTCGTTACCGAATGAGAGGCACTTATGGAAACTGAATAAGACTTCGATTCACCTGGCATGATGTCCCCAACATAGAATTGCGGAGTGTAATAAAGACCGGGAGAATCCTGGGGACTGATATTGCCCCCAATCCGGTACGCCTCTCCTCTTCCAACGTTCGTCAGCTTGACTGTTATCGTGCCATTTTCATCAGCATCCAGCATATTGTTGCCCGATGGCTCTGAAAACGATAAGGAGGCTGCTAACTGCGGTGGACGATTAGGATCAAAGTGCGTCGCAGTCGCCCAGAACTTGTGTCCCGATCCTTTCTGGACCCAGCCGTCACGCTCGCCATTGCTGACGTGATACCATCCGGAATATTCACTGAGGAGTTGAATCTCGCTGCCCCGTGGTAGTTCTGCCAACCTTCTGCTTCTCAGATCGGCGTATGAGTGCATGTAGGTATTTTGTTCATCAACAGTGAAATACTCCCGTGTCCACTTAGCGGATGAGAGGGTTATGGTATGATCTACGTTTCCATTTGGAACCCTGACATTGAAATAGACATTCTGCGGGCCTGAGAAATAAGTCATTCCGAAGTCGGCAACAGGGTCAAATGTGAACATCCCCTGCCAGTCGGTGGTATATTCCCGAGAAGTCCGACCAGCCGTAACAATGACCTTTTGATTGGACAGTGGGACCGCTGTGCCTGATCTGAATGTCCTACTCGTTTGACCATTGACTAGATCGCCGGTCTGAGTTACCTGGCCTGCGCTTTTCATGGCAAACAGAGATCCAAAAAACAACACTCCGCCGATAACCATCAAACCTATCCCGAGCGCCTTTTGTCCACCGTTGTTGCCGGCCAACGAATCAATTTGGTACCCGCCCACAATGGCTCCTACACTGGCGACCATCATGAGCAGCGATCCTATCCCACTAGTCTGTTGTACTTCGGCTCTCTTCTCAACTTGCGTGTATCGAATTTGTGGAGTTTTCGTGATCAGTATCTGTGCGCGGGTGTCCTCAACTGTCGGAGTCTTCTCTAACTCGGTTTGGTAGGTGTATGAATCAGTGACCTCACTCCCTGGCACCATTTCTGTTCGCACTAACGGACCAGCGGAGTAACTGTAGCAACCAGCAACGGTATAAGTGCCGAATGAAAAGAGAAGAGAATAAACAATCCATGTGGAGAAAACGTGACCGGCAGCTTTGGTGTGCCTAAGGCTGAACAATTGTACCCTACGCATTTGGGCCTTTTACCTCTAATATTTCAGGAGTTGGATTGACATACGTGCAGATTTCCCTGAACAGCTTTTTCCCCGAGAAAGATAAGCGGTCCGCATTTCCTATCATGAATCTCTGACTCTGAGAAGAAGCTGGGGTGGAAATGACCAGCACAGGGATAGGCGAGTGAGAAAGTGAAGCAGAAAATCGAACAACGCTGCCCATGACCGAGCGCCGCCACCTGCACGCACTCATTTCAGCACCATCAGCTTCCTCGCCTCAACATAATTGCCTGCCTGAAGTCTGTAGAAATACACTCCGCTCGGAAGATTGCTTGCGTTAAATCTCACTGAATGAGTTCCCGCGCTCTGACGCTCGCTAATCAGCGTCTCCATTTCTCTTCCAAGAACATCATACACCTTTATTGTGACATGGCTACTCACAGGCAAATCATAGCTGATGATAGTTGTCGGATTGAAAGGGTTCGGATAATTCTGATAAAGCCTGAAGTTGGATGGCGGTTCCATCGGCCGTTCTACCTTTGTCACACCGTTCGGATTGTAGACGCTGACGCCGCCTCCATAGTCCTGGGCACCAAACCAAATATTCCCGTGGTTGTCAGCCATGATACCTTCGATGTAGTTATATCCTATGCCGCTATTCGCTGTCGTGAAAGTGGTCCATGAAGTACCATCAAATTTGGAGACACCATTTCCATAGGTACCAACCCAAACTGAGTTTGTCGAGTCTATGCAAAAACAATGTGCTGGGGCTGGAGCGCTCCAGGAATTCCACTGAGACCCATCATAACTAACAACATAATTGCCGAAGAGGTTATAGTTCACCCAATTCCAGACCAGGAACCAAATCTTACCTGTCTTATCCACGGCCATCGACCAAATGTAGTCATACGGCAAGCCACTGTTCTGAGAATTGCGAACGGTCCAGTTCGTACCGTCGAATTTCGCGACTCCTTTGTTTGTCCCAAACCAGACATTGTTTTGGGCATCAACCACGCAACAGTAGACAGTATTTGAGGGTAAAGGGCTATTCAAAGTATCGTATGTAATCCATGCTGTTCCGTCGTATCTCACAACTCCTTTGTCGTAAGTTCCGAACCATGCAACATTATCCTTATCTATTGTGACGCACTCGATATCATTACTGGGGAAATTCCCTTTTGCAAGATTGTAAGTGGTCCATTTTGTACCATCGAAATGTGATGCGCCTCCTTCGAAATAATATTTGCCCATGGTGCTCCCTCCGACACTCCACGAACCTCCGACAATCCAAGGATTGCCGGATCTGTCAAAACTAATCTGATTTACCATGTTAGAGGCATAAATCCCACTATTCAGTGAGTCAAAAGTTTTCCACGAAGTGCCCTTGTCTTCGACGACTCCATTCTGAGTGGTACCCATCCAGATTGCGCCATCTGTCGATAAACCAAAATGATAAACGGGGGAAAACGGTAACGTACCAGAATGGACATCAATGGTTTTCCAATTGGTCCCATCAAACATAAGTAGCTGTCCACCGTCTCGCCATGCCAAATCATTCTGTGTCATTAGAACCGGGACCAACGCAAAGTAGACGTTTCCAAGACTGTCCGCGCAACTGCATGTAATTCTTGAGTAAGGTGGTAACTTTGTGGTAGTTGAATCAAAGACCCGCCACTGTGCTCCATCGAATTCAAGAATTTTCGGAGCGGTACCCCATGGCAAGTACGTAAGCCAGAGGTTCCCTTTTGAATCGACGGTGGATAAACTAAGACTCGAGGTTGAGGCCACAGTCGATGGAGTTGTGTACTCGTGCCATGACGCACCGTCGTACATTGAGATTCCCCGCGCAGTACAGAACCATGTTCTGCCGAGATTGTCAGCCAAAACTGCGCTCACGCTATTCGAGCCAAGACCGCTGTTTGAACTATCCATCTGAGTCCACTTAGTGCCATCATAATGTTCTACGCCGGGGCCATTGACTGCCCACACTCCGCCGGACCTGTCAACGGCAAACGATTGTATGTAAGCGTCACCGGTAAGAATTTTATTGACAGCCCCATTTTTATAATTCCATAGCCCACCAACCCCCATATTGAACCAAACCGTCCCATCGGGTGCTACCTGCATTTTGTAGATGCCTCCAATCGGCTGGGAATTGCCAGTTGCTACGGTGGACCATTTTGTGCCGTCGTATACTCCTATCCCGTCGTTTCCCCAATTGCCAGCAACCCATACCCGGCCGTCAGCACCAACCGCCAACGCTTGTACGTCATTAGCAACTAGTCCATCAGCTCGAGTGAAGATCGCTTTTGACGAGGTTACCGGATCGAACCGGACGACGCCTCCTCTTGCACCGATCCATAATGTGTCGTTGTAGCAGGCAAGTGAAGTGATGTAATCGATGTTTGTGTAGTTTATCCACTGCGGCTTCTGCGAGTAAACTGCAAATGGCACCACAAAGATGGATATCAGAAAGAACGTGAAGTGTCTCTTCAATGATCGGTAATAACGTTTCATTCTCCTAACTCCTTTATCATCGTCTGTGAGTTGTTATGTGTCTGCTCACTTGAGGAGTACCAACTTTCTCGCATTTGTATAAGGGCCAGAAGTCAGGCGGCAAATATACACGCCACTTGACAATCCTGCAGCATCTAAGGTCACTTGATGGTTGCCCGCAGCTTGCCAGCCATTAATAAGTGTTTTGACTTCTCTTCCGAGTATATCATAGACTTTCAGTGTGACAGAACCTCCAGCCGATAGTCGGTAGCTGATAGTTGTGGACGGGTTAAACGGATTAGGATAGTTCTGATGCAGAGAGAACTTTGAAGGCTCTCTCATTTGCGATAGTGCATCCGTTAATGTGGAATGATTACTCTTCAGAAGTCCTTTCCCGTTAGTGCCGCCGAGGAGATAACCACTTTTGTCGAAAGCGAGAACTTGGACATCCAATTCCGTCGAGTCAATATTTGACCATGTCGCGCCGTTATCAGTGGAATAATAGACTCCATCTGAAGTCGTGACGGCAAAAACTTTTTCTACAGAATTCACGGCGACCGAACTCACCGAATCTTCGCTGAGAACACCACCCAATGGACTCCAACTGTCTCCATGATCGGAGGATTGATAGACACCACCGCCGTTCGTTCCTGCAAAGATGCTGCCACCACTGCTAATGGCAAGGGTTGTCACATTCATGTCTGTCAAGCCATTGTTTACCTGCGACCAGCTCGATCCCCCGTCCGTCGAACGGAAGATGCCGGCTGGGCTTGTACCGGCATAAAGAGTGCCATCAGCGCCACATGTGATAGAATTGATTTTGGTATCTGTAATTCCCTGGGAAGCCCGGACCCAGTCCGCGCCAGCGTCGGTGCTCTTGAATACGACGCCATATCCTCCTACGTAGACTCCGTCTGATGTATCTGTCGCAATCGAGTTAATGGAGATGGTTGTCAATCCGTTATTTGTTTGTTGCCACGATTCACCATCGTCTGTTGATCGGTAAACACCTGCACCATTTGTTCCAGCGAAGATTGTGCCCGATTTACTCAAGATGAGATGATTAACAGGAGTACTGCCAAATAGCCAATCAAATGTCCAGGTATTTCCGCCATCAGTTGTGCGGAAAAGGTGACCGTTTTCAGCGGCCACCAACATCGCCTCAGTTGAAGTGACAAGAACAGCCGAAACGGTTGTGTTTGCTAATCCCACGTTCGCTTGTTTCCAGGTTTGACCTTGATCAGTTGAAAGGTAATTGCCGTTGTACCAGGTCGTGGCGACGAGATCTTGGCCAGGCAGCACATAGATTCCTTTAAAGTAGTCGATGGGTGTAAGGTTTGAATTGTAATATGTCCAAGTATTACCGCCATCTGTGGAACGGGCGACCGAACCGAATGTATTCGCAAAGATGAAACCGTTATGGGGATTGATGGCAATCGTGACGACCCTGGACCCAGATACATCTGAGTTCACGATGGACCAACTTGCTCCATCGTTGGTCGAGCGGAAAATGCCTCCGTAATCAGTGCCAGAATAGAGATAACCGTTGGAGCTTGCCACGAGACAGTTAACACGTGTAGTAGTGAGTCCCGTGTTAACGCTGTCCCAGGTGACACCATTATCTGTGGACCGGAATACACCCCACGGACTAAAGGAGGCGGCAAATAAATGATGACTAACTGGATTCGATGTCAACGCTTGGACGGTAGCTCCTCTTCCGAAGTCCTGATTCATATGGCTCCATGTACTGCCATCGTCCGTTGAGCTGTAGACTCCATATGCCGATAGGGCGAAGATGCGCTGCAGTTCATCTATGTGGATCAAATAAAACCACCCCTGGAATGATCCGACTTGCGTCCACGTATCGCCTTTATCGGTCGATTTGAATATTCCGCTATTATTTACACCGAAAACATTTCCGGAGGAATCCACGGCTAGACTCGCTAAACCTGGGGTGCTGACATCGCTCCAGCTTTCACCTGAGTCTGAAGAACGGAAGAGGCCGGCATAATCGGTTCCATACGCCAGATTTCTTGATGTGTCGATTGCGACAGAATAGAAATAGCGATCACATGGGCCGTTGAGACTATGCCAGAAAGAATTCTGAGCCTCTCCCACTACAGAGGAAATGAAGAAGAATACAAGAAATGTTGTCTTTTTCATGTAACCCTTCCCTTCTTGATGTTTCCTATCTCTTTCTTCACTGCAAGTACCACTTCGCGCTTGAGGGCAGTCGAATAGAGATCACGAGGATCCCTTTGACTGCATCGGGGCTGTACGACGAACGCAAGCACTACCCGGCAAATGTGATCTAATCCAATCAAACGATTTGAAAATCGCAGTGCTTGCGTCGGTTAGACATACTCTCACAGTTTATCACACGCCTCCAGAATTTCGTTCCTCCTTTTCGCGTGGCGGGCCGCCATGGCCTGAATTCCATTTCGCGTATCGACATTTTTCTTTATCCAGAACACACCACCAACTATCGCCAGGATAAAACCAAGTACAGCGCCGACTGCTCCCATCGCGGCTCCCAGCCCACTGAGAATAGGAAGGGCTAATATGGTTACCACGACTGGAGCAACAAATCCGGGCTTCTTGGGAAGCTGCATAGAAAAGTATTCGTTCTCAAGCGCTTTGAGTTTGTCAAGATTTGGAGTGTCAAGATCACGCGTGAATAGGAGTTTGACGTAATGTTGACTTTCAGTAACTGAGACCAAATCATTTCCCCTGGTTTCAAGGTGACTGTCTTTAACATTGATTTCCTGTGAGTTTTGCAGATTCCAGTGGAATCTCTGCATCAGGTTGATTTGGTTTTGTTCATCGCTCGGATGAACCTGAATGGACTTGCTTTCTGTTCTTGCCATTTGAATAACTCCTTTGGTTGGTTAGAGATCGCCACGAAATTGCGTAAGATTGGATTCAGTAGTCATTAAGGCGAAAGATTGTTTATTGCTAAATCGATTGGATTACCCGAACCAGATGCCTCGGTGCTACGATCAAGTTTCATAATCAGGGTGAAGACCTTGCCTGTCGCGTCTTGATCATTTGAAACGAACTTGAATCTGCTGGTTAGTTGAGTCCCTGGGATCAGCGTGACAGATGACCTTAACCCCGCACTCTCATCCTGAAGATTCCATCTCCTTCCTTCATCATCGAGAAGATAGGTGTACCCCCCAGAACCCCAAAGCCAGGCATTGTACTGCTTAGTCTCCATGTTCTCGAAACTCAGAACCATGATGACGGTGTTTAGTTCCTTCTTGATGGAAACAACCGTAATCTTCAGTCCATGTTTCTGAACAACATAGTTGGGATTCACGGTCGGCTGAGTGACGGTGACCGCGGGCCTCCCTAGTGCTTCAGTAGGGCCGCCAGTACCACTGGACATCAGTTTCATTACCGATTCATCCTTGAAGATTTCCACCGATGCTACCGCGAATATCTCACCAGTCTCTGTGCTGATCAGCCTAGCATTTACCTTAAGACTCTGTGCCAAATCAGTTATTGTGCCCGACACAATGGCATCGACGCCGAGTATTCTGCCCAACTGTTTGGCTGTGTTAGGATCAACCAGACCAGTTAAACTCAACTTTTGTTCGTGCACCACCTTATTCAGCAGCTGCCTTTCAATGACCTTGAACTTTCCTGTCTGGAAAAGTCGGGTTACAAGTTCTTCTGCCAAGTACCTTCCAAAGTCAGTGACGTTTCCCTGCAAGTCGGAGAACTCCACAACAGCAATTGTCGTCTTTTGATTCTGAGTCATTTCACTGGCAATTTGCTGGCTCAACTCACCGATTCTCTGATCGAGTGCTCCCTGGGAATACCCTATCATCGGAAGAAGGAGAATCGCAACCAAAACCGACAGTCGTGACATACGAGTACTCATTTATACCTCCATTTTCATTTGTGGATCAGTATTTCGATAAGATGTCTCCAATTATCTTTTCCGCAGCATCCGAGGCACCGTTGCGAATTGCGCTTTCACTTGCCTGTTCATCGCTGTTTCCGAAACCGCGCACATTTTCAAAGGAATCGGCCCCGAGGTTTACGCCGTTCGATACGGAGAATGCTTTGACTGAACCCTTCGCCACGTATATTTTCATGCCTTCAACGTCACTCAGAGGACTTGCGGAAATCTCCCCTACAACTATGAGATCGAATTTCCCCGGAAACCGATGTCGCAAAGATTCAAACTGAGCCTGCTGTACGGCTTTCACTACGGATTTTGTGTCCAACACGCCAATGTCTGATTGAGTCACCGGGCTGAATCCAACTTCAGAGAACTCCTGTGACATGACTGATTGAGCAATCATTGAGGCACTTGAAGCACGGGACTCGCTTAGCAGAATCAGCACCTTCAGCGGCCTTGGTGCAAGCTTTCGCTGGAATTGGAAGAGGACTTTTCGATTTCCGTTACTGAGGCCGTTGTTCCATTGAGCGGCATAATTCGCTGTATCGGCAAGGTGCTGAAAACCGATCTCCGCGGCAATTGTGTAAACCGGGACATTTGCACGATCGACATTTTCGACGATGGCTGATGCAATGCCCGCACTGTCTGTCATGCCCTGAGAGGTAACCTCTCCGCGACCGGACTCAAACCGGAATGAAACAGGTAAACCCGCTACCGCTTCACCAGAATCAATGGTCACACGGACGGTGAGGGGAACCTGAAGCGGCTTACCGAGAATATATTTCTGCTTACCTCCGGCGACAACGCTCAACTTTACACGGGACAGATAATCCGTCATCCTGTTCAGTATCACCGTGGCGGATGGCGGATTCGCGATCAAAGAATCAGCTAACATATCCGGCGTGGCAAGGATACGAAACTGCGGAAGGATGTCTTTGAACCCTGCCGCTGATCGCAACGCGGCTTTGAGGCCGACCAATGACTGCTCAATCCTTCCAAGTTTCGAATTCGACTCAGAAGCCGTGAGGCAAGTGCGAAACCCTATTGACTCCTGTCTAAGAGACGAATAGATCGGGGCTGATGCTTCAACCCTATCGAGAACTGCGAGCGAGTAAAAGAGTTTTGCTTCAGGATCATAGTAACGCTCCTCGATTTTCAAACCGCTTATGGTAAGTGATGTTCTGACCCTTGAATTCGCAACCGTTTTTTCAAGGCTTATTTGTACCTTGTCACCTATTATCTCAGTCTTCTCAAACGTTATATCCGACGATACGTTGGCAGTAATCTGTTGGAGAACTTCGGAGATTGCGCTTTGATCTGCTGCCCGTCTATCAGCGACTGGATCCCCCGTCGCTTTAGACAACCCGACTCCTACTACATATCGTGGCTCAGGGTATGATGGATATTTGCCCGACATGATCCAAGCGGGCTTGCTCGAGGTGGACTGATAACCCTCAACATTCCGGCTGGTGGTGGTTTGTTTCTCGGAGGCGCATCCGATAAACCACAAGAGGGCGAAAGTGAGGATGACCAATAATTTCCGGTTCATATTTTCATCCTCAAGATTCTCTCCTTGAAATCATAAAGGACATCGAAACTCACCTCGTCGATGCCCGTATGATCTTCTTCATACTCAAATGGATTGTCGGTGTCCCTGATGATGAAGATGATAGAGACAAGGATGAAAACGAAGAGACTTGTGTTAAATAACCCTTCGGCAAAAGGCTCTATTCGCAACAGAAGAAGAGATAAAGCAAACAGAAATACCATCAGACTGGCCGCCAACTGTGCAGAATAACCGAACGACGTATCTCTTATGACCTTAATTCTTATGAGAAGCTTCATGAGATTATTTTGTTCGTTTCTCAATCTCACCACGATGGGTACTGGAGCCTCTTTGTCCATCCGTATAAAGTCATCAGAGAATGAATCTACCAATTCGAGGAGCTTGCCATTTTTGTTTATCAGGAATTCGGGGTTGACCATATCGATGAAGTCAAGTACCTTTTTCTGCAATTCGTCACCTGCGGAAGAGCCTGAAGCCTTTATGAGCATGTATGCCTCATGCCAGATCGCATTCAGACTTCCTACAATTTCACCCGGGATTTTCTCGCTCTCTTTGTAATCAGAAAAAACGCCTGCCAGAATGAAGCCGAGCAGAAACACGATACCGGTCAACGCGGCCACAAAGAGGGGCATAAGCCCAGCCGTGAATGGCTCCCATCCAAGGGAATGAAAGACGATTTTGGCAGTTATGAATGCAACAGTCAACGGAATAACACGACTGAGTAACTCGAATCTCGTCTTGAGTGTCTTGACGAGAGAGACCATTTTGAACTCCCCATTTTCTTGCTTGTGCTCTTTCACTGTCGTAATTGTGGTTAGTTTTTCCGCTTGCATGGCATTGTGTGACTCACCCATCAAGACTACACTAAACCAATTCAACTCATCTTCTGGTGAGCCGCACATTCTTCACCCATTTTCATTTCACCACCACTAACTTCTTCGTCGCCACAAAGCTGCCGGCGGTTATTCTGTAGAAATACACGCCGCTCGGCAAAGCGGATGCGTCGAAGTTCACAGAGTAACTGCCGGCTTTCTGTCGTTCATTCACCAACGTCACCACTTCTCTACCAAGCACATCATAAACCTTCAATGCTACGCGGCTGACTGCTGACAGCTGATAGCTAATCACTGTTGTTGGGTTGAAGGGGTTGGGGTAATTTTGTGAAAGTGAAAATTCAAATGGAGGGTGCGCTTGCGATTGCATTACTTCAGTCGGAACGTAGGTGTAACTCGAGTCATAGAACGCTTGCACAATCTGTTTGTTCTTGAAAATCGCAGCGCTATCCTGTCCAAAAATCAGTGCCAGCGATGCCCTCTGTGTTTCCAGCGGTAACAGCGTGAAATAGCCCGATGAAAATATAAAATCCCCATCCATCGGAAGCTGTGGTATGACATCGAAGTATCCGGGAACCATTCGACTCCAAAGCGCCTCACTATTGTTCATTGGAGGTGAGGCACTCGGGCCGAAAAAGTTGAAACTTGTCAGACCTATTTGATCTGACTCGTTAGCATCCGTCTTATCAAAGTGCGGCTCACCTTCTGTTGGAATTCCGTCGTCCTCACCCTGATCATGAGTAAAGGGTACTCCGTCCGCTCCAACATCATCATGCTTCGGGTCCCAGTTCCCGTTCTCATCGCCGGCCCAATGAGACTTTACGGTACCAGGATACTTACCCGTAACGGGATCTCTTGGCTGGGTATAGTCTGGAACCCAGCCTGTCACCACGGTGCCTGGCCCACTATCACGACCCTCATCTATCATCGTGTTGTTTAGACCAGCGCCGGTAAAGTAGTTCCTGTAGTAAAGAGGTCGCAAATCTGTTTTGTAAACTTGACCCTGACTTGTCTTGAAAACTCTTTGATAGTGAATGCTATAGTTTTCATCTATCAGGCCGTTGAGATTATCATCCAAACCATTGTTTGATATTTCCGAAAGTGTTTCGCCGTTGTAAATCTTATATGGCACGCCTAATGAGTAAACCGTCGCAGTGTCTGTGTCGCTCTTCAGGAGGGTGTCAAGTCGGACAATTGTCCTCGCATAAGTTGTCGGATTGATCAGAATAATCTCGTTGTTCGGCCAATTAGAATTGGTACCCGGGCTGGTACGAGACAGGGTCCTGGACATTACATAGGAATTGCTTGTGGAGCTGAACGTGAAGTCCGACTGCTGAAACTGCGGACTACCGGGGTCCACCGCGTCATTGTCGTTGTCAATCCCATCGTGTCCATTTCCAGGGCTTTCAAGGAAGGCATAACCTGCATATCCTATGTTCGTCTTTGCACCGGGGATAACACGGCTCAGCGGAATCCACAGAGCATCAGAGGTTTTGTCGTCTGAATCCCACGTGTAAACCAGGTTATTATTCAAATCAAAGAAACCCATGTCATCACCGCAGTCGACGTAATTTTGGCCCACATCCCCCACACAACCGCCAAAGACTGTTCCGAAAACAACTTTCCTGTAATTTGTTGTGCCAATGTTCGTGAACTCGTAGAGCCAGAAAATCATGTCCTGCAACCTTTCGTCAGAGAACTGCAGACCACGGACACGCACAACAAGCCCGACTCCGCGGCGTGTTATATCAGTGGAATCAGGATGAAACAAATTTGAGGTGCGCATTTGAACACTATTATCCTGTGCATCATCCATCACGAAATAACTTTCCTGGCCTTTGATTATTGTTCCCTTTCCGAAGTAACTGTTCCAAACAGCTTTGCTGGTAACGGGATCAACCCAGTCCGGATGGTCGGGCCAAACTGATGGCCAGCTCGTCGGAACATTGCTCATAGCAATCGTATCCTGGCCAGCATTGACATAACCGGGCTCAGGCTCGAATCCCTGAAAATGTCCGTCAGCAGGATCAATTTTGCTGCTTTGCCCGTATCTTGGTCCGGGAGTAATTGTAATCGAATGGAGAGTATCAACTTTTCCATCTCCATTGTAATCTCTCAGAGGCAGCTCAACTCCGATCATTGGTGTTACATCCCCAATGTAGCTATCCATGGTTGCAGGATAGGGCCACGCCCCGCGGATATCGTTTGCGTTTGTGCCGGAAATAGAGCCATTGTTTCTAAAAGTAATCGCTGCCCGATTGCCGTCGTGGATCCCAAACCTTGTGTAGAGTGCATTGCCTCGATGTGTCTTGGCGTATTGCACAAGCTGGTCTTGCTGACAAAAGACAGCCGCACATTCGAAAAGTGTTAAGATGAAAAAAAGGAACTTACTCATATCTCCCCCCTTCCTTAATTGTTCGCAATGATTCAGGTTGCATCAGTGCTCACTTTATTGAACTCATTCTGTGTGATTGCCATGCCAATTGGACCCAAGAAAAAGCGCAGGAGAAAATTTCCGAGCGCGCTGTGTGCACCGTTGGTCACTTTTTCGACGCCTGTTCCATAAACCCACAGCCAATAGATGTTTGCCAGTGGTATGATAAGAAGCCAGGCTGTCGGCAGGTTCGCTCCGAGACTGTTCATCTCGTTCTTAGTCTTTACATACCAGACTAAGCCGTATATCCCAAATGTAATTATCGGGAGAAAGAGGACTGCTATTGGACTGCGATATTTCATGGTTGGTATTCTCCTTTCTATTTTTGCGTGCACGATTTATCTACTCACCCCTCTGTCCCCTCTCTAATTTTTAGAGAGGGGAATAAAAGGTCTATCTACGATACCGTAGGTACGACCTCGTAGAGGGGTGAGTCAAGTTTCATGTGCCTATTTCACCACCACTAACTTTTTCGTGTAAGTCAAATTTCCTGTAATCATTAGGCTGTCCAAGCTCCATATTTGTCCCGCGATGACAGTGTCATCTCAAAATGTTCTGCTGTTTTCTGTTTGATCCATTCCGTTTCCAGCGAGATCCGTCACTCCCGAGATGACCAGCATGTAACCGGCAATGGGCGCCGCACTTGTCGAGACGGAAAGTTGGACGACATAGAAACCACCAGAAAAGCCAATGTAGTTAGCAGCAGTTTTTGTGAAAGTTATTCCGCCAGTGTTTGTGAACAAATAATTATTGATATTTTCTGCAGTCGAGATATTCAGAGGCTCTGAAAAATAAAGTGTGTAAGTCCAATTGTTAGTACCTCCTGCGGCAGCAACCGTCGCGTTGGGAAGCCTAGGGTTAACTCCATCAGTGACAGTGATTGTGTTGCTCGATGAACCTTCTACGAGATCTTTACTCACGGCACGCACGAGATAACTTACAGAGCCGGCACTCAGCGGGTTGGTTGCGTTTAGCGGTACAACAAGCGAACCAGTGCTAGGAGAAAATTGAACTCCATAGAAGTCGCTTCGCAGGAGTTGAAAAGGACTACCATCAATGCTCTTGTAGATGTTGTAGCTCCGGGCGTTCGGGTCGTAATTCCATTCTAGACCAACGACACCCCCGTTAAAATCTAAGTTGGGGAAATAACCGGGGATAAGCCTTCTGGAGAGCGTCGGTGCCCCGGGTACCGGGGAGTTGCCGCTTGTAGTAAACTGGAGGACCTCGAAATCCCCTGTAATTTTCGGATTATCAACAAGCAAATTCCCGGCAGTATCCATAATCTTGCCCGAATTAAACACCCGAGTCATGTCAAGGCTATATCGCGCCGAGCCAACAAGCCCTTGAGGAGTAATCGTGAGCTGACTGAATGATGAGTTCCATTGCGCCGAGAAACCGATAGCGTCGCTGCTCTTTTTCATCCCCAGGAAGTTCAGTGCAATGTCGTCGATCAATGTGTTATCGCCCGGCGGCAGGTCGGTCCTTGTATATGCGGTCTGTTTAATCGGCTCAGAAAATGTGTAGACTATCTGCAGGTTGGTGGGAGAGACATCGGAGTTATTTTCCGGTGTTATGTTAATGACATAAGGATTAGTGTCATCAACAGGTGTAAGCATGATCCGTTCTGCAGAAACTTCTGAGCGCAAAGAATCGGTTGTAACATTCGCAGGAAGGATCAAGAGGAACGGCAGGGCTCCCTGTAGAGAACCGTTCTGGCTGACTGCTTCTATATTGACCGTCAGACCGTTGTCGACACGAGTGAATTGGTAGGACCCATCCGATGCAGTTGTTGTTTGCGCAATTGCTGCCACCGGCACGGCCGTGGCATCATACAAAGTAACCAGCGCATTCTGCACTGGCTGCATATTTAGATCCACGACCTGGCCTTTTACAGTCGTGTTCAGATAAGAGATCTCCAGGAGAATGCTCCCGACCATTCCGTTTACTGCGCTCGAGTCGCCTTGTCCCAGGGATGTAAAAGTGATCGTAACCGTGCTGTAATAGTAGTTCCGATATTTCTTGTTCGTGTCGGTCTGAGACGAATTATAATTGACAAGCGAAACGGTTACCGTGTAAGAACCTGAGAAGACGGGTACACCGTTCACAACTTGATATTGCCCTGCCGAAACGTCTGCAAAGGAGAAAGCGCCGGCGCTGTCTGAGGTTGTAGATTGAACCGTTCCATTATATCCGAGCGAAATTTTCGCAGCCGCCACAGGCTCGTCCGTGGTACGGTTTTTTACCAGACCCGTGATGGTTCCTTTCGGCTGCGACGTTTGACTCGGGGGAGAAAGGGGCGTTGAAGAATTCTTAGAACATCCGAACAACAAGAAGATGAGCAATGCGGTACTCAGCTTAACAAATGAAGAAGATTGTTTAGTCATGGCTTAAGTCTCCAATTTTTTTCAGTTAGTTATGCGGTAATTGATCGATCTCAAAATGTATTTATAAGCGGCACACTTATCTTGATTCCCCCCGTAACACCTTTAAGAGTAAAGTCAAGATCTGCCCGCTTTGGAAAAGGAGTCGTTGCATAGGAATAACCACCCTCCAATGCGAATGACACACCGGTAGGGTGGAAAAACTCTATCCCTCCTGTTCCATGAAGCTGAAACAAATTTCCACTCACCTGCGCAATGCCAAGCTGACCGCTATACGTGCGCTGAGTGTTCAGCCACACGTATCCCAAGCCGGCACCGATAAAGAATGATACCCGACCCACAAGGAGATTGACCGCATAAGTCCCGCCTGCATAGTACATCTGCAAGAAGTTTATGGATTGAGTCTGTCTAATGGAATTGCCGACCTGTGACTTGAACAAACTCGCGCCTAGTTCTGCCTGGATCCATTGCTGCTCTACTGGTGAGAACCTAACCCCTCCCATAACGGAATAGTAATCTTTGAAGTCTTTACCGGATGGCAAAAAATAGTTCTTTTCAATGGTGTTATACACGGCATCAACATCATCAAACTTCGGAGCGAAATAGTCTCCCGAAACAAACACGGAAACGGCCGGAATTACCCTGCGCTGCGCATGAGCGATTTGAGGCGGACATAAAAGAAGCATGAATAGAAGAGATAAACCTAAACGCAGAAGATTTTTCATCGTTTAACAGCTCCTTTGCTGGTTAATATAGTTTCATTATTTGTCAGTTAAGTACAGCTTGTTTTCAGAATGAATCACGATTTATTCACTCACCCCTCTACGAGGTCGTACCTACGGTATCGTAGATAGACCTTTTATTCCTCTCTCTAAAAAATATCCCAAGGATCCCTCGGGAGAGAGGGGTGAGTCAAGTTCATTTAACCACCACTAACTTTTTTGTCTTCACAAAGCTGCCGGCGGTTATTCTGTAGAAATACACGCCGCTCGGGAACTTTGTTACAATGCGACCCTTGTCTCAACATCGATAACCTAATCACATGCTCACTTCTCCTCAACCTTATCCTCAACCGGCGCAGGCAGCGACATGATTTCGGCCTTCTGCTCAAGAGCTAAGAAAGGCGACGTGTTGACGGCTGAATCAAGCGCGGCAAGTAGCACCTTCCCCTGAGCGTCAATCATGGCACCAGCAACATAGAACGCCACCCCAACCAATATCGACATCGGAACACCCGATATTCCAAAAAGAGCCGACAAAGGATTAGCCAATGCAGAGAGCGAAATCAAAAGAAGTATGATTCCGGCTACAATTCCAAAACCTTCCATAAAATGCCCGACACCTATCACAAAGTTCGCAGTGGCATACCTGTCAATGTACCTTCTCTTCAACGCCTCTTCGGGTCCACGTTTTCCCTTACTTTCAGACATTTTTCCTTCGCCCTTTCGCTTGAGATGCCGAACGGCTGGGAGGTGTGCAATAATATCTTCTCGAAGCGGCTCACCGCACTTGATGCACCATGAATAGGGGTGGTCAATCGTAATGGCTGCGCCGCACTTGGTACAATTTCCAACAATGTTTCCAGATTCATTTGCCACGACATATCTCCGGACTTTATGTGGATACAGGTTTATTTCGCTGCATTGTTCACTTTATTGAACTCATTCTGTGTGATTGCCATGCCAATTGGACCCAAGAAAAAGCGCAGGAGAAAATTTCCGAGCGCGCTGTGTGCACCGTTGGTCACTTTTTCGACACCTGTTCCATAAACCCACAGCCAATAGATGTTTGCCAGAGGTATGATGAGAAGCCATGCTGTCGGCAGGTTCGCTCCGAGGCTGTTCATCTCGTTCTTGGTTTTTACATACCAGACTAAGCCGTATATCCCAAATGTAATTATCGGGAGAAAGAGGACTGCTATTGGACTGCGATATTTCATGGTTGGTATTCTCCTTTCTATTTTTGCGTGCACGATTTATCTACTCACCCCTCTGTCCCCTCTCTAATTTTTAGAGAGGGGAATAAAAGGTCTATCTACGATACCGTAGGTACGACCTCGTAGAGGGGTGAGTCGAGTTTCATGTGTACCTCACTCAGATTGTAGCCTCCATAAATTCTGCAAACTCCGATAAGTGAGTTGCACGTGATGCCTTCTGGTGCGACTCACCTACCAAGACTCTCCAAATCTCACTCGGCCCTTCGTATGGTGAGTCGCACATCTCTAATTCAGATGCGTGTTGAACTTCAGTTCGACGGGAACCTGTGGAACCGGCGATATGAATATCGCCCCACATCTTTGCCGCAGCCATCTATTTACTCACCCCTCTGTCCCCTCTCTAAAAAATACAGAGGGGAATAAAAGGTCTATCTACGATACCGTAGGTACGACCTCGTAGAGGGGTTAGTCAAGTTCATGTGCGACTCACTTATCATGCACATCTCGAAGTTTCGTGAAACCGATATAAGTGAGTCGCACTTCGTTTCACTTCAGCAATACGAGCTTCTTTATGTCGACAAAGCTGCCGGCGGTTATTCTGTAGAAATACACACCGCTCGGTGAGTTGCTTGCATCAAATGTGACCGATTTGTATCCCGCGCTTTCATTATCATTGACCAGAGTCGCCACTTCCCTCCCAAGGACATCGTAAATCTTCAGTGTCACATGACTGTTCACCGGTAACTGATAACTGATGACTGTAGTCGGGTTGAACGGGTTGGGATAATTCTGAGAAAGAGCATAGCTCGATGGAGTCAAGGAATGCTGTTGCACTACTCCTGTGATAATAGAAGATATCAGCATCGAGTCAATGCCATTGATTGTGAACCGGTATGTTCCCGTTGCCTTCATATCGACCTTCGTCCCTGCGTTGCCAAAGTCAGTCAACTCAAGAGACACTCCTGCGGGCACGCTCGTGGAATCCCATGTCAATTCTGCAGCAACCGGTTTCGACGACGATCCGGTTATGAATTCCCATGAAGTCGATTGGGCCACTTGTCGAACATCCGCGCTGAAATTCGGACCAACTACACTTCCCCACTCCGGATGTGGAAATGCCAGATAGACATAGTCCGACGTAGGTGGATTGGGCGGATGCGGAAGATCATACCTCGCGTCGAATCCGCTCCTCGCTCCTGTTCTTACGCCGAAGCCTCCGAGACGATCAACCGATTTGCCAGCCTGCAGACTCAAACCGACAAACCAGTTCGAATCGGCAGCGCTCACTGACATGCTCTTTTTCAGAGAGGATAACAGTCGCGCCGCTGAAGATGTTGGAACGGTCGAAGACGGACTGAAGATGAGCTCAAGCGAGCTATCTAACGCTGCAAACCAATACCCGTTCCATGGCGTCAGCGTGTCAACCGCAGAATAGCTTCTGGCAACCGTCTGATAAAAATACAAAGCAGGCGACACCCATCCAGCCGAGACTGCGCTGTCAAGGCTTAGCACTGTGCTTCCGTTGGCGATAGACAATGCGTGTTTTGAATAAGTAGAATCTAAATACGGCAAAGATATTATGTTGAATCCCGGATTCAGAGAAATAATGACAGAATCCATGACTGTCGCCCCTATTACCATAGCTGTTACAGAGGACAGCGCACCCAACCAGTATCCATTCGCGCGGTTAACAGCTTCAGTCACGAAATAACCGCTGTTTGTCGAATAGCCATACAAATATGTTGAAGACCCTCCGGCTATCACAGAGTCTTTGATTGCAGTATTAGCCTTCATTGGGAACCCTGCCAGATTCCATCCTGAACCGTAACTATATGATTCGGATTTGATACCACCGACAGTCATCTGAAATATTCGCAGCGAATCTGTTCCAGTGTTGTAAGCATAAATGTTGTTCACCCGGATATCCTGGACACTGTCTGTTTTCACGTCCTTGAGGAGTATTGAATAACCTGATGGTACAGTTGCGCTCGGTGAAAGGTGCAATGACATCGTTTTGCTGGACTGATCGGTGCTTACTCCAAACGTCCATGTCTTGTCCATTGAAGACATATCCGTATCATGCTTAACGTCAGTCAGGAAGTTGGGGCCGAGCACCGACCTCCATTCAGGATGCGGGAAATAAACGTAAACATAATTGGTCGGCGGCTTCGGGGGCTTTGGGGTATCAAACGCAGTATCAAGACCGTCCGTAGCACTCGGTGAAACTGCCGCATAGGAACTCGGATCAGAAACGCCGCTTGATGACAAAGCTGTAACGCCAATCTGCCATGACAATCCGGAAGTCGGGGCAAGGATTCGATGAGGATGATCTGGGCTTCCATGTGTGGTAGCGACCCCAAAATCATCTTTTGCCAGAAGATAGTACTCGACACCTGCAGTGGTTACTTCTGATGCAGGTATAGTACCCTGGTACAGACCGCCGCCCTCATTGGTGAGATCGACCGAGGTATAAAGCAATTCACCTATTTGCCTGTAGAAGAGTTTTGCCACCGCAACATAATTTGTGTTATCTGTAATCGTCGCCGCTATTTGAATTGCGATGCCTGGAGTAAGAGAAGTCGGTGGAGTATGGACAATGACAGGCGCATGATTCGGCAGTATCGCAATTTGATAAGGGTTTAAATCCGGGTCCGTGCTTGGATCCGTCGTAGTCAAAATACCGTTGGACGCCAGCAAATAGTAATCTAAGCCCGGAGTTATTACTGAATCCGTGAGTATCTGTGCAGAATATAAGTTCCCACCAACATTCGTCATGGCGACTGTATCATACGCACTTGAAGTTGTCGGTTTAAAATACAATCTTACGAGTTGGACATAAGGAGGGATCGTATCTACAACTGTTGCAGCAATTGTAAATAATGTGTGTTCAGCCCATGCTTGGGAGCTAAGGCTCTTGGTGCTATCTGTTCTGGTAATTTGTGGAGAGGTACCTGGACGATAGCTGGCGGTATCCTGGGCGGTCAGTCCCGCATATGCCACGTTTACCTGGACATGTCGCAAGACGCCATCGAAGAGCGGATCAGATGAAGAATACCTGACAACATACGTACTTACAAGAGTCGTGCTGATATCGTTAATTATGGAATTGAAATTGTCGGAAACGTCATAGTAGGAGCTGTCTGCATTCAAAGCATTTGCTAAAGGAATATACTGGTCTGCCTCTTCGTCCCCTGTATAAAACACGGGATAGACCGTGAGATGATTTGATTTCAGAGTGCTTATCAGACTGTCTTCTGTCCAAAGATTAGTGGAAGCATCTCCACCATCGCCCGGTACGTGAGAACCCGAATTCGTAATCATTATAGATATACGTTGGGCACCCGGCCTGAAATTCATCATCGATGCATCATAAAGCGCCCCAAACTGGTTTTCGGCCCAATCACCTCCACCTCCAATGCCATTTTCTCCAAGAGAAACGTTCTGAATCACTGACATTATCTGTGAAGTGTCGGAATACAAGTTTCCCAAATTATAAACATAGTCAATGTCGCCAAACGTAATAAGCCCGATCCTGTAGTCGATCTTCCCTACGTTCAGCGCCTCGACAAAAGATTCCATGTTATTTTTTACCGCGTCGATAAGACTCGTCATACTTCCTGTAACGTCCACCACAAAAACAATATCTGCCTCGCGAGAACCTCCGCTCACGGATGGTGGAGTAACCTGAAAGTAGTTCGTCTGGTTGACTCCATTTTCAGAGACAGAGAAATTTGAAGCATTCAACGTTGAAATCCCATTTCCCAACGAATCCACCGACACGTTCAAGTAAACAAACGGAAAACTCGAAGGATTAATGGTCTGAATCCTCGCGTGAAGAGGTGGCGGCGGCGGTTGATTCCAGACGCTTATATCGTCGATATACCAACCCGGATATGTGTTGCTACCATCTGAGGTCAGAACGAAAGCTATTTGAACGGTTTGGCCTGCATATGATGTAAGGGATAAATCTCTTTCGGTCCATGAACTATTAGTGCCAGACCTTGAGTCGATTTGTATCCAGCTCCCTCCATTGTCCGTTGATACGATCACATTTCCAAAATCAAAAGTTGATTCCAGTTCATACCACTCCTGGAAGCTGAGCCATAAGCTGCTGCCCAATGATACTGTCGGAAGAGCTATCGGCGGCAGGTATAGAGTATCTGATGCGTTATTTTCATAATCGCCGCTTAAGTTTGTCGCCGCACAATTAGAACCAGAATAAGCTGCCATCGGACCACTGGTGGGAGAGCCGATTTGCCATGAGCCAGTCTCGGTAATGCCGCTTGCTACACCATCAAAATTTTGAAAATAAACGTCGGTCGTGGCAACTCTTTTCGTTTTGTTTTTTAATGAATTTATCCGGTTGCGTAGTTGCATTACACTCTTACTTCTCGTCATGGGTCTGTCGTAGAGAAGGCTCCCTTTGGGCACCTTCTTCACCTGAGTGTTTTGAGCAAATACCACAGATGTAATCAATGCCACTTGAAGCAATGATAAAAAAAACTTTGAGTACTTCATTATAATACCTCCTCCCTTTTGTTTTGTTTAGTTAAATGTGCCCCTGCGTGACAAGCACGACGTTATTACTGGCATATGAAGTAATCGTGATGGAATTCTCCCAATCTCCCGAGTATCCCGAAAATCCATAGAAGAGATTTCCAGAGAAAAGCCCGGTTGCCGCCGGAACGTAGTAGTCCTGGTCAGTGTATGAGAGAGCAGAAACTGGTTTGTTACTTACAATCTGAAGGGCCTTGTCAGATCTCATTGTTTCTGTACTCCTTTTTGTCCAAAGGATCTCGACGAGTCCCAACGGGTCTCTCGACCCGAAGGGTCGTGGACAAGTCGTTGACCTTCGGATTGGTTTTAGGTTTGAAATAAATGCCGGCACCATACCATTAATCCAGCATTCCATTATTCCATTTCTTCGTTCCACCATTCCATCACTCCAATACTCCGTCATTCCAATATTCCATTATTCCTTTCTATATCTCTCTCCGCATACCGGACAAAATCTCGCCGTCGGATAGTAGATCGGCTCGCGGCAATGGGGGCATTTGTCAATTAAGAGTTCACCGCAGACCTGACAAAAATTCTGCTTCTCATTTATATGCGAAAAGTTCCCGCAGCGGGGACATAGCTTGTACAAGTCTCCGCTTCTTTCTTTATTCTCGGCTCCCACCGTTACTCTCCAGGTTCCGCTTTTGTTCATGTCGCTCCATAGGTCGCATGAAGCGTGCCAAAAGCGATTACTTGAAAACAAGCAAATTTGAGGGGTGATAATTCAAAAAGGAAACTGGAGTTCCTCTTGAAAGCAACTACAGTTTCTCCGAAAAATTTCAGCGCCGCTTGGACTTTTTTCCTCGGCTGTCATGGCTCACGCCATGACAGATACTCTACGGTCACGAAATGGTCCATGACCACCATGAAACCACGACCTTTGACACCAGAAACTAGTGTAGTGTCTCATAAATCTCGTGACTTATCGTTCAACTCCTCTACGACTCGACGAGCCGAGCCGTCGGCCTCGTAGAGGAGTTCAACGTTTTTCAAGTACCAATAGTAAAGAAGCGTTGGAGACACTACACTAGGTTCACTAAAGTGGAAAACTCAGGAAAGGTGCACCTTCGGTGACCGAAGGTCATCTGCCTCATGCGGAACGTCGAGGTTTTCTAATCTATCTTGTCAGAAGCTTAAGCGCCCAAGCCCTAAACCGTTCAAGCCTTTTCCACATGTCCTGCGTTGCGGAAGGAGAGTACAATTCACCCAAATACGATACTCTCGTTTTCTCCTCGATAATTCGTCTGAGTTGGTTCATTGCTGTGTGCTTCTCTGAACTATCAGCGACAACACTTTCAAGTATCTCGACAGCCTCTTCATGATTCTCGCCGGAACTTCGCTGGCCCGACAGCATTATGCAAAGCGCGTCAGCGTATGCGATGGCAGAGTGAACTATGAGCACGCCCGCGGCTGTCGGATACTCCAGCTCCACAGAATCCTTCGCAGCATCGTAGAAGTGTTGGGCGACGTTCATGTATTCGCGATAGCGATTGCGGTCAATCGATATACGCCCTCTTCTTTTAGCTGCCAATTAATTTCTCCAACTTGTCGCCGGTTAAGAGTTTTCCCTCTTTGACAATTCTCTTTAATAAAGGAGTGTGCCTTTTCGCCCTTGCCTCTGAAACGGTGAAAAATATGGGTGACACTCTTACACCAAACTCCCGATGAAGGCGAGGAGATTTCTCATTGATCAGCGATCTGACAGCTTCCTTTTGTCTCTCATCCTTTGTAATACAGCAAATGTCGAGGTCTGAAAATAGAGTCTCTTCCTGCCTTGCCGTGCTGCCAAAGATAAGGGCGCTTGTCACTTTGTTCTTCAGCAGGTTTGAAAGAAATGCTATGGTTTCCTCCTCAAATTGCTTTTCCGATTGGTAAAGGACAGAAACGGCATTGCGGACAAGAATGTGATCTCTATTGAGCGTAAATATATGGTCCCTGCCACCTCTTTGACGATGGACGATTCCAAGCTCTTCTAATGCCGACAGCGCCCTCAGTGCAGAGCGAGGCTGCATGCCGGATATTCTTGCAACCTCATTCCCCGTGCGGCCTGTCGTCGTGTCGACCAGAGTCCGAAGAACTGCAACATGCGACCAGGACCGGAACACTTCGTCAAAAACGCGATGAATTACCATGGAATTATTTCATGTACTTTTATATACAAATATATACTTTTGTACATGAAAACCAAAATCGAAAAACTATACGCAAACATTTTCAGCGCCGCTTGGGCTTTTTTATAACCCGGCTCCCGTTTTCTTTTGCCAATCCGTATTTCGAAAGCGCCTTCCTCAATCCTTGCGCGCTCAAGCCCGCCATCTTCGCCGCTTTCACAATGTCTCCCTCGGCGGCGCTCATCAACTTCCCGATGTACTCCCGCCTGAACTCCTCCTCAGCAGACTTCAACTTCATCGGTCTTCCGTCTTCAACTCCGCCGCCTATGATCGCAGCCGACCCGCCAAGTCCGCAAAGCTCCGGAAAGCTTTCCATCTCGATTTTCCCGGTCTCACAATAGACGATCGCATTCTTTATCCGGTTCTCTAACTCGCGGACGTTTCCTTTCCAAGGGTGCCGCTTCATCGCTTCTATCACATCCGCCGAAAAGCCGGAAATCTTTCGGTTCAAGTCCCTGGAATTTTTCTCAAGAAAATATCTTGCGAGCGGCTCGATGTCGTCAATCCTTTCACGGAGCGGTGGTATGCTCAGCCGAACCCCGTTGATGCGGTAATAAAAATCCTGCCTCAGCTTCCCTTCCTTCACTCTCTCTTCAAGATTATCGTTCGTCGCCATTATCAATCTGACGCTTGCTTTTATAGGTGGACGTTTAGGATCCTGACCCACCCGCGAAAATGTTTTCGACTGCAGAAATTGCAGCAGCTTCGACTGGACACTGTCGCTCAAATCAAATATTTCAGGAAGATAAACCGTCCCTCCGTTTGCCGCTTCTAACTTGCCGATCTTCATCCGATCGGCTCCGGTGAAGGCGCCCTTTTCATGTCCGAACAGCTCCGACTCAACCACTGATTCACTGAGACTTTTTATAGGCAGCGTGACGAACGGCTTCTTCTCTCGAGTGCTCCTGTTATGAATCTCCCGTGCGATCAGATCCTTTCCGACTCCCGTCTCTCCGAGGATCAGGACATCATTATTCAAGGAAGCAAGCCTTGTGATCTTATAGTTGACTTCCTTCATCGCTTCGCTTGCGAAGACGAACTTATCCCGAGGCATCCCGAAGGCATCCCAGAGAAGCGATGCCTGCATTTCGATCTCTCTATATTCAAGCGCCTTCAGGATTTTCGCGCCGAGCATTTTTACGTTCACGTCCTTCGTTATGAAATCGTATGCTCCGTTCCTCATCGCCTCGACAGCTTCTTCCACCCGGTTGACTTCCGTGACGATGAGAACAGGAAGGTACGGATCGATCTCTTCATGAATTCTTTTGAGGACCTGCAGGCCGTGGATATCCGGCAGCATAAGGTCTAACAATACCGCCGTAACCGTTTCGGATTTCAGTATCTCCAAGCCCTTTGCGGCCGTTGATGCTTTCAGGATCAAGTATTTGTTACGCAGGTAGAACTCGATGTCTGAAATAAACGAGATGCTGTCGTCGATTATGAGGATTCTTTCCATGTCGGTTTACTCCGTTTGTCGAGTGTCCTGCACTCGTGTTTCGTCAGATGTTCTTAACTCGATGATGAAGCGCGCTCCTCCCTTAAAAGACCAGTCGTAGAAAATTTTTCCGCCGTACTTCTGAAGCGTCTCACGCGCATCTGAAAGTCCGAAGCCGTGTCTCCCCCGCTTCGTCGTAAATCCTCTCTGGAAAAGTCCTGCCATGTTCTCCTCTGAAATGCCAGAGCCTGAATCTTCAACTTCAAGCATGAGTTCGGAAACCCCGTTGTACAGTCTCACGATCAGATGACATTCTTTTTCGGAGCTGATTTGTGAAAGTGAATGGATCGCGTTGTCGAGCAGGACGCCGATTATCCTTCTCAAATCGTCGGACGCAGCAACGGCAAATGAATCGGGCGCGCTGTTTTGGAATTCCACTTTTATGCCGTCATCCGCGCCCATCGCCTTTTCTATTTCACTTTTGACAACCGACGAGACGTTGGTCGTGTATTCGGACTCAAAGAGCTGCATCACCTTGTCGATGTTCGATAGAATGCTCCGGATGATCTTGCGAACCGTCTCGGATACAGACTCAGGATTCCCCCTGAGTCTTCCGCTCACGAGTCCGTCCATTTCTTCGATGGAGCGCGACAGAATTTCTTTCTCGGCGGCAACCGAATTTCTCAATGTAACCCAGGTTACGCCGCCGCCCGAAGATTCTTCACAAAGATCGAGCAAGTTTACTATTGACTTCAATTCATCTTTTGTCTGCTCGCTGAATTCCCTTGCCGCGCTGTGAAATCTAACTGCGCCTTCGCTGCCGCGGAGAGTTGCGTCGGATCCAACTTTGTTTAAGTCGTTTGCAGACACGTTTTTCGACATCTGTTTGTGAATTCGCGAAACAAGCCGCATCTTCAACGATGTCGTCCAGCCGCTTTTCGCGTCCCCTGCCGCGCTTCCCGCATTTAGCGGGATTACCTGCATGAGCGAGTCGATGTTGGATGCGTGAAGCGCAAGCCGGTTCAGCAAAACAGCAGCCCCTTCGCCGTGAGAAAATCTTCTCAACGCGCTGTACAGCCGGCTGTAGATTTCCGAATGAAGTGTCGTTCTGACAGTCCTGTCCCTATTTGAAACAAGCGCAAATGTAACCGCCGCAAGACTTGGTATGGTAATAGGAATTAACACGTCGATTACAAAATCGCTGTGCCATGTTACCCACGCCTTCGCAGCCATCAAAAGACTCTCACGGATGACCACAACGGCGGCTGTAACAGCAAAGAAAGCGGTGCCGCTCAAAAATGCTTTCAGAAGGTCTCTCCGGCTTGGCGGAGAAAGACGACTCCTTTGTATCTTCCCCAAACCAATGACGGCGGCGAGAACTATCGCGATCACGAAAATGTATTCGTACAAAAGCGAACGAAGTCTTTCGCTGTAGAAAATTCGCCGAACGTATTTTTCAGACAGGTAAATAAATTTCGCGGCGCTGCTGTATTCGCTGACCCTAACGTATGAACCGGGCTTTACGTCTATAGTCCGCTTCACCCCGCTGACCGGAAAATCGACTTCGACTTTGTAATTCGCATCAGGATCGGTAACGCCGAAGTGCTGAACTCTCGAACTCGAGCTTGCATAGCCATAACTTGACATTACTTCTCTGTAAGCGATCTGCTTCCCGTTCTTAAAGAGTTTTACTTTTGCCCCGATGCCGTCGCGGTTTGATTCTTCTCCTTCAACTCCAACTTCTATGAAATTGGGCTTGTGAGGATTCTTGTCCGAAGGATCCTTTGGATTGGTTTGGTTTTCCAAGTAAAGCGTTCTTCCTTGAAACTGGCCTACGACCGCATCTAAGTCGCCGTCCCCCTCGGCGTCAAAAGTGGCGGCGCCTGTATTATAACCGCTGAGGTAATAATCCGGCGCCATGATGCCGCTGTCGGCACCGACCTTTTTGAAAACCGGGACGCCGCTGCTGTCTATCCCCGTATTCTTGTAGTAAACGACGCTTCCAATTCCATCGACGAGGATATCGAGCAAGCCGTTGTTCTCGAAATCGCCATAGACCGCTCCGTAAGTGTAGAGCGTGTCTGTCAAACCTGCTTCGGATGTAACATCCTTGAATATTCCATCGCCCTCATTTATGAAGAGCTTGTTGCCTCCGCCTTTGTTCCCGACGAATATGTCTAACTTGCCGTCGTTGTTAAAATCTGCGAGGAGAACGCTGTTGGTGGCATGTACCACACCACAGCCGGTTCCGCTTTCTTTCGTGAAGTCTCTGAATGTGCCATCGCCATTGTTCAAGTATAACTTGTTCTCTTTGTCCCATCTTCCGACGTAAAGGTCGGGATATCCGTCTCCATTAAGATCTCCGAACACGGCAGTAATGCTGAACCCGCTCGTTTTCAGACCTGACCGGTCGGTGACATCTTTGAATTTTCCATTTCCTTCGTTCAAGAAAAGATGATTGGATTCTGTTGCGCTCGTCGCAAAGATGTCTAAATAGCCATCGTTGTTCACATCTGAAAGAGTCACACATTCGCTTCGCCCGATCGGGACATCGAGTCCGCTTTCTCTCGTTACGTCACGGAAATATCCGTTTCCGTTATTGATATACAGTTCATCCGGTCCCCCAAGATAGGAGATGAGCACATCATCGTTTCCATCCTCATTAACATCCCCGATGCAGGCTCCGAGATCGAACGAAAATTCTGCACTGAAGACTTTTCCAAGACGCCCAGTCAGTCCCCTATCAGTCGAGACATCTGAGAAACCTTGAATCCCCGCTCTCATCCCGCGGGGAATTCTAAGAAGTCTATTATCTCCAAGCATCTCCACGAGATAAACATAGCTATCGCTTGATCGATCAAGATTTCCGATGGCGACTCCGTAAGTTGTGCCCACAGTCAACTGAGAAGCGGTAAACAATCCTGTACGTCCGGATGTCTCGGACCTATGTTCGGAAGAAACGCCTCCGTTGATTTGATAAATCGAAATCAAACTGCTTCCGACAATAAGTTCTTTGCTGCCTATCTTTGCGATTAAGTTGCTGCCGCTTCCACCGGGGAGCGCTGCAAATGGAACTGAAATAGCGGAGGTACATTCAATTCTGAACCCGCTGCCGGACGGTTCGACGGAGCATTTGATGATTCTCGAATCGTCCGTGAGGAGGAAGAAAAGACTGTCGGAAAAAGCCCGGACGGCAAGTATCTGCGGTGGTGCCAACTCGCCGCCGTCCTCGAGTTTCAAGCGGTAGAATGACGAGGTCTCATATTTTTGAGACGAGGTCAAATGGAGGAGAATGAGCCGCCTGTTCGAGACTACCACTCCGAATTTCCTATCGATAAAACTTAAATCGGTTAGGACCTCGTTTTCCACCTCACCCGTTGGTGTAAAACATTCCCGTTTCAACCTGAGCACTTTGCTGGCAGCGAGCGAGTCTCCTTTCAAAGAAAGAAACAAAACCGATCTCGGCATGCCGATCGGTATCAAGCCGTCGCGTGTAATTTCACCTGCTCTCACCACGCTCCAGTCGGGATAAACGTTGAGCGGGAAGACTCTCTCGGATATTTCTATTCCATTTCCGCCGCGTTTCTCCTTGAACTTCAGGAGTGAGAATTCTGAAACAGAAGTTGCTGCAGCCTCTCCATCCCTTATAAACCTAAGTGATGTTATTTGTGAGTTCATGTGCGGGACATAGTGTTCAGGCTCAGAGAGCCGAATCCCCTTCGCACTCTTGATAACTCTGAATACGGCTATATTCGGAATGGAAGTCAAGCCTGTTGTTACCGAATCGGTCGCAGCAGCAACATAATTCTTATCCGCCGCTAACGACAATAACCTTACGCGAGTCGTCTGAAATAGGAGTTTCCAGCCTTTGCCGTCGAAATGTATGATTGCGTTCTCTGTAAAGCCAAAGATGTTATCAGGTGAAACAACCGACAAACCTGAAAGAGGGTAAGAGGTGGGATTTCGATAAATGGTAAGACGAGGAGAAGGAGTGCGGTATGATTGTGAGGGGATGGCCTTCTTTGGGGTCAGTGTATTTCGATCGTTTTTATAAATCTCAGGCGAGCCGCCTGATTGGGGCGGCCATATCAGCATCCCGGTGGCAATTACGCCCGCCACAAGGACAGCCAGCACCAAAGCAATCCACAGCTTCATTTGTTAACCGTGCCGTCCGGTTGTTTCGACTATCTTAACACATCGTGGGAAATAAGTCAAACACAGATTCGGAAAGGGAACCTGAAATGACAAGGTTTCCATTCCACCCTCACCTCTTTCCTCTCCCATTCTGGGAGAGGAGGGCTTTACCTTTGCTCTTGCTCGTCGCTTCCATTGTTCCATTTTTCTCCCGCCTTTGCCGTTCCGACATCATATTTTT
>JAMCQL010000063.1 GCA_023381615.1 Bacteroidota bacterium
TCACTTTCCTCGGACTCAGTCTGCCGGAGCACGGTTATCATGCCCCAAACGAGAATTACGATTACGGACAATTTGCCATCGGCGTGAAAACCTTTGCGAAGTTCTTGGACTCTGTAAGCAAGATGTAACTTCTACAAAGTCAAAACTCAAAGGTCTCTTAGAAAGTTGCATTTGACTCTAAAGGGAATCCAGGAAAGAGAACTCGATTCCCTTTCGTTTAACAAAACTTTTCACGTTATTCCATTAATCCCAAACTTGTCATTAGAATTCTTGTCCCGACAGGGTCGGGACTCCTTCGGAGGAAACAAAAGATAGCACACTGATGACGCATGAGCGACTTGCGCTCACGTGTGCTATTCTTTTCTAATGACATTTCTCGATTAATCCATTATTCCCTTATGCGCTAAGAACCACCAAAAATCTTCAACTCCTATTTCCCTGCTTTACAAATCCTTAACACACCTTTAATATCAAAGTCACAGCCCGCGAGTAGATTGTAAACAAAAAGGAGAAGAAAACCTTATGCGGTCATTCTACATTTTCGCGGCTTTACTGCTGTTTGTCCTAATGGATCCCTTTGGGACAGGAGCTTCTTTCGGGCAATCTCTCCCGAAGTTTTCAGGTTTAATGTTTGGTGATTATTATTACATGATGCAGAACCACGACCAGACCCAGAAGGACATGCAGGCGTTCGAGTACAGGAGAATTTACCTGACAGCTGACTACACCATAGCCGACGGTTTCTGGGCGAGATTTCGTTTGGAATCGGACCCGACCGCGTCGAACCTCGGTAACGGCAAGTTATCGACAATGGTAAAGGACGCTTTCTTAGATTGGAAGAATCCTATCGGCACAGGAGATCTTGTCGTCGGTCTACAGGGAACGTGGAATATCAATATGGCTGAAGGGATCTTTGGTTATCGTCCACTTGAGAAGACAATTCAGGATTTGCACGGGATCAGCGCGTCGAGAGATCTTGGAATATCTCTGACTCAGAAATTTTCCGATGCGTTTTCCGCGGGCCTGTTGCTCGGAAACAACAGCGGCAACAGCGGTACTTTCATACCAAACGCCGGCAACACCAGCACTGTCAATAGGTACAAGTCAGGATATCTATATCTCCAGTTTATTCCCGTCAATGGATTCACGATACTACTCGACGGTCAATATGCTGGCGCACCTGCACAGAAGAATGCTAGCACAGGAGATGTGATCGTCAACTATGCAAACAACGATTTTGGTCTCGGCGTGCAGGGATTTGTAAATTCGATCGATCACGGTGAAGCTGACGGCTCAACGCTGTCAAGAACCGGCTTCAGCTTGAACGGATGGCTTGGTCTTGCTGACAACATTCGTCTTGTCGCAAGATACGATTACTACACTCCCAATACCAATGGCACGTATAAGAACTTATCCATCGCGAACAGCACACAAAGTTTCGTCCTCGCTGCGCTTGATTTCGCGGTAAAAAAGAACGTTCACTTCATGCCAAATATTGAGTACACATCCTATGGACTTTCGGGTTCGAAGCCGGATGTTTTGCTTAGAGTTACATACTTCTTCAGCTTCTAAGGACAGAAGACATGTTGGCTGAACAAGCTTTTTCAAACAACTATCGAAAACAAAAAAAAGGAGCAAAGTGATGCTTAAGAAAGTTTTGATCGCAATCGCTGCCGTTCTGATGTCGACTGCTATGCTGCAAGCACAGACGATCATCAACGGCGCAGGATCGACATTCATCTACCCAATGTTCTCAAAGTGGTCGGAAGAATACCACAAGATTAAACCCGACGTGCAGATTAACTATCAGTCAATCGGCAGCGGCGGCGGAATCAGCCAGCTTATAGCCGGAACAGTAAACATAGGTGCCAGCGATGCGCCGCTCACAGAAGAGCAAATGGCAAATGCTGCGAAGTCGCACGGACCTGTCCTTCACATTCCGGAGGCAATGGGTGCAGTGGTTATCATGTACAATTTGCCCGGCATCGACCAGACTTTGAAGTTCGATGGTCCGACGCTTGCGGACATTTTTCTGGGAAAGATAACAAACTGGAACGACCCGAGAATAAAGGCTTTGAATCCGAACGTAAATTTTCCGGAACGTCCAATTATTCCAGTCCATCGCGCTGAAGGAAGCGGAACAACTTATATCTTTGCAGATTACCTCGCTAAGGTCAGTCCCGAGTGGAAAAAGGAAGTCGGCGTGGCGATCAGCCTTAATTGGCCTGTCGGTATCGGCGCAAAAGGGAGTGAAGGTGTTGCCGGGCAGGTCGAACGCACCCCGGGTTCCTTCGCATACGTCGAACTCATCTATGCACTTCAGAACCACATAAAATTTGCGGAACTCAAGAACGCCGCCGGTGTTTACGTTCAACCGAGCATAGCAAGTGTTACGGCAGCGGCAGCAGGAGCAATAAAAATAATCCCTAAGGATCTGCGATTCTCAATCACGAATGCACCTGGCAAAGAATCTTATCCGATCTCAAGCGCGACTTGGCTTGTGATCTACGAGAATCAGTCTAATTACAACAAGGGAAAAGCAGCCGTCGATTTCATTCACTGGCTTGTTACAGACGGACAGAAGATGTGCGCGAGCTTGGACTACGCACCGCTCCCGGCGCAGTTGCAGAAATTGGATGTTGAAAAACTCCGACTAGTAAAGTACAACGGAAAGAGATTGTTGAAGTAGCAACATACGGGGCAAGAGGATGCGGGGCCAGCGGTCCGCCATAGGCGAACTGCGGCTCCGCTCTTTTTTATTCATGAGCGACCGGATATGAATGCCCCATTCCACACGGATTGACTCGAGCCTCCACGTCCTTCCTTTTCAACAAGTGTTCACAAATCCTTAACGGAAAATTAACCCGGATATCATAACATCTTATTATATTATCCGCGAGCAAAAGGGCAATTTGTGCGCAAGTTTCCAGCTCAATCGTTAAAATGAATTAACCACAACAAAAAAGTCAGGAGACTTAACATGTCAAGACAAATCGCAGCAGTGTTTGCGATCGTCCTCATGTCAATAGCGGGGACAAAAGCGCAGACAATTATCAATGGAGCAGGTGCAACTTTCCCCTTTCCTTTGATCTCAAAATGGTCAAACGAATACCACAAGCTTAAGCCGAATATCCAGATCAATTACCAATCAATCGGTAGCGGCGGCGGAATAAGACAACTCCTTGCCGGCACGGTAGATTTTGGAGCCAGCGACGCTCCTTTAACAGATGAACAGATCGCCGATGCCCAAAAGGCACACGGCGAGGTTCTGCACATCCCTGAGACACTGGGAGCAGTCGTCATCGTGTATACCATTCCAAATGTCAGCCAAACCTTGAAGTTCGATGGCGAAACAATTGCCGACATTTATCTTGGAAAGATCACTCAGTGGGATGATCAAAGGATTAAAAGCCTAAACCCTGATGTAAAACTCCCAAATACTAGAATCGTCGTCGTTCACAGGGCAGACGGCAGCGGCACAACGTACATATTTGCAGATTATCTATCCAAAGTTAGTCCCGAGTGGAAAGACAAAGTCGGCAAATCGACGAGTTTAAATTGGCCGGTCGGTATTGGAGCCAAAGGCAATGAGGGAGTATCCGGACAGGTGCAGCGAACGCCCGGCGCAATTGGATATGTTGAGCTGATCTATGCGCTTCAAAACAACATATCGTTTGCCGATGTGAAGAACCCGGGTGGCGTGTTCATCCGTCCCTCTATTTCCGGAGTGACAGAAGCTCTTGCTAATGCCGCAAAGACTCTTCCCGCAGATTTACGGTTCTCCATCACGAACGCGCCCGGGAAAAATTCATATCCAATCTCAAGTGCGACATGGCTGATTGTGTATAAAAAACAGATGAATTTCGAACAGGGAAAAGCCGTTGTGGATTTTATTCATTGGGTCGTCACAGAAGGACAGAAATATTCAACTGCATTGGACTATGCGCCGCTTCCCGAGAACATTCAGAAGCTTGATGTCGAGAAGCTTCGGATGGTGGAGTATAACGGAAAGAGTTTGCTGAAGTAAAAAGCACAAGACATCCTGATGCGGAGTCAGCAGTCCCTACGGGCAGGTTGCTCCTCCGCTTCATTATTCTCACTCACCCTTCTCGAAACTCCACCCTCCCCAAAAATTCCAAATGATAATTCCAGAAAAGCCTTGCAATACTTCGCCTGTCTCTGGAGGCAGAGCGGCGTCACCCAGCCTCTTGGGAACTTGAATGTTCTGAGGGGGAAATCTTATAGCTGTACATAGTCTACTACTTTCCCACAGAGTGCATAGACATCTGATGGAATTGCACCCCCGACTCTCATCAAGATGGCACCACTATCAGCTCGCACTTCGATCTAGCCCAAGTTCGACGGTAGTGGTACAGAATAAATATTTTTCATGGGGATTTAGTTCAGAGTGGGGGATTGGGGTTGAAAAGTCGATGTAGTGCCGACCTTGGTTATTGCAAAGGGGTAGAGGCGAGTGTTAACTTTGTACCATGTTCTTGCGACGCAAATGCAGACACAAGGATGGGAAGGCGCATTTTTATTGGTCACTGGTAGAAACGTATAGAACGAGTTCTGGCCCTCGGCAGCGGACAGTTGCATACCTTGGAGATATGGATGAAGCGGGACGGCTTGGAGTCAAAGATGCAGCGGAAGGACACGATGGGCAACAGGGAGAGATTTTCGGTGGTGCTGAGCCGGAGTGGGTAGAGGTTAATATTCGGCGAGTTCGCGCGGAGCGGTGCCGGCGCTTTGGGGATGCCTGGATGGCACTGGAGATCATGAAGAAGCTTGGCTTACCTGAGTTGTTCGAGGTGCTGATTCCGAAGACACATGAGAAGATCAGGTGGTCGACACTTGGGCAGGTTTTGATCGTGTCACGGTTCTGTGAAGCAAGTAGTGAACTATTCATAGCGGAACAGTTCTACCGTCAGAGTGCGCTTGCAGATTTGTTTGGCGTCAGCGAGGGAGACATATATGGCAACAGGCTCTATCGTGCGCTGGATAAACTGGTAGAGCAGAAGGACAAAATCCAAGAACATTTGAAGGACCGCTTGGGGACCTTGTTCGATTTGAAATACGACATCCTTTTGTATGATGTGACGTCGACATATTTCGAGGGAGAAGCGGAAGCCAACCTTAAAGCAGCGCGAGGATATTCAAGGGACAACCGACCTGACTGCAAACAGGTGTGTATAGGACTTGTCGTGACCAAGGAAGGGTTTCCATTCGGATACGAGATTTTCGAGGGGAACAAGCATGATTCGAAGACAGTAGAGACGATAATAGAAAAGATGGAGTCCCTGTATGGGAAATCGGATCGGATCTGGATCATGGATCGAGGAATGGTTAGCCCGGATAATCTTGAATTGTTAAGTAGTGAAGGACGCAGATACATCATCGGAACGCCAAAGGCACAACTAAGGAAATTCGAGAAAGAGCTTCTATCGGGAGATTGGCGGAAGGTTCATGACGGAGTTGAAGTAAAGCTCTGTCCATCACCGGAAGGAACTACCGAAGTGTTTATACTTTGCCGGAGCACAGATCGGCAAAAGAAGGAAGAGGCTATTCACAACCGTTTTGTGACACGAATAGAGGAAGGTGTTAAGAGACTTCAGAAGAGTTGTACCGATGGACGAGTCAAGAAGGTAAGCATTGTGGAGCGCCGGATCGGCCGCTTGCTTGAGCGCAATCAGAGAGCAGCGTCTCTATTTGACACAGAAGTCAAAGAACTCGACGGCGTTGTAAAGATAGCATGGACAGTGAAGAACAACCTCAGCGACTGGTCTCGCATAAGTGAAGGCTGCTATCTTCTAAGAAGCAACGTTACTGATTGGCAGCCGGAGGACCTTTGGACGGCTTATATTCAACTCACAAAAGCAGAAGAGGCGTTCCGACTTCAGAAACATGATCTGGAGTTGCGTCCCGTGTGGCATCAACTTGAGCACCGGGTTAATGCGCACATCCTGGTTTGCTTCATTGCGTATGTCCTTTGGAAAACATTCGGCCGCATGTGCAAGAACGCCGGTTTAGGTGACGAACCAAGAAAAGTCATCCAATTGCTCAAGGCGATGACACTCGTTGATGTGATCCTACCTACTCGAAAGGGGATCGACATCAGGTTACAGTGCGTGTCAAAACAAGATAAAGACCTTGCATGGATGTTGCAGAAACTACAGCTCATCCCCCCGGAGCGGCTCACGAAAGAGTACAAATTGTAGTGCCGACTTTTCACCTTTTTCCTCTATTCTCGCATGGAATCAGCCTTTTTCACCGAGAAGTGTCGAACTTGGGCTAGTGTTGTGTCTCGCAAATATGTTGATAAAATCCTGAGGCGGTCATAAGGCATGGATGCATCTTTATCTAGACTCACCCCCTCCGCCTTCGGCGGTTTCCCCCTCTCTATATTTTAGAGAGGGGGACAAAGGGGGTGAGTTCATTCCCAGCGTTCAAGGATTTATTCAAGCTATTTCTGAGACATTACACTAGTTGATATTATTGTAATGAATAATCACTGTGTCTTAGGAAAATTTGATCGCGCCCTTTTTGCATCCCGCTGCCTCCCGAACAACATGCTTCGATTCGACCGGTATGGCATGCGTATCAGTCGGAAGCAATAGCTGATTTCCCACTTCCCGCTTTGGGAAGTTATCCCTTGTCCGCCGGCGTGTTGATGTTGTAGTGTTTTATCTTGAGGTAAAGTGTTTTCAGGCTTATCCCCAATGCCTGCGCCGACCTAGTGCGGTTAAATCCGTTTGCCTTCAGAACATTTTCGATGTGAATCTTTTCAAGCTCGGCAAGTGAAAGGCGAGTTGGAATTCTCCGAAGGTCAGGTGACTTTGACTTGCCCGTCAGTGCAACGAACTCCGGCGTTATCTCTTCTCCCGTCGCCAATATGGCCGCGCGCTCTATGACATTCTCAAGCTCACGTATGTTTCCCGGCCAATCATATTCCATCAGAAGCTTAAGCGCCTCGGGCGAAATTTTCTTTGCACGTCGAGCACGCTGTTTCTTCAGTAGAAAATAATCGACTAAGAGCGGTATGTCTTCCCTTCGCTGATGGAGGGAAGGTATTTCCACATGCACGACATTAAGTCGGTAGAGCAGATCCTCCCGAAACTTTCCTTCTTCGACCTCGTGATCGATGTCTTTATTCGTAGCGGAGATGATTCGCGCATTCACGCTCATCTCGACGGTTCCGCCGACCCTCCGAAATGTACCTGTCTCTATGAAACGAAGAAGTTTTGGCTGAACGAGATAACTGATGTCGCCGACTTCATCAAGAAAAAGTGTCCCACCATCCGCAATTTCAGTGAGGCCCTGCTTGAGGGAATGCGCATCAGTAAATGCGCCCTTCTCGTGACCGAAGAGCTCGCTCTCTATCAAGGTGTCGGGTATCGACGCACAGTTGACGGCAACGAACGGTTTCTTTGCGCGCCCACTGTTCTCGTGTATGAGATGTGCTATCAATTCCTTGCCGGAACCGCTTGCCCCCGTAATCAGGACGGATGCATCGCTCGGCGCAACTTTCAGCGCCACGTCGACGACTTTCTGCAAGGCAGGACTCTGACCGACAATTTCATACTTCCTGTCTCCGAGCTGCATCTTCATTACCTTGTTGTCTACGATAAGGCGGCGCATCTCGAGCGCATTTTTTATCGATACAAGCAGCTCATCAAAATTGTACGGCTTGGTGATGAAATCGAAAGCCCCCATCTTAATGGTATCCACAGCGGTCTTTATGTCGCCGTATCCAGTCAGTATGAGAACTTGTGAATCAGGCTGATTTTCCTTCGCGAACTTTAAAACCTCTATCCCGTTTATCCGCGGCATTTTCAGGTCAAGCAGGATTAGGTCATAGCGCTTCCCCTGAATTTTGTTGATGCCTACAGCGCCGTCGTTTGCTACATTAACTGAGAAGCCGGCTTCCTCAAGCTGCAGCTTTAGAAGATCTGTTATGTTCTTTTCATCATCGACAACAAGCGCCTGTATAGTGTCCGCCATTCGTTCATTCAGAGAGATCGATCATTTTTATATTGCCGATGTAAGCCGTTACCTTATCGCCTTTCAGGTCCCTGAGCTTGGCGACGACTCCTTCGATCCGATCCGTGTTTTCCTTCATTATGGCAAGGTAGCTCACGATGTCCGGCGGTATCTGCTTTCGCTGGAGAACGTTGATCGCAAGCTTCAATGCGGCAAGCGGATTGTTAAGCTCATGCGAGATCGTAACGATGAGGCTTTTGATTCCGTCGATTCTCTCGCGCTGTGCCACCTTGTTCATTTCCGCTTCCGCAAGTTTCTCGCGAAGTTTGACGCGCTCGACGACGTTCAGTATGATGCTCGGAAGAATGGAAGTGATCGCCTCTTCCTTGAGGAGATAATCTTCTACGTCCAACTTCATTACTTCGATCGCAAGTTTAAAGTCGATCGCGTTTGTGAGAAAAACGATCGGAACTCTGACACCTCTTTCCCGAATGAACCGTGTCGTTTCAAGTCCGTTTATTCCGGGGAGCTGGTAGTCAACAAGTATAATGTCAAGGTTCTGGCTGTCCTGAAGGAACTTCAGGGCGTCTTCGCCGGTCTCGACCCAAACCAGATTGAACTCTGCGTCCTTGTACGGTTTCAGGTAGAGGCGTGCCAGTTTTGGAATATCCGGATCGTCTTCGACCATCATTATGTTCAATTCACGTTTTTCCATCGCAAAGAGTTTCCTTATCTCGGTAACAGAGTTTAAAGCTTCCATGTGATTATTCCAATCATGATTTTCAGTCCATAACCTTTCTCAGGAACGCTGGCCTCTCGCCGGGTTTTGGAGCGGCGGTTTGTTCGGATTCGTTTTCATCATCCATCTGATTGAGATGAATGTTGATGCCGTTTCTCTCGAAAGTCGGCTCGTCGAATGTGCGCCAGTCCTTTATGCTCCAGGTCTGGTCTTTCGTTTTCTCTTTGTCTTTGATTGTCAATCTCTTTCGCGGATCCGGAGAAGGAGTCGGGACAGGTTGCACGCGGTTATTGAGACCGGCTGCGATAACCGTGACGATAACTTCCTTCTCGAGCTTCTCGTCTATCGACACTCCGACGATGACTTTGCTTTCGTCGTCTCCGTTCTTCGCAACGCCGCGGACGGTCTTGACAATCTCGTCGAACTCGTGGAGGCTGAAACTGTTGCCTGCGGTTATGCTGACAAGGATGCCTTCCACGCGTTCAAGCGAAACTTCCTCGAGAAGCGGATTCGAAATGGCAGCAGTCGCCGCTTCAACCGCGCGCCTTTCTCCGTTTGCGATGCCCGTTCCGATGATTGCGTCTCCGCGCGAAGCAAGAACGGTTCTCACGTCGGCGAAATCGACGTTGACAAACCCCGGCTTCGTGATGATCTCGGAAATTCCGCGTATCGCGTCGTAGAGCACATCGTAAATTTTCTGCATTGATGCCAGATAACCCGCCGACTTGTCAGAGATAGTAAGCAGCTTTTCGTTCGGGATGATAATCAACGCGTCTACATATTTTTTTAGTTCTTCGATGCCGGAGTCGGCGTTGCGCATTCTTTCTTTCGCTTCGCTGGTGAACGGCTTCGTTACGACTGCTACCAAAAGCGGCGTGCGCTCTTCCTGTCCGTCTTTCTTGACATCGTCGCGGTCGACGCCTTTCAAAACGCTCGCGACTATCGGTGCGGCGCCGGTTCCCGTCCCGCCGCCCATTCCTGCGGTGATGAAAACCATGTCGCTGTCCTTAAGTGCGCGGTATATTTCATCGCGTGCTTCAAGTGCGGCGCGTCTGCCGATATCCGGGTTTGAACCCGCTCCAAGCCCTCGCGTAGTGGTCTTGCCGATCTGAATCTTGTTCGGCGCAACGCTGCGCTCAAGGTCTTGCATGTCGGTATTCATTGAGATCAAATCAACGCCGTGAATACCTCGCTTGGCAATGCTGTTTACAGCGTTTCCGCCGCACCCGCCAATGCCCACCACTCTTATCCGCGGGCCTTGTTTGTCTGTGTCAAGTTCGAACACGATATGCCTCCTTTTTAGACATTGTCTATGTTTTTAGTAATAAACTTTTTCAAAAGCTGGACGCTTTTGCCTACGAAACCCTTGCTGTTAGTGTGGTTGACCTTTTGCTGGACGGCAGGAATCTCGGGAACTGGTTCTGCAAACTCGATAGTCGATTTTCCGGCGCCTCGCTTGAGACCATATTGAATAAGTCCGACTGCAGTCGCATAAATCGGATTCTCAACCTCGCGGGCAAAGCCGCCGTCGAACGCCTGCGGGATCCCGATCTTCGCTGGAACGCCGAGAACATACTCGACGAGTTCCGGCATTCCTTTCAGCAGTGCGCCTCCTCCGGTCAGGACAATTCCCGCGGAAAGATGACGGGAGTATCCCGAGCGTTTTATTTCCATCGCCACGATGTCGAGAAGCTCCTCAACGCGCGGCTGAATTATCTGTGCCAGAAGTTTCTTGTTTATCTCGATCGGCTTGCGTCCGCCGATTCCCGGAATCAAAATTGGTTCGTCGGCAACAACCTCCGACACCATCGCGTAGCCGTGGTTCACTTTCAATTCTTCAGCCTGCTCGGGAAGTATGCCGAGTCCCTTGCGAAGGTCGGTCGTAATGTGATCGCCTGCAATCGGAATCACCGCCGTGTGCCTGATAGTCCTGTCTTCAAACACTGCGAGATCGGTCGTTCCACCGCCGATATCGAGCAATGCAACGCCGACCTCCTTTTCATCATCAGTCAGAACGGAATAACTTGAAGCAAGCGGCTGAAGAACAAGTTCCTCAACTTTTAGTCCCGCCCTTTCGACGCACTTGTGAATATTCTGCGCCGCAGTTACTAACCCGGTTACGACATGCATCGAAGCTTCGACGCGAACGCCCGCCATTCCGATCGGATCGTGTGTTACTGTTTGGCCGTCGATAATAAATTCCTGCGGTATGATGTGAATGATCTCACGGTCGCGTGAAAGGTGGACGCGTTTCGCGTCTTCGATAAGACGGTCAATGTCAGCTTCGGTAATTTCGTGATCCGGATTGCTGATAGTTATAATGCTGTTCGTCTTGAAACTGTCAATGTGCTCACCCGCGATGCCCACGATCGCGCTTTTTATTTTCGTGCCCGGTTTCGATTCTGCGATCTGTACTGCTTCCTGAATTGACTTAACGGTTCTATCGATGTTCGCAACGACTCCCCGGCTCATGCCGCCCGATTTGCTTGTCCCAATCCCAAGAACGTTCAACTTTCCGTTTTGGTCGGTTTCCACCACCAGCGCACAAACCTTAGTCGTTCCAATATCAAGAGCCACTAGCATATTATTGTTCATTTACATTCCTCGGTTTACTTTTCCGCCTTGGCTCGCCTTCGGCGAGACAGGCTGTGTCCCTACGACAATCTGACCATTGAATCTTAAATCAACGTAGTTGTAATCGAGGCTGCCGCTGTTGGCAACCTTGGAAAGAAATTCCTGCAGATAAAGAAGTTTCCTGTCGAAATTGTCCTTGCCGATGATGACCGGTAAAGAAGATGCGGTCGTGTATGCGACTAAATTGTCTCCGCTCAATCGAACCTCTGCGATGCTCGCACTGAGCGTGGAGCCGAGCTTTTGCGCATCGTCAATAAACTTCACCGCCTGCATCAGATCGCCTTTCACCGTATCGCCAATCTGGAGCTGGTTCTGCACATTCGTAATGACCGGCAGATCATTCTTCCGCTCGAGCGGAAGAGGAAGCACGACGCCTTTGTCATCAACGGACAATACCGCGCCGCTTGTCGCAATGAGTGCGATCGGATTGCGTTCGTGGACGGTGATCGTCAAATCGTAAGGAAGCGCGCGGACCACGATGGCAGTTTGCACGAACGGATTCTGCTCGACGCGCTTCGAAATTTCCGAAAGGCTCAACTGGAAGAGCGGACTTCCTTTCTGGACAGCGGCGAGCGCTCTCACTTCATTGTTTGTCAAGATATGCGTGTCGTACACTTTTACCTTTTCCAGCACGAGCTGGTTTTTCCAGTTCTGCGAGATCAGGTAAAGCGCCGCCAATACCGAAATCACAATGGTGAAGTTCAAATATGTCTTCTCAATCTTTTTCAAGCTTCTATGATCGCCAATTCTTCCAATTGAAAACCCATCAATTTCACGTCGAGTTCGAGCATTACACCAGATTTTTCGTTCACCTTCTCCTGCGCTGTTTTAATGAGTTGAAGCACGTCAACTGCACTTGCGCCGCCAAGGTTGACAACGAAGTTGGCGTGCTTCGTTGAAAATTGTGCGTTGCCGATTCTGAAACCTTTCAAGCCGCAATTCTCGATCAGTTTGCCTACGGATTTGCCTTCGGGATTTTTGAAAATGCGTCCCGCGTTCGGCAGCTCAACCGGCTGCAATTCATTCCGGCGAAGTATCAACTCTCTTCGAACTCTCTTTAGCTCCGCCTTGTCTCCTCGTCCGAAGGATCCTTTGGGCGGGAATCTAAACGCAGCGCCGACGACAAAGTCGTTTTCGAGTGAACCGTATCTGTCGGTAATAACTTTCATATAAGAAAATGCCGCCGCATCTCTCCTCATCGAGTCGCCTGCGGCGACTTTCGAGATCTTCTTCAGTTCGCCTCTTCGGATGACTTCAACCTCGAAAAGATAATCAGAGATCGTTTCGCCGTACGCGCCGGCGTTTGTTAAGATTGCACCGCCAAGTGTTCCCGGAATCCCGGCAAGCGTTTCGACGCCGTGCAAGCCGTTCTCCACGCAGAAGTCGACAAGCTTCGCGAGTTTTATTCCGGCACCTGCTTTTACAAATTCTCCGTCGAACTCGATGGCGCTCAGACCTCGTTCGATGTTTATCGCCGCGCCGCGGTAACCGAAATCGCTGACGAGCATATTACTCCCGTTGCCGATCATCATGAATGGTAATTCGTGGTCGCTCAAAAGATTCACGAGAACTGCAAGGTCGCCTGCATCGAGCGGTTCAAGATAAAAGTCCGCCGGTCCGCCGATCTTGAAAGCCGTCAGCTTCGCCAGAAGTTCACCGATTCCGATGTACCCTCTGAAGAACTTTCTTATTTGATCGATGGAGACCATTTATTTCCTTTTCATTCCTTGCTTGCCTGATGCAGACTTCATTTTACTTATAAACTCTTCGCCGTATTTCGAGATGTCGCCTGCGCCGAGCGTCACCACGATGTCACCGGTTTTTTTCACCTTCATCAAAAATTCCGGAAGCTGTTTCTTGTCCTGAACATAGTAAGCTTCTTTATGTCCGAAAGACCTCGCGTCGTTGACGATAAGTTCGCCGGTTATTCCCTGTATCGGCTCTTCGCGCGCAGGATAAATTTCCGTAACTACAAGCACGTCGGCGTTCAAGAAACTTTTCCCGAACTCGTCGTGAAAATCTCTTGTGCGGGAATAAAGATGCGGCTGGAACACGGCGACGACTCGCTTCTGAGGCCAGCCGGATTTCAATGCGGACAAAGTCGCCTGGACTTCCGTCGGATGATGCGCGTAATCGTCAACGATCATCACGCCGTCCACATCAGCTTTTATCTCAAGCCGCCTGTAAACTCCGGTGAAAGACTCGACGGCTTTCTTGACTTTTGAAAACTCTATTCCAAGCTCCAGACCGATTCCGATGGCTGCGATGGAGTTTTTTATATTGTGAAGGCCGGGGACATTGAGGTTGATCTCGCCGAGATCTTTGCCGTGCCGGAGAAGGTTAAACTTGCTCATTGTCGCATCAAATGAAATATTAACCGCACGCAAGTCCGACTGGGCGTTCATGCCGTAGGTAACGACTTTCTTTCTGATCAGCGGCAGAATTTCCTGGATGGAAGACTCGTCCAAACAAAGAATGACAAAACCATAGAACGGAACTTTGTTCGCGAACTCGACAAAGGCGCGCTTGATATCTTCGATGTCCGTGTAGATGTCGAGATGTTCCCGTTCCAATGTCGTGATCGCGGCGATGACCGGCGCGAGCTGTAAAAAAGATCTATCGAACTCATCCGCTTCGACCACGATATAATCGCCGTGGCCGAGACGCGCGTTCGTGCCGCCGAAACTCGAAAGCTTTCCGCCGACGATGACGGTCGGGTCCAAGCCGCCTTCCATCAGAACGAGGCTGGTCATGCTTGTGGTGGTCGTCTTCCCGTGCGTGCCGGCGATTGCGATCCCATATTTCATCCTCATGAGTTCCGCAAGCATTTCCGCCCTTCGGATCACAGGAATCTTCTTCTCACCCGCCGCAGCTAATTCAGGATTGTCCTGATGAACCGCGGACGAATAGACGACTACGTCGGCTTCGTCCAGGTTTTTCGCAAGATGACCTTTATAAATCTTTGCGCCCAATTTTGCAAGGCGGTCGGTTATTTCCGATAATTGCCTGTCCGAACCGCTCACTTCAAACCCCTGATCCAGCAAAATTTCAGCGATTCCGCTCATTCCAATGCCGCCGATACCGACCATGTGGATTTTTCTAACGCTCTTAAACATTTCCGCCCACCTTCCGACTTAATTCTTTGAAAGTTTCCATCATGTCATGTTCATCATGGAAGTGAACGGGATTGATCCGGAGCGCCCGCAGTTGATCTTTCAACTTTAATTTTATCACGCGAAAACTTCCGCGCACTTTCATGCGCTTCGCTCTTCCGACACGGATCCATTCGACGTTCGACAACTTTATCGTTTTGCTGTCGAACCGATTTTTAAAAATTATCGAGTCGTCCGTGACGACCACGTCCCTTTGATAAAGCATGTTGAAGACCAAAACGATAACTGAATACACAAGCACGACGATGAAGGCGTAGACGATCGGATCCTTGAAAACGATCTTGAACTCATCTTCGGCAAAAGAACCTCTTATGACCGCATAAAGTATGAGTGCAACAGCGTAGACAGCTACCGACTGGTAATAGAATTCGAATCTGCGCTTGAAGTGTTTATGCATTTGCCCCCGCAATCCTCAAAACAGCTTTCGCGATAACTTCAGCCGCATCTTGATGCGACAAACTCTTTATTTTCTCCCGCATTGTTGCAAGTCGGGCAGGATTATCAACAAGACCCAGAAGTTCCTTTTTAAACTTTTCTTTTATTTCGGATTCCTGTACCATGACAGCGGCTTCGCTCTCGACAAGAGCGCGAGCATTCTCAACTTGATGGTTAGCTGCTGCGTATGGATATGGTACGATAAGAGATGGGAGACCGAAGTAGATAAGTTCAGCGATAGTGGTGGCGCCGCCTCTGCAGACAGCTATATCAGCCGCCCCGTAGGCGAATTCGATTCTTTCGACAAATTTTTCAACCCGAATATAATCCGGATGCTTTTTTTGGCTCTCTTTGATTCTTTCGAAATCAATAGAGCCTGTCTGCCATATCAACTGATAATTGCGGCTTATTAAATCGTCAATGACTTCTGATACTGCGCTGTTGAGTCTTACCGCTCCAAGACTGCCGCCCGTTACAAGGAGTGTTTGTCTCTCAGCGCTTAAGCCGAAAAAGTCCAGCGCTTCCTCTCGCTTCACCTTCGGCATATTTCTGACAGGACTTCCCGTCAGGTACAAATTGCGGCGCATTCGAAAATACTTTTTGGAAGACTCAAATGCAACATGTATTTCGCGTGCGAAGGGTGCGAACATTCTTGTCATGACTCCCGGATAACTGTTGTGTTCCTGCAGTACGATCGGAGTTCTCGTCAACACCGCCGCCGCGCAAACAGGACCGGAGACATATCCGCCGGTTCCGACAACTACGTTCGGCTTGTAAGTCAGCATAATCTTCAACGATTGAAAAACCGAAACGAAGACCTTAACCGGAAGGAGAAAATTCGACAGTTTCAATTTGCGCGAGAAACCGCCGATCCATATCGCGCGGAACTTGTAACCGAGCTGCGGCACAACTCGAGCTTCGATTTTATTTTTCGTTCCGACAAACATCACGTCAACATCCTTGACTGCCATCAATCTTTCTGCGATTGCCACCGCCGGAAAAAGATGTCCGCCTGTTCCACCGCCTGCAAAGACAACTCTCACCATCAGCTGTATATCCTTCCGACGACTGGCTCACTTCCATTCATCTTCGATTTCTTTTGCGGTTTGTTTACAGTCGGCACGGCCTCGACTTGCATGTCCGACGGAATTTGTTTCGAAACGTTCAAAAGAATTCCTACTGCAATCGAATTAATTATCATCGCAGTTCCGCCGTAGCTGACGAAAGGCATCGGAAGTCCGGTGGTCGGAAAAAGTCCGATCGCGACTCCGGCATTTATAAATGCGTAGAGGCAAATCCCGCTCGTGATTCCGGTTGCGAGGAGAAAGCCGAATTTGTCCGGAGCGCGTTTCGCAATTGCAGTCCCGCGAAATACGAGGAACAAAAACATGAGCATCACCAAAATCGATCCCCACAAGCCGTATTCTTCGCCGACTATCGAATAAATGAAATCGCCATAGGATTCCGGCAGAAACAGATTTCGCTGCCTGCTGTTGCCCGGGCCGACTCCAATGATTCCGCCGTTGCCGAAACCGATTACCGACTGTCGAACCTGATAATTGCCCGAACCATGTTTCATCCACGACTCGACTCTCGCCACGCGGTAAGATTCGAACATCATTACAGCGACACCGATCACCAAAGCTCCTGCGACGAGAACAGCCAAATGTCTTTTCCTGACACCGCCGGCGACGAACAGCACTCCAACAACCGCCAAAACCATAAAAGCCGTGCTGAAATTAGGCTGAATAACGATGAGTCCAGATATTACCGCCGCGGCGACAATCGGATAGAAGAGAGTCTTGTAGTCTTCCAACTTCTCAGCATTCTCGGCAAGATAAGTCGCTGTGAAAAACAAAATCGCGATGCGGGCAATCTCCGATGGCTCGAAGCTGAATATTCCAAGATGAATCCACCGCGCCGCGCCTTTTATTACGACTCGTTGGCCGAGCGCGACAAGAAGCAAAAATCCGGAAATCACAAGAAATTGAAACGCGTATTTCTGGTATTTATGATAATCGAATCTCGCCACGACAAATATCAAAACAATGCCGATAAAAACTTTGAAAAGGTGACTGCGCAGCAGATATGCCGGATTTTGAAATTTGAGTTCGGACCAGAACGCGCTCGCGCTGTAAACCACGACGAGGCTCATGAACATTAGCGAAAGCACCGCGAACAAAAACCACTTATCTGCCGGCTTCATTTGGCTTCTCACAGTTCCATCACTAATCGTTTAAATTCTCTTCCTCTATGCTCGTAATCCTGAAACATATCGAAGCTTGCGCATGCCGGAGAAAGCAGGACGACATCGCCTTGCTTGGCTTCTCTCCGCGCTTTCGAAACCGCGTCTTCCATCGTAGTCGCCAGGACACACTTAGTCTTGTCGGAAAATTCTTTCTGCATCTTCTGCGCCGCCTGACCGATAAGAACCATCGCGCGAACTTTTTTCTTCACGAGGTCGAACAACGGCGAATAATCGTTGCCCTTGTCTTTTCCGCCGGCTATCAAGACTATCGGCGATTCGAAACTTCCGAGCGCGTACCAGACAGCATCGACGTTGGTTGCTTTCGAGTCATTTACATACCGGACGCCGTTCAGCTCACGAACCGGTTCGAGACGATGCTCGACGCCGGGGAACTCGCGTAAAGCGTCCGCGATAACTTCCGCCGAAACTCCGAGCGCTCTTGCCGCAAGAGCCGATGCGATCGAATTGTAAAGATTGTGCACGCCGCGAATTTTGATCTCCTTGGAGTCAATCAAGAAATTCGGTTTACCGTCCTCGACGAGATAAACTTTGTCGTGCTCGACGAAACCGCCATTGGAAATTTTTTCCTTAGCACTGAAAGGCAATCGAACTGTCGGTAATCCTTCCCCGTGCTTATTCACCGCCTCGTCATCGTGATTGTAAATTGAAAAATCGCCGGCGGACTGGTTCATGAAAATTCTGAACTTGGAATTCACGTACGCCTGATAGTTCTCGTATCTGTCGAGATGATCCGGCGTGATGTTCAGGAGAACTGCGGCTTTGGGTTTGAAAGTGTCGATGTGATCCAGCTGAAAACTCGAAACCTCCAGGACCGCAGCCGAGTTCTCGTCGACATCAAGGACATAATCCGAAATCGGGAAACCTATATTTCCGGCGACGACTGTCTTCCATCCTGCCTTCTCAAAAATTTTCCCAATAAGAGTAGTCGTGGTCGTTTTGCCGTTGGAACCGGTTATTGCCACTATCGGCGCTCGGCAGAACCACGATGCGACTTCCACTTCGCTGTAAACATTCAATCCGACTTTCAGCGCGTGCTGAACAAGATTTGAATTGGACGGAACGCCGGGGCTCACCACGATGAAATCGGCGTCAAATATTCTGTCCGAGTGCGAACCGAATTCGTAGGATACGCCTAAACTCTCCAGCACTTGGATATGCTGTGCGGCTTCTTCCTGCGGCTTCTTGTCGCTGACAAAGACGACGGCGCCCTGCGACTTCAGAAGTTTTGCGACCGAGATGCCGCTCCGCGCGGCGCCAAGCACCGAAACTCTCGCAGATTTTATTTTTTCAGGCTTGCCCAACTCATCTCACCTTGAAAGTGGTTAAACTTAAAATTGCCAAAAGTATTCCGATGATATAGAAGCGCGTGACGATCTTCGGCTCCGGCACACCGTCGAGTTCGAAGTGATGATGGAGCGGCGCCATTTTGAAAACACGGCGTCCTTCCCCGTATTTCTTCTTCGTGTATTTGAAATAAAGTCTTTGAATAATTACCGACAGCGCCTCGGCAAGAAAGATTCCGCCCAATATCGGAAGGACAAGCTCTTTCTTGATCATTATAGAAATTCCCGCGATTGCTCCGCCAAGCGCAAGCGAGCCGGTGTCTCCCATGAAAACCTGCGCCGGATAGGTGTTGTACCAGAGAAATCCGAGCGACGCTCCGACGAGCGCCGCACAATAAACCGCAAGTTCACCCGAGCCGCGAAGATAAACGATGTTCAGGTAGCGGCTGAAGTCGATGTTGCCCGACACGTAACTCATTATCGCAAGCGTGAGTGCGGCGATCCCAACGGTACCGATTGCCAAACCGTCGAGTCCGTCGGTCAAGTTCACTGCATTCGATGTCGCGGTTACAATGAAGATGACCGCAGGTATATAGAAGTATGAATAATCAAAATTGAGATTCTTGAAAAATGGGACTGTCGTTATCGAGTTGAACGGATGAAACTGCGGCGAGAAATAAAGAACCGCGCCGACTAAAAGTCCGATTCCAATCTGTCCGATAAGTTTATATCTGGCAATAAGTCCTTTCCGCTTTTTCTTAATGACTTTAAGATAATCATCAGTGAAACCAAGAATGCCGAGCCATAGGGTTATCAGGAGAATGAGGAGGACATAAGGATTTCCCAAATCGCCCCACACTAAAAGCGGAATCACGACCGAACCGAGAATTATCAGTCCGCCCATCGTCGGCGTTCCGGCTTTAGAGAGATGCGACTTCGGACCTTCGACTTTCGCCTGCTCGCCGATTTGATACTTGTGAAGTTTCCGGATGACGATCGGACCAATTACAAAGCTTATTAGTAAAGCCGTAATGGCAGCGAGAGCAGAACGAAAAGTGATGTATCTGAATACTCCGAATCCCGGCGGATGAAATTGTTTTTCCAATAAATCGAACAAATAGTACAGCATTAGCGAGCGCCTCCTGTCTGAAGCCGGCTTACCAATGCGCTCACAACCTCCTCCATTTTCATTCCGCGTGAACCCTTTACCAAAACGAAGTCTCCCGACGAAACGGTCTCCAGAAGTTTGCCGGAGAGTCTCTGTTTGTCATCGAAAGATTCTGTCTCCAAACTGCTGTCGGCAGAGATTGCGATCTCCCGCGCAAGTTTTCCAAACGTAAAAAGATAATCGAATTTCTGTCCGGTAATTTCTTTCCCGATTTTTTGATGCTCGCGTTTTGACGATTCGCCCAGCTCAAGCATATCGCCGAGGACTACAATTCTTTTTCCTTTCGCCCGGACCATCGTCAGCCAGCGAAGCGCCGCGATTGTAGATTCGGGATTCGAATTGTACGTGTCATTCAAAATCGTGACTCCGCCCGTCTTGACGATCTGCATTCTCTTTTCGTAAGACTTGTACGTCTCAAGAGCTTTCTTGATTTCCACCGCGCTCACGCCGTAATGAAAACCGACAGCCGCTGCGGCGAGGGCATTCGCCGCATTGTCGATTCCGGGAACTCTCAAATGAATGAGCTCCGTCTTGCCGTTGTATTTTATTTCAAACAAGGCACAGCCCATGGCGTCAAAACCGAACAGCCTGCCGGATAAATTTCTCCGAACAGATGCGCCGCTTTGGAAACCGTAACCAAATTTGCGCTTTAGAGTTTTCGACATGCCGGCGAGGTTCTTGTCATCCGCGTTCAGAAACGCAGTGCCCTTCGTCTTTGCCAGATACTCGAAAAGTTTTCCTTCCTCTTTCCTGACGCCGCTCAGATTTTTGAAGAACTCCAAATGCTCTCTTCCGATATTGGTGATCAGTCCGGCATTGGGTTCAAGCACTTCGCACAAGCGTTCGATCTCTCCGAAATGATTGGTGCCAATTTCGACCACTGCCGCTTCATAAGATTTCTTTAATTCAAAAATCGTCAGCGGCACGCCGATCTGGTTGTTATGATTGCCTGAGGTCTTGAGAATTTTGAATTTTCTGCTTAATACTCTCGCGACCATCTCTTTTGTTGTCGTCTTGCCGTTCGAGCCTCCGACTGCGATCATCGGAATATCAAATTTCCGACGGTAAATTCTGGCGAGATCACCGAGCACAATCCCTGTGTCTTCCACAACGACGAGCGGAAGCTTTGCCGCAATCTCTTTGTTTTCCCGAAACCATCTTTTATCGACGACTGCGCAAACCGCGCCTTTACTGATGACATCCACGACGAAGCTGTGCCCGTCGAATTTCTCTCCCCTTAAAGCGAAGAAAATTTTGCCGCTGCAAACACTCCGCGAATCGGTCGAGACGGTCTTTGCAGACTTGAATTTCAAATTCAAGAACTCCGCCCCCCCATGGCGGACGAGACCGTGTATGTCCTGAATCGTAATCAACTTCTCAGTCCGAGAGCTTTTTCTACTTCTTCGCGATCATCAAAATGATGCTTGATGCCTTTCACGTCCTGATAATTCTCATGACCTTTGCCAGCAAGCACAACAATGTCGTTCGGGCGCGCGCGTTTCAAACTTTCGTGTATTGCTTCGCGCCTATCAACTATGCGCAGGACTTTTTCGTCACGCGCGTTCATGCCGGAAAGTATCTCGTCAACGATAGCTTCCGGATCTTCGAACCGCGGATTATCCGACGTAACAATCGTTATATTGCTCAAGTCTTCGGAAATTTTTCCCATCTTCGAGCGTTTTGTGCGATCGCGATTTCCGCCGCATCCGAAAACGGTTATCAACCTTCCATCTCTGCCGGCTGATTTCAAAATTTCTCTCGCCGCCTGCAGCGTCTTTTGCAGCGAATCGGGACTGTGCGCGTAATCGACGACAACAAGGAAGCCTTTTCCGGAATCAACGCGCTCGAACCGGCCTTTCACATTTTCAACTTTGCCCAACGCGGCGGCGGCAAGCGAAGGACTATAACCGAGCGACACTGCGGCCGCGAAAGCGCCCGCGAGATTGTAAGCGTTGAATTTTCCAACCAGCTTGGAATTTATCGAATACTCTTTCCCTTGGTACCGAATGACAATGCTCGTTCCTTCGACACCGAAGCTCGACTTCACAATTTGAAAATCTGCTCTCGAATCAAAACCATAAAATACTTTCGTAGCGTGCGTATCTGCGATAATTCTCTCGCCGTATTCATCATCTATATTCACAACCGCAGCACTGGTGGACGAAAGGTTGTCGAACAAGATTTTCTTCGCCTTAAAATACTCTTCCATCGTCCGATGAAAATCGAGATGGTCTTGAGTGAGATTTGTAAACACCGCAACCTTGAACGGAATCCCGTAAACGCGGTTCATCACGAGCGAGTGGGAGGAAACTTCCATTACCGCGCAGGTTGCCTTCTGCTCAATCGCCGAAGCCATCATCCTGTTGAGATCGAACGATTCCGGCGTTGTATGCGTCGCGGCTTCGAAGGGTTCGTCGTTCAGCAGATAGTTGATCGTGCCGACCAGAAGCACTCTCTCGCCCGCCGATTGCAAAGTCGACTTTATGAGATACGTGCTTGTGGTTTTTCCGTTCGTGCCGGTGATGCCGACTACTTTCAGGCGTTCGGCTGGATGGCGGTAGAAATTGGCGGAGATAAGCGCAAGAGCGCGGCGGGTATTGGGGACAAATAGTTTAGTGGTGTGGTGAGAGAGGAAGTAATCGTCATTGACGATACTATTGTCCTCGACCGCGACCGCGCTCGCGCCGCTACCGATGGCATCTACAATGAAGCGGTGTCCGTCGAACTGCGTTCCTTTCAGCGCGACGAATAGCGAACCCTCTTTCACTTTTCGTGAATCGTAAACAATCTCGGTAATTTCTCTATCCACATCGCCGACGACTTCAGTTACCGAGACGTTTTTGATCAGTTCGTTAAGCTTCATTAGTATAGCCCTGAAACATTAAATCCTTTGTTGTCACAATTTATGATCACAGTAATTTTCTTATTGATCGGCTGTCCGGCATTCGGAGACTGCCCGACAATTTTTCCGCTGCCGACCACGTGAAAAGGAATTCCTGCCGAAAGTAAAAAGCTCGCTGCCTTCCTGACACTTGCTCCGCGGAAATCAGGCATCTTGGTGATATGTCTCGCGTCCACGAGATTTAATTGCACTTCCGAGCCTTTCGGAACCATTGCTCCGGCGGTGGGTTTCTCTGACACGATGAAATCACCTTTCCCTGCGCTCGACGCTGTGAGTCCAAAGTTTTTCAGAATCGCGGTCGCAGTGGCGCAATCCAGAAATGAAACATCCGGAACTTTAACGAGATTACTCTGATCCACATTCGAATTGACTTCGACAGAGTTGCGTGACGGAGGCGTAACTTCGCCGTTGCCGTTGGAAACCAATCTCACGTCTGTATTCAATACGTTCGTTGTCCTACGCTGCATGATGCCGTAGATGCGAGTCGCGATTCTTTTGAAAATTGGTGCGGCAACTGCGCCTCCCGTGTATCCGTTCATCGGAGAGTCTATCATTATATAACCGACGATCTCCGGATTTGGAACCGGGAAAAATCCGGCAAAAGATGCGTGATAGAATTTCTTTGAATATTTTCCATCGACTAATTTTTGCGCCGTGCCGGTTTTGCCGGCGACGAGCACGTCGTTCATCTTTGCGGCCACTCCGGTTCCACGCTCAACCACATCGACAAAAAGTCCGCTCAACGTTTGCGCGACATCCGGCGTTACGACGCGCCTGATCTTCATCGGCTCATTCTGGAATATAATGTTCCCATTCGCGTCGGTGATCTTGTTGACGATATAAGGTTTCATCAAAGTTCCGCCGTTTGCGATCGCGGCGTAGGCCTGCGCCATTTGAAGTGTTGTTACCATCACTTCATAACCAAACGACATGAATGGAAGTGAAACCTTCGACCACTCGTAAGGCTTCTTCAGTTCACCCGGGATTTCGCCCGGTAATTCGATTCCCGTTGGAACGCCGAACCCAAAATCTCTGGCGTATCTATAAAATTTATCGGAGCCTATCTTCCTTCCAATTTTGGAAAACGCGATGTTGCTCGAAAGTTCGACCGCTCGTCTGAAAGTAATCCATCCCTCGCGCTCAAAGTCTTCTATCAATCTTCCATACAAAGTGTAACTGCCATTCTCGGCAAATATCATGTCGCTCGGCTTTTCAATTCCTTCTTCAAGCGCGGCGGAAGCTGTCACTACTTTGAATGTCGAGCCCGGCTCAAACACATCCGTGATCGCTCTGTCTCTCGAATCAGAGAAAGTATATTTCTCGTAATCCGACGGATTGAAGGAAGGATAATTTGCGATGGCAAGCACTTCGCCAGTGTTCGGATTCATGAACACAGCGGTTCCAGCCGCCGCCTTCACTCTTTCAACACCCGCCGCCAATTCCTGTTCCACAATCTGCTGAATGTTCATATCAAGAGTGAGCTGAACGTTGCAGCCGGAAATCGGATTGACATGCGGATAATCTATCGACGGCATCTTCCTTCCGATGCCATCGCGCTGCATGATCTCGAAGCCATCCTTGCCGGCAAGAAGTGAATCAAACTCCAACTCGACACCGCTCGCGCCTTTGCCATCAACATTCGTGAAGCCTAGAATTTGCCCAGCGACAGCGCCGTACGGATAAAGCCTTTGCTGTTCTTGAAGCTGGATCAAGCCGTACATTTTGAAATTTTGAAGAACTGACGATTGGTCGGGATCGACATTACGCGCCAGCCAGACGAATCGGGCTTTTGTGTTCAGCTTGTTCAGAAAATACGAAGACGATTGTCCGAACACTGCCGCGAATCTCTGCGCGATCTTTGCTTTATCTGAAGGATCAAGAAGTTCCGGGTCAGCCGCGTACGAGTAACCGTAGTTATTCGAGACGATCAGGCTGCCGTTCCTGTCGTAAATCATACCGCGGTTTGCGTGGAGCAGAACCTGACTTTCGTACTGTTTCTGCGCGATTTTCTGGTAATAAATCCCATTTACGCCCTGGACGATGCCTAACTTCGCAACGATGGCAAGAAACACCAGCACGAAAATTACCCGGATAAAATTGATGCGGCCGCCGTAATTCACTGGTCCACGGGATCTCGCCAAAGCGAGTCGTCCGCCTTTGGCGGAGGAACCCTCGGACTTATTTTGTTGTGTCTCTTGCATCCTGTTTTTCGGCTTTTTCTAATTTATTCTTGTCTATATCGATCTGCTCAAGCGTTTGGCTGCTGTAAACAAGTCCAAGTTTTTCAGATGCGATGCGCGTTATTCTTTCCGCGCTCGAAAGTTTTTTCAATTCCGCCTGAAGCGAATCGCTCTGAAATTTTATCTCGCTGTAAGTCGAGTCCAACGAGCTTATGTCGCTCACGAGCCTGTCTACCGTAACGCTGTTGTTCACGATCAAAAGAAGCACGCCGGCGACTCCGGCAAGCACAACGATGAATTTCGAAACCGTCAGCGACGACGACTTGGGCGGATTCTTCTCGACGTGTCGTCGATGACCCTCTACGAGGCCGTAGGCCGACCCGTCGGGAGTCATCGACTGCTCAACAGGCTGCTTGGCTTCGCTCATACAATTTTCTCCGCCACTCTCAGTTTGGCGCTGCGCGCCCTGCGGTTGCGTCTGACTTCGTCTTCGCCCGGCAAAATCGGTTTACGCGTGAGTATCTTTACGCGGGCTGTTTTTCCGCAAGTGCAAATGATCGCTTCTGGCGGACACACACACGTTGCGGCTTCATATTTAAATTTGTCCTTCACGATTCTGTCTTCGAGTGAGTGGTAAGATATTACCGTTACTCTCCCGCCGCGAGAAGTGAAATTGACGGCGGCGTCGAGTCCTTCTGATAACGAGTCGAGTTCTTTGTTCACTTCAATTCGCAGAGCCTGAAAAATTCTCGACAATGCCTTCACAGACTTCCCGCAGACTCTTCCGACAATGTCCGCAAGCCGGGCAGTTGTCTCTACTTTTTTAATTCCTCTTTCTTTCACAATCGTCCGGGCAAGTGCACGCGAACGGGGCTCTTCGCCGTATTTTGTGAAAATGTCTGCGAGTTCATCTGAGCTGTACGAGTTGACAATTTCATAAGCTGAAACTTCGAGACGCTTGTCGAGCCTCATGTCCAGTCTCTCATCGCGCCTGTAGCTGAAGCCGGCCTCGTTGTCTATCTGGTAAGATGAAACGCCGAGATCAAAGAGAGAACCGCTGATGGATTTTATATTCTGTTCGCGCAAAATCTCCGGCAGGCTGGAAAAATTATTACGGACGAACGAGAGCCTGCGGTCTGAAGCGGACAACTCTTCCGCGATGCGGTGCGAGTTCTGATCCACGTCAAGTGCGATCACATGCGCATCTGGATTCAATCGAGAAAGGAGTTCCCGCGTGTGGCCTCCTCCTCCGAAAGTTGCGTCCACGTATGTCCCGCTCAAATCAGTAACCAAAAAATCTATGCTCTCTTTCAGTAATACAGGTTCGTGGTAAACGGACATTTATTTGTTGACATTCACTGCCATGATTTGTTCAACAACGCTGGCATAATTCTCAGGCTGCGAGTTCAAATACTCATTGAAAGTCTTCGGGTTCCATAGTTCGATTCTTTCAAGAGCGCCGATAATCACGACTTCTTTTTCGATCTCGGCAAATTCGAGCAAATTTTTAGGGATTGTAATACGCGATTGTGAGTCCAGAGGAAACTCTTCGGAAGCCCACATAAGGAGGGTTCTGATGAAGTATCTATGCTTCTCCAGAAATTGGTTGAGGGAACGGAGCTTTTCTTCAAGCCGCTGCCATTCATCAAGGGGATACACATACAGGCATTTTTCGACTCCGCGCGTAACGACAAACGTATCATGTGCTTCAGAAGAGAGGCTTTTTCGCAATTTTGCGGGAATACTGAGCCTTCCCTTAGAGTCTAAAACGTATTCGTAGCGTCCTTTGAATGACGACATCTTCCTCTAAACTTCCACATTTTTTTAGTAAACATGGGAAAAGTTGGGAACTTCCCCACTTTTCCCCACCACGTTGGAATTTAACCAACTCAGCCCAAAAGTCAAGCGAAATTTTTTTATATTTTACCCACCGAAAAGACACCTTCAAATTCGAAAAATTCTACGCTGTTTTTCACATTAACTGCCGTTATAATCTTTTTGCTAAACAAAACAAACAAAAGTCTGGGCAGCTTCTTGACCGCTAAACTTGTGTTGTGTAATTTACAATGCAATGGCAAGAGGCTTGACGAAACGCCAAGGTGAAGCGCTCGAGCTCATCCGGCGCTATATGAAAGACCATTCTAAGCCTCCTACTTTCCGTGAGTTAGGAGAACAGATGGGTATTAGCTCAACGCGGGCAGTCAGCGACCTTTTGAAGGCGCTTGAGCGAAAAGGCTATATCGAGCGCGAACCTGGACGCTCGCGCGGAATCAATCTTCCGAAAACAGAACTCACAAATCCCGATCTCCCGCCTTCGGTTCGAACAATCCCTGTCGTCTCAAGAATCGAATCCCGCGAGATTATTTTCTCCAACATCGTCGATGTATTTCACTTTGACGCGAAGCTTCTTCCTGAAGGCGAACTCTTCGGCGTGAAGGTCTCCGATGACGCGATGAATTTTATGGGACTCTTCAAGGGCGACTACGTTGTCTGCAGAAGAGTTGCAGAACCGGAACAGAACTCTCTCGTTCTCGGAAGTGCCGCTGGAATCTTGATCGTAAGATTCTACGAGTTCGCAAACGGAAAAGTACATCTCAAACCTTCGAACAAGTCCTACCAGATCTTAAGTTTTCCCCCGAACGACAGACAGTTCTTCGTCGCAGGCGAAGTCGTGCTGACGTTCAGGAAGACAAAGTAGCTTACTATAGCAACATGCGTCTCACCTCAAGCGGGAAAAATGTGTTGTACCATTATGCAAAGCAGAAAACGTTTCAAACTGAGAATGAATACGGCCGAAGGCACAGGAAAGTTGGTGCAACCATTCCTGTGCCCTCTTCATGAATTAGCCTTATCAATTAAGATGAAATAGGGCGGGTTCCGAGTTGCGACAATCTGACCGGCGGAAGTAATGCTAATGAGAAGTCTGCAGCCAGATGCGAACATTTCTTCTGCCACTAATACAGCGAAAGAAGCGCCTACTGCACAGCCCACCACGCCGAAACGAATGCCGTTTAGTTCAAAGTCGTAGAGGTCGGTGTGATAGCATGCCCAATACGGATTTCGAGAGGCTTTGTTTTGTGCAACAAGATGACGAACGATATCACCATCAGGGTCTAATAGACAAATTGCCGGAACCGTTACATAGGGCAGTGCTTTTTGTCGCCTTGCCTCGCGCAAAAGGTTCTCCGGCGTAAACACCGATGGCTCTGCGTATTGCTTATGTGGTATCAGCATTTTTTTGTATGAGTTTTACTCAAGCGTGTAGTTTTTGACCCACCATACCGTAGTGATAGGGTGGCAAATTGATACGGGATTTGACTAATTCAAATCCAGCCGCAATCATCTCCTCTTCAATATCAAAGGCATATACGACTCCCGTTACAATTCGGGCTGCTGGGATGGCAAACGTTCCACAGCCACAACCAAGATCAACCGCAGTGCTGCAATCGCTATTAAGACCCAGCTCTCTTAGAACGAATGCAAAATCAAAGAAGGATTCCCACATTTGCTCGATGGGCATTCCACCCTCACGAATTCTCATGCCATATCACCCTGTTGAAATGCAAAAGTGGTAGATAACACTTTCTCGCTCGCGCATCGGCAACATGTTTTGCACCTGCCTTTGCTTATGCGGTGTTTGCTAACATCGTCCGCTTTCAGCGCTTCGCGTCCCATGTCGTTCAGTCGGAGCTTGAGTGATTAGTCAGCTTACCGCTTTTCAATTGAGATATTCAAAACGTTAGAACCCGGTCTGCTTCAACTACCCATTGAGCAAGTTGGCTTATCGTGCTGATTTCGACTCCGTCAATGAGTGAGAGACCTTTGATGCCTCGTGCCTCAGCACAAGTGCCGCATGCTTTTACTTTACCGCCCTTCAAGATGACGGATTTAAGCATTCGCTCGATGTTGTAGTAACCCTGTGGAGTATTTTGGTTCGGGATTGCACAGCTAACTGCATCAGCCATCAAGAACACGTTGACTTGCACGGTCGGGTGATCTTTTTGAAGAGCCATTGCAAGCCGGAGTGCATTGTACGCTTTTTCGCCCCCGTATGGTGCGTCATTGATAAGGATAAGAACTGTCATACTACTGAACCGCTTTTATTATGATTATTGATCGAGAGACGAGTGCATTGTATGGGACGATGGTATATGGAAGTGAAAATAAAAAAATCGAGCAACCTTAATCATCTTTACATACACTTAACAAAGGTAAGAAGTGTCGCTAATAGAAAAAAGTCTATGCCGGCTAACGGGTGTGCGACAAAAAAGTAATGACGCTTCATCAGGCTGCGGCTCTATATTCCCAGAAGTCCTCCCATAGTCGGCTCAAGATGCAGCAACGAAGAGCAATTATGCTATTTGCACCTCTAACGGTCCAATGCATCCCGGACTGCTTGAGCCTTTGCCCGACAAGTGAGCGACACCCAGCTTCAATTACCCCAGAACCAACAAAGAGTGCCTCGCGGCGATACCGGTCATAGCGCATACGATGCTTGTTGTTCTCAAAATATCCGATTTCTCGTTGGCATACCTCCTTCTGCTCGGCTGTTGATGGGTTAAGTCGCTTGATGCTCCTTATGACTTTTTCCGCCTTTCCGTCGTCCAGTTCTCTCTTTCGCTTTTCTGCCCACCTCTGCCGCCGCGCTTTTCATCCTTCCCGAAAAACAACTTCGCTACATTCCAGTCCAAAGGATCCTTCGGATAATGCCCTCTCGTCCGTAGGATCCTTCGGACATGACACTCGTCTATTATTTGAGTGGCTCCCGGAAAGTATTCCTCTGCAATGTTCCATATCCATCCCGACCTTCGTCGGGATCTCCAAGCACACACACTCTACCTGCACGTTCTACTCCACGAATGGTAGCCTCCACATTAATCCGTTTCCTCAACAACTACGGTTACGATAAAGGACCCATCACTGCCTCTGCCATCGTCGATGATCTTCTTGACATCATCGAGCAATACTACGTGTACCATGATAGCTCCTTTCTCATGCAAGGTCAGATGGTCCGGTCCCGAAGGGATCCTGCGGACACGCCGTTCCTGTTGACGAGCATCCTAAGAAAGGTAAGTCCATGGCTCAAACCAAACTCAAACCTGTCGTCCTCGACATCATCAACGACTCCGATCTCGAAGCCATCAAAAAACTATCGCACCCTAGGGACGTGGCCGAAAACCCTATTGCAAGAGAAATTACACAGAGTGACACGGAGAGAATCTCCGAGTTCCACAGAGAAAAGGTTCATTCTCGGTGTCTCTCTCTGTGTCTTCCCCCGCTCAATTATTTTATATGGGTATGCGGGGTGCCGCTTCGCGGCATCGGTGAAACTCTGTGTAACATTTTTTAAAGCCACTTTTCGGCCGGGCCTCTAGCGAAGCTTCGCCTCAGACCGCCGAGCAAAAAGCTCGAACTCGGGACGGTTACAAAACCGCAATAACATAGGACGGCCTGAGAAAAAATGGCGTTAAGAACATTTCGGAGCGGAGCGTTAAGA
>JAMCQL010000033.1 GCA_023381615.1 Bacteroidota bacterium
AGCGCCGCAAGAACCTGCCGGGCTTTGCGCGACGGCCATTGCGTCATGCGGCGAGGAAGGAGATCGTCAATGGCATCGAGGAAACCTCGCCAACATCGATTCTCTCGGCGAGAACGCGCAGTGCGAGCGCCTGTGCTTTCAACATCGCTTCTTCCCGTGACTTCCCGTACGCAAGCACACCGGGAATATCCACGACCTCAGCGATCCATCGCCCGTCCTCCTCCTGCTCAAACTCAATGCGAAAATTCATAACATTCTCCCGTATTTTGCATCTTTAAGGTACAAAATCGATAATGACTGAATCAAGTTCACCCGCGATGTTCACAGAAGACGACTTCTTTCAGATAAGTGCACTACAGCATTATGTGTACTGCCCTCGGCAGTGCGCACTGATACACGTGGAGGACGTTTGGAAGGAGAACGTGTTCACCGTTCGCGGCGATATTCTGCATGAGAAAGTCGATACGGATACGTATGAGTCGCGCGGGACAATAAAAACCGTGCGAGGTCTGAAAATTCATTCGTTCAGGTTCGGAATCTCCGGCAGATGCGACGTTGTGGAATTCCACGGCAAAGGTAAAGGTCGCCTTCTGCAGGGGCAAGCCCAAGTTGAAGGCGACCTTTATCCAGGAACCTTTACAATTATCCCCGTTGAGTTCAAATCGGGCGAGCCGAAAGACGACGTCAGCGACAAAGTGCAGCTCTGCGCACAGGCATTATGTCTCGAGGAAATGCTGAACACTTCAGTAAGACTCGGTACATTCTTCTACGCGAAAATCCGCCGCCGCGTGCAGGTGGAGATTGACGGTGAGCTGCGCAGGCAAACCGAGGAAATCATCGCAAACGTACGCGAGCTGATAACGAGCAAAAGGACGCCAAGCGCGGAGTATTCAGCAAAGTGCTGGAATTGTTCGCTCGAGCCGGTCTGCATGCCGAAAGCGATGAATGACAGAAAGTTGAAGATGTATTTGAAGAATCTATATTTGACGTGACTTGTTCTCCCACTTTCCATTGGTCATTCCCGAAAGCTTCTATCGGGAATCCAAAGTAATAGATTCCCGCCAAAAGCGTGCGGGAATGACAGGAAGACAACATGCCGGAACGACAGGAAGAAGAGGATGGTGGAATGGCAACTGAAAAAGTCTGTCACAAAGAGATGAAAGCAAGCTGAAATCATGAAAAAACATCTTAACACTCTCTACATCACTTCAGATGACGCCTATGTGCATAAGGAAAGGGAGACTTTCGTTGTCGAAGTGGATAATAAGAAGGTATTCCAGGCGCCCGTTCATTCGATTGAGAATATTGTCTGCTTCGGCTTCAAAGCACTTTCACCTGCACTCATGGCGTTTTGCGCGGAGAACAATGTCGGCATCAGTTACCTCTCGGAGAACGGGAGGTTCCTCGCCCGGGTTTCCGGTGCACAGCAGGGAAACGTGCTTCTTCGGAAGGCCCAGTATGCAATGGCAGACAGCGAGCCGCGTTCGTTGTCAATTGCGCGGCCCGTTATAGCGGCTAAGGTCGCAAACTACAGGAATCTTCTCCTGCGTCATCAACGGAATCATCCGGAAGATTCGGTTTCAGACGAGAGTCGGAATGTCGAAGATTCCCCGAAGGGGCAGGCCGCTCGCGGGGCGACAGCGTCCGTTGCAGCATCGATGGGTGGTCGTTTGCAGGACATTCAAAAGGCTGAGACTCTCGATGAACTTCGCGGTCTTGAAGGCGAGTGTGCAGCGATGTACTTCGGGGTGTTGTCGTCACTGATAACCGTGGAGGATTTCGGATTCACGACGCGCTCGAAGCGACCGCCGCTCGATCCGGCGAATGCGCTGCTCTCGTTTCTATACGCGATTCTGGCGAACGATGTTAGATCGGCAGTTGAAACAACGGGGCTTGATCCGCAAGTCGGTTTCCTGCACCAGCTTCGATCGGGGAGACCGAGTCTGGCGCTGGACATCATGGAGGAATTCCGCGCCTATCTTGGAGATCGAATTATGCTGAATCTTATAAACCTGAAACAGGTTTCGAAGAAAGACTTTGAGATCCGTGAATCGGGGGAAGTGAGGATGTCCGATGAGGCGAGGAAGACCGTGCTCGCCGCGTATCAGAAGAGGAAACAAGAAGAGATTACCCATCCTTTCCTCGGCGAGAAGATGACTGTCGGCCTTCTGCCGCACATTCAAGCCCAGCTGCTGGCAAGGTATGTCCGGGGAGATATTCAGGAGTATCCGCCGTTCTATGTCAAATAAAAGAAAAAAACAAAATTCTAAGCACGAAACTCTAAACAAACTTCGAAATTCAAAATCCAAGTGTGCTTAATCGTGTAAATAGCGTACCGGTGCAGTTTGGAACTTTCCGATTTTTGTGATTTGAGTTTGTTTAGAATTTAGGATTTAGAGTTTAGGATTTGTCTCGTGTATAGTTCCGGTTTTTCCGGGTTAGGATGATACTTCTATGATGGTACTCGTAAGTTACGACGTTTCGACCACGACTGCCGCCGGTATAAAGCGGCTTCGGAAGATATCTGAGATATGTCTCGATTTCGGTTTGCGCGTTCAGAATTCTGTTTTCGAGTGCAATGTTGATCCTGCCCAATGGGAAGATCTTAAGGACAAATTGCTTTCGATGTATGATGTGAAGAGTGATAGTCTGAGATTTTATTTCTTGGGTTCAAATTGGAAGAGGCGCGTTGAACATCATGGAAAGACGGGGTTGACGGACGTAGAAGAGCCGTTTATCCTGTGACGCTAACCGAAGCCTACACGGAAATGCGGGGCGATTAGCGCCAGGAAAACAGAAAGGGAATGCACTTTCTGCGCCTTACGGAAAAATTTTCTTTGACAAACTTGAGGTAAGCGATGGGTTGCAATTTCTTCGCGTAATTAGTACGCTTTGAAAGCTTTTGAGATATACTGTCGCGCCCCATGCGGGCGCGTGGATTGAAACATCCAAGTATCCATCGACATTTTTAAATACTTTATGTCGCGCCCCATGCGGGCGCGTGGATTGAAACCGCCATGATAATAATTAGAGCGAAAATAATTATCGAGTCGCGCCCCATGCGGGCGCGTGGATTGAAACCAATCGAATATACGCGTATATTATTCCGTGTACCGTCGCGCCCCATGCGGGCGCGTGGATTGAAACATGCCAAAATAAAAATCTATAACGAGTTTATTCTGTCGCGCCCCATGCGGGCGCGTGGATTGAAACGAATTCTAAAAAGCATGTTTTAAAAAGCGGACATGGTCGCGCCCCATGCGGGCGCGTGGATTGAAACGTTCGATTTGGAATCGATATTTGGGAAATCGAAACGTCGCGCCCCATGCGGGCGCGTGGATTGAAACCCGCATGAGCTCTTTCAATCAACTGATAAATTACGTCGCGCCCCATGCGGGCGCGTGGATTGAAACCGCGACGTAGCTGTCGGAGAGGTTGACCATTTGGGTCGCGCCCCATGCGGGCGCGTGGATTGAAACGGTACAAGGGTACATTTATCAAAGATAAATTTTGGGTCGCGCCCCATGCGGGCGCGTGGATTGAAACACTTTCATAACGGCGGACGCTACGATTTTTTATTGTCGCGCCCCATGCGGGCGCGTGGATTGAAACATTTGCGTGGCGCCTGAAAATGTTACATATCGTTGTCGCGCCCCATGCGGGCGCGTGGATTGAAACTCTTCCGAATTGAGATTTTCCGACAAGAAAATGCAGTCGCGCCCCATGCGGGCGCGTGGATTGAAACGGTCTCCTGCTCAGTGTGGCAGTATGCGTCTTTGGTCGCGCCCCATGCGGGCGCGTGGATTGAAACTCGCATTTTAGAGGTGTTAGAATTGTTTAGCATCGGTCGCGCCCCATGCGGGCGCGTGGATTGAAACGGAATGATGGCGATGGCGCTGGTGTCGATCAATAGGTCGCGCCCCATGCGGGCGCGTGGATTGAAACCTCCGGTACGGAGTACCACGGACAGCCTATATGGGTCGCGCCCCATGCGGGACGCGTGGATTGAAACTTAACCATCTCAGTCATATCGGGAAAAAATCGAGTGTCGCGCCCCGTGCGGGCGCGTGGAATGATGAGCGCCGCTTATTTCAAGATCGTCAACACGTCGGACAAGCCCGATACCTTATATGGCGTCAAAGCCGATTTTGCGGAGATGGCTCAGCTGCATGAGTCGTTCAGGAATGATGGAATGGTCGGGATGAAGCAAGTAAGATTTGTCATCGTCCCGGCAAAGTCGAGTTTCGAGTTCAAGCCGGGCGGTTACCATGTCATGCTGATGAATGTTAAAGAAGATTTGAAAGTAGGAAAGAAGGTCACCCTCCGGCTCCTTTTCAAGCATGGTGGAACAGTAAAGGTGGCAGTACCGGTTAGAAAATAGTGTTCTCGTATGACCAAAACCCGTGTCAAATGGCAAACAGACTGCCTGAAAAGCATTTGGAAAAAATATGGGAAAGCGATGAAAGCAAACAACCGTTTCTTCTCAAGGTCGTCAATCGCAAAGTGGACGTTAAAGGACAATTTGTGATAAATCACAATTAATTTGGACTTCTCTCTTGAATGCAGTATTATATTACCAATATCTTCAAAAGACATGGACCTAAAAATCAGAGACATTGTGGGGATGTTGCAAGTCAACGAGAAAACGGTATATCGTTGGATCAAAGAGAAGAAGATCCCATGTTATCGCATCAACCATCAATACCGATTCAGCCGCGCGGAGATCAACGAGTGGATTTTGAGCAACAAGGTCGAATTGTCCTCGTCGCTGATAAACCTGGGACTCAATAACCATAACTTGCTGACCTTATTGGAAAGAGGGGGAATTGTTCCGGGCATCAAGGGCCGCAATGTCAAGGAAGTACTCACGAGCGCCGTTGAGAAAGTGTCGACTCCTTCCGGGTTGTCAAAGGAAGATGTACTTCTCACTTTGCTGAGTCGAGAGGAGCTTATGCCGACGGCGATCGGCAAGGGCGTGGCAATTCCGCATCCTCACAATCCGATAGTCACGGATCCAAACAATGCGAGCGTTTCGATCTGTTATCTGGACGAGCCTGTGGACTTCAATGCGCTCGATGGTCAGCCGGTGTATACTCTTTTTGTTCTGTTCACTGCAACGCCCCGCATGCATCTCGAGGTCCTTTCTAAGATTTCTCATCTCTGTCAAAACGATCTGTTTCTGGCAAAACTGAGCGAGCGTTCCACGAAGGAAGGCATATTGGAATTCGTCGGTGCCAGGGAGAAAGAATGGCAGAAGAAGAATGTGGTTGTCGGTGTATAATTTTCTCATAGGTGTTGCACTGTTCGTCGCGGGCGGCGTTGCTGCCATTTTCTCCAGGGAGAAATCGAGGGGAAAAATATTTTTTCTTTTTGCGGCGGCAGGCCAATTCTTCGTTCTACCGGGCGTTGTCGGAACGCTCTTGAACGGCGGGCAGCTTGAAATGCCGCTCTACTTTTCCGGGCCCATTGGGACGGCTTTCTTGCGTTTGGACCCGCTCGCTTCGATATTCGCTCTGGTCATCTCGGTCGGCGCGCTCCTCGCGTCTGTTTATTCCATCGGCTACATGAAGATGTACAAGGGCGACCGGGCTTCGCTTTCTTCATACTATTTCTTCTTGGGATTGATGAGCGCTTCGATGCTCCTCGTCGTCACTGCGCAGAACGCTATCCTCTTCCTGATTGTCTGGGAAGTAATGTCGATGTCCTCATTCTTTCTTGTCGGCTTCGAAAACAAAAAGGAGGATGTCCGCAAGGCGGCTATCTACTATTTCGTTGCGATGCAGGTCGGGGCGGCGTTCTTAATTGCGGCCTTCGGTTGGATTTCGGCAGTCTCGGGTTCGCTCGATTTTAATTCCTTCTCTCCTTTCCTGAGTAACTCGGGTGATGTATCCATTCTGCTCTTCATCCTGTTCTTTCTGGGTTTCGGCACGAAAGCCGGGTTTGTCCCGATGCACACGTGGCTTCCGAGAGCGCATCCTGCCGCGCCGACTGGGGTCTCGGCGCTTATGTCCGGCGTGATGATTAAGACCGGAATCTACGGGATCATGAGAATTCTGCTGTTGGCCAAAATTCCGGATTACAGAATAGTCTATGGGATCCTGTTCGTATCTTTGATCACGGGTGTGTACGGCGTGATGAATGCGATCGCGCAACATGATATCAAAAGGCTTCTTGCGTATCACAGCATAGAAAATATCGGGATAATCGGAATGGGCATCGGCGTCGGGATGCTTGGATTAGTCTATAATAGTCCGATGATAGCGATGCTCGGCTTTCTCGGCGCACTTCTGCATGTCGTGAATCATTTCACTTTCAAGAGCGTCCTCTTCTACGGAAGCGGTGTCGTTTACTCGCAGACCCACACAAGAGACATCGACAAGCTCGGCGGACTTTCAAAGTACTTGCCTCTGACATCGTTGATGTTTCTGATTGCATCTCTTGCGATTACCGGACTCCCGTTCTTCAACGGGTTTGTCAGCGAGTTTGCCATGTATCTAGGATTCGTAAAGAGTTTTTCATCGAACACGCTTTCAATGAGCGTCGCCGCGTTGCTCGGACTCTCCGGTTTAGCTTTCATCGGTGCGATGGCGCTCTTGTGTTTTACAAAAGTCTACGGCATCTGTTTCCTGGGTTTACCGCGGACGGAGTTTCATTCCATACCGAACGAGAAAGAGATGACTCTCCTCATCCCGATGGGCGTCCTTGTGATTGTCATGCTGGCAATCGGACTATTCCCGTGGCTTGGAATCGAATTGCTTAGGAATGTCGTCATGCAGTTCTTACCTGCCGGCTCCCTTGATCAATTCGAGGCGGTTATTCCTGTCTTTCGGACAATGTCAGTTGTCCTCGCTGGATTTCTCGGTTTGTTCGGGTTCTTCTTTGGGTTGAGAACCTACCTGCTTCGAAAGCGTGAAGTTGCTGTGTTCAAGACATGGGACTGCGGTTATCAGGTGGGAAGCAGCAGGCTTCAGTACACGAGCAGCTCATTTGCACAGCCTTTCTTGCGCCTTGTTGCAGAGTTGGTACCTCAAAGAATCAAAGTAGAAAAGGAGCCGGTTCTGTTTCCTGAAACGGCATCGCTGGAGAGTCATACTCAGGATCTTTCTGAAAGGTTCATTCTTAAACCGGTGATCAGATCCCTGGACAATTTCCTGAACATGTTTTCCTGGATACAGAGCGGAAAAATGCAGCAATACATCATATACGGCCTCATTTTCCTGGTCTTCCTTCTCATCTGGATTTTTGGGGTCAGATGATGGCGGTAGTCATTGTGTTGGCACTAATGACCGTGTCTCCTTTTTTCTTTATCGGTTTGATAAACAAAGTCAAGGCGGTCTGGGCGGGAAGGAAGGGAGCGCCGCTCCTTCAACCGTACTACGATTTCTTCAGACTTCTCAAAAAGGGAGAAGTGATCAGCGGAACGACTTCGATCGTATTCAAGATTGCGCCTTCAGTGAACATCTCAGCCGTTCTCTTCGCACTGCTGATCGTGCCGATTCCGTTGATCGGCTCGGTAATAAATTTCCAGGGTGACTTTGTTCTGTTCGCCTATGCGCTCGGGCTGGCCAAGTTCTTCACCGTGGCGGCGGCTTTGGACACCGGCAGTAGTTTCGAAGGGATGGGTGCGAGCAGGGAAGTGACGTATTCTACGATCGTGGAACCTGCTTTCTTCGTTGTCATAGGCTCACTGGCATTATTAACACACCAGATTTCCTTCGACTCGATTTTCGCTGCTGTGAACTTCAGTACTCACTACACGGCGCTCATTAAGATATTGTTAGTGGCATCTCTTTTCATCATGCTTCTCGCCGAGGGGAGCCGCGTCCCGGTAGACGATCCGAACACACACCTCGAACTGACCATGATCCACGAGGTGATGATCCTGGACTATTCCGGTCCCGATTTGGCTTTCATTCAATATGCCGCCGCGTTGAAGATGACCATAATCTCAATCTTGATAGCCGATCTTCTCGTGCCATCCTATTTGGGGTTGTTACCGACACTGGCAGTGTTAGCGTTCATTATGGCTTTGGTATTTTTGTCGGTCGGGATCGTCGAATCATTGATTGCACGCTCAAGAATTTCACACATCCCGCAGTTTCTGTTTCTCATGACCACGCTCTCTCTGACCGCTTTTGCCGTTATTGCCTTCTTCCTGTTCGGGGTGATCGGATGACTGATATCCTGATTGTTCTGCTGGGAACGACGATGCTTTATGTATCCGCGGTCAGCAGAATCGAAGCCTACGTCAAGACGCTGGCATTCCAGGGCCTGATCCTCTTCCTTCTGGTGGTCTTAGGCATCAAAGAGATAAACTGGCTGAACCTTGCGTTCCTGATATTCGAGACGTTGGTCATCAAGGCCGTCGTCATCCCGTACTTCCTGCTGACTGTAATCCGCAAGAATGAGATCGGCCGCGAAATTGAGCCCTACATTTCTCAGTTCTATTCGCTCTTGATCGCAAGCGGGATTTTCATCTTCGGTTTCGTTGCCGCTTTCTGGTCCGCCGGAACAGGCAGCGGGATAAAGCCGCTTTACTTCGGAATCTCTATCATGATGATTATCATAAGCCTCTTCCTGATAGTCAACCGGAAAAGGATCATCACGCATATTCTGTGCTACATGATGCTTGAAAACGGGATATTCCTTCTTTCGCTGTCGGTGGCGAACGAGCTTCCGATGCTTGTGAACATCGGCGTCCTGCTCGACCTTTTCGTGGGCATTTATCTCTTCGCAATCTTCTTCAACAAGATTAACGAGATCTACGACGGCAGCCACGTGGATGTTCTGACGGAATTGAAAGACTAGCGATGATCAGCCTTGTAATCATACTCCCTCCGATTTTAGGTCTGGTCAGCCTCGCGGCAAAGAACAGATTTGTCAATCGCGTCGCGTTGCTTGGCTCAGCCTCACTGCTGCTTGTAGTCGCATTCGTGCAGTGGCTTGGAATCGAGTGGTTTTGGCTTCCGGACTGGCTGCTGCAGTACTTCCGGTTCGACAGCATCGGACTTTACTTTTTTGCTGTGATGAGTTTGGTATTTGCCGGAGTGTCGGTCTACAGCCTGTTCTATTTCAAGGAACATCACCTCACTGCCAGTCAGGAATCCGTTTACGTTGTAGAGATCCTCTTCTTCGTAACTGCGATGAGCGGCGTTGTTTTGGCGACGCATCTCGCCCTGATGTGGGTCTTCGTCGAGGGTACGACGCTGACAAGCGCGCTTCTCATCTACTTCGAAAAGAGAAAATCTTCTCTTGAGGCGACATGGAAATATGTCTATATCTGTTCCATCGGTATAGCGCTCGCTTTTGTCGGGATAGTGTTGCTTTCAATAGGAAGCGAAAGCATCGGCTCGCTCTTTTTCAGCAATTTGTACCAGCACGCTTCGGAAATAAATCCCTTCTGGTTAGAAATATCCTTCGCCTTCATATTCGTCGGATTCGGAACAAAGATTGGCATAGCACCTTTACACGCATGGCTGCCTGACGCGCACTCCGAAGCGCCATCTCCGGTTTCTGCTTTACTGTCCGGTACGCTCCTTAATTCTGCCTTTCTTGGATTGTTGAGAGTTCAGGAAATTTTCATCTGCGCTCACCAGCAGAGTTTCTCGGATTTCATATTGATATCGACCGGCTTCCTGTCTCTTCTGGTTAGTTCGGTTTTCATGATTCGCGTGAAGAATTACAAGCGAATGCTCGCTTATTCTTCAATTGAAAACATGGGAATAATATTCATCGGAGTCGGACTTGGCAAACTGGGTGTCTTTGCCGCCATGCTTCACACCTTTGCGCATTCGCTTTCCAAAATGGCTCTGTTCCTGACTTCCGGAAATATCCTTTATCATTACGAAAGCAAAAAGATTGAAGATGTTCGTGGTTTGCTGAAGCGAGATCCGGTAACAGGATGGATTTGGATCGTCTCGGCACTTTCGATAATTGGGATCCCGCCCTTTCCCATTTTCATCAGCAAGTTCTTTATCGTCAAAGCATTCTGGCTAACCGGGCAGAGCTGGCTTGCTGTCTTATTCTTCTTGTTCTTGATTATCGTAACATTCGGGATGAGCCGGGCAGTCTTCAATATGGCTTTTGGTGAGTCTCAACTCGAAGGGAAATGGAAGCCCAAGCCGAACGTGTCCGCCTATGCTCCGCAAATCGTTCTCCTGATCGTTCTTCTAATGATCGGAACGAGCATGCCGAGCCAGCTTTTCGATCTCATAAACAAAGCTGCGGGTTTCTTCTCCGCTGGATCACCTCAGACCCAACTGATCCGTTTGGGGACGGCGGTAATGGCCGGACAGCATCTGGGAGCCATACATTGAGCTGGGTCGAAATAAGAAATCTGCAGGCTATTCCATTGGCCGAAATTCCGCGCCTTCCGATTGAAGGGTTGAGACTTCAGCTGATCGAGAAAATAAAAAGAGGCGGGCGGCTGGTTCAATTCTTCGGCGACAAAAGTTCTGACGGTGTCGTCTTATTTGCGGTTGTTGCGGATGATAACGCGTCAAGGCTCTATGTCGCTTCATCGAGTTTCACGGCTGAGAGAGTTTACCGCTCGATTACACCCGAGGCACCTTCGGCTCACTTGTTTGAAAGAGAATTTCACGAGGAATTTGGAATTGTGCCGGAGGGACATCCCTGGTTGAAACCGGTTCGAAGCAGCATACCGGGAATTGCCGGCGATGAGACTCCGTATGAATTTTTTAGCATGGAAGGAGAGGAGGTCCACGAAGTCGGGGTTGGACCGATCCATGCGGGAATAATCGAGCCGGGACATTTCAGATTTTCCTGTCACGGAGAGAAGGTATATCAGCTTGAGATCAAGCTGGGTTTCCAGCATCGGGGTGTCGAAGTTTTGTTTGTTAGAAATGGCGGCCGGCCCATCTACCTTGAGAAGCTTGCCGAGTCGGTGTCCGGTGACACGGTCATCGGGCATGCTGGCGGATTCATTCGGGCTATCGAGTCGCTTGCAGACACGGTCGTTCCTCGCAGAGCAAAACTCATCCGCACAATAGCGCTGGAATTGGAGAGGACAGCCGTTCACCTGGGGGATTTGTCAGCGCTGTCGGGCGATGTGGCTTATCTGACGGGAAACTCTGTCTTCGGAGCCCTGAGAACCAGGGTAATAAACACGACAATGGCGATTTGCGGAAATCGTTTCGGCCGCGGCTTATTGAAACTCGGGGGAGTGAATTTCGATATCACGCCGCAGCTGCGAGACAAGATCGCGTCCATGATAGACGAGCTTGATGAAGACGTCTCGCTGGCAGCAGAGGTGCTTTTTTCTTCTGCTTCAGTCTTGGAGAGGTTCGAAAAAACAGGTGTAGTCAACAGAGAAACCGCGGCGGCAATCGGAATGGTCGGGCCGGCTGCAAGAGCGAGCGGAGTCAAGATTGATGTTCGTTCGGATCATCCCTTCGGTGGGTTCGAATTTATTCCGGTTCATAAACTCACCCTGGAGGGCGGGGACGTTTTCGCGCGTGCGTACATTCGGTTTGTGGAGATTCAACAGTCGATTAGAATTATCGAAGAGCAGTTGAGCGGCCTATTTGCAGGGGACATGAAGAACGAGTTGGGCCAGCTAAGTAAGAACAGCCTTGTCGTCTCACTGACAGAGGGTTGGCGTGGAGAGATAGGGTATGTGGTTATTACGAACGCTGACGGCAAAATAAGGAAGGTGAAGGTCAAAGATCCATCCTTCCATAATTGGCTGGCGTTATCACTTGCCGTTAGAGAAGAGGGCATCTCGGATTTCCCGCTGTGCAACAAGAGCTTCAACCTTTCTTACTGTGGATTCGATTTATAGAATGGTTACGGAATGAAATGCTAGACTTACTCAAGCTCAGAATAAGACACGGTTATCAGGCAATACCTGACATAAGAAGTGCTCAGCTAATGGGCACGCACCGCGGATTTCCAGTTATCGATGAATCTGAGTACGAGGGCGATTGGCAGAAGGTCATCGATGTGTGCCCTACCAATGCGATAACAAAAAATCCGGTTTCAATCGATCTCGGGAAATGCATCTTCTGTGGTGAATGTGAAGAGGTATCCGGCAAGGCGATCAGGTTTACTAATGAACACAGAGTCGGCTGTTCGGAGAGAAATCATTTGGTCGTCTCATCGGGAGATGGATTCGGTGATTTCCTGAATGAGGCAATTGCCGCCAGAAGAGAAATCCATAGATTGTTCGGACGCTCGTTGAAATTGCGGCAAGTCTCTGCCGGCGGCTGCAACGGGTGTGAAATGGAATTGAATGCTTGCAGTAATGTTAACTTCGATATGGGTAGGTTCGGAATTGATTTTGTCGCATCTCCCCGCCACGCTGACGGGGTTGTGATCACCGGTCCGATAGCGAGGAACATGGCGCCCGCGCTTATGGATGCCTACAAAAGCATCAGCGATCCGAAGATTGTCATAGCCGTCGGGGCCTGTGCAATCAGCGGCGGAGTGTTTGCCCAATCCGATGAACTGAACCGCGGGCTCCTGGACGAGACCGCGGTTCACCTGTACATTCCCGGTTGTCCTCCTCACCCGCTGACTCTTATCAATGCACTTCTCGATTTTATCGGAAGAAAATAAGGATAATTGTCGCGCTATATTTAACCGGGTGTTGTGGGTTTTAGGAATACTCGGCTATATTTGCGAAAGGTAATCCCTTTTTGATACGCCGAGGTTTGAAAAGTTGGATTGACACGGCTTATTGGCCGAATTACACAATCCTTTCTATCGGCACCTGAAATAATCTGATGCGATCGTCCGGATTGGGAATCCCGTTGTTCGCCTCGGTGATCTCCTGAACGAGCTTCTCGAGCAAGCTCCCTTGCTCGAAGGCTGTCATGAGTACCGCATTCATCCCTGGAAAGCTGCGGGTGCCGAGATGTGGATCAGTGGCCTTCAGCTTGCCTTCAAAAACTCGAAACTCTCTTTGTAATTCTTCACCAGCACTTCGCGCATTCTTGAATGCTGGCTGTCGCGGAGGTGCGGATCGCTCTCGGCGATCTTGAACGCTGACTTCCTCGCCTGAATAATTATGTCGCGATCTTTGATGAGGTTTGCCAATCTTAACGGCGGCATCCCGCTCTGTTTCGTCCCAAAGAATTCACCCGGTCCGCGCAACATGAGATCGTATTCCGCGATCTTGAATCCATCCGTAGTTGAAGTGAAAAGTCTCAATCTATGGTAAGCCGTCGCGTCTTCTCGTGTTTGGACTTTCTTTTCGTCAAGATATCTGTCGGCGGTCATGAGAATGCAGTACGACTGGTGCACGCCGCGTCCAATCCTGCCGCGAAGCTGGTGAAGCTGGCTCAAACCGAAACGGTCGGCATGTTCGATTACCATGACGGTCGCGTTCGGAATATCAATTCCAACTTCGATCACCGTCGTTGCGACGAGGATGTTGATTGCATTCCTCTTGAAGGCGAGCATGATGTCGTTCTTTTCCGTCTCAGTCATTTGTCCGTGAATCAGTCCGACTTTGAATCCGCGGAAGACCTCGTCCCGCAACTTTACAAAGCTCTGCGTCGCGGCTTTCAAATCCGATTTCTCTGTCTCATTGACGAGTGGATAGACGATGAAAACCTGTCTTCCTGCTAAAGCCTGCTCGCGTATAAACTTGTAGACTTTTTCTCTGGTCGATTCGCCGCGGAGCGCAGTCTTAATTTTCTTCCTTCCAGTCGGCATCTCGTCGATCACCGACACATCGAGGTCGCCGTAAATTGTCAGCGAAAGCGTCCGCGGAATCGGCGTAGCTGTCATAACCAGCAAATGCGGGTTCTCTCCTTTTTGCTGAAGCGCCATCCGTTGAATAACTCCGAAACGATGCTGCTCGTCGACGACCATCAAGCCGAGTTTGTTGAACTTGACCTTCTCCTGAATGAGCGCGTGCGTTCCCACCACTACCGAAGCTCTTCCGTCTTCGATGTCGGAATAAATTTGCGTCCGCAAATCTTTCTTTTGTCCGCCGATTAGTAGGGCAGACTCAATTCCAAGCAGATCGAGATACTGCTGTATCGTCGCAAGGTGCTGTGCCGCAAGGATTTCCGTTGGCGCCATGAATGCTGTCTGGCAGCCGTTCTCGACGGCTGTAAGAATCGCGATCAGCGCGACGATTGTCTTTCCGCTGCCGACATCGCCCTGAAGAAGTCGATGCATCGGATGGTCGGATCTAATATCCTCAACGATTTCACGCAGAACTTTTCTTTGTGATTCCGTCAGCTTGAAAGGCAGAATCTCTTGCGTAAGTTTTCTTACAAGTTCACCGGGGCTTTTCAGCGGAATGCCGGGCGCGTGCTTGATCAAATTCCTGCGAATTGCCAGAAGCAGCTGGAGATAGAAAAGTTCTTCGAATTTGAATCGCCGCAGCGCCAGACCAAGTTGTCGTTCGTCTTTCGGGAAGTGTATCGAAGTCAGCGCTTCTTTTAGATTCAGGAGTGAATTTACGGTTAATACTTCTCTTGACAAAGCGTCGTCCGGTAATTCATAGTTTTCCAACGACGATATCAATTTCCAAAGCGTTCTCCGTATCCCTCGCGAATCGAGCCCGACTCTCTTCAGGCCGTCGGTAGACGGATAAACCGGGATTATTCCACCCGTATGCAAAAATTCTTCATCGGATTCGTCCTCGAGATGATCGTAATCGGGATGTATGAGACACGGCTGGTTTTGATACGAAGTAACTTTTCCGGAGAACGCAATGAGTTCGCCTTCTTTGAATGCGTTGACAAAATACTGGACGCCGTTGAACCAGATGCACCGGAGTGTGCCCGTCTCGTCCGTTAATTTTAAGAAGAGAAATCTCCGTCCTCGTCCTGCTGCTTGCACCGATTTTATTCGTCCGACAAAAGTTACTTCGTCAGGAATAAGAATTGCAGAGCGAGCATCTTTGATTTTGAAAATCCGACTTCTGTCGAGGTACCTCCGCGGGAAATAATAAAGCAGGTCGAGCGCCGTTCTCACACCGACACTCGCAAGCGCCTCCGACCGCCTCGGTCCGACGCCTTTTACGAATTGTACATCAGTCTCGGCGATGAGATGCCTCATTTTAAACGGCGGTTGGTTCATAGTGTTCCGCAAATTCTTTGTCGGCAAATACGACCTTCCCACCGACGACCGTCAGAAGAACTTTGACGTGTTTCAACTCTGCCGGTTTGACTACGAACGGATTTATAGAAAGCACAACCATGTCCGCGAGCCTGCCGACTTCCAAAGTTCCTTTTTCGTATTCCTCAAACGAAGCGAAAGCACTGCTTTGAGTGTAAGCCTTCAGCACTTGTTCGACTGAAATTTTTTGCTCCGGCACCCAACCATCCGGATTTTTCCCGTCGAGAGTTGCGCGGCTAACAGCGGCGTAAATTCCTTCCAGCGGATCTAACGGGGCGACCGGCCAGTCGGTACCGAAAGCGACACTGACATTTTCATCTAACATTCGTTTGAATGCGTAAGTTGTCTTTGCTCGGCGCTCTCCGATTTTTTCGAGTGCCCATCTTCCGTCGTCTATACAATGATACGGCTGCACCGACGCGATGACGTTTAACTTTTTGAATCGTGCGAAGTCTTCATCTCTTACATGCTGCGCATGTTCGATCCTGAATCTTCTTTCCCACAGTGGATTTTCTTCTTGGATTTTTTCAAAGAGGTCGAGAATGCGGCTGACCGCTTTGTCGCCGATTGCGTGGATCGCAAGCTGAAGACGATTCCTATCCGCGTCGATTGCCCACTTCTCAAGTTCGCCGCTCGACATAACATCCGAAGCTATCCCGAAATTTGTTTTGTCATCCTCGTAGGGTTCGAAGAACCATGCTGTGCCTGAACCGAGGGAACCGTCAGCGAAGGCTTTCAGTGCGCCGGTTTTTATCCACTCATTGCCCGAGCCAACCTTTATTCCGTCGCTGGCAAGATTTTTATATTCAGCAATCGGAAGTATGGAATAGATGCGCGCCGTCAGCTCGCCGCGGCGTCTCAACTCTTCGTAAGTTTTCAGATCCTGCGAAAAAGAAATATCATGGACGGAAGTAACGCCTAATTTGTTCGCGTGTTTCAACGCAGCCTTTGTGGTATGGATTCTATCCTCAAGCGAAGGCTCCGGGACAAGCCGAAGCACCATTTCTCTTGCGGCATCTTTGAGAATTCCCGTAGGTTCACCTTGCTCGTCGCGAACGATAACACCGCCCGGCGGATCAGGGGTGTCTTTGTTGATTCCGGCAAGCCGCAGAACATAGCTGTTCACGAGTGCCATGTGCGTGTCGTAACGGTTCAGGAAGACGGGCGTCGATGGAGTGAACTTGTCGATGAGTTCCTTTGTCGGGAGTCTTTTGTCCCGACGAAGGTCGGGTAGGATACCCCGTAAGCGGGGATACTTCGGACTTTTCCAGCTTTCGTGGTCCCAATTTCCGCCGGTTATCCACTTTGTGCCATGCAACTTCGCGTAATCGCCGACCTTCTCCGCGAACTCGCACTCATCCTTTGCGCTTCTCAGGTCAATTTCATGGAGCGATGCGCCGCCCATCGTGAGGTGAACGTGGGAGTCGATGAAGCCGGGCATTGCAAAGTGACCCCGCAGGTCAATTACTTTCTTTGCTTCGCTTTCTCCGCTAGAAGTCTTCTCTTTGCTGATTGAAACGATTCTGCCGTCTTTGCAGGCGATATAATTTGCCGAGGGATTTTGCGGATCTCCCGTCCAGAAGTTTCCGTTTTTGAATAAGATGTCAAATGTCAACGGCATCTCTGTATGATGCGGCGTTCACCTAGCGAACCGCGAAGCCTTCGATGTCCCGGGCTTGATCGGGTAAAGCGCTTCTTCGACTTTGTTGATGATGTCGCCCAGATGTTCGCCATTATTGACGAAGTCAATCTCGTCCGATTCGATGACGAGGAGCTTGCCGATGTTGTATCTCTTTATCCAGTCCTCGTAACTCGCATTGAGCCGTTCGAGGTAATCCTTGCTGATGCTTTGCTCGAAACTTCTGCCGCGGAGTTTTATTTGCTTCACGAGCGTGTCGATGTTTGCGCGGAGGTAAATGAGGAGATCGGGCGGCTTGAGGTAATCAACCATTATGTCGAACAGCTCGCGGTAGTTCTCGTAGTCGCGCTTGTCCATGTTTCCCATCTCGTGAAGGTTGCGTGCGAAGATCTCGACGTCTTCGTAGATCGACCTGTCCTGCACGACCGATTCCGGCATTTCGACGATCTGCTTGTGATTCTTGAAGCGGTTGGAAAGGAAATAAACCTGTAAATGGAACGACCAGCGCTTCATGTCGGCATAGAAGTCGCTGAGGTACGGGTTGTCGTCGACGGATTCGAAGAAGGGAACCCAGCCGAAATGTTTGCTGAGTAATTTCGTGAGGGATGATTTTCCGCTGCCGATATTTCCGGCAATGGAGATGAAGATTTTTTCGTTTTTATTTTCCGACTGACTCGTCATCGCCACCTCAAGTTTTCTTCAATTTAATTTTGGGTGGGAGAATTTGCAATGAGAGGTGGCGGTGTTAGTAACCCATCAATCATGGGGTGATTTTGAACCTTGCGAAGGTTGCCATGTTCCAAAAATCTTTCAAGCTCGTTGATTTTCAAACCTTCGCAAGGTTGCGACGAAGTGATACTGAGGGAATACGTGGTGTTGGTGGATGAGGCGGAAGTCATGTTCGACGATGCCCAAGGAAGGCTCTCTCTTTTTCTTGGGAGGACATGGACTCTTATCGAACCCGTCCACGAACCCGGACGGGCTACTTCATATCCACGAAAGGCTTTTCAAGAAAATTGATTATGATTTGATTCGCAAGAGCCGGCTTCTCCTGAAGAAGGTTGTGGTGCGTGGCCGGTACGATGCACAGCTCTGAGTGCGGCAGAGCGTGGAACAGCTTGAGCGTGTGTGTGTCGATTATGATGTCGTGGTCGCCGGCCATGACAAGTGTCGGAGCTTGTACGGAATGGAGCTGCTCGAGCGTGAAGTGCGGATGCTTCAGATCAAGTTCGTTCAGCTTGTCGAATATGATGCCCGCTCGATCAGGAAAGAACGAGTGTTTTATGATCTCCTGCCGCGTTGCAGGGTTGAGCTTGACAAATGATGTGTTCCTCATGTCTTCAATCATGCTTTCGGGCAAAGCAGTAGAGTCGGGAACGAAGTTTGCACCGTCGGCAACGAGCTTAGCCACTTTTTGCGGATAATCAAGTGCGAGCTTTAAGCCGATGATCGCTCCGTCGCTCCAACCTACAATATAAGCGCTGTCGATGTTGAGCGAATCGAGAAGTCCAGCCATGTCCGAAGCCATCAGTGAAAATGTCAGCTTCGCATTCGAGTCGGTGGACCTTCCCTGTGCTCTGCTGTCGACTGCTATGACTTTGAAGTGCTTTGCGAATGCTGGAATCTGGTAGCGGAAGGCATAGATCGATCCGCCGTTTCCGTGCATGAGCAAAAGCGGATGTCCGCTTCCGTAAACCTCGTAGTACAACTCGATGCCATTGACATGCACGTAATGCCCGGCTTTAGGATTCGAGCCGTAGATGATTCCGGTCTGAGCCAATGCAAAAGCGGACGTGCAAAACAAAGAAAGGAAAATCAAGAAGAAGTAACGTTTCTGACATCTCACCTTCGGCCACATTTTCTCCTCCGTTAAAAGGAATATTATGGTTTTTGATTATTTACTGACAATCACGACCAGTGCGTTTGATACGGCTCGCTCACCGGTGGCATCGGAAGGGGAGTTGACAACCTTTCCTTTGATTGCCATCGTTGACGATCCGCCGCCGTCCATGTTTATCGCATTGTACGCACCGAGTTTTATCATTAAGTCTGCCAACTCAGAAAGTGTCATTCCAACGCTCGCCTTTGTTCTTCCGTCGACAACAGCTAAAAGCACCTTCGTCCCATCCTTGGATATTCCTATTGCTGTTCTCGGATGACGCTCTTCCGCCAACTGTGCAATTGCTTCTTCCGTATGAGCCTCTGCTGCAGCCACGTTTTTTCCATCGTGAACGATCCCGGGCCAGCCTGCCAGCGCCTGCGTGATACCGCTAATCTTTGGGGAGAACTCAGCAATTAATCGAACAGTATCGCGGCTGGAAACTATTTTGCCTATGCCAACCCCTGCGTCTCCGCGGGCGACGAGTACAAATCCGGATTTTGGGATTTTGTAATTGCCGGATAATTTAATAAGCGTATCGACAACGCACCTTAGATCGTCCCCGGCTTTCGGTTTGCTTAGCGGTCTCAAAATCACGCCGACTCCATAAAGGTTCGTGCCTGTTCTATGTCCATAAAATCTGTCGAAGAGAATCGTCTGATCGCGGCGGCATACCTCATTCAAATCATTGATATGGAAAACAGTATCCGAAAGGCCAAGTTTTATGTTCAAGCTGAAACGTCCAATTACGGCTTTTTTGTCCGAAGTAAAAAGGAATGATGATCTGATGGGAAAGACTTCTGGCAGCTTTGCTATGATTCCATTCTCGATTTGCATGTCCATCGGTCGGCCGTTCTCCACGTCGAAGAATCCGCCGTTTATTGCTGCCACTGCACGAGTGCTGTCGTTGTCTGCTTCCTCCATCATTTCGCTGGTCTTTTCCCTTGCGTCAAGCGTCTCAACTCCGCTTTTCATTGCTTTGACGACGCGAAGGGAAACGCCTCTCTCCTTGAGATTTACTTCGATGACATTTATCGTGAGTGGCGGATTTTGCCGGTGGATTGAATAATGTGTGACTCCGGGAGCTATATCGCTCACGCTTAGCGTGTCGAAAGATTGGGCAAACGAATTACTGCTATATACAGCGAAACCAAGGAACGCAAGTTGAAGAAACAGAAAGAGGTTTTTTTGCATAGCTAATCCCTCCAATGTTATAGTACGGGTAATGAAGTAGGCGGAAACCCGCCACTGTTCCTGATAAGTTTTTTAAGAATCTTTTTCGCCTCTTCCAGCGCACGTGCACGATGGCTCAGTCTATTCTTGAGGTCTGAATTCATCTCCGCGTAGCTCATCTCATATCCGTCCGGCACGAAGAGCGGATCGTAGCCGAAACCGTTTTTGCCCCGCACTTCATTTAAAATTCTTCCCGGCACTTCGCCCACCGCGATTTCGTCGATGCCGTCTCCTATGATCGAGATGACGCACCGGAATTTTGCCAGTCGCTTGTCGGGGGGAAAATGTCGCATTTCTTGAAGAAGCTTCTCGTTGTTTTGCTGGTAAGTGGCGTTCTCTCCTGAGTACCTCGCGGAGTAAACTCCAGGTCTTCCGCCGAGTGCCTCGACTTCCAAACCTGTGTCGTCGGCGAGCGAGAGGAGACCCGTCATTTGAAAAACTGTCTGTGCCTTCTTACGCGCGTTCTCTTCCAGCGTCGATCCGTCTTCGATTATCTCGCCGATCTCCGAAAAATTGTCGAGCGAGAAAAGTTCAATCGGCAAGTCTGAAAGTATGCTTTTTATCTCTTCGACCTTGTGACGATTGTGAGTTGCGAGGACGACTTTCATTTTGGGGAAGCCGACAGTTCCGGTTTCTTCGGGAAGACCTTGAAGTAGAGATTAATTGCGCTCCCGACTGTCGTGAGCAAATTTAGTGTAACGAAGATCGGATCGCCGATAGCGTAAATTGTCAGTGCAATGCTCCCGACGAAGTAAAGTATTAGGAAGGAAAGTTTCATGTTTGCACGTTTGGTCCTTAGGACGTCAAGAGTCTGAGGAATCCAACACGCGACGATTGCGAGTAGTCCGATTAATCCGATAATTTTCATTTGCCTATATCAGTAGTTTTACTGCTTCAGAAATTTTTTGTACTTCGATTATTTCGATTTCAAGTTTCGATTTTGCGTCTTTTCCCGCGGAGCGGGATCCTGCGGAAAAATTTGCATGCGGCACGATGGCTCTTTTAAATCCAAGTTTGGCTGCTTCCTGCACGCGCCGTTCGATCTGGCTGACGCTTCTTACTTCTCCCGCGAGTCCGACTTCGCCGATTACAAGCGTGCTCGAATCGACAGGAATGTCTTTGTAACTTGAAATGACAGAGATCGCAGAAGCTAAATCCACAGCGGGTTCATCTATTTTCACTCCGCCGGCTACATTCAGGAATACATCAAACCCGCCAAGCTTTATGCCCATTCTCTTTTCTATCACGGCGAGGATGATGCTGAGTCTCCGGTAGTCGAAACCCGTCGATGTCCGCTGGGGAACAGAATAACCCGTCGGTGTTACGAGCGCTTGAATTTCCAGCAGGATCGGCCGCGTTCCTTCAATTGCGGCAGTTACAGTTGAGCCGCTTGCGCCGTAACTTCTTTCTGAAAGGAATATCTCTGATGGGTTTTCCACTTCGACCATTCCCGATTCCCGCATCTCAAAAATCCCGATCTCGTTCGTCGAGCCGAAACGGTTTTTATATGCGCGGAGAATCCGGAACGAATAATGCCGCTCGCCTTCGAGTTGGAGAACAGCGTCGACGATGTGTTCCAGGACTTTCGGCCCGGCGGCGGTTCCATCTTTGGTCACGTGTCCGACAACGAAAACCGCCGTCCCCGTGAGTTTTGCAAGCTGCGCGAGCTTCGCGGAACACTCGCGCACTTGGCTCACACTTCCCGGCGCCGACATGACGTCGGGATGATAGATCGTTTGTATCGAATCGACGATGAGGATAGGCGGATTGAATTCAGAGACCGCCTTCGCAACCAGTTCCAGATCGGTCTCGGCGAGGACAAAAAGATTGTCGAGGTTATTTATGCCAAGCCTTTGCGCCCGCACCCTGACTTGTGCCCGCGATTCCTCGCCGGTAACGTAGAGAATTTTGCCAAGCTTCTCGTTCCGTGCGAGCTGCATCATTAAAGTTGACTTGCCGACTCCAGGATCTCCGGCAATCAGAATGATCGAGCCCGGCATGAGTCCGCCGCCGAGCACGCGATCGAATTCCTCGATTCCGGTCGAGAGCCGTGTTCCTTCGGTTACTTCGACATCGCTCAAGGGAACGATTTCGATTTTCCCTTTCGATTCTCTTTTCCTTGGAGTCTCGTTGACTAGCTCCTCAACGAAACTATTCCACTCTCCGCATTCGGGACAGCGGCCGACCCATCGCGGGGAAATGTAACCGCAATTCTGACATGCGAATCGGATTGTTTGCTTAGCCATCTTTATTGTATCAGCACAAGCTCGTCTTGTTCTCTTCCGGTCACCCTGGCTTTGTTCGAGCTGTCGATGTACACGTTGAGCTCTGACCTTACTCCCATTTTTCCTTCGAGATAAATTCCGGGTTCCAGCGAGAAGAGGCAGCCGGGAACGAGAAGACGCGTGTCCTGGGTTTCGAAGTTGTCTATGTTCGCGCCGTTGCCGTGGACTTCCTCGCCGATGGAATGTCCCGTGCGGTGAGTGAAATAATCTCCGTATCCGCTTTCTCTGACAACGTTTCTACACACATCATCGACTTCCCATCCTGCCACTTGCTTACCCGCACTCAGTCTCTCGTTGAGGAATTTGAATCCCGCACGCCGCGCGTCGCGGACGATGCCGAATGCTTTTACATAGTCTTCCGGCGGATCGTCGCCGACAAACGCGCACCATGTTATGTCGTAATAAATCGAGCCGGGTTTGTCCAACTTTGCCCAGAGATCGATGAGGAGCATGTCGCCGGGTTTTATCTTCCGGGCATTTTTCGGAGTCGGAGCGAAGTGCGGATTTGCCGGATGGTCGTTCGTGCCGACAATAGGCAGGTCGTCTGTAACGAGATGGTTCGCTTTAAATCTCTTTCCAATGAATTGCTGTATCTCGTATTCGGTTTTGTATTTTTTGGTCCTGACGGATTTCCTGACCTCGTTGAAAGCTTCGTCCAAGATTTCGTCGATGAGTTTTCCCGCCTTGAAGTGTGACTTCACCGCTTTCTCGTCGAGCAATGCTTCGAATTGTTGAACCAAATCGGCTGATGAAACAATCTCATGCCCGAAACTCTTTACGAGTTCCACAGTTCCGCCGTCAACGATAGAGATGTATGGAATGGCATTCAGCGGCGAATACTGTATCGCGATCTTCGACGGCTTACCGAGAAGCTCTTTGAGATTGGTATGAAGTTCGCGCCAGCTTGAGTAACTAAACTTTTTGCCCGGAAGGTGATCGAGTTTTGTCGGCTCAACCCGGTGAGCGAGTTTGAGCGGCTCGCCGCTCGCAGGAATGAAATAGTACCAGCGGCGTGTTGCCATTGCTTTCTGGTCGATTCCCAAAATTTTTAAACCGAGATGATCGCGGTTATGGAAATCGAAGAAGAGCCAGCCGTCTAAGCCGAGTGATTTGATTGCGGTTTGAATTTTTTGCAGGTCCATCGTTGCTCCAGATTTTTCATAAGTTATGAAAAGAATCTTGTTGATTCAAAGTTAGGGTGAGCCCACAAAAAAAACCGACCCGCTGTGGGGTAGCCAGCAGGTCGGTACGGATAGTCCGAGGATTCTTGGGGTAGGGTGGGATCCTCGTCGAAACTCTATCAAACTCGCGTAACTAATATAGGCTTGCGTATTTGTTAATGCAAGTGAAAAAGTCAGTTGGAACAAGTTTCGCAGGCGTACAAAAACCGAATCGAAAAACCGTTAATATGCAGTTTCCTGTGAGCCGTAAGATAGCCGCTGTTATAAGCTGTGATTGCGAACGTATCTGCCGATGACCAATCAGTAGAATCGTTGTCTCCACAGTAAAACGCAACCATGGGTAAACCGAGAGCAGATATTTTCCCGAAAAGAGCACCATAGCAGCTGGTGTCTGCATCTGTCATAAAAACAAACTTGAAATTTGTAAGATGGTTCCAGAAATCATCATAGTCTTGTTGAATATTATCGCATGTCACTTGAATAGTGCCCGCCTCCCAACTTCTCTTGTAACTGTCATTACCAGCTATATCTGCTCGGCTTAAGACAGTCCAGTCAGGGACACAGCATGTGAAGTACTCACCGACGGGGAAGACAGTCACGTTGTATTCAACATCAGCAGTCCAGAGAGTCCCTTTGATGGTTGCTCCAGTGCTCGTGTTGGTTAAGCTGTGTACGGCATTCAAAACATAAGTGTAATAGGGATCTGGGAAATGGGGCACCGGACAGGGAGACAAGTTGCAGGGACTGCCGCTGCTTGTCTTAGTGCTTGGCTCGTCGACATAAAAATTTGTTATTCCGTAGGTTGTAAAGAGACTATTGCAAAAAGTATTATACCACAGTTGGTCGTTACCTGATGGAAGTATAAAAATTATGTGTCCTCCGTCGAACCCGGCGGAAATAGCATTTTGAATCCGTGTCTGATCCGTTAATAGAATGAAACTGAACCCATAATAATTATGGAGTCTTGCATAGTCAGTGATTACGCCACCAGGCCAGACGATTGTAGAGCGGCCAGTTATAGGTGCCCAATTATTAAATACTTGTTCCTGGTCAATGCATTTCCATGTATCACCCGTATTGAATATTTGTGCCATGATTTACTCTCATTTTAGTTTGAAACGAAAACCTATTCTGAGCTTGATTCCAAACAGCCTTGTCCATTCAATAGTATCATTCGCATAATATAATTTCCCATTTTGCATATAAGGGCTCCTGTTGCCGCCTACCGGGACTATTTCGGGTTGCGTCGCCCAACCATAATCTAGTTCGGGTTGGAAGAAAACCCTTCCTAGGGTTCTTATTCCTATACCAACGAAAACAAAACTGGTGGTTCGTTGATGTAGTGAGTACCCCTCCCAAAAACCCAACTCCACGTACGGAAGTCCGCTTGTTAGTCCAACGTAGTAGTTGAACCCCACAGCTGTGGGCGAGTAGGGAAGGAGATCAATCCCGTACAAAAAAACTCCATCATAAAATCTGCCTCCCAAAACCCAGCCGCCACTCGGGATAATCATGTCAACTCCTCCGTTGACATCTACGGCTATATTTGGGGACGTTGTGTCTGATAGACTATCGACTTTAGGTTGGGCGAAAGCTTCACAGCCGATGATTAAGACTACAAGAATCGCTAATACCCTCATCTTTTGAACCCTCCTTAAAATACTTTTGATCTTAACTTTATCTGGATTTTAAGTCAAGGGGATAAAATACTCCTTTGGGTCCCCACACCACTCCGCAGGATTCTTCGGATGTGTGGGAATCCCTTTTGACGCTAAACGTTAAAGTTGATTGCGCCAAAGCATGAGCGTGGGCACAAGTGCAAGAAATTTTCTGTGAACTCTGGTTTTTTCCATTTGCGATCTCTGCAGTTACATCCCATCTTGGGAACTTTGAAACCATGCAATATACTTCCCAAATCCTTATATTAACTGTCGAAACTTAGTGAGTCGAGTTTGCTGAGCTTTTTCAATAGAAACCATAAGCGAATCCTAGTCGTCAGACCGGACAGAGTCGGCGATGTCGTGCTTTCGACGCCGGTTTACCACACTTTAAAGGGATCATTCCCGGATGCCTTTGTGGGCGCGCTCGTTTCATCTTATACAAGTCCACTATTGCAGGGAAATCCTTATATAGATGCGATAATTCCGGACGATCCAAATGGCGAAGATGCAGAAAAGAAGAATTTCTGGAAAAAGGTAAACGAAATTCGGTCTTATAAATTTGATACTGCGCTTCTCTTGATGCCGACGAAGCGCCTTGCTTACATGCTGTTTCATGCCGGAATTCCTTATCGCGTTGGCGTCGGACATATCTTATATGAAGTGTTCACGTTCATGCACGGAGTATCGCGGCGAGAGTATAACCCGCTGAGACACGAGTCCGATTACATGCTCGATCTCGCTCGGAAAATTGGCGCGAAACAAATCTGGACGAAGCCAGAAATTTTTCTTACAGGAGAAGAAAAAGAATCAGCCCGAAAGTTTTTGGAAAGAAAAGGTTTCAATACCGACAAGCCGATAATTGCGATTCACCCTGGGAGCGGTCACTCGGCGCCAAATTGGGGAGTTGAGAGATATGCTGAATTGGCGAAAATGCTTTCCAGAAATGGCTGGCAAGTTCTCGTAACTGGAACGAAAAACGAAATCGATATCGAGGAATATTTTCTTCGACTTGGAGCGGAAACCTTAAAGACAACTTTCAGTGAGATTTCCCTGAGAGAATCGCTCGCGGTTATATCGCAAGTAAGTTTGTTGGTCTCTTCCAGCACAGGACCTATGCACTTCGCCTCTGCTGTCAGCGCCGCGACAGTCTCCATGTTTTGTCCGCTGACTGCCTGCTCGCCGAAGTTGTGGGGACCGGTTGGAAACACTTCGAGGGTCATTCTTCCTCCTGAAGATTTTTGCCATACAAAATGTCCAGGTGATCCGCACGTTTGCACGTTCGGAAGTGGAAACGAAGGAATCACCGTGGGAACAGTTTTTGAAGCGGCAACGGAATTATTAAATAAAACGGAAAGTGCCTATGATAATTCGGCAAGCCACGGGCAGCGACGCTGACGCAATAGCTGCACTTCTCTCCAAATCATTCCTCGAAGACACCGCAATCATCCGTGTCAGTATCGAGAACAATCCGCGTTACTCGTTGTCCGATATGTACGTCATTGAGGACAAAAGCGTCAGCGCCGGAATAGCCGGCTGTCTGAGGATCACGCCGTTTGAAGTTTGTTCCCGCGGTGTAAAAATGCCGATGGCGGGAATCGCCGCCGTTGCGGTCCAACCCGAGGCGAGGCGGCGCGGTATCGCAGAAGCTCTGATGGAAAACGCTCTCCTCAAAATGTACGAAATGAATTACCCTGTCTCGATGCTTTTTCCGTTCAAGCATTATTTCTACAAAAAATTCGGCTATGCTTACGCAGGGAACATGGTGCAGTATGAATTCTCGCCGAATAACATAGTGACCTTCGAGGATCGCTCGCACGTTCGCGCGTTCGGAAAGTCCGACAAAAATAAGTTGAAAAGTGTCTTGCAGCAGGAAACGCAAGTGCATGGGAGCTTCACTCCGATGCGCGGCGACAGTTTCTGGGACCTGGTCGTATTGCCCAAACTCAAAGACGCTTATGTCTATGATGACGGCGAAGTGAAAGGCTATGTTGTCTTCGAACTTTACAAAGACACCGGATTATCAGCGGGATCAACCGGAGAGCCGGTGATTAACATTAAAGAATTCGTTGGGCTTGACGCTCCGGCGCATCGCGGACTGTGGGGATTTATCGGAGCGCTTGGTGAGCAGGTTTCCCGCATTAAATTCTTGGCGCCTGCGGATTACCCGCTCCATCTCTTTCTGAAAGAGCCGAGGGAGTCGGATTACCACCGGCTATTTTTTGAGTACAAGTCATTTGCCAAGCTCGCTTCCGGTTTCATGCTGAGGGTTATAAATGTTCCAGATGCACTTCGGAAGTTGAGACATGGCGTTGAGTCTCCGGCAGATTTTGTCCTGAAAGTGAACGACGGGAACCTTCCGCAGAACTCACGTAATTTCAATTTGCACGTTCATTCAGGAGAGACAGCCGTCGACGAAACGAAGCAAACAGCGCAGTTTGAGACGGATATCGAGATATTTTCGCAAATTTACTCGGGATTTTTGAAACCGGGCGATGCCCTGAAGTACGGCTTCGCTAGCGGTGAACCGGCTGTCGCGTCAAAATTAAATGAACTTTTTGAAGCACCCGCACCGTTTATATATCAGTACGACATTTTTTAAACCAAAGAGAGGTAAAAATGAATTCGACGTTAGTTTTGTTGTTAAGCGGTTTCGTTTTTTTGTCCACAAACTTAGGATTGAATATGGGTGATAAACCGGACAGCGAGCTTAAATGGACGAGCTTCACGCAGGGTGTCAAGGAAGCTGAAGCGACAAATAAGAAAGTCCTTATAGATGTCTTCACCGACTGGTGCAGTTGGTGCAAGAAGATGGACAGCGACACTTACACGGATCCAAGAGTGAAAGACTATCTTTCCAAAAATTATGTTCTCGTGAAGTTGAATGCCGAAAGCGATGCGAAGGAAACTTTAGACACAACGGAAGTGACCGACGCTCAGCTTGCATCTGCATTCGGCGTGAATGGGTATCCTACCACGATCTTTCTTGAGTCGAACGGTCATCCGATCACGATGGCGCCGGGGTTCATGAAGCCAGATGAGTTCCTGCATGTTCTGAAGTATATTGGAGACGATGTCTACAAGAAGATGGAATTTAAGAATTACTTGAAGTCGCTCGGGGTTCCTGCGAAGTAGAAAAGCTTCATGCTGTCAGGCGGGCTGTAAGCGCATCTGGCGGATAATATCCGTAAAGAAAAATTTTTGTACTATGCCGCTCAACTTTTTCTTTCTTCCCACGTCTGACATTGAAGTGAAATGATGTTTTGAATAAATTTAACGTCCCAAATGGAAACCAAGAATAGATTAGTGCTTTTAGATATACTCCGTGCTATCGGCGTCATGCTTATGATAGAGGGACACACCGTTGATGCGGTCTTGAGTCCGGTTTACAAAGACGGCTCGAGCATCATCTTTCAGTTTTGGACATTCTTCCGCGGACTGACCGCTCCCTTCTTCTTCTTTTCGTCGGGACTCGCATTTGTTGTCGCAACGGTAAAAAGTAAAGATGGACTCCTCAGTGTCTCGAAGAGGGCGAAGTACCGTCGCGTCAAAAGGATCGCAACGCTGTTGCTTCTCGGTTATGCGCTTCACATGCCCTTGCAGCTTCTGTACAGTCCTTCAAGTATTCCTGCGGAAGGATGGAAAATATTCTACCTTGTGGACGCACTTCAGATTATTTCGTTGTCGCTTTTGGTAATTCTCGTCATCTCCCTTTTCGCGAAAACGAAGAAAACACTTTTCCGTTCTTTTGTGATTGCGGCGGCATTGTCTCTGATAATCGCGCCCATTGCGGATCAGATTCGTTGGGAAACGTTCTTGAATCCGTTTTTCTATTCTTACCTGACTTTCCGTTCGGGATCTTTCTTCACTTTCTTTCCATTCTCAGCTTATTTGTTTGTCGGGGCCGCATTTGGCGCTGCATCGATATCGCTTCCTGCCGAAACACGGGCTCTTGTCATGTCGAAAAATTTTATGCGAGTCTCTCTGATTTCATTGGTTCTGTTTGTGGTCTTCTTTTCGATACAGATTTTAGCTGTCTCGCCGTATGTTGATTACTGGCGCGCTCTTCCCGCGGTTAATTTCCTGGGCTTCGGACTGGTAACGCTCGTCGCCTCACTGGTCGGTTATCTGACTTTGCAGGTGAAGCATTTTCCGAAGATATTGCCCGCCATCGGCAAGAGTTCGCTCACCGTTTATGTCGTTCACCTGATGATCGTTTACGGTTCGCCCATCAATTTCGGGCTCGCGCAATTAATTCCGGGAGGCACCGATCCTGCGGTTGCGATTCTTCTGGCAGCTGTCGTAATGTCGCTTATGATCGGAATGGTTTACGGAATCGAGGCGTACAGGTCGAGGAAGAAGAAATTCGATGCGGTTACGATAGGCGAGATAGCGAAGTAACTGATTCACGAGGCGACGTGTCGGTCTTTTCTCGTAAAATCCCAAATCCTAATTTCGAAATCCCAAATGAGCGCCTTTGGCACCATTGCCGCTCCGACATCCTATTTCTAATATGATACGGCATACCGTAAGCGGTACCCGCATATCATAATATCAGAATCGTTGAGCGGGACAAGCACAAATATTTAAATCTCAAATTCAAAATGCGCCGTTTCTATTACTTCGAATTTGGGCATTCGAATTTGTTTGAGATTTAGTATTTCGAGTTTAGAATTTTTCGTCAAATATCCTTCGCGTCTTGCGATTCTTGTCCCCTGGAAATCTGGCCAAAAAGTCCAAACACTGAGACACAGGAATAAGAGATCCCCCTTTTTCAAAGGGGGACGAAGGGGGATTTCATTTCTCTGTGTACTCGGTGTCTCTGCTCTCTGTGTACTCGGTGTCTCTGCGCCAGAGGCGGATGAGCCTCAGGCTCAAGCCTATGGTTCATTGTGGTTATATTTTTTTCTGACGAGGTTTTCGACTGAGTACCTAGCGAAGCTACGCCTCAGACCGCCGAGCAAAAAGCTTGAACTCGGGACGGTTACAAAACCGCAATAACATAGGACGGCCTGAGAAAAAATGGCGTTAAGAACATTTCGGAGCGGAGCGTTAAGAAACGAATATTTGTCTCCTCTGTACTTCAAAGATATGACGTATTTTATTCGTTTTAGCTCCACGAAGAAATGTTTAGCT
>JAMCQL010000038.1 GCA_023381615.1 Bacteroidota bacterium
AACAGATGGAACAAAGACGCTCATCATTTGTATATATGGAATTCGCTTCATGGCGTTGCTCACGGGATAGATGCTTCGCAATTATTATATAGTTCGCAACGCCACGACTTTGTTCCATCATACGTTTGGTGTCTGTATGCCGCAACTGTCAGGAATGAATTTTCTGAAAGGGAAGAGCTCAAGCGTGCTCCAATGAGATAATCATCCAGATTCTGCACTTGATCCTGTGCCGGTGTACGATTCAATAAGTTCGGAATGTCATATTTTGTTGTGTTGTAACTGCCGAGGACATCAAGGCTCGTATTGCTGCCGAGCAAAGTGGTGAATTTGCCGAACGAATCATACGAGTTTCCGTAATCGTGATTTGGTGGCCCATCGGTGATCGGATCCAGATAGCGGTCTGAGCTCGTCGCGTTGAAACCGAAATAAAGAGCATTCTTCTCCGCAACGTTTCCGCCGAGTTGAAGCGAAGCATCTTTGCTGTCAAAAGAACCATAAGTGGCTGAGGCATCCGCAAAGAACGGCTTTTCGAAACCCGACTTAGTGGTGATCGCGAGGACGGCGGAAGTTGCGACGCCGTATTGAGCATCGAGGTTTCCTGTCTCGATGTTTGCACCTTTAATCAGATGTGCGTTGAACAAACTGGAATAGACTCTCGTCATGTTGCTTGTGATCGGAATCCCATCGACCACATATTGAATTTGTGCGTCTTCTCCTCGCACGTGAAGTCTTCCGTCTTCATCGGGAACAACTCCGGGCGTATTTAGCAGGACGCTTTCGATTTGCTTGTTGGACATTGCCACCGGCATCGCTTTGATCGTCGAAGAAGTGAAGAATGTGTGCGAGCCGTTCAGCGACCTCGCCAAAGAACTTTGTTCGGCGGTGATAATAACTTCCTTTGTTTTGTATTCGTTGAGACTTGAGAACTCCAATGCAATCGGAACGGCAGAATTTATGTTTACTCGTTTTAGAGCTGCCAACTCGCCGTCATATTTTATTTCTACGTTGTAAGTTGCGAACGGCACGTTTCGAAAGGTAAATTCGCCCGACTTTCCAGGGCTTGTCTCCTGAAGAATGCTGTGAGTCGTAGTTTCTACAAGCTGGATTACTATTCCCGATTCAACTTGCGGAAGTATGTCATGAATCTTTCCTGTGATCGTGCCGACTGTCTGCTGTGCGTTTACAAAAGTCGGGAAAGAGAAAAGAATTAGCGCAAAAAATAAAAGTCCCGCGCTAGTCTTAAGAGATAATTTGGTAGTCATTTTTGGATCCCCATTTTCCTTGATCTTGGATCATAGAACAAGATGTAACCTCAATAGATTCTAAATTATTGCGTCGAAGTTTGTGATCGTAACTGCTTCGTGCGTCCAGAACGGTTCGGCGTAGCGCACGCCCGCCATTCTCCCGTGATATCTCATTCTGCCTAGCAAATACTCCATGAATTCAGGCGTTGAAAGCATAGTTTCAGGATCTTTACTTGACGGATTAAAGAATTGCGATTTATGAGCTTTGATTGCCGCGACTTTTGTGTCGAAATCATTTGAGATATCGACGTACATCGTCGGGATAAAAGAACGATGCTGCATGTAATAAAAAGCGCGTCTGGGTCTGTAAGCAGCAAGTTTTCCTGTCTTTAATTTTTTCAAACCGGAATAGAAAAACGCATCGTTGACAAGTTGATGAGCGTGAATATGATCGGGATGCCTTTCTTCCCGGTAAGGGGCAAATACAATTTCAGGTTGATACTTTCTTATGACTTCTACGACCTTCAGTAAGTTTTTTCTATTCAATTCTATGTTTGAATCTGAAACTCCTAGATTTAGACGAACGTCTGCGCCCAAAAGCTTTGCAGCTTCTTTGGTCTCGTTTGCTCTTATTGCGGCGTTTCCGCGAGTTCCCATCTCGCCGCGGGTGAAGTCGACGATTCCAAATGGTTTCCCATGCCTGTAAAGCATGGATAATGTCCCTCCGCAGCTCATCTCAACGTCGTCTGGATGAGCGCCGAATGCAAGCGCATACAATTTCATTGCTTCTTTATCCTCAGGAATTTTGGTGCGAGTTTGAATAAGGATTTTATTTTGTCGAATAGACTTTTCGAAAACAGAAAGTCGGTCGCCGTTTCAAAAAATGCCAGCAAATTTTTGTCGTAACGGTACCACCAGAGTTTCTTCATTCGCGGCGCGCGTTCGATTTCGTAGTACTTCGCGTAAACCATTTCGTGAAGCCCTTCTTTGCCATGAACGCGGCCTGTGCCACTTTCTTTTACACCTCCGACGACTCCGTCGCTGATTCCATAACACGTGATCACGTCGTTTACGATCGCCGCGCCGGCTTGGAGCCTTCTTGCGATTTCCATCCCGTGTTTCTTGTCGGCGGTCCATACGCTCGCCGATAATCCGAACCTGGAATTGTTAGCGAGTTTTATTGCTTCATCCTCCGTGCGGAACTTTACAACCGGCAGAATTGGCCCAAATGTTTCTTCGTTCATCAGAAGGGAATCCATGGAAACATCAACCAGTACGGTTGGCGGAATGAAATAGGTTCCGCCTTTTTCCGAGAAACTTCCGCCCGCGGCGATCCTTGCGCTTTGTTGGACGGCATCGTTGACGTGATGCTTTATTATGTCAAATTGCGCTTTGTGGATGATAGCCCCGATGTCGACTTCCGGATCGGAACCTTCACCGACACGCAGGTCTTTAACTTTTTTCTGCAGAGTATTTGTAAACGCGTCGAAAATCTTTTCGTGAACGAAGCAGCGTTCGACGGACACGCAAGTTTGTCCGGTGTTCATGAACGCGCCCCACATTGCTCCGCTTGTTGCTGCGTCGATGTCTGCGTCGTCGAGAACAACCATCGCATCTTTGCTTCCAAGCTCCAGAGAAACAGGTGTCAGGTCCTTTGCAGCTAATTCAGAGACTTTTTTCCCTGTTGAAGTGGTTCCCGTAAAAAAGATTTTGTCCACGCCGGATAGAACAAGCGCAGCGCCTACTTCTCCGCCGCCTTGCACGATATTGAAAACCTTTCGAGGAATTCCAACTTCCCATAACAGTTGAGCTGTCATGTCGCCGACAAGCGGAGTGAATTCTGATGGTTTGAAAACAACGGCATTGCCAGCAAGCAAGGCAGGAATAATTTGTCCAAGCGGAAGCTGAAGCGGATAATTCCACGGCGAGATTATTCCCACGACGCCGTAAGGTTCATAGCGAACGAAAGCCTTCTTTGTTTTCATCAGTGGAATGCCAATACTCACGCGCCGATTGCGGAGCATCCCGGCTGATTTTCTGGAATAGTATTTAATGATGTCTAATGTCGGAATTATTTCGGTCGTGTAAGCTTCAACGACTGGTTTGCCGTTTTCACGGGATATTAAATCTGCAATTATCTTTTTCCTCACGACAAGGATGTTTGCAAAGTCTCTCAAGAGTCGAGCGCGCTTACTGATGGGAATATCGAACCACTCTGGCTGTGCCTTTCGGGCATCATCGACGATTTTTGGGAGTTGATCCGGTGGGGTGGACTCAACTTTGCCGATGATCTCACCTGTTGCTGGATTGACAGAATCAATTATCATAATCAAAATTTACGTTTCAACTCGCTGTGTTTCAAATGATTGAACGCTTCATTCTTGAAGTTTTCTGAAGATTTCCTATGTAATCCATCAGTTATGAGGCTAAAAAACGAATATAACCTTGCGAAGGTTGGCTCGACCCTGCAAATCTAACAACTCGCTTTCTAAACCTTCGCAAGGTTACAACCCACTGAGGAATTACTTTCTTATTGCTGCTTCAGCTTGACTTTTAAAAACCCCTTCGTTAAACTCTGCTAAAGATGCTTGAGTAGGTCGCGTGCTTCTCGACATCTCGCTATACAAGTGTGCATAAAAGTTTTGGAAAAGAAAGGCGCGGAAACGACTGAAAAAGGTTTGTTTGAGGTATTGACTGAGGAATTGCAGTACATTCAGGAACTGTGATGAACAAAGATAAAAAATTGATCTTATGGGTGGAGGATAACCCAGACGATGAGCTGCTGACGCTTCACGCTTTGAAGGAGAACCATATTAAGAATGAAGTTGTAGTTGCGCATGATGGAGCTGAGGCGCTCGATTATTTGTTCGGAACGGGCATGTATGAATGCCGCGATCTCAGCATCATGCCGCAAGTGATCCTGCTGGACATTAATCTCCCCAAACTGAATGGTCTCGAAGTGTTGAGCCGGCTGCGCAGCGATGAGCGCACGGAGCTGCTCCCGGTCGTCATACTCACCTCTTCGAGTGAAGAACAGGATGTGATATCGAGTTACAAGTTGGGCGCAAATAGTTATATCCGTAAGCCGGTGGATTTCGACCAGTTTACAGAAGCGGTACGAAACTTGGGTTTGTACTGGCTCGTCTTAAACGAAGTTCCATCAAAAAAGGGGAGCTGACATGAAGAAACCAATTCGTGTATTGGTGGTTGAAGATAGTGAAGACGATGCTATCCTGATGCTGAACGAATTGAAAGAGGGCGGGTACGATCCCGTTTTTGAACGCGTCGAAACTTCTGAGGCAATGAAAGCCGCTCTCGATCAACAGATGTGGGACTGTGTGGTTTGCGACTATTCAATGCCAAGCTTCAATGCTTTGGCGGCATTGACACTATTAAAGGAGAGTGGGATTGATCTTCCGTTCATTATAGTATCTGGCACTATTGGAGAAGACACGGCGGTGGAAGCGATGAGGGCTGGGGCACATGATTACATTATTAAGGGCAAGCTTCAGCGGTTGGTACCGGCGATTGAACGTGAATTACGTGAGACGGAGGTACGCCGTGAACGCAAGCGTGCGGAGGAGCGGCTGGCAAAGTTGAACGCGTGCCTCCTAAGTTTCGGAGCCGATCCGAATGAAAACATCAACCGTCTCGTTGCTTTTTGTGGTGAGCAGCTACAAGCAACCGCCGCGCTTTACAACCGCTTGGAGGAAGACGGGAAGCTGCACTCGTTGGGGCAATGGAACATTCCTCCGGACTTTAACCCGGTGGACACACCTGATGGGCATATTTGCTATGACGTCATTCGGAGCGGAGGAGACGACGTTTGCGTGATTCGCGATCTTCTGCAAACTAACTATGCGCAAACAGATCCGAATGTGGTTCGCTATGGATTAAGGACATATATCGGCAAGGCCGTATCGTTCGGAGGCACATTCGTCGGTTCACTGTGCGTCCTTTATCAACAAGATCAAATCCCCACCGAGGATGACTTGAATCTCCTGGGGATCGCTGCCACTGCAGTGGGAGTGGAGGAAAAGCGCAAGCGGACGGAAGAAACGCTGAAAAGGACTTATGATCTATTACGCGAAACGGGCAAGATGGCAAAAGTAGGCGGCTGGGAACTATATGTTGAGTCGCAAAAATTGGTTTGGTCTGAAGAAGTCTTCAATATTCACGAAGTCAGTCTGGATTTTGAACCAAATCTGAATAATGCTATCGATTTCTACGCACCCGAGGCTAAACCAGTAATAACGCAAGCTGTGCAGAGGGCCATCGACCATGGTGAACCATTTGACTTAGAATTATCTTTAATCACAGCCAAAGGAAATCGCATTTGGGTCCATGCAATCGGACAATTACAGAGACGCGATGGAAAGACAATAAAAGTATTCGGAACTTTCCAGGACATCACCGAACGCAAACGCGCGGAGAAAGAACTCGTCAGGCTGAGAAAAGCGGTGGAGACCTCCGGCGAAGCCATCTTTCTTGCTGATTTGGACGGCATCATTATATTTATCAATCCGGAATTTACGAGATTGTATGGTTTTACGAGCGAGGAAGTGATTGGAAAGGCCACTCCGCGGATCCTCAAGAGCGGAAAGCTGCCTCCGGAAGCGTATGAAGAGTTTTGGAAGACACTCTTGAACAAGCAGGTTGTAAGCGGAGAAATCATCAACAAGACCAAAGATGGACGGTTCATAACTGTAGAAGGCTCTGCCAGTCCCATACTTGATGAGGAAGGAAATCTTGTTGGATTTCTCGCCATTCAACGAGACATCACCGAGCTTAAGCGAGCGGAAGAAGAACGGCGTAAGAGTGAAGAGCGATTCAGGAAGGCCATCGAAGATATCTTCAAATTTGTACCTGAAGCCCTGCTTGTGTTCACCCGGGGTTTGAATGTGTACAAGCACAATAATGCCTTTCAGGACATGGTGCAGAAATATGCACAAAAGCTCAACTATGCGGAAGAGGAACTTACCGATCTCATCATCAAGCGGGTAGCAGAGAGACTGGCAGGAAGCAATGAGACAGAGATAAGAATTCCCCGAAAAGAAGGATGACTTAAAAAACTTGCGTTCATGAGGAGCACAACAAGATATAGTGAACAGTGGAAAAATCGGCAAGATCGTCTTGTCCAAAGTACTTGCCATGCCCTTAGAAAAGTACGTTGCATACATCGACAAAAAAACTTATCAACATATTCATCACATTCCGAAACAAATACAAGCTGCCGTTCGACAGCAGAGGCAGCAGCGTTCGACTCTCGTGTCGAAAAAGAAGGTTGTGTACGCGAAGGTATGCCTGCGGGATGGAAAGCTGAGGTTGACGATTTCGGATCCACGCCTGAAGAACAGAATACTACTCGAGCATTCTATGAACCATGACAACGGAGTGGTTGCTCTCAAGTGGATCAACACGAGAAATCAATTTTCCAAACATATCTTGCGCAGTCTTCTTGACTATCAGCGGGCATTCTGGCGCTCCGGTAAAGAGATTGATCTGAAACCTTTGACGTTGAAGCAGTTCTTGTCCCTGTATCCGTGCAACTATCTTGATCAAAGTCGGCTTTCACGGCTTCTCTCGAATCT
>JAMCQL010000048.1 GCA_023381615.1 Bacteroidota bacterium
TCTTGTCTCAAGAGGATAACATTTTGCTCCTTTCAATTTCAAATCGAAAACGACCTCTTTTCTCTCTAACTCTTTCACTACTGATAACTTATAGCGTTTCAATGTCTCAACGTTTGGACACTACTGATTTGATGTAAGTAATGAAACTGCCGTTTGGGGCAGAATAAAAAAATAGATTTTCTCTTTTAGTGTCAAAGCCATGATATGTAATAGTAATTTGTTCATTCGTAGCGCTGATATTCAAATTTGAATAAGGCTGGATAGAATTAATTGTAATATCACCATTAGGACCTTGCATTAATTGGTTGACCAAAGAGCTGCGAAGAGAAAAGAATAAGTACAAGCGAAAGAATCTTTGTTGCGTGAAAGACTCTATGTAAAATTAAGTTTAGCATAACTCGCTCCTTTTTTATTTGTAAATTAAACTATTGTCCATCAAAAGGAATAGACAATATTATTTTATGTGTTTTAAGTAGAAAGATTAGGAAAGGAGCGCGGGCGGGGGACGGAATTCTATGTACTTGTTTATGTACTCTTCAAATTTTGTGAAAGACAATTCCGGGAAATTTATAAATCTAAAACTGGAAGCAATAACGCACTTACTTAACATTGAGACAAGACTGTTTGTTTGTGCGTCGTTTATTTTTGTAAATCTTCTTCTATATTTTGCCAGGCTTTTAATTGTGACACTATTCATCTGTGGATTCGAATGGCTGCGCGAAGTCTTAATATTCGGCAGGAATACTAATAAACTAAGATTCAAAAGCAGCAATAATGGTATTCTCTTCAAATACTTGAATCTTATATGGACTGGCGAATCTGCTGAGACATGAGGAAATCTCATAAACAACTTTACAAAAATTAATACTAACTGTCAAGAAGAATCTAATTGCCTGTGAGATGCCTCACTCAAGGGAAAGAGCAAGCAACAAGAAAGCTGGAAGAGGGTTTGTCGAGCCATTTAGGGCACAACCGTTTCCTCCGAGGAGTCGGGACAATCATTCACCGACTCCTCGCTCCGCGCAGCGAGCTCAGTGCACAGCCGCAGAGTTTTATTCACCCCGTGGAATGAGGTGTGTTCGGAACTTTTCATCCGAATAGAAACAAGACAGTTTACCTTGGCACTCATTTCAGCAGCATCAGCTTCTTTACATCAATATAATTTCCAGCTTGCAGCCTGTAGAAATACACTCCGCTTGCAAGCTTTGAAGCATCAAAGTTGATTGTGTATTTACCTGCAGGCTTGTATTCATTCACTAAGGTTTTTATTTCATTGCCGAGTACATCATAAACTTTCAGTGTAACATGTCCGAAAGCTGAAAGCTGATAGCTAATAGCTGTTGATGGGTTGAACGGATTCGGATAGTTCTGGTCTAAATTGAACTTGCTTGGAGGTTTGCCCGAAGAGAAAGGAACGGAGGTAACCATTTCTGAAAGCGTACGGCGCCATACTGCCGCACTCGAAGTCCCGGCAAGAAGGTTCGTAGCACTTACCGCAAGAGCCTTGACAGTATCGCTGAGTAACCCCGAATTAACAGCTGTCCAGTTCGTTCCATTGTTGGTTGAAAGAAAAACGCCTCCTAAAGTCCCTGCAAAGACTCCTCCTAAAGGCGCTGGAAAGCGATTTGTATCACTGACCGCAAAAGACCGAACGTCCGTGTTGTTCAAGCCTGAATTGACAGCATTCCAGCTTGTTCCATTGTCCGTGGAAAGGAAGACGCCTCCGGCAGTCCCTGCAAAGAGATTCGTACCGCTAAAAGCAAGAGCCCGCACGTTGGTGTTACTTAATCCTGAATTGACAACAGTCCAGTGTGTCCCACTGTCTGCAGACATAAAAATGCCACTGGAGGTCCCTGCAAAGAGGTTTCCACCACTGAGTGCGAGAGCCTGAATATTGGTGTTGGCAAGACCTGAATTGACGGGAGTCCAGCTTGTTCCATTGTTCGAAGAGAAAAAGACGCCGCTCGCAGTTCCAGCAAATACAACAGGACTCGGATAAACGTCAACTGCAAGAGCATTCACAACACTGTCGGACAAACCTGCACTAACATTATACCAGACTGTCCCGTTGTTCGTTGTACGATATAATCCACCCTCAGTCCCTGCATAGACGTTTCCATACCCTGCAAGCGTGAAGATGTGCCTGTATGTCCACAGACCATTATTGACCGATGTCCAAGTTCTTCCATTAGTTTCGGAATAATAGATACCATTGTCGGCTGTTCCTGCCATAAAGCCTCTCCCAATGTATATGAGAGACCGGACGTTCGTGTTGATCAAGCCGAAATTAACGGCACTCCAGCTTGCTCCATCATCGGTGGAGCGAAAGGCACCGCTGCCGGCGGATCCCGCAAACAGGCCCGCATTAGTCGCAGCAAGAACTCGAGTATCAATCTGGAACAGGTCGATGCCGGTAGGAGCCCAGCTTGTGCCGTTGTTTGTGGAGATATAGACGCCGGCATTCCGGGTTCCCGCACAGAGGTTCCCGCCACTGACCGCAAGAGCCTGTACATAATTGTCTAGGCCCGAGTTGACAGCAGTCCAGTTTATTCCATTATCCGAAGATAAAAAAACACGACCCCCACCCGAACCACCTGCGAAAATGTTTCCACCATTGTTCGCAAAAGCCAAAATGGCGATGTTGATGCCTACGGCTGAACTAGTCCAATGTTGTCCCATATCTGTGGAACGAACAACGCTGCCGATCGATGCTAAGAGGTTTGGCCCACTGAAACCAAGAGCCATAACCCAAGACTGGTTCATGGAGGAATTGTCACGCACCCAGCCAGCGGTATCGGCCGGAGAAAGAAAAATACCGCCGTATGCTGTTCCTGCAAGGATGTTTGTTCCGCCAACGATTGAAAGGGCGAAGACGTTCATATTGGTAAGCCCTATATTGAAGGGTTTCCAGCTATCCCCATTGTCCGTGGAACGAAAAACACCACCACCGACCGTGCCAGCAAAAAGGTAGGAACCGCTGACCGCAAGTGATGTAACCCATTGGGTTGTCAGACCGGAATTGACCGGTGTCCAGCTTGCGCCGCTATTCGTGGAACGACAAACTCCATCACCATCAGTTCCAGCAAAAAGATATGATCCACTAGCAACAAACGAAGTGACTGTCCAAGTGTAGGGACCGTTGGTTTGAATCCACTGGGAAAAGGCGGTGGTGGAGCTTAAAACCAGAAAAACAAAAACCGAAACTACGCGAACCATTGCTTTCATTGTGAGTACTCCTTATGGATGTTTGTGAAGAGGGCAATTGCACATAACGTGTTTTGCAAAAAAGACGTGTCGTTGCGCGCTATGATAAACCAATTCTCTTGCGAATCAACGGCATGGAGCGAACTCAACTAGAGTTCGCTCCATACAAACAAAGTGAGCGCCGTTGTTTTTGCCTGTTAGCCATAATGCCCACGCAGACATCGCTCGTTGCTGAGGCGACAAATGTCGTTATTTAACCAGTACCATCTTCTTCACTTGCGAAAAATTCCCCGCTTGAAGTTTATACAAATACACACCTGAAGCAAGACGCGATGCATCGAACGCTTTCTTGTATCGTCCTTGCGGCAGTTGTTCGTCAACCAGCGTTTCAAGTTCCTGTCCCATCATATTGTACACTTTCAACGTCACGTGATGCCCCGTCGGAATCGTGAACTCGATCTCGGTTGCCGGGTTGAACGGATTCGGATAATTTTGTGTGAGAGAATAATTGGACGGCAAAGTGAACTCGTTGTCCTTCACGTCCGTCACCGTGTTGTCGAGAACAAAATCGTCGAAGAGCGCATAGGTAGCTTTATGCAGATTCCCGGAGACGGTATCCGGCAAGGTATATATTGTTACAATCGCTGTATCCCCGGTCGTTCCCGGAGCCATGTATATTCCGACCGAAAATGCGGTGTAAACGGTTTTCTTGGCTTTGATGTCAAGACCACCCGATCCAACCAATCGTCCTATTACTCCGCCTGGACCATCTATGGTCACAAGAATTGACATTTCATCCCCGCTATCAGGATAAAATTGATACCACCCCTTCAACGAAAAAGTTGAGCCGGAGACTACAATACTGTCCTGGCTTAATGCTGCCGGAAAAAGGAATCCGAACACTTGTGAGTGGGTAAATTGTAGCGCTGTTGAACCGGAGTGTGCGGTTGTCGACTTCTTCGAGGCGATTGTATCGGTCTTCCACGATGCTGGGAGGTTGTTACTCCATGTCTCGAAGCCCGGATTCTTCAGAAAGTTTTGCGCAAAAGTTTGTGCTGCGAAAACACACAACGATGCGAAAACAAGTAGCTGGTAACGTTTCATGATATTCCTCCCTGATTAGGTTAGTGGTTATGTGTCAAAATTTGATGACGTCCATTTGACTTACGTCATCATACATTTGATACTATTTCATCAAGACTAATTTCTTTATCGCCGAGAACCTCTGGCCGTTATTGCCTGTGGCCACAATCCTGTAGAAGTACACACCGCTTGAATATTTCCCGCCGTCGAACGTCACCTTATAGACTCCGGGATTCTGTTGCCCATCCACAAGCGTCGCCACTTCCCTGCCAAGCATATCATATACTTTCAAAGTTACATGGCTGACTGCTGAGAGCTGATAGCCGATAGCTGTCGTTGGATTGAACGGATTCGGATAATTCTGGTTTAAGTAAAATTTCTCAGGAACGGATTCCTCTTTTATCCCTGTGGCAATACTCGAAGAAACCTTTGCGAATATTCTGCCGTTTGCTGGATCAAGGCGGGCATCAAGCCAAGTATAATACAGGGAACCGTCAGAGCCGGCCTTAACATCGACCTGACCGGACCTCGCGGTTGTGAATGAATTCGTGACTTCGAGAATCCCTGTAAGCGGACTTCCGGACGAAGAAAATGCTCTTGTCTTTGCGGTAAATAGATGCCCGGGAACAGAATCAGTCCAAGCGACAACGAAATTTCCGGAATTGTCCATGGCAACACCCGGTGGATATGTGAAAAAGTATGAATTGCTCCCGGTGAGCTTAATCTCATTTCCTGTTCGACTCCCATCAGATCCAAAAAGTTGAGCATACAGGTCTCCTCCAGGGTTTGAACGAGTATCAATCCACACAATAACGAAACGCCCATCCGGAGCCATTGCAACTTTCCCAAACTGATTGTACCCGCCGGCGGCGTCAGCATTCACACGCACGTTTCCACCTGAAGGATTAGCTCCTACAAATCTCTGCATGTAAATATCTCCTTTACTGGGATCCGATCGCCCATCTGTCCAAACAACAATCGTATGGTTCCCATTGCTGGCTGCAAAAGAAAGTATACGGTTCTCAAGAGCATTGTCGCTTATTAGAAAAGTGTTGCCTATACTTCCGTTGCTCAGGTTAACGGTTGTGCCGCCAATGTTTTCTCCATCTTTAGAATATTCGAAAACAAACAGCAGCGTTGACGGCGGTATAAGCACTGACGAGGGCCTATATCCCGAACCGGGGGTCGTGGTGTTGCTCCGGTTTATCTGGACATCAGCACCTAACGATCGCCCCTGTGCGTCAAACGCCGAGTAGTACACATCATAGGATTTTATTCCGTAAACCACGGATGTTCCTTCCACATGCCACGCGACTACAAGCGTTCCGTTGGGCAGAAAAAGAGGATAACTATAGTCAAGCCAAAAGTCGGCGTAAGACGTACTGAAAGATATCTTGTCCACTTTAAAGTTTTTCGTTATCGCTTTTGCGTCCGCACCGATTATAGCCCCGTATATGTCTCCTTCTCCTGCTGAACGATTTGAAGTGCCGAGGCGTGAATCTCCCCATGAGACTGCAAATGAACCATTCAAACCGTTAGGCGCGATGACCGGTTTATAAACACGAGCATTAGTAACTTCACTCACGGGAAAATCGCTCAGAATGGTTTTCAGTTGAGCTTCGCATACTTCTGCCATGAACGCAGCAACTGCAACGATAAACGTGAGTTTCATAAAGTCCTCCTCCTGACGATAAAGATGTAAATTACAATTAATTCATACGCTTCTCTATCTCACCATGACCATCTTTCTCGTAAACACTTTTTCACCCACCTGCAATCTGCAAAAATAGATACCGCTAGACACACTTGCACCTTTACCGTTCGTTCCATTCCATTCTATCCTATAACTTCCCGGAGATTGTTTTCCAGCTACGAGTTCAGTTACCTCGCGGCCCAGTAGATCATAGACTTTCAAGGAAACAAACGATTCTTTCGGAAGTGCATACTCGATCTTCGTAGTCGGATTGAACGGATTCGGATAATTTTGCATAAGAGCAAATTCTTTCGGCACTTGATTGCTAATCTGGTGAACACCTGTTACAGTGTTGACTATTGCGCGAATGAAAAGTGTGACAGGATAATACGAGTTTTTGTCAAGAGTTACCCACTTACTTTGGGTTGCATCCCATTCCCATGCTCTTCCATTGGCTGCGGCACCGGTATCTACTCCAAAGAGCGGTTGATTTATGCCGTCATAAAATGCACCAACGTAAAAGTCACCATTGACACTGATATTTTGCGAAGCGATTGAGATTGGAATCCAAGATCCTATCGCGGAGCTTGGTGGAGTAAATGGTGCGCTTGCAAACAATGTGCTGCCCGGTTGACCTGCGTTATTTCCAAATACTTTCACCGTAAATGTCCCATTCCCCGCGGAGTTGTTATCGCCAAGATAAACGTACTCAACATTTACGAGCTTCCCGCTTCCCGGTGCAGTGAGCCGATTGGCAAGTCCCCATGATGCATCAGTTTCGTAAACACCCGAGGCCGGTGATCCGTCATCGTATGCCAACTCGTCTGCCCTCGGGAGATTCGCTTTGATTCCAACGCTGTCAAATGCCGCGGCGACCGCGTTGTACTCTGCGCCTCCCGATCCATAAAGATCGGCCGCAGATTGGAGCGACGCATTTCGTGCATCAATGAAAAATGATTTAGGAGTCAGGTAGTGAACCAAGGTTCTGTAGTAGATCTGTTCTGTTCTTGATCTACCGATCTTGCTGGCGACAAGATATGCGGCAAAATTTGGAATTCCGCTGTTTATGTGGACGCCGCCATGATCCGAATCAGTCGTATACGGTAGGTAAAGATATTCGCTCATGTAAGCCGGCTGCCAACCCGGGTCGCTCAGCGACGATCCTCCCTGATGGGGATTTGACATATCACGAAGCGCATCACCGGGAGTTGCTGGTGTGTAAACGTCTTCAGCGAGTTTCCAATTGGCTGAATCAGCCATAGTAGCGAAAACATCAGAATAGGATTCATTCAATGCGCCGCTTTGCCCCCTGTATTCGAGGCCTGCCGTCGACCCCGTCACTCCGTGGGTTATTTCATGAACAATTACATCGTAAGCGCCAGCCAGATTACTGAATCGGACCCCGTCCCCGTCGCCGTATGACATAAGAACACCATTCCAGAAAGCGTTGTTGTAATGATATAAATAATGCACAGCGTTTATCACGGAGCCGCCTTTGTTATCCCAACTGTTTCTGTTGAAATGAGTTTTATAGTAGTCATAGACCTTTCCCGAGAAATAGTGCGCATCCACTGCTGCAGAAAGCGACGGTGAATCGTTAAATACTTTATCTCCATTAGGGTCAAAAACGAGTGCCGCACTTGCGTAAGGACTCTGGCTCGTCGTATCGTTCTTGGCATCGTAAGTCTCGACAACACCCTTCAAGCTATCGATGGGAGAGACATACATAGGTTTTGTTGCATCGATGAGATAATACTTGCCGCCCGAAAGATAGATATTCAAAGAACGATTTGTCCCGGATACGCCCGGTCCCGATCCGACATCCGGTCCGTCATATCTGATTCCAGTGTCAACGTCCAACAGCGTACCATCCACGGCATCGACAATCACTCGCTGCATAGGTGCAATTTCTGTCGGGACGCTTACCTTGTAAGCCAGAACCGGTTTGTAATCTTTGAGATAAATAGCAAGCTCAGATGATTTTGCTGTTCTGCCGCCGCACGAAAGCGAAGCCGTCGAAAACGCCTGCTGCTGACTTATTGCGGGACCGACATTGATTTCGGGCGTCGGCACATAGCGGCCATTGACGGACGAAACAGCTCCGTTAGCATCGAAGTGAACAATGATTTGCGAGCCGATGACTTTCAATCCCTTGAACACCTGTTGTAGTCGCACATGCGTCATGCCGATGTCGTCCTTCTCAGAGTTCAATACTTCAAGCTCATCAGATGGTGAAGCAAGCTTGAAAAGTATGCGGTTCTGGTTCAAGAAATTTGTCGCGGCGACTGAAGGCGTAGAAAACTTTTGAAGGTAGCCGGTCGCAGTTAGAGTCCCAACCAAGAATGTCGGCGTGGAATTGAACTCACTCCACGCAGCTTGAACATGCGCAGCGTTCTGCCGGAGATTCTGCAAAGCTGTCAGCTGCTCCTCAGTCAAAGCGGCATCCTTCACACCGGCGGCTGTAAAAAATTGTGAAGAAGCTGTTTTCACGGAGCCTTCTCTCAACTGAGAGATTGCGGTGCTGCTTAACCCCACCGCCATTATCATTAAGATGGTAAATTTGTACACGACGTCCTCCTAATTTTGTTTTAGTTGTTGGATAATTTGTTTAACTCACTTAGCAGTTTCTGAAGAGATTCAGGAAATCCTTTGATGTCACCAACTTGATCGAATGAGATGCTGTTGTATTTGTCGCCGCTTTGAATTTTCAAAACATAAGTCAGATTTCCCACGGCCTCATACGAGAAAGAAAAAACTTCCGGCTTATCAAGCAATTCTGTTATTCGTTCGAGTACTTTCCGATCGACACGCAAACTATCTGCTACTGTTCTCAGAGCGGCTGATCTTCCTCGCCAGTGCTTGAGCCAACCGTCGGAACTTAGAGTTACGCCAGAAGTTGTCCCAGCGATGCCACCAATCGTGTAATAATCTATCGCGAATTTCTTGGCGGCATTCGTGGTTAATGAGCCAGCGCAGAAAATATCTACCAATGATATAAGAAGAAAAACAAATCGCGCGTTAATTGCCTAATCCTCCTGAACACACATAATATATCGGTAAAACCGCATTATAAAGTGTGCGCTTTCTCACAGAGTTAAGCTACAGTTTATTCTGACAGAAATCAGGGGGTAGGAAGTCCCTTTACGCCACAAACCTGCGAGTGGGAGATGCTTCTCGAGGGGAGAAGCTTTCTATTTCCTTATTTCTTCAATCGCCAGAGGCTGTCTAGGCTTGGAAAAAGTCTCCGTTCTCTTGGTCGTCTCATCAACATTCTCTCAATCGAAGATATGTCCGGATTTACTCGCAGTATCTTATAGTCAATGTAATTCAGCGAGTCGCGCTTCGCCACTTGAAAAACCTTTTCTGCATTCTCAATAAATGATGGTGTATCCTCCGCCCTGACTTCCGAAACGAGGATTAACAATGTTATTGTAAATTGAACCGAAAGTATAACTCAAGCCTAAGGAAACGAAATACCTGTATTGAGTTGCAAGCTCCTTCTGCTGTAACAGAATTTGATTGGGAGTTGCGCCAGCCAGTGGTAAGGAAAGCTGGTCGTGGATCATTGATCCGGATCCGAACAGATTGAGTGTCAATCCTTCGAAGAGACGCAAAGACAATTGCGTTGAAAGGATGACCCTGTTTTTGCTGAAGTCATAAAAATAGTTTGAACCTTCGAGCGACAAACTGACCGATCCCCAAGGCTGGGTAAGATCGAGCGCTATCGACAAATCTTGCTTTGGCAGATTTTCTGAGAACTTGTTGAAGATCGTTTCTTCGTTGTAGGAGTAATAGTCATCTCCGAGCTTGTAAAGAATACGCAATTGTTTTCTTGTTGACTCGGAATACGGGAAAACGTCGTACTCTATTGCAGGATACAACCCAAGTGCAATCTTCGTATTGCTGTAAGTTGATGAAGATACCGAAGTGAATCCGCCGACCGACCAGTGATCGTCAATGCTCACCGCCGCCAATGCACTCCATCCCTTGCTTCTCGAAATGCTTTTGATATTTTGGTCGCCAATTGTAAAATCGCTTTCATTATAATTCACATATCCCGAACTGAAAAATTTCAAGCGCTTTGTTATCCTTTGAATGGATAAAGACCCATACAACGAACCGAAGGTCGTCGATTTTTGTGCACTCAGGAAACCATTTCCGCTAACGCTGAAAACCCAGTAATTCCATTTATCAACCGCCGCAGCTGGCTTGGTAGATTCGTTAAAGGAAACAGAAATGTTGTCTCCTACAGGCGTTCTTGCGACATATCTTATAAAACCAAGTTTCAAAACCTTCACGAGTCCTTTCCGAATTTCATCTTGAGTCTCAGACGGCGTTGAAATGTATTTCAGAGTGTCATCCAGACCCGTGAAGTTCTGGAGTCCAAGCAGAGTAAGCGTGTATTCCGTGCCGCCGCTTCCGGTATTTTGAGTCGTTACCAGAACTTGAACTTGCGCCTCTTTTCTGTCGCGAACGTAATTGACGAATGTGATTTCGGTTCTTATGTAATCAAGATCGCAGAACGAACAGTCGATGAAGACTTTCGGAGCGCTGGCCGCCAGCGAAGTGAGACTATCGGTTCTTGCCTCCGCCTCCGGACTGGTTCGGGCAATTACAATCGAGTTTGCACCACAAAGCACCAACAAAAGAAACGCAAGACGTCGCATAGTATCCTCTCCGCTTTTCTGACAAATTTGCAGCCAATTGTTTGCTCTATTGATAGTTTTTTGATATCCGTACTTCTTAAATCGCTGTAAATTATCTAAGTGTGGAATAAGTTTCCACTCTTTTGGCTGCATCATGGTAATGCCTTAGAAGGTGTGAAAGAATTACCGAAGGACTCAACTCCCCTATAAATTTCTCTCGAATTCAGCGTGTGACTGGTTGCAAGATAGATTTTTTCACAGCTTCTTACTGATGGGGTTACGTGGCGAGACTGGCGTAACCCTCTGACCGGGTCACAGGGAATCAGGAAGGGACAGAAACAGATCATCCCAGAATAGAAAGATTAACTAAGAAAACCACATAGACACATTAGGGCACATAGATGAAGAAAGCTCTAAAGACCAAACACCGAATTCGGAACAAAACCGATTGAACGTACCAGTCTCTTGCTTCTGATTTCAAGGCTTTGGATTCAGAACTTAGGATTTTTTCTATGTTTCCTATGTACCTATGTGGTTTATCCGTTTTGTTCATAACCGAGTCAGTGACGGATTATGCATCATGGGTATTTTTTCAAAGGATCCTGCGACCTACAAATAACCCGCCAGCCCGACAAAAGTTGCTGGCATCAAAATCTTTGTATTGCTTCCATCAAATTCAACCCTTCGACATACTTTTCATTCTCCATTGTCTTTAAGACATTCCACCGATAAATTGAGAAAAAGGCGGAGCATATCTTGAAAACACAGAAAAACATTTCCGAAAGGATCCCTTCGGGACGCGAACTGACCCCGGAACAGTTAACCTGGCACTGCCCGGAAAATGAACTCAAATTCAAATCAACAGAAGAATTAGAGCCTATCGACGCTATCATCGGCCAGGAAAGAGCTGTGAAGGCTTTGCAGTTCGGAGTGGAAATAAAAAGTCCGGGCTACAACGTATTCGTCAGCGGACTTGCGGGCACAGGCAGACTGACGACGATCAAGCGACTTCTCGAAGAAATCTCCGTCGACTGCACTCCCTCTCCCGACAGATGTTACGTTTACAACTTCCGTGAGCCGGACAATCCACATATTCTGGAATTTGAGCGCGGTCATGGGAAGAAATTCCAGGAAGACCTCGATGCAACCGTCCGTTATCTCAGAAGAAAAATTCCAGAACTTCTCACAGGCGAGGCTTACACAGAAGCCCGAAGCAAAATCATGGAGTCATTCGAGAAGAAAGAGAAGGCGCTTCTCCAGGAATTCCAGAAGAAAGTTGAGGGCGAAAACTTCGCGCTTGTCCCGGTGCAGATAGGTCCGGTAACACAGCCGCAGGTCTTTCCGACTTACAAAGGAAAGCCGATCACAATTGAGGAACTCGAACAGCTATCGAGCGAAGGAAAAGTGACTACCGAGGAATTCCAGAACGCCGGGCATAAGTTGCAGGAACTGCGGAAGGAATTCGGCACTGTGGCAAGAAAAGGCTCGACTCTTGCCGGTGAGATGATGAGAAAGATCGAGGACATGGAGAGACAGACGGTTTCGGTCGTCGTCGGCTCCATCTTCGAGGAATTGGGAAGCAGGTATAAGAATAATCAGAGCGTCCTCGATTACCTGAAGCTCGTTCAGGAACACACGTTGAACAACATTCAAATCTTCAGGGGAAATGAAGAGCAGGATTCAAGATTCGTTTCGATGCCGAAAATTGAAAGCGACCCTTTCATTGTGTACCGCGTGAACCTGATACAGGACAATACAGGAAGAGAACCGTGTCCGGTTGTGATTGAAACAAGCCCGACTTACACAAATCTTTTCGGCACAATTGAGAGAACGGTAGACGCGCGCGGATTTTTCCAGACTGACCACACGAAAATAAAAAGTGGCGCGCTTCTTCGCGCGGACGGCGGCTATCTTGTCTTAAATGCGCTCGATGCACTGATGGAGCCGGGAGTCTGGAAAGCGCTCAAGCGGACGCTGATGTATAGGAAATTAGAAATCCAGCCGCTCGATACTTTCTTTCAGGTCAGTCCTCTCGCGTTGAAACCTGAGCCGATAAACGTAAACGTGAAAGTCATACTCATCGGCGACCCGTACATTTACGACATCCTTTACAGCGCGGAAGAAGACTTCAAGAAAATTTTCAAAGTGAAAGCGGACTTTGACAGCGAGGCGAAACTCGACGCGGTAAAGATTAGCGAGTATGCAAGATTCGTTGCGCGGATATGTAAGGTTGAGAAGTTAATGCACTTCGACAAGTCGGGCGTTGCGGCGGTGATCGAGTTCGCCGCGCGTCGAGCAGGCAGGCAGGATAAACTCTGGACTCGTTTCAGCGATATTGCTGATTTACTGCGCGAAGCGAGTTTCTGGGCGAGTAAGAACAGCCATAAGCTCGTGAACCGCGAAGATGTCAACAAGAGCCTGGATTCGCTCATCGAAAGAAATAATCTCATCGAGGATAAAATCCAGGAGATGATCGAGCAGGATGTCTTGATGATCGATACGACAGGTGAGCGTGTCGGACAGGTGAACGGTCTTTCGGTTTACGACATCGGCTATTATTCCTTTGGCAGGCCGACGAGAATTACCGCAGCGGTGGGCGTTGGAAAGGCAGGCATCACGAGCATCGAGCGCGAAGCGAATCTGTCAGGCAAGATTCACGACAAAGGCGTGATGACGCTTTCGGGTTACCTGCGCGAGAAATTCGCAAAGGAAAAAGCGCTCTCGCTCTCGGCAAGCATCGCATTCGAGCAATCTTACGGTGGCGTGGATGGCGACAGCGCATCATCGACTGAACTCTATGCAATTATGTCGAGCCTCAGCAGCCTGCCAATCAAGCAAGGTATTGCTGTTACCGGAAGCGTAAATCAAAAGGGTGACGTCCAGCCCATCGGCGGAGTTAATCAGAAAATCGAAGGTTTCTATCAGGTCTGCAAAGCAAAAGGCTTGACCGGAAACCAAGGAGTCATCATTCCAACGCGCAACGTGAATGATTTAGTGCTGCGCGACGAAGTAATACAGGCTGTGAGGAATAAGAAGTTCCACATCTACCCTGTCGAAAAAATCGAAGAAGGAATAGAAATACTAACAGGCATCGGCGCGGGGAAGCAAGATGCAAGAGGTCGGTATCACAAAGATTCGGTGTTTGGGCGTGTGACCAAGAGATTGAAAGAAATGTCGAGTGAAGGAAAGGGAAGTGGGAAAGGGAGGAAGGGTGGAAGGAAAAGAAAGCGATAGCTCTGTGTTGCCACTGTCATCGGATCTGGGAAACTCCGCCTCTCGTAGAGTCTACGAACTCTGACGAGAATCTGACGACCTTGATTTTTTCTTTGGTTCTTTCTGGCGCCTGTCCCGATGACTATCGGGATATCAAGACAAAAGTTGTACATGTCCCGCGACGGGACACTACGACGGATGGAAATGCCGTAGGTGACCGTCACTTCTATATCATATTGTCAGTGTATCGCAATATTGACACAAGTGACGGTCACCTTCACAATGGCGTTTTCAAGGGAGAAAGAACGTTCTTCCAACGATATGGTTACTATCTGTTTTTAGTGTTCCACTATAATACTTGTTCATTCGTCAAAGTTTTGATAATATGTAGTTACATAGAGACCTGGCCGGAAACTCAAGGGAAAAGGCATTTACCTCGATGCGCAAAGAAAAACAGAGATTAAAAACTTTGTCAAAGTTGACAATGCTCTTGACTTTGACAAGGCTCAGGCTCCTATTGTTCAACCTTGTCAAGGGTCAAAAGAAATCTTGACAAGGTTTTCTCTTCGCGGGGACTTTTCGACCAGATTTCTATATCTGCGGCTGCCAGTTCGTTCCGATTTTCTCAGACGACAGATTCGCTTTGGTCTTCTCCGGGCACCGGCGGTTCCGGTTTCAAACTTTCGTAAGCCTGCTCTGCAGCCGCTTGCTCCGCCGCTTTTTTCGTTTTGCCCGAACCTGCTCCATGCCGCGTCTCCCCGATAATTACTTCCACGGTGAATGTTCTATCGTGGTCAGGGCCTTCTTCCTTTATGAGGTTGTACCGCGGAGCGCCGAGTCCGCGCGACTGTGAGAGCTCGAGAAGCGCACTCTTGAAATTCCTATCGAGCGCTTTGAACAACTCTTTGTCGATCTGAAGCTGCTTCAGCATAACTTCTCTGCGAACAAATGTTTTCGCCGCCTTGATACCTCCGTCTAAATAAATCGCCGCTATCACGGCTTCAAAGGCGTCCGAGATAATCGTCTCGTAACCTTTCTCGATTGCCTGCTGGGCGCTGGTGCTCATAGTTATGAAATATGAGAGACTGATCTTGCCCGCACACTCCGCCAAGGCACGCTGATTCACAAGAAGACTCCTGAAACGCGTCATTTGTCCTTCATCCAATTCTGGATATTCATCAAACAGAATCTCCGCAACGAGCAAATTCAAAACCGCGTCGCCTAGATATTCTAATCGTTCGTTCGATCTCTTTTTGTCGCTTGAAGGAAGTGATAAAGCGGATCGGTGGGTTAGAGCTTCAACGAAGTAGTCTTCATTCTTTATTTTTATCCCGAGTATTTGTTCGAGCTCACGTTTCTTCTTGAGTCGTGCTCCTCCAGATCCCGAAAGCTTTCGGGAGCGGTCTCCCCGCTTAAATATCCGTGTCTGAAAAAATTTTTTAGGCGAAAAACTGATCATTAAAACAAATTCTCAAATGCCATGCACCAAACTCTAAATCCCGCTCTTCGGGATCTCGGAATGCGAGGCAAGCTCCGAATTCCAGTTACTCAATGGCCACGTGCTTATCCCGACGAAGTCGGGACTCACATTTGAGATTTTGCTCATTAGAATTTATTTGGGAGTTGGAATTTGTGATTTGGAATTTCGCATCTTGGAAAGTTCGCATCCTTCTCGGTGCTTGCTTGTCTGGGTATTGCTATTCCCTGAATTTAGTAAACAATAGCGATGCATTGTGCCCACCGAAGCCGAAAGTGTTGCTGATCGCCGCGTTGACGACCTTCTTGATCGGTTTGTTGGGAACATAGTTTAAGTCGCATTCAGGATCCGGGAATTCATAATTTATTGTCGGCGGAAGCATGTCGTTCATAATCGCGAGAACAGTAGCTATGGCCTCCACACTGCCGGCCGCACCTAATTGATGACCCGTCATGGATTTGGTCGAACTTACATGAAGTTTGTACGCGTGCTCTCCGAATACAGTCTTTATCGCTTCGGTCTCGGTCTTGTCGTTGAACGGAGTAGAAGTTCCATGTGCGTTGATGTAATCAACGTCTTCGAGTTTTAGTCCGGCATCTTTCAGACAAAGCTTCATAGCTCTGACCGCGCCTTCTCCGCCCGGAGCGGGCGCCGTGATGTGGTAAGCGTCTCCCGTTAGTCCGAAACCGGAAAGTTCGGCAAGGATCTTTGCGCCTCTTTTCACGGCGTGTTCGTAGCTCTCGATAACCATGATGCCGCCGCCTTCGCCCATGACAAAGCCATCGCGCTTGGCATCAAACGGCCGGCTCGCATGTTGCGGATCATCGTTGCGCGTCGAGAGAGCTTTCATCGAATTGAATCCACCGATTCCCATCGGAGATATTGCTGCCTCGGCTCCTCCGGTAACCATCATGTCGGCATCGCCGCGCTGGATCAGCATCGCGGCGTCTGCAATCGCATGACTCGCCGTCGCACAAGCGGACACTGTCGCGTAGTTCGGGCCTTTGATTTGATAACGCATGGAAATGTATCCCGCGGCAATGTCTGAAATCATCATTGGAACGAAGAAAGGACTGATGCGGTCAGGACCGCCCGTGGTGAAGATTGTTTCTATCTGTCTCTGGTAAGTCCACATTCCGCCGATTCCGCTCCCAACCACGACGCCTGCGCGGTCTTTGTCGATTTTTTCAAAATTGACCTTCGCGTCTTCAACGGCTTGAGCGGCAGCAGCCATGGCATATTGCGTAAACAAATCCATGCGCTGCACGCTCTTCCTGTCGAGATACTTGAGCGGGTCGAATCCCTTCAGTTCGCAAGCGAACTTCGTGTCATACCTCGATGTGTCAAAATATGTAATTGGTCCTGCACCGCTTTTTCCTTCCATCATCGCTTGCCAAAATTCACCGACGGTCAGCCCGATCGGCGTTACTACTCCAAGTCCACTTACTACGACGCGTGTTCCGCTTTTCATAAACCTTCCGTTATTAACTTACTCTTTGCTTTATATAAGTCACTGCATCTCCGACGGTGCGGATCTTTTCGGCATCCTGATCGGGGATTTGAATGTTGAAAGCTTTTTCGAATTCCATAACGAGCTCAACGGTGTCGAGGGAATCTGCGCCGAGATCGTTCGTGAAAGAAGCTTCCGGCTTGATCTGGGACTCTTCGGCACCCAGCTTGTTGACGATTATCTCTTTTACTTTTGCTTCAACGTCTACTGCCATGGTATTACCTCCATTTATTTGGTTTTAAACTGACATCCCGCCATCTACTGAAATAACCTGACCTGTGATGTAATCGGAATCAGGTGAGGCGAGAAAACGCACCACTTTAGCAACCTCTTCTGGCTTTGCAACTCGCTTCAATGGGATCGTATCTATAACCGCTTTTCGTTGTTCTTCTGTCAAAGCTGCGGTCATATCGGTGTCAATATAACCAGGCGCCACAGCATTGACAAGTATGTTTCTGCTGGCAAGCTCCTTGGCGATTGACTTCGTAAATCCGATAATACCCGCTTTTGACGCGGCGTAATTCGATTGCCCGGCGTTCCCTTTGATCCCGACGACCGAACTCAGATTTATGATTTTCCCATAGCGCTGTCCCATCATCGTGCGGGCTGCCGCTTTGGTGTAATTGAAAACACTCTTCAAATTCGTCTGGATTACAGAATCCCAGTCTTCTTCCTGCATCCGCAGGAGAAGGTTGTCCTTCGTGATTCCTGCGTTGTTGACAAGTACATCGAGCCGCTTGAATTCGGCAACAACTTTCTCGATGACTTCCACAGCCGACTTCATCGAAGTTGCGTCTGCTTCAATTGGGATGACTCTCCTTCCCATCGCTTTGATTTCCGAAGCGAGCGACTCAGCAAGTTGCGCCGAACTTCTGTAAGTGAACGCAATATCCGCTCCGCTTCTTGCGAGTTCGAGCGTGATAGCCCGGCCTATCCCGCGAGCGCCGCCGGTAATTAAGACTATCTTACCTCCCAGCCAAAAGGTCTCTCCGCCAAAGGCGGACGACTCGCTTAGGCGGGATCTTTCAGACATTTTCCGAATATTCCTGTTTTTTTATCGTAGCAAAATTATTTCGGTAGTAGTCGAGAATCTCTTTGTACTTCGAAGTCCCCAGCGCGTGCTCAAGTTCAATGGAGCAGACTTCAACCATCTTGTCCTTGCTTTCGTGCGATGCCGTGCAGCAGGCCGAATCTCCGGAACAAAAATCGTCGTATTGAAAAACACCCTCCACTTTCACGATTGGGAAAAGGACACAGTAGAAAGGTTTCAGGGAGAAGCGCTGCATTTCTTCTTCCTTCTCGGCGACCTGAAGGACGCATCTTCCTTTCTTGTCGAGGAAAACGCACTTATCATTAAAGATTTCGGTGCTCACGCACTTGCCGGATGGAAAGTCGATATCTTCTTCCTCGGTGTTGTCGAACCATTTGTTTCTGTCCTTCGTCTGAGTTTCGTCGAGATATTTTTCGGCGATGTCGGCATAAGCAAGGATGCGGTCGCGCTCGACTGGATCGAGATAGACGCCGTGCTGGCAGCAGCGGGACGTGCAGGCATTTGGACCATTTGGGTCAGCAAAACCTTCGCTAAAGATGCGCGACTCGAATTTGATTCCGTCTATTTCGATCATTCCGTCGTTCATAATGTGAATGCGCCGAGTTCCGAAAACTTGTCGATACCCATTGTCTCGCAGTCTGAGCAGGTTCGTCTAACGAGACCTTGAAGCACTTTTCCCGGTCCGAGCTCCACGAATTTATTCACACCTGCTTTATGCATGTTCTCGATAGATTGCTGCCACTTCACTGGATTGGTGAGCTGTTGTAGGAGAAGCGGTCGAACATCGGTGGCTTTTTGAATTGGCTTCGCAGTTACATTGGAGTAAACGGGGAATCTTGGATCTTTGATCTCGGCTCGGTAAAGAGCTTTTTCGAATTCTTCTAATGCCGGCTCCATCAACGGGGAATGAAAAGCGCCGCCAACGACAAGTTCCTTTACCATTTTCGCGCCTGCAAGCTTGCACTTCTCCATTGCGGCATGAACGGCTTCGACATCGCCCGAGATTACGATCTGACCGGGCGAGTTGAAATTTGCAGGCTGAACGATTCCATCAGCTGAGACATCTTTGCATATCTCTTCAACCTTGTCCTCAGAAACTCCGATCACCGCCGCCATAGTTCCTGGCCTTGCCTTGCCGCACCATTGCATTAGTTCACCGCGCAGGCGGACGAGCCGGAGTCCTTCTTCAAAATCCAAAGTGCCGGCGGCGAAAAGCGCAGTGTATTCACCAAGTGAGTGACCGGCAACAGCCGCGATGACAGAATCAGAACTTAACTTCCCTCTCAATGCCTCATAAACCACGGCGCTGTGGATGAATATAGCCGGCTGGGTGATGGCAGTCTTACGAAGATCCTCTTCTGTGCCATCAAAGCATGTGTAGCTGATATGAAATCCCATAACTCCGTCGGCTGAATCAAAAAGTCTCTTAGCTATAGGAGAACTCCGGTACCAGTCTTTTCCCATCCCGACATATTGTGAGCCTTGTCCCGGGAAAATAAAAGCGACTTTATGTGAAGAAATGTTTTCTGGCATAATCAAACTTACTTCTTATTATTATCAAATGCCCACTTTACCAGGACGGCACCCCACGTATATCCGGCGCCAAATGCGGAAAGAATAAGTGTCTGCCCTTTTTTCAGTTGTCCGCTCTGGAAATATTCCGACAAGCAAAGTGGAATCGTGGCGGCAGTCGTGTTGCCGTATCTGTCGATGTTCAACATGACTTTCGAACTGTCGAGTTCCATCCTATGGGCAGTCGCATCGATAATGCGTTTGTTTGCCTGATGCGGAACAAGCCAGTCAACATCATTTCCGGTAAGGTTATTCTTTTTCATGACCTCGTAAGAGACATCCGCCATTCCAACAACCGCAACTCTGAAAACCGCCTTTCCATCTTGATAGATGTAATGCATTTTCTTGTCGACCGTTTCGTGGGTCGGCGGATTCAGACTTCCGCCGCCAAGCATATTCAAATACGGTCCGCCTGAACCGTCGCAGTGTAAAATGTGATCGAGAATTCCGTACTCTTCGTTGTTGCTCGGCTCGAGAAGAAGTGCGGCTCCCGCGTCTCCAAAGAGTATGCAGTTTGCGCGATCTGTATAATCGGTAATCGCCGTCATCTTATCCGCGCCGACGACAATAACTTTTTTGTACGCCCCCGTCTGAACAAACTGTGCGCCGGTTACAAGCGCAAAAATAAATCCCGAGCACGCCGCAGAAAGATCAAATCCCCACGCGTTCTTTGCGCCGATTTTTTCCTGTATTACACAAGCGGTCGCCGGAAAGAACATGTCCGGCGTAACGGTTGCGACAATTATCAAATCTATTTCTTCCGCCGACATATTTTTCTTTTTAAGCAAATCTTTTATAGCGCCGGCAGCTAAATCACTCGTCGCGCCGTTCTTTAGTATCCTTCGCTCACGAATTCCGGTTCTTGTTTGGATCCATTCGTCTGTCGTATCAACCATTTTTTCAAAATCAGCGTTGGTCAGGACATCTTCGGGAACAAAATGACCGACGCCGGTTATCACTGCGCGTTTTGGCATTTACTGAGCCTTCGTTTCTGTTTTTGTAATTGAAGCTTCAATAAGCTTGCTGATTTTGTGGTTCACCATCTCTTCGGCGGTCAACACCATGTTCTTCACCGCGAGCGGCGTAGAACCGCCATGCCCGATGATCGAGACTCCGTTGACACCGAGAAGCGGAACTCCGCCGTAAACTTCGTAACTGAATCCGCTTAAAACCTTCTTGAGTGTCTTGGACATCAATCCCGCCCAGATCGTCCTGAAAATATTCCCGGACGCATAACGTTTAAATCTGGTTTTCAGAGCAGGCAAAAAACTTTCCGCAAATTTCAAAACGATGTTGCCGACGAAACCATCCGTCAGGACAACATCCGCTTTCCCCATCAAAATATCTCTTCCCTCGACATTGCCGATAAAATTCAGTCCGCTCTTCTCAAGAAGCGGATAAGATGCCTGCGCAAGCTCATTTCCCTTCGAGCTTTCCTCACCAATATTCAGCAAGGCGACTGTCGGATTTTCTTTCTTGAGGATTTCCCGCGCGTAGATCGTGCCCATCACGCCGAACTCCACAAGTTGCTGCGGCCTGCAGTCTGAGTTGGCACCTGAGTCGAGCACGAAGCAGACATCATTTATAGTGGGAAGCGGCGTCCCGAGCGTCGGACGGTTTACACCTTTGACGCGGCCGAGGATAAGAGTCGTTGCAGACATCACTGCACCTGTATTCCCTGCGCTGACGAACGCATCGACCTTTCCTTCCTTGTGAAGGTTCAAGCCGACGACAATCGACGAATCTCGTTTTTGCTTTATAGCTGTGCTCGGGGTTTCGGACATCTCAATCACTTCGCGCGCATCGACGATCGAGTAGTTCAATCCCACTGCAGAATGCAGGGAAAGTTCTTTTTCTATTTCTCCCTTTCGGCCGACAAGTACAAGCTCAAAGCGGTTGTTAGATTCCTTGAGAGCTTGCAATCCGCCTTCGACGATTTTGAGCGGCGCTTCATCACCGCCCATCGCATCAAGTGCAATTCGCATCTTTGAATTAGCTGATAGCTGATGACTGATGGCTAAACTAAGCGCTCTTGGGGATGAAAGCGACTCTTCCGCTGTAATAACCGCAGTTCGGACATGCGCGGTGCGGAAGTTTCGGTTCGTGGCAATGTGGGCATTCGGAAATCGAAGGGGTAGCCGCTTTGTAGTGCGTTCGTCTCTTCGCTCCTCTTGACTTCGAATGTCTTCGTTTAGGATTTGGCATATCTGCTCCTTCTCCGAAGGGGTCCTTCGGACGACCTAATTGTTATTCACTATCTTTTTCAATTTTTTCCCGACTAAGTCGGGATCAATGTCTTCTTTCAGGCAACTACAAGTTTCCTTATTCAGATTTGCGCCGCATGTGCTGCACAAGCCCGCACAGTTTTCTCTGCAAAGAAGTTTCAGAGGAACTGCGAGAAGTGTGTACTCTCTTACATCTTCATCAATGTCAATTTCGTTCGTGCTCGTCTGGATTACCGTAAGCTCATCTTTATCAGTGTCGCCTGCATCGTTCATATCGTAGACATAAGTCATTCTGTAATCGATTCCGATGTCTTTGCCAAAATCGTCACAACAGCGATCGCACGCGAATCTGCCGGAAGTCTTTATATGGCCGGTTAAAAAAAGCTGTCTGCGTCGCTTCTCAAGTTCAACCTGAACCAACACTGGTTTTGAAAAACGCTCATCCAGCTCAATAGTGGAAGGGTTTTCCTCGAATTGGTACTCGTGAACTCCTTCCGAGAGATTCGAAATGTTTATTTTCAATCGAATTCCTCACGCAACATTACAAAAATAACGTAATAAACGCTTAACCTACAAAAAAAGCGTATTAATATAACCAGATGAGAGAAGTTAAGCAAGAAAAGGAAAATTGGAAGATTACCCCCCGAACGCGTGGCGATGTGGAGTCGTCACCCTCCGACAACAATTGACTATTTAACTGAGCTATTTTTCTTAGGTGGAACAAATTGTCTGACTCGTTCTTAAGTATGCAGATTTGCATTGACGCCTGTGTAAGGGAGGAATGAGATGCCCACTACAAGCAAAGGTGTAATTGTCTTGAGAACAAAATGAAAAGGGCTGGCTGTTTGCCAGTGTTTGTTCTTTTTACACTGTCACGAGGAAGAGTTCTTCTGGTTTGCCGAAGATGTGAACGGTGCGCCGCAATAATTCTTTAACACTCGAAAACGAAAGCTTCGTTGGGGCAACTGACTCTCCTGTGAGGGATTTGTGATTTCCCGTTGGAATTACCTGTATTTGGCCTGTTTTCATTAATCCACTGCCAAATGATTTTCGTTTTTCGCCTAATAATCTCGCCTTCATTAGTTATCTTTAGTAAAGTAAAATGATAGCTCCACCAGAAAAGTTGGCGGAATTGAAAGCCGAAGTTCCCCTCGCAGAATACACCACAATCCGACTCGGAGGGAATGCAAGGTATTTCGTTTCCTGTCGAACAATCGATGAGATCCGCGCCGCTTTGGATTTTGCGGCGGACGGGAATCTGCCGCTGCAGATTCTTGGCGGGGGAAGCAACGTGATCTTTCCCGATGAGGGCTTCAGCGGTCTGATACTCAAAGTTGATTTGAAGGGCGTTCGATTCGAAGATGGAGGCGATCATATACATGTATATGCCGGCGCAGGTGAAGTGTGGGACGATTTTGTGAAATTGTGTATCGAACGTGACCTTGCCGGACTCGAATGTCTTTCAGGTATCCCCGGTTCAGTCGGCGCCACCCCGATCCAAAATGTTGGAGCGTACGGGCAGGAAGTGAAAGACACAATCTTGTTGGTAAGGGCAATCGACAGGAAGTCGCTCGAACTCGTGGAGTTCTCGTCAAGCGAATGCGAATTCGGCTACCGCAAAAGCAGATTCAAGTCGAAGGACAAGAACGCGTTCGTCATGGTCGAAGTCGCTTACAGACTAAAAGAGTTTGGCAAGCCGGAAATAAAATACGCCGAGCTTAGAGAATACATCAAATCACAAAAATCACTTGAGAATAAAAAAGCCGGGATGGAAGCGCTGGAGTCCGTGAGGGACACGGTGCTGACACTTCGGCGGAAAAAATCGATGGTCGTTGACAGCAATGATCCCAATTCACGTTCGGTGGGATCGTTCTTTGTCAATCCGATCTTGTCTGAAAAGGAGCACGAAAAATTTCTGGATAGATTGAAGGCAAATCAAATTGAGCGAGCACCTTCTTTCAAGAGTACCGCGGGAATAAAAATTCCCGCCGCATGGCTTGTCGAGAATTCCGGCTTCCACAAAGGCTATAGGAAAAGCGGAGTTGGCATCTCGTCGAATCACGCACTCGCTTTAGTAAATTATTCCGGCACAGCGGATGAGCTTCTTTCGCTTGCGGCTGACATCGAAAATGCGGTGTCGGACAAATTCGGAATCAAACTCGAAAGGGAAGCGGTTGTCGTGCAATAATTTGACCGATAGCGCTGTCGCTTTTTGAAAAATCTAAGAAGCGAATAATCAAATAAACAATTATGAAATGGTGAAAATAAGTTGCTGAAAAAAATATTAAGAAAGTTATTTGGCCAAGCCGATGTTCCGGCAGAGACCAAACCGGTTGAACAGAAAATATCGCAAGAAGGCGAGAGGAAAAGCCAGCCGGAAGTAAAGGCTGAATCCAGAAGAAATCAAAGATCCGAGAGGAAAAGCCAGCCGGAAGCAAAAGCTGAATCCAGAAGATATCAGAGAACCGAAAGGAAAAGCGGGCCGGAGGTGAAAAACGAATCCGGAAGATATCAGAGAACCGAAAAGAGAAGTCAACCGGAGGCAAGGAAAGAATCGGGAAGATATCAGAGAACAGAAAAAAGAAGTCAACAGGGAGGGAAACGCGTAACGGTAAGTCCGGCGGAAGTCTCAAACAAAAAGACTATATGGGGCATTTCACAGTACGTGGTTCCTCCTGCCGAGGGAAAGAAACGGTTTCAGGATTTCGATTTGCCGGTTGAGGTAATGCATGCGGTTTCCGATCTCGGTTTCCAATATTGTACCCCGATACAGGCTGAGATTCTTCCGAAGTTGCTTGATGGTCTTGATGCTGCGGGCCGGGCGCAAACCGGAACCGGTAAGACGGCTGCGTTTTTGATCGCGATAATCACGCATCTCTTGAAGAATCCTCTGGAACAGCCGAATCGCAAGGCGCCTCGTGTGTTGATACTTGCTCCGACAAGGGAATTGGCATTGCAGATAAAAAAAGATGCAGACGGGCTGACGAAGTACACAGATATTAATGTCGTCGCGATTCTCGGCGGCATTGATTACAAAGAGCAAAGGGACCTTTTATCCGGCGAGAAAATTGACATAGTCGTGGCGACTCCCGGCAGACTTCTTGACTTCAAGAAGCAGGGAAACATTCATCTCGACAAAGTGGAAATTCTTATCATTGACGAAGCAGACAGGATGCTTGACATGGGATTTATTCCGGATGTGCGTCGGATAATCGAGAGCACTCCTCCAAAAACGAAGCGGCAAACGGTTCTTTTCAGCGCCACTCTGACGCCGGAAATCAACCACCTTGCCTCAAGGTGGACGCGGGAACACAGTATCGTGGAAATCGAGCCGGAGAGCGTCGTGGTGAAAACAATCAAGCAGGTTTTCTACATTACGACTGATGCCGAGAAGTTTAAGGTGCTCTACAATCTGATTGCAGTGCGCGGCCTACAGCGCGTGCTCGTCTTCGCGAACAGGAAGGATATTGCGCGCAGACTGAAGGACCATCTGTCTTCATACGGAATAAGCTGCACTCTCTTGTCGGGAGATGTTGAGCAGGTCAGGCGCATCAAACGTCTTGAAGACTTTCGTGCGGGGAAAATGAGAGTTCTTGTGGCGACGGATGTTGCCGCGCGCGGTTTGCACGTGGAAGGAATAAGTCACGTTGTGAATTATACTCTGCCGGAAAATCCGGAAGACTACGTACACCGCATCGGACGAACAGGAAGAGCTGGTGCAAGCGGAATCTCTATCAGTTTTGCCACTGAATCTGATTCATACTTCTTGCCCGCAATCAAAAAATTTCTTGGTGAGGATGTACCATCAACTTATCCTGAAGACGATCTGCTGACTCCTTTGCCTGAACCAAAATTTCCTTTGCCAAAGAAATCGCATTCACCCGGAAGTCGGAATTCAAGAAGGCCCGGGAACAATTCGCAGAGGAATAGGAATCAGAGGAGCAGTCGTTCCTACAAGAAATAAAATCCACGAAAGAATTCCGGTAAGTCTTACGGCTTACCGGTTTCCGATTCAATGGTGAACTTCCAGCCGCAATAAAAATCCGTAACGGGATCGGGCGGACAAGAGATCACCGATGTTTTGATCCGCTCGTCTATCGTCTTCGCGAATTGGCTGAACTCAACGACTCCAACAGGTTTACACGGAAAAGGCGGAAGATTTTTTCGCCTCCGTGTTGACTGAACGCGGCATTCCACCATCTTGAAAAGCAGCGTGTTCTCATCCGCAAATTCAATTTCCTGAGTGTTGATGGCAGAATACATCCGGTATCTGAGAGCCTTTTCGAGCGCCTTGAGTCCGCCGCCTTCCGGCAGGCCGAGATCTTTCTTGATCCGGCTCGCTTCCGCAACGGCAAAGCGTTCCCATGATTTCGCATCAAGCTCGACTGCCGTTTCCATTCCGTACTTTTCTTCAACGGCGAGAAACCAGCTCCCGTCGTGAGCCAACCAGTTTTTTGCGAACATTTGAAGCAGCTTTAGGAGTTCATCCCGCGAAAGTTCATTGAAGTTTTCCATATGCCAACAATAATTCTTCTCCATAATTTGTTCAATACTCGCAGTGCGAAAATCTACACATAGCTGCTATGAAATTTCCACGAAGATGATTAAACTGTGGAAAGTTAAAGTGGTTTTGGTTTGAGCGAATTTAGCTCTAATAAGCACGAAATTGTTTAAGAGAGACAGAATGAAATCCGAAGCACAACAACGCATTCCTTGTTTTCTATTCCAATCGACAAAAGACATTAGATTTTTTTCTACAACTTTTTGGTTGAATCGTTCCAATTAAATCATAGGAGGAAAAATGGATAAGAACTCTCGAAACAGGAATAACTTCATGCGTGATTGGGAAAGTCATGCGAAACTTTATCGGTTGTTGGGATTAATCCTTCTCTTCGGAATAATCTCAATTTCTTCGTGGGTTCCGAATCTCAGAGCTGCTGAGAAGAAGCCGATAAGCGGCGAGACTGTTCTGAAGGCAACGCTGAAGAACGGACTCAGAGTTGTGATCGTCCGGAATCCACTCGCGCCGGTGGTAACGACTGAAATTAATTATCTCGTCGGTTCTGACGAAACGCCCGCAGGGTTTCCCGGAACGGCTCATGCGCTGGAACACATGATGTTTCGCGGAAGCCCGGGATTGTCGGCGGCGCAGCTCGCAGATATAACTGCCGCAATGGGCGGCGACTTCAACGCGGACACACAGCAGATGGTGACGCAATATTTCTTTACTGTTCCGTCCGAAGACCTTGATGTTGCACTGCACATCGAAGCGATTCGAATGCGCGGCATCACCAGCACCGACAGCCTCTGGGACAAAGAGCGCGGCGCAATTGAACAGGAAGTTGCTCAAGACCTTTCCAATCCTCAATATGTTTTCTTTACAAAGCTTCTCAAGGCGATGTTCGAAGGCACGCCATACGCTCAGGATGCTCTTGGGACACGTCCATCCTTTGATAAAACCAGCGGTGACATGCTGAAAGAATTTCACGAAACATGGTACGTTCCAAATAATGCTATCCTTGTTATAGTTGGCGATGTGCAGCCTGAAAAAGCGCTTGCTAAAGTGAAAGAGCTATTCGGCGACATTCCTTCCGGCAAACTTCCTTCGCGGCCAGATTTCAATTGGAGCCAAGTTAAACCTGACACTCTCAATATGACCACCGATCTACCTTACGGTTTTGCCGTGATTTCATACAGACTGCCCGGAACAGACAGTCCGGATTACGCCGCGTCTCAGGTTCTTTCGGACGTTCTCAGCAGTCAGCGCGGAAATTTATATGCGCTCGTTCCGCAGGGAAAAGCGTTGTTCGCCGGTTTTGAATTGGATGCAATGCCCAAGGCGGGTTTGGGTTTTGCCATCGCAGCTTTTCCAAAAGGATATAATTCGAACAATCTCGTGAAAGAGATGAGCGACATCTTGTCGCAGGAGATCAAGAACGGTGTCTCTGCCGACCTTGTTGAGGCATCGAAGCGTCACGAGATTTCGGAGGCGGAGTTCCAGAAGAATTCCGTTTCTGGATTGGCGATGGCATGGTCAAACGCTGTGGCAATAGAAGGCAGACAATCACCTGATGAGGATTTGAAAGCGATGGAGAAGGTGACTGTCGATGATGTGAATCGCGTTGCAAGAGAATATCTCGATCCAAGTCATGCGATCGTTGCAGTGCTCACTCCGCAGGCATCGGGCAAACCGGTTTCATCGAGCGGATTCGGCGGAGCAGAGTCTTTTGCACCGAAAGAGACAAAAGGAGTCAAGCTGCCGGTTTGGGCGGAGACCGCCGTCGGAAGACTTGCCGTTCCGCATTCCACCGTCAATCCGGCGGTAACAACGCTTCCGAATGGAATCAAACTCATTGTACAGCCTGAGTCGATAAGCAACACGGTCACCGTAACGGGTTACGCAAAAAATAATCCGGAACTTCAAACGCCGAAAGGTCAAGAAGGAGTGAGCGGAATTCTCAACCGGCTTTTTGAGTTTGGCTCAACGACGCTCGACCGCATCGCGTTCCAAAAAGAGTTGGACAAGATTGGCGCGAGCGAATCAGCAGGTGCGAATTTTTCCGTTCGCGTTCTGAGCGATAATTTCGACAGAGGCGTTCAGCTTCTCGCCGACAACGAACTTCATCCTGCCCTTCCCGAAAATGCGTTCAAGATAATTCAGCGCCAAACGGCAATGACCGTTGCGGGCCAGCTTGAGAGTCCGGATTACCTGACGGGCCGCGCGCTTCATACCGCGCTTCTTCCGAAGGATGATCCGGCGCTTCGCGAGACGACGCCGCAAACAGTTGATTCACTGACATTGCAGGCCGTTAAGGATTATTACAGTCAGGCATTTCGTCCAGACATGACCACGATCGTTGTCATCGGCAAAGTTACGCCGAAGGAAGCGAAGGAAGTCATCTCGAAATATTTTGGAGATTGGAAAACAAGCGGACCGAAACCCAAGACGACTCTTCCGCCGGTTCCGTTAAACAAGCCTTCGACCGCTGCTGTGCCTGACCAGAGCCGCGTCCAAGACAAAGTCTATCTTGCGGAGATGCTGGGAATAACGCGCTCGAATCCGGATTACTATGCGCTGCAGCTTGGCAACCATGTCTTAGGCGGAGCATTTTATGCGACGAGACTGTACCGCGACCTCCGAGAAAACGAAGGATTGGTTTATTATGTTGGTTCGGACTTCGACATTTCGAAAACGCGCGGAGTCTATCAGGTTAATTATGCTTGCGATCCGGATAATGTTTCAAAAGCGCGTACTGTTGTCGTTCGGGACTTGAAACAAATGCAAGATTCTGAGGTCACGCCGAAAGAGTTAAAGCAGGCGAAAGCGCTTTTGATGCGCGAGATACCTCTATCCGAGTCGAGCGTCAACAGCATTGCAGGTGGTTTGTTATCCAGAGCAAGCCATGATTTGCCTTTGAACGAGCCAATCCTTGCGGCGCACCGTTATCTCAAATTGAGCGCGAAGGATGTTAAAGCCGCTTACGCAAAATGGATCCGGCCGGACGATCTGGTCCAGGTAACGGAAGGTCCGACGCCGAAATAGTTCGTTGATGCAGGTGACCGTCACTGGGAAAGTGACGGTCACACGCGTCGCTGTTGAGATTGCACGTTGGCTTCGCTCTGCGTTAATTCAATAATGAAGGAGGGCTATATGGAAAATTGCGTTAATCATCCCAATAAGAAAGCACTTTCTGCCTGTCACGGTTGTGGAAAACATTATTGTGAATCATGCCTGGATGAAGGTAAGGAATTTTATTACTGTAAAAACTCGGAGTGCCAAGAACTCTTTAAAAAAAGAATTGCCTGCCGAATTATTACCGACGGAAGTAATTTGTCCAAATTGTTCAAGTGAATTGGAGCTTTCAGATGAGGACAGAGCTTCGAAGAAGTTTCATTGCCCGGAATGTGAATCATTAATTGATTTTAACGTCAATCCGCCCAGAATATTGAATCCTCAAAACTATTCTCTCCTGTTGTCTTCCCTGAATCAAGGTGATATCGCGTTGATCAAATCTATTTTAGAGAATTCAAATCACTACTGTCCGGTTGTTGAAGGCGAGAAATGGCGTAATACATTGTCAGAGAAAAGGTTATCGAGGAATTCTGGTGTTTTCGATTTGAAAATGAGAGAGGCAGAATGCTATCCTTTTGGTGAAGAAA
>JAMCQL010000029.1 GCA_023381615.1 Bacteroidota bacterium
TTGCGGTTAGGGCAGAGCTGAATAACTTCTTTATCGAATTATACAATGAAAACGATCCGACAAGTGCGTCCTCGATTTTGAAGCACCTCCAGACGGAGGCCAACTTGTCTACTCCGATGGAGCTATCATTGGCGGAAGATGCACTGATGACCTATGTTGACCCGAAGACGGGAAAGATGCCGAACCTCAAATCTGTACAGGGCGGCAATAAGGAATTAGAAACACAACTACCGGATAAGGCCGGGATGACACAGAACTATCCGAACCCGTTTAACCCGGCCACGACGATGAGCTATAAGCTATCGGTAAGCGGTCATGTAACATTAAAGGTCTATGATATTCTCGGAAGGGAAGTAAGAACGCTTATTAACGATTACCAAACAGCTGGAGTACATTCAGTTCGGTTCGATGCACAAAATCTTGCCAGCGGAGTTTATTTCTATCGCCTGACTGCGCCAGGAATTACACAGGTGAAGAAAATGGTCGTGACAAAGTAAAATTCGAATAGCGCGCAATAATTCAAAGAGTCCCGTCTCAGTGGCGGGACTCTTCTATTTACTGAGTCCATTCACGTCTCGCCCACCTTTCCGAGCATTTCAATACTCGGTGGAAATTCCCCATCGCCTGTCCATCATAAAATCTTCTTCTCATTATTTACAACCGTTGGTCGTCACGGACAAAAACGCTAAATTATATATAATCCAATTCTTTATTGCATTCAGGATGCTACAATTTAAATTGAAAAAATAATGACAAAGAAAATTTTGTTCGTATTCGGGACGAGGCCCGAAGCCATCAAAATGGCTCCGCTCATAAAAGAGGTTCAAAAGTTCCGGGAGTTCGAAGCAAGGATTTGCGTTACCGCGCAGCATCGTGAGATGCTCGATCAGGTCATGAGGATTTTCGAGTTGAAGCCTGACCACGACCTGAACATCATGACGAAAAACCAAAGCCTTTTTGATATAACTTCAAGGATCATTTCGAAGCTTCAGGAGATTCTGGCTGGAGAAAAACCGGACATGGTTGTGGTTCAGGGTGATACGACGACGACTTTTGCCGGCGCGCTCGCATCATACTACACACGGACAAAGGTGGCGCACCTCGAAGCCGGGTTGAGAACAGGGAACAAGTTCGCTCCGTTTCCAGAGGAAATAAATAGAAGATTGACGAGTTTGGTTGCCGATATTCATCTTGCGCCGACGCCGTGGTCGCGGGACAATTTGCTGAAGGAAAATATTTCTGCGGAAGATATCTTCGTTACCGGCAATACAGTCATCGATGCACTCTTCCATGTGGTTAGTTTGCTGAAGAAATCCAAACCGAAGTTCGATTCTCTTTTTGATGGGATCGATTTTTCTAAGAAGATGGTTCTCATAACAGGCCATCGGCGGGAGAATTTCGGAGAAGGATTCAAGAATATTTGCGAATCAATAAGTGAGCTTGCGAAAAGATTTACGGATGTCGAATTCGTCTATCCGGTGCACTTCAATCCGAACGTGCGCGAACCGGTAAATAGGATCCTTCGCGGCATCAAGAACGTTCATCTCATAGAGCCGCTCGATTACGAGCCTTTCGTTTACGCGATGGACAAATCTTATCTGATTTTGACGGACTCCGGAGGCGTGCAGGAAGAAGCTCCGTCGTTAGGTAAACCTGTCCTGGTTATGCGTGATACCACCGAGCGTCCGGAAGCGGTGGAAGCCGGAACGGTCAAGCTCGTTGGAACGGACAAACGAAAAATCGTTGATGGTGTTGAAACTCTACTTAGTGATCAAAAGGAATATCTCGCGATGAGCCGTGCGCATAATCCGTACGGCGACGGCAAGGCATCGCAGAGAATCGTTAAAATTTTCGAAGAATATTTCAAGAAAGAATCTTTAGCTAAAAGTGAGCAATAAATTTTCTTTGGCAATTTTTGATCTCGATGGCACTCTTGCCGACACGAGCCAATTGATCTTCGATAGTTTCAATTTTGTCATGCGGAAGTATAAATCTATTGAGATGGCACCTAGTCAGATCATGTCATATTTCGGTCCGCCGGAGGAGATCGCTATAAAAAATATCTTAGGCTCCGACAACTTCGACTCGATTTGGCGGGACTATCTCGGATATTATGAAGATCATCTTAACGAAACGGAAGTCTTCGCCGGTATTCCGGAACTTTTGAGAGCTCTAAGAAAAACCGGCAGTCATCTTGCAATTTTCACCGGCAAGGGGAACAACACAACAGAGTTGACATTGAAACATCATGGAATAAGAGACCTGTTCGACGTCATCGTTACGGGCTCGATCGTCAAGAACCACAAACCAAGCCCGGAAGGAGTTGAGCTTGCGCTAAGCACACTTCGCGTCGAGCCAGCGATGGCGGTTTTGGTGGGCGATTCACTCTCCGATTACAGAGCGGCGACTTCCGCGGGGATTCATTTTATTGCAGCCATGTACGACAGTCTTGCGAAGAATCGTTTTGACGACGTGAATTGCGTGAAAGCAAATTCCATCCGGGAGCTTTCGGCGTTGCTCTTACCACAACATGCACATTTAGATTAGAAATGAATTTTGCTCGGTTTGATAAATATTCGCGATATTTGATAGGGGCGGCGCTGCTGATTGCGCTCCTTACTTACTGGCGATTTCGGGACATCGAGTTGTCCTCTGTCTATGCTTACGTTGCGCAGCAAGGCGTGGTGCACTCCGCCTTGTCCCAGAATTTTTCATCCGCGCGTTCACTCGTCTGGGATTTCTTCGGTCTGATAAATAAATTTGCGATGCCTCATTCGATTACCTTGCTCCGCATTATTGGGCTTGTGATAATGATTTTGAATTTTGTACTGCTATCGCAAATGTTGAATTACATCCTCGGACAGCGTTTTTGGGGATTCCTGTCCGTGTTCATGGTTGCGTTATCTCCTTTCGCGGTCGTTGCAGCAGTGTCCGGCGGCTCGGCGGCAATTGCCGTCACTATATCAATTCTTTTTTTGATGGCGATTTACCGGAACGAATATATTTTTGCCGGCATCCTGTCAGGTGTGGCTTTCGCCGCAAACTTGCCGGGTCTCGTAATGTTTCTGATAGTTGTGCTCGACCTTCTTCAGAATCTTGAGGACAAGAAGAAGATAATTTCAAGATTGCTTTCTGCGGCTGCCGGTTTTTTCGGAGTTGTTGTGCTTGTGTATTTGTATTCCATGTATTCGGGAATCACGCGATTGTATTCGATACCGCTCGGAGACAGCGACTTGAGGTGGGCTATTGTAGGGGTAATCCCGTTGATTATTGCGAATCTTCTAAACATTGCCGGGATTATCTACTTGGTTTTAAGAAAGCGATATGATGTTTACAAGACACACTTTCATACCCTGATGTTGTGGATAACATCTTGTGCCTTGTGCTTCGCGCAGCCGTCCACGCTGAATTTGCTTGTGGCTCTGACAGTGTCATCGATACTTTCAATGTTTTTTCTTCAGGGATTTGCTTCGCTCTGGAATTTCAAGCCGATTTCCGCAGACACATTTATCTTTCTTTTTGTCTTTCTTTTTCTGTCCAGCGCTCTTTACAGTAACAATAAATACTTGAATGATGTTGTTGTCGCGGATTGTTTCCAAAAGGGTGAAGCGGTTGATGAAGTCATCGCGGCTATTTTGCCGATCCATGGAGAGATGCAGCTTGTCAGTAATTTTGCTCCTGCCGAATTATCCGTAAAATTAGGCAGAACAGTCTATGCCGTTCAGGGAGATTTGCTGCCGGTTGAGAATTTCGATAATCTCACGTCGCAGACTATATATGTTGCAAAGAGACTGTCAAAGGTAGATACGCTGTCGAACGGATGTGCCGCGTTATTCGGCACAACTTACACTGAGAACAGAAAAGATTATTTTGTCCAGGTAATCAAATGCGGGGGAGGTAAATGAGTGGAAAAGTAAAAATTGGAGTCGTGGGAGTCGGACATTTAGGCCAGACTCACGCGCGATTGCTTCGTCAGGTTGCAAATGCCGAATTGACCGGAATCTATGATACCGATGCCCCAAAGTCTCAAAGCTTAGCGGCTGAGTTGGGAGTAAAAGCCTTCGCGTCGCTCGATGAAATGATGAACTCTGTGGAAGCTGTCTCGATTGTGGCGCCAACAAGTTTTCACTACGAACTGGCTTCCATGTTTATGAAAGAGGGAAAGCATTGTTTTATAGAGAAGCCGATAACGTCGACGGTGGAAGAAGCTGAAATGATCTGCAAACTTGCAGACGAAAAGAAAGTAAAAGTGCAGGTCGGACATATAGAGAGATTCAATCCGGCTGTTCTTGCTTTGGCAAATCTGAAACTTGAGCCGATGTTCATTGAGTCTCATCGTCTTGCTCAATTCAAACCGCGCGGGATTGATGTGGCTGTCGTTCTCGACCTGATGGTCCATGATATAGATTTGATTTTAAATTTTGTAAAAAGCCCTGTCGCAAGTATAGATGCGAGCGGCGTCGGAGTTATCTCTGATACGGTTGATATCGCCAACGCGCGGATCAAGTTTACCAATGGTGCGGTTGCAAATCTGACGTCAAGCAGAATCTCGCAGCGCCAGATGAGAAAGATGAGACTGTTCCAGCGTGATGCTTACATTTCTATAGACTTTGCCGACGGAATTGCTGAAGTTTACCGCGCGACGAAGCCGGAACAATCCGCGCCGATAGGAATCAATTTGGGAACGATCGGAATTGGCGATGCAACACGAATCGTGAGCTACGAACAGCCGGAAGCACCTCAGGTGAACTCCTTGAAATTGGAGCTCGAGCTTTTTGTAAAGAGCATTCTTGAAAATTCTCCGACAGCAGTGAGCGCCGATGAGGCTTTGAAAGTAATGGTCGTTGCCGATTCCATTGTGAAGCAAATAGAAGAATCAAAAACATTTCTAAACTTTTAAGATGGCAAGAAAGAAAAGTTTTCATATAGACAATCCTGTACTCCTCGGAATTGGAGAGCTTGCCGACAGTGCCGGAGTCCAAGCCTATGTCGTCGGCGGTTATGTCAGAGACCGAATTATGAAAACTGAGAGCAAAGACATAGATGTAATGGTTATCGGGGATTCGATTGCATTCTCCCGCGACGTTGAGCGCAGACTGAAGGGGACGGGGCTGGTTGTATTTGAAAAGTTCAGGACAGCCCAGATGACAATCGGAGATGTGAAAGTGGAAATAGTTGGTGCTCGCAAAGAGAGCTATGATACTGCGTCAAGAAAACCGCATGTGCAGGAGGCGACGCTCGAGGATGACCTTGCGCGACGCGACTTCACGATAAACGCGATGGCAATCGGGATTAACAAATCAAAATCCGCCAAGTACAAATTCGGTGAGCTTGTTGACCCTTTCGATGGCGTTGATGCACTTTCAAAAAAAATCATAGACACGCCGCTCGATCCCGCAGAAACATTCAGCGAAGACCCGCTGAGAATATTGCGGGCAATCCGGTTTGCATGCCGCTTTGATTTCTCCCTTGCTCCGCGCGTGCGTGAGGCGATAGAGCAGATGAAAGAACGGCTCAGCATCATTTCGCAGGAGAGAATCACGGACGAGTTCATGAAGGTCTTATCGGCGTCGCGCCCGGCGATCGGATTGAAGTTGATGCAGGATACCGGCGTCATGAGAATCGTGTTCAGCGAGATCAGCGAAATGCCGGGAGTTGAACAGCGGCAGGACCATCATCACAAAGATGTTTTTCTCCATACGCTGAAAGTGGTGGATAACCTTGCGCAAGTGACGGATAACGTGTGGCTTCGCTTCGCTGGACTGGTCCACGATATCGCAAAGCCGGACACCAAGAAATTTATCGAGGGAATCGGCTGGACTTTTCACGGGCACGACGAGATCGGCGCCCGGAGGATGAAAAAGATTTTTCAGCGCATGAGAATGCCAATGGATAAACTTCCTTACGTTGAGAAGCTTGTCCGACTTCACTTGAGGCCGATGGCTCTTGCGATCGAGGGCGTTACCGATTCGGCGGTGAGAAGGCTTCTCTTCGAAGCCGGTGACGATTTCGAAGACCTTATGAAACTCTGTCGCGCCGATATTACAAGCAAGAACAAAGGATTGATTGATGAATATTCGCGCAATTATTATCTTGTCGAATCGCGTGCAAAAGAGGTTGAGGAAAAAGACAAGGTCAGAAATTGGCGGCCTCCCCTCAACGGTGATGAGATAATGGGCCTTTTCAAGCTTAGACCGGGCAAGGAAGTCGGTATTTTGAAAAAAGCTGTCGAGAGCGCCGTGCTTGATGGTTTGATACCCAACGATCACGACGCAGCGGTTGAATTCCTGAAATTGCAGCATAAAAAAATATTGTCCGAAACATGAAACAGTCGTTCCACTTATCCGTCTAAATATTAGAGGTAATTTTTAAAGTTGATTTATTTCAAATTCTGAGGAGTTTTATATGCTAAAGAAATTGATGACTCTTGGAGCAATTGTTATGTTTGCTCCGCTTGCTTTTGGGCAGCAAAGCGATGCGGCGAAGCAATTGACGCTGCAAGATTGTATTAGACTCGCCGTGGAAAGGAACGCGTCGGTTTTGCAGGCGCAATATCAGGCACAAAGTCAGGGCGCAAGAGTCTTAAGTGCTTATGGCAATCTTTTACCCACACTTAGTGCGAACGGACAGTTTTCATATCAAGACAACAATATTGAGAGCGGTATCACTGTCGGTGGTGTCTTGATACCTTTTAAGGCAAGAGCTATTTCGCGCAGATATTCAACTTCCGTGAGCGCGAACTACGACTTGTTTGATGGATTTGCAAATTATGCTAGTTTGAATTCGGCGAGGTCTCTAAGTCAATCGGCCGGCTTAGCTTACAAGCGCACGAAGCAAAGCGCTGTATATCAAACGACACAGCTCTATTTGAGTGTCTTTCAGGCGCGGGATCAGCTCAAAGTCGTTCAAGATAATCTGAAGAGAGACCAGCGGCAGTTGGAGAGCATCATGGAATCCAACAAAGTCGGCTCAGCTTCGCTCGCCGACGTTTACCAGCAGCAAGTGGCCGTCAGCAACGACGAGTACCAGCTTGTTCAGGCGCAGAACAGTTACGATAATGGACAGGCAAATCTCAAGTTCTATTTAGGGATAAAGGTGACAGATAACGTTGTGTTTGGCGATCCCACCGTAAAGAGCGTTTTAGATACAACGGAATTCACACGAGTGAACCAGCAATTCGATCAGACATCCGCCCTTCTTGATAAGGCATACGAAACGCGTCCTGATTATCAGGCTGCGATTGAAAACGTGAATGCTTCCCGTTCATCGTTGGCAGTGGCAAACGCCGCATACTCGCCGACAGTCAGTGCATTTGCCCAGTACGGATTGAACGGTCCACAGACAAATCAAATCACCCAAAACGCAAATCTCTATATGGGATTGTCGGTCAGCTTGCCAATCTTCAATGGTTTTCAAACTCAAACGGGAATTGAAGTTGCAAAAGCGAATCTCGAAACGGCAAAGCAGAATTTAGATGTAGCAAAAAGGCAAGTTCAGCTTGATGTATACCAGGCAATGCTAAATTTACATGCCGCAGAAAAACAATATGAAGCTGCTGTGCGAAGCATCGCTTCCGCGAAAATAAATCTCGAGACAGCGCAGGAAAAATATAGAATCGGCGGCGCTACACTTTTGGATGTGTTGACCGCTAACGCGAGTTATACAACTGCTGAAACCAATCAAGTGGTCGCCGCTTATGGCTACATTAACGCCAAGCAGGCGGTAGAATTTGCACTTGGAACAATAAATTATTGAGGTCAGTGATGGCAAATAATAAAAAGAAGAAAAGAATTTTCATCCTCTCAGGCGCCGGGCTGTTGTTGGTAATTCTTGTTGCGGCAATCATCATTGGCGGCAAGAAAGAACCTGTGATCGTCGTGCAGACGGAAAAAGTTGCGCGAAGAACTATCACGCAGGTTGTAACAGCTTCGGGTTCGATTCAGCCTGGCGTTGAAGTGAAGATAAATCCGGAAGTGAGTGGAGAAATAATTGATCTTCCAGTCGTTGAAGGGCAGCGGGTCACGAAGGGACAGCTTCTAATGAAAATCCGCCCAGACACTTATCTGGCGCAAGTGCAGCAATCGCAGGCAACTCTCCAGGCGATGCAGGCGAATCTCGAACTTGCTAAGGCAAACTTTAAGCAAGCAGAGTCTAATTACAAGCGTTCAGAGGAGATGTACAAGAAACATTTGGTAAGTGACGCAGACCTCGAGAATTCAAAAACACAGTATTCGGTTGCAAAAGCCCAAGTGGATGCAAATAGATCAGATGTTGAACAGGCACAAGGCGCGTTGAAAGTAGCCCAAGACAACCTGAACAAAACAACGATTCATTCTCCAATGGATGGTGTCGTTTCGACACTTAACTCTAAACTTGGCGAGCGTGTCCTCGGTACGAATTTCAGTCTCGGAACCGAAGTGATGGATATTGCAGACATGGGAAGCATGGAAGCCCAGGTAAATGTCGACGAGAATGACGTTGTTCTTGTGGCGGTAGGTGATACCGCCGTACTATCCGTTGATGCGTTCCCGAACAAGAAAATAAAAGGCATCGTTTATCAAATAGCAACGTCCGGCACTACCACAGGTGCTGGCAGTCAGGACCAAGTAACCAATTTTCTCGTTAAGATTAAGATCATAGAGAAGTCTGTTGAATTGAGGCCAGGAATGTCCGTTACCGCAGACATCCAGACCGCGACTCATCACGATGTCCTTGCCGTCCCCATCCAGAGCGTAACCATAAGAACTCCAAAGACACCTGAAGGCGAGATGGCAAAAGGTGGCAATTCAAAGCCTTCCGGGAGCCGCGAGAAGGCTGAGGAAGTTGTTTTTATCGTCCAAAACGGCGTTGCGAAGATGGTTAATGTGAAACGAGGAATCAGCGATGACAATTACACCGAGATAACTTCTGGTTTGAAAGGCGGAGAAGAAGTTGTCAGCGGAAGCTTTGTGGCTATCAGCAGGGAACTTAACGATGGTTCAAAGGTTAGAGTAGAGAATAACCGAATAATGGCGATGAAAGCTGTTGGAGGATAATAATGAATGTAATTGAACTCGTCAAGGTAAATAAAATATATGACATGGGCGCCGAGGTTCAGGTTCAGGCTCTGAAAGATATTTCGATCGGCATAGAGAAAGGCGAGTATGTCGCGATAATGGGTCCCTCCGGTTCAGGAAAGACGACACTCATGAACGTCATCGGATGCTTAGACACACCGTCGAGCGGATTATATTTGTTCGACGGAGTCAACGTCAGTGAGATGGATGATAATGAACTTGCCAAGATTCGGAATCGGGGGATTGGGTTTGTGTTTCAGACTTTCAACCTGATTCCGCGTTCGGATGCTTTGCACAATGTTGAGCTTCCGCTTATTTACAGCGGTGTTCCCGTTTCCGAGCGCAGGGATCGCGCAAAAAAAGTGCTCGAGATGGTCGGACTTGGAGATCGCATCCATCATAAGCCGAATGAACTCTCGGGCGGACAGCGCCAGCGTGTTGCGATTGCTCGCGCACTCATTAATGACCCTGCGATTATTCTTGCCGATGAACCGACAGGAAACCTCGACTCAAAAACCGGGGATGAGATCATGATATTTCTTGAAGAGCTGCACAAGAAGGGAAATACAATAATTCTTGTTACTCACGAAGAGTACATCGCCGAGCATGCCCGTCGAATAATCAGAATCAGAGATGGTATGATCGAGAGCGATTTGTCAATAGAGAAAAATGGTAAGGTTAAAGCTCCTTACGCGGCGGAGAAGGTGTCCGAAGGATCCGGGGGACAGAAATGACTTTCGGAGCTGAATTCAAAGAGGGATTCAAGCTTTCTCTTGCGGCATTGATGGCAAACAAAGCCAGAGCTGTACTGACCATGCTCGGCATCATTATCGGCATCATTTCTGTTACCATGATGGGCGCGGCTATCGAAGGACTGACACGAGCATTCAATAATAGTATTTCTGCGATTGGTGCAGATGTACTTTACATTCAGAAGTGGCCGTGGATGAGCGGCGACGAATGGTGGAAGTACCGAAATCGCAGAAACATAAAACCGGAATATGCGGACATAGTAAAAAAGGAAGCGAGACTCGCCGCGGCAGTTGCTCCCACTGTTGCAAGGATCGGCACAGTGAAGTATCAAAACAAAGTAGCGAGCAGCGTTTTTGTCGAGGGTACTACTGCTGATTATGCTTACGTGACAAACATGAGTTTCGACGAAGGCAGATTCTTCACGGCTGTTGAATCCCGCGGCGACAGGCCGCTTGTCGTGTTAGGAGGAGATGTAGCAAACCAGCTCTTTCCGAACCAGAACCCGGACGGCAAGATAATACAGATAAACGGGCTCTCCTTCAGGGTTATTGGCGTGAGGAGCAAGCAGGGTAGTTTCCTCGGGATGTTCAGCCTCGATAATCAGGTGATGATTCCTCTTGGGCAGTTCGAGAGGATCTACGGCACGCATTTCCAGGCGACGATCAACGTTCGGGTAGTGAATCAAAAGGAGATGGACAACGCAAAGGAAGAGCTCCGCGGGATCATGAGAAAGATTAGGGGTCTCTCACCTTATCAGGAAGACGATTTTTCGATCAATCAACAGGATATGCTGACGAATGCCTTCAACAAGATAGCCGGTATAATCGGCGCCGTAGGAATATTTGTAACGGCTCTTTCGCTCTTTGTAGGCGGAATCGGGATCATGAATATAATGTTCGTGAGCGTAACAGAGCGAACAAAAGAAATCGGGATTAGGAAGGCGCTTGGTGCACGCAGGCAGACTATACTTGTCCAGTTCTTGATTGAGTCAACTCTTATTTGTTTGGCAGGTGGACTTGTTGGACTCGGGATTTCATATCCGCTGAGCATGCTGGTTGATAAATTTTTGCCGACGTCTATGCCAATCTCATTAGCAATCCTTGGAATAATGATTTCGCTTGCAGTTGGTGTTATCTCAGGAATCATTCCTGCTCTCAGAGCGTCAAAGCTCGATCCTGTGGAGGCATTAAGGTATGAATAAGAACTTTATTATTTCTGAATGGAGCGAAAGTTTCTTGATGGCGCTTGCTGCCATAAAATCCAATAAGCTGCGTTCGATTCTCACTTTGCTCGGAATAGTGATCGGCGTGTTTTCGATAATAGCAGTTACGACTGCTATGAGAGTGCTGCAAAATTCCATAGAGACTGAATTAAATTCGTTGGGTTCAAATGTCTTTGTCGTTCAAAAGTTTCCGGCATTTGGAGTTCACGGTCCGGCGGAATGGGCAAAATATCGAAACCGGAAGGACCTAACATACGAACAAGCGCTTCAAGTTAAACAAAGAGCGACGCTTGCTAAGAGTGTCGGAGTTCTAGCCGATAAGTTTGGCAAGATTGTCGAGTATCAAGACCAGAAAACTAATCCCAATGTAAGTCTTTACGGCGTTACTCCTGATATTTTTCCAGCTCAAAATTGGAACATCGCCGAAGGTAGAGCGATAAGTCAAAGCGATCTCGAAACAGGACGTCTTGTATGTGTGCTGGATCCAAATTTAGTCAAGACTCTTTTCCCTCATTCAGACCCGCTCGGCGCGGAAGTGCAGCTTGATGGCATTGGATACCGAGTCGTCGGTGCCATAAAGGATCAAGGGAATGTTTTGGGAGGAGGGCAGCCATACATGGTGGTCCCCATCACGACTTTCTTCGCGCGATACGGCAAGGAGAGGAGTCTTGATATCTATGTCCAAGCGCTCACTCAGAAAGACTTGTCTGCCGCGCAGGAGCAAGTCGAGGGAATTCTCCGAGCAGTCCGCAAAGTACCGCCGGGGAAGGATGACGATTTCGAAATGGTTTCGAACGAATCTATGATCGGCCAATTCAACTCTATCACTTTCTATGTGAGGATCGGGGCGATTGTTGTCAGTGCGATAGCGCTGCTTGCAGCCGGTGTAGGTATAATGAACATAATGCTTGTTGGTGTCACAGAAAGGACGAGAGAAATCGGAGTCAGGAAATCTGTCGGTGCCACAAAGCGGAATATTCTGACTCAGTTCTTACTCGAAGCCATTGTGCTCTGTGAAGTCGGGGGAGTTGTCGGCGTCCTGCTTGGCCTAATTGGCGGCAACCTCGCGGCGCTTGCACTGCATTTGCAGGCGGCTTTCCCGTTGGACTGGGCGATCATCGGACTCGTTGTCTGTTCGCTGGTCGGAATCATTTTCGGAGTCTATCCGGCGTACAAAGCAGCGAGCGTTGATCCGATTGAGTCATTACGGTATGAGTAATGACGAAATCCCGCAGCGCGGGATCGAATCCTTGAGATACGAATAATGATGTTGAGATTCCGTCATGTGGAATTGAGTCATTACGATATGAGTAATGACGAAATCCCGGAGCGTGGGATTGAGAGTTTGAGGTACGAATAGCATCAGGAAAAGGCACAAAGTAGAAAAGGGAGATAGGGAACTGGACTTAATCACGGGCGCGAGTTTAACTTCCTCCCAATAAAGTTCGGGATCTAACCACTTTATTCCCGCGCTCCGTCATTTCATTGCTAGAGGCGCGGCCGAAAAGTCCCATGAAAAGCTGTTACACGGAGTTCCACGGAGGATGCACAGAGAGACACAGAGAAAGGACCTGCTTTCTGGTAAATCAGAGGCTTCTCAGTGGAACTCAGTGTCTTCTCTGTGGAACTCTGTGTCCCATCTTCTTAGCAAGGCACTTTTCGGCTGCGCTTCTAGACTCTATCGCTTTGCTCCTATGTGCCTCTGTTCCTTTGTTCCTCTGCTTTTCCCTCCACTACTCCATCATTCCAACAATCCACTACTCCAATAATCCAGTATGCCCCAGTTACGCTTTCATTCTCAATCCCTTTTCCTCGTACGAGAATATCCAACCGACTATCTTGCCCGGCTCGATCGTCTCGAAATTGTTCCAGTATTCTTTCGTGTAAATAAAGCGTGAGCTGGTGTCACCTGCTGGAATCGGCTCGGTCATCTTCTTCATCTCTTCGAATCTATTTTTCCACCGCTCCATGTTCTTCACGCGCAGATCGACCCAGCCATCATGCGCCCACGCGTCTATTGCTTTCTGATTAGCAGGCAGGACATTCTCTCCTCTAAAAGGAGGTATCTTGATTTCCTCGCCTCGCAAAAGGCTCACTCCATCCGGCATTAGAATGGGAATACCTATCGAGATGATTTCAGACCTCAGCTTGCTGTCTTTCTTAATCATCTCAGAAAGTACCTTTGACATTTCTTCCGCTGAAGCTTTTGTTACCGCAGCGAAATTGTGGTAGTGCTTCGAGATTAAGTAGCTCTCGTACAGAAGCTTCGAAAGCCTTGGCGGACCTAAAAGCTCAAATGCAACGCTGTCAACATTGTGTTCCTTCTCAAGCTCTTGCATTTTCGAGAATGCTGAATGGAACATGTAACCCGCTCGATAGGTGGGAGATAACGTAGCGTTGTCGAGCGCGTTGATTATGTCGTGTCCGGTATTGCCGCCTTTGATTTCATAGATCACCGACTCCGCGATCTCTTCAGGAGTAACGTATTCCATTTGGCCCGGCGTCGTTATCGCTTCGAACTCGCCGCGTGAAAAAAGTCCGTTCTCTCCGGTGTCGATGAAAACGGATTGGAGCGGCTCGTTGGTCTTTGTTGTCTTGCTCGAATTCTTCAGCTCGAGGTTCTTATTGATCTTATACGGATCGTCCGGCGAGCAGTCCTGCAGCAGGATTGGTTTGCCGCGCTTCATTATCTCGCCGTACGCGACACGTTTCCACGCAATTGCAGCGGTTGGCTTGATCTCTTTCGTGATCGGTGCATCGGGGGTACGTCCCATCAAAAACATTAGAAGAGTGTGAGCGCCAGCGACGGCAGACTTACTCAGCAGCACGCTGCTTGGCTTTTCTTCGCTGTGAGTGTAAGGGATGTTGAGTCCCATTCCGCCCGTTCCACTCGTCCCGATCTTTACATAAATCTTTGTACCCGCATCGTGCATTGAGCGGTAAAGGATTTGAATGTGTCTTATCAATTGAGGGGTGTAGAGCGTGCACAGAAGTCTTTCCACTGAATCGAAAAGTGTGTTTTGTTCGCCTTCCTTTGACTTATCAAGCTCTTTCAAAAGAGCGCGGCTCGATTGAAACAGGTCCTGGTAGGCAATGGCTGTGGCGGAGTTGATGCAATCGACGATTACTTCCGGCCTGTAATCGGTAAACAGATTGTAGATGGTGCTCGTCTTGATCACTTCTTCGGACAGTTCGCCGAGTGTGTCGTTGATCAGTGTGCGGCGGCGTTCCGGGTTGCTGAGAATTTCTTCGCGCGGCAGGTCTTTGAATTCCTCGCGGACAAAAATATTCCCGCAAGACGGCACGAAGAAGTCGGCATCGTGATCCGGATACTCGTGCCGCATTTGAGCAACGGCATCAAGCGCTTCTGATTTCAAAAGAGAAGAAACAATAATCTTGTCCGGTTTTTCCGGCACAAGTTTTCGGCAGATTGCTGAGCCCACCAAGCCCCATCCGCCTAGAACAAGGACGGTTTTTCCTTTGATCTCCATTGTGGGTTCCTTTCTTTAGGTAATACAAAATAATTCTCCCCCGCTGCTCGAACAAGCTCATTATTTGTGCTAATTGTGGGCTTGGGTCGCAGTGAAAATTTTGAGTATTCAGCAGTTGACTTTGTATTTGACATAGCTTAAAATAGTCAGGTTATAGAAACTAAAAAGGAGGTAGTCTGTGGCTCCCACAAGAAAATTGGTAACACTTCTTGCGATAGTACTTGTATCGGCGTCTACAGCGCTTGCAAGCGGCTATCAGCTCAACGAACAAGGCGCGAAAGCAACTGCCATGGGCGGGGCTTTCGTCGCGCGCGCATGGGACCCTTCCGCAATATTTTTTAATCCGGCAGGGCTAAGTTATGTAAAAGGTTTTAATGTGATGCTTGGTGGAACGCTCATTCTTCCGAGCACGACTTTTACAGGTCCGTATCCGAACAATACCGAATGGAAAATGAACAGCCTTACGTTCTTTCCGCCAAATGCCTACATAACCTACAACCTTGATAACGGGCTCGCGGCAGGTATTGGTGTGTATACGCCCGAAGGACTTGGAACAGATTGGCCAAGAACTTGGGTCGGAAAGTTCATCATTACAAAAATCAATCTTCAATCTATCAACATCAATCCCACCGTTTCGTATTCCTATGAAGATTTTATATCTGTCGGTGTTGGATTCGATTATGCACTCGGAAGTGTGCTGCTTGAGAAGTACAATAATACTCCTTTCAGCGATTCGCTCGGAAATCCGATTACGCCTTTTGTCCATATGGAAGGAAATGCAAAGGGCACTGGTTTCAACTTCGGAGTCATGTTGAAGCCCACTCAGAATCTGTCGCTCGGATTTTCCTATCGCAGTAAAATTACATTTAAGACAGATAACGGAACCGCCACTTTCTCCAATGCCGGAGCACTTGCGGGTCAATTACCCGGAGGAGCTATCTCGACATCGCTTCCTTTCCCTGAAACCTGGTTTGCCGGTATTGCCTATAAGGGTGAGAATTATTCAATCGAGGCTGACTATCAATATGTCGGCTGGAGTGCCTACAATAAGCTCGACATAAACTTTGCTCAGCAGACACCACTTCAACAAAATTCATCCATCATCGGCGACTACAGCAATAGCTATATCGTCCGAGCGGGCGGTGAATACATGCTGAACGACATGTGGACTTTGCGCGCCGGAGTATTTTACGACAAGAATCCGGTTCCGAGTGCATACGATGTGCCTACACTTCCCGATGCAGACAGACTCGGAATCAATGTCGGTGTAGGCGTGAACGTGACCAATAATATTGCCATCGACGCTTCGTATATGTTCCTTCCATTCAAGCAGAGAACGATTACAAACTCCGCGTTCGGATTTAATGGAACATACAACACGACAGCCAATCTGATTGGCATTGACCTGAGCTATAAACTGTAATTTGCTCTAAATAAAAAAAATGAGAGGAGCAAAAATGAAAAGTTTTTCCTTTAAGATAACAAGCGCTTTAGCGCTTGCTGCCGTTAGTTTTCTCTTGGCTTCGTGCGGCGATTTTAAAAAGTCAAGCGTCGTAAACCCTCCGTCCAACGGCTCAGCCGATTTTTCGATGTATGTTTCATTGGGAAATTCGCTGACTGCCGGTTACCAGAACGGAGCTCTTTACGAGTCGGCGCAGCAATACAGCTATCCTGCTGACATTGCACAACAAGCCGGTGTAAGTGCTTCCGCGTTTCAACAGCCGCTTATCAGCGAACCGGGCATCGGTGGACGACTGAAAATTCTCAGCCTTGCCGGCCCGGTAATTGGCCGCGATCCGGCGGGCGCCGGAGTGCCAATGAACCTAACTCTTGCTCGCCCGTACAATAATCTCGGTGTTCCCGGCGCGGTGCTTTATGACCTGATCGACACGTCTAGTTTCGCCGCGAAGGTCGGTCCGCCGAGAAACAATCCATTTTTCAGCATAGTCTTGAGAAACCCGGCTCTTGGCAAGAGCCCCGTGATGCAAGCCCTTGCGCTCCATCCGACCTTTATGACAGTTTGGATTGGCGCGAATGATGTGCTTGGATATGCGACATCAGGGGGTACAGTCGGTACAGACCCCGCGACTCATTCTCTACCCACCGACATTCCAACGTTTACATATCTTTACAACACCATGATGGGAGCGCTTTTAGCTGGAGACTCGACCGCGAAATTTGCCGTGGCAAACATTCCGGACGTTACTTCAATTCCATTCTTTACCACGATTCCTGCCGTTGTCGTGAACCCTCTGACAAATCAAGTCGTGATAAATCCTCAAACTGGTCAACCGGTTCCACTTATCGTAATGAGACACGAACATGGCAATCTCGTTCCAGACTTTGCAAACCCAAAGTACGATCTCATCCTTTTGACTGCTCTTGATTCATTGAAAGCGGGAGTGGGAATTCCAACTCAGCTTGGTGGAACAGGAAGGCCTCTTGGCACTCAGTTTGTTCTTGATTCATCTGAAGTCGCAACCACAGAACAAGCTATTCAAGGGTTCAATCAAGTGATCGGGGCCTTCGCAGCAGGTCATTCGAATCGCGTTGCATTGGTAGATGCATACTCGACATTTAACGATTTCGCAAAGTATGGCTATGTTGGTCAAGGAGTTGATTTGACGAACAGTTATATAACAGGAGGTTTCTTCGGACTTGATGGAGTGCACCCAACTTCTCAAGGTTATGCTTATGTTGCCAATATTTTCATTCAGGCAATAAATCAGAGGTTTGGAGCAAATATTCCGTTAGTATCTATTTCTACCACTCCGAGTTCCATTGTGCTTGGAAAGAGAGGGGCGGCAAAGATTCTCTGGCCAAATATCCATTACTCTGATCTAAAGCCGGTGCTGCAGTTGTTCCAGCAGAGCGATCTGTCCCAGTAGAATAGGTTTGATCATAAGTAGAAAAGCACCATGGTGCACCATGGTCGGGAGTTCAACTCCCGACCAACGGCCACCGTTGTGAAGGAGTTGCACTCCTGAACAGATTATTCCGGCAAACATGAGTCATTGGAAAATCATACCAGGTATAAACCTGTATTTTATCACTACGACCATCGTAGAATGGCGATACGTTTTTGTCTCTGTTCCTCTGTTTGAGACGATCATCGAAAGCCTCAAGTATTGTTGTACACATAAGGACCTCCATCTGCATGGATACGTGATCATGCCCAATCACGTGCATTACATTGTCTCAAACGAGGTTGCGGAACGATTGTCCGGCATAATGAGAGACTTCAATCGTTATACATCGCAGCGTATTACTGCATTACTGGAAGAAACAAAGCGGCTGGACGTGCTGGCAGTTTTCCGTGCAGCGGCGGCGGAAGAGGGTCGTGGAAATAAATACAAAGTCTGGCAGGAAGGATTCCATCCTATCGCTATTGACAGTGAAGAGTTCTTTCACCAAAAGCTAAATTATCTTCATGACAATCCTGTGCGCAAAGGATTTGTTGAACGACCGGAGCATTGGATGTATTCGAGTGCGAGGAATTACTTGTTGGGTGATCATTCAATTATTTCTGTTGAATGCATAGAATGAGATAATGGTCGGGAGTGAAACTCCCTCCCAAAAGAGAAGATCGTTAAATGTGCCCCGTGAAAGCGGGGCTTTTGTTTTGTAAATTATTAGTCGAAGTACGATGGCTACATTAATATGTCCAAATTGTCGTTCAACTAATTTGAGGCGAAGCTGCACTCGCGGTTTCAAATAGGAAATCACAAAGTTATTCGACCAGCGGAAATAATAAAGATTAACAGAAATTAGATCGGTCATTTAAAATGAATATAGAAGTGAACGCGCAGATTGCCCAGGAAATGGGTTTAACTCCTGAAGAATTTCAGAAGATCAAAGAGATCCTTGGCCGCACACCGACCCACACGGAACTCGGTGTTTATTCCGTTATGTGGTCGGAGCATGCGAGCTACAAGAACTCGATACTACAATTGAAGAAACTCCCGCGTTCTGGAAAGAATCTGCTCGTGAGCGCAGGCGAGGAAAATGCCGGGCTCGTTGATATTGGCGACGGGCTTGCGGTCGCGTTCAAAATAGAGAGTCATAATCATCCGAGCGCCGTCGAACCGTATCAGGGCGCGGCAACCGGCGTCGGCGGAATTTTGCGGGATATTTTTACAATGGGAGCACGTCCTGTCGCTGCGCTCGACTCGCTTCGATTTGGAAATCCAGATAATCCTCGCGTAAAATATCTTCTTGAGAATGTTGTCAAAGGAATTGCGGATTACGGAAACGCTTTTGGCGTGCCCACAGTAGCCGGAGAAATTTATTTCGACGAGTGCTATGACGAAAATCCTCTCGTGAATGCGATGGCGGTGGGAATTGTAAGACACAATCGAGTTGCAAAAGCAGCCGCAAAGGGGGTTGGCAATCTTGTGATGATCGTCGGATCTTCCACAGGAAGAGACGGAATCCACGGCGCAACGTTTGCCTCCGAAGATATTTCCGAAGCTTCGGAAGCAAAGAGGCCGTCGGTACAAGTCGGCGACCCGTTTACGGAGAAACTTCTGCTCGAAGCGACACTTGAGGCGATTGAAGCAGGGGTTGTAGTCGGAATACAGGACATGGGAGCTGCCGGTATCGCTTGCTCGACATCCGAGATGAGCGCAAAGGCTGGAACAGGAATGGATGTGAATCTTGACCTCGTCCCGCTTCGCGAGTCTGACATGTCCGCGTACGAGATAATGCTTTCTGAGTCTCAAGAGCGAATGCTCGTTGTTCTGAAGCCGGAAGATGAAGCGGCGATCAAGAAGATCTTTTCTAAATGGGATTTGAATGCGGAAGTAATCGGCAAAGTAACAGACGACGGCATTCTTCGAATTCGCCGGCGTGGAAAAGTCGAGGCAGAAATACCTTCCAAAACTCTTGCGCTTGGTGAAGGCGCGCCTGTGTATGTCCGCGAAAGCAGAAAGCCGGAGTATATTGACAAGCTGGCGGAATTCGACTCGGTGACCTTGCCGGAGCCGAAAGATTACAATGAAGTTTTGAAAAGGCTTGTTTCCTCTCCGGATATCGCAAGCAAGAAATATGTTTTCGAACAGTATGATTACATGGTTGGAACCGACACCGTTGTTTTACCGGGAGAGGGCGACGCGTCAGTGATAAGGCTCGGAAGATGGGCGACGAGCGAAAGCGGCAAGAAGCGCGGGCTTGTCGTCAAGACCGATTGTAATGCAAGATACGTTTATCTCGATCCTAAAGTTGGCGCCGAACACGCGGTCGTCGAATCGGCAAGAAACGTTGCTTGCGTCGGCGCGAAACCAGTCGCGATAACGAATTGCCTGAATTTCGGAAATCCTTATAAGCAGGAAGTCTATTACCAATTTGAGAAAGCAGTTGAAGGAATTACGAAAGCCTGCACGGAGTTGGAGACGCCTGTTACCGGCGGCAACGTCAGTTTTTATAATGAAAGTCCAAACCGTGCCGTATATCCAACACCTGTAATCGGTATGCTCGGAATTATTGAAGATGCTTCGAAGGCAGTTCGTTCGAGTTTCAGGAAAGAAGGCGACTTAATTGCTGTCATCGGTTTGGAAAGAAATGAAATGGGCGGGAGCGAGTATCTGAAAATAATTCATAACGTCGTTTCCGGAAAAATTCCACCGGTTGATTACGATTATGAAAGACATCTTCACGAATTTCTTCAGAGCGCCGCGCAGGCCGACAGCATAAATTCCGCTCATGACATTTCTGAAGGCGGCTTGGCAGTTACGTTGGCGGAATGCTGCATTATGGACCAAGAGAACATGATCGGAGCCAAAGTGGCTCTCGACTTTTCTGCGCGCAAAGATTTTGTTCTCTTCGGCGAAGGAGGAGGCAGAGTCATAATTTCTTTCGATCCCGACAAGTCAGACGCAGTTTTGTCATTAGCAAAATCAAAAAGTCTGACGATTGAAATAATCGGCGCTGTGTCCGGAGAAAATCTCCAAATCAATGATACCGTCAATGTTACTCTGAAAGAGTTGTCGTCCATTTATTACAGCGCGCTTCCTTCCAAGTTTGCAACTTCATTTGCAATATGAACGCTTTGTCCCGCTTTGCGGTGACGTCATGCCGCCCACAAATATGAATAGTCGAGCGGCATAAATTGAAAATTTCTTTTCAACAGTTAACAAGGTTCCCGAAAATTATTGCTTCCTATTTGAGATCCATGATGCAGAACCTGGGCTCGCACGATCTGTTCTTCTACGCATCCGCGTTGTCATTTCAGGTTGTGCTCTGCATAATTCCAACAGTCTTTCTGGTGATCTGGGTGCTCGGCACTTTTCTTTCGCGCGAGACACTGCTGAAGCAGCTCGAAGTAATCAGCGCTTATGCGCTCCCACAGAAGATCCATTCATCTGACGAAATAAGAAATCTCTTTTTGGACCGGGCAAGAATTTTCACTGAGCATCGGAGCCTTTTCGGAATAGTCGGCATTGTGGGTTTCTTCTGGACGTCGTTAGCTCTCATCAGTACATTGCGAAAAACCGTATTCCACATTCTCGGCATCGAACTTAACCGATCTTTTTTGCGGCAGACTCTTTATGACTTGAGAGTTTTGTTGATCGCCGGTTTTTTCCTGACCGCTACTACGGTTGTCACGACGATATTTACAGCAGTGCGGGAAGCGGCGATGTATTTGCCTGCCGGTCAGATGCGCTTCACGGTCATTAGGTTCGGTGTGCCGATTCTCTCCGGTCTCGGACTCACTTTCCTATTGTATTTTTCCATTTATAGATTTCTTTCTTTCGGAAAAATAAAATCAGCATCGGCGGCGTTTGGTGCGTTGTGGGCTGCGATCCTTTTCGAATTAGCCAAAAACTTGTTTGCATTATATGTGGCGAGAATCGGAAATTTAGGTCAGGTCTATGGAACGCTTGAAGTGATCGTCGCATTGCTTCTCTGGATTTTTTATTCGACATCCGTTTTCATTTTTGGAGTCGAGCTTTCTAATATTCACACAGTTAGGAGGGCAACAGCATGAAGAAGATTTTTCTAACAGGTCTTCCGGGATTCATCAGTACGCGTCTCGTGCGCAGCATTTATAAAATGCCTGCACAGCTTGTGGATTACTTTGTCCACGACGTGCGTTACGATTCATCGCAAACCAAAGAAGCACTTCAAAAGCACGGATTAAGTTGTCCGAAATTTGTAGATTATCTTCCGAATGTGGTAAAATTTTTCCAATCACAATAAGCAAGAAGAACTGCAAGGAATTCTAATCTAAATTTGAGGAAATAATGGCTCAAAAGACTTTTCACTTTGCCAAAGAACGAAAAAAAATATATGAACTTGCATATAATCTGAGATGGTCATACGATTGTCCGACTCAGCAATTCTTTGCTAAGCTGAGTCCGCGCGTTTGGGATCGCTCGAATCATAACCCGATCTCTGCCCTCAGCGAAATCAGCGAAGAAGAGTTGCGTTCGAGATTGATGAACCATGACTTGCACGCGGAGTTGAATGGGTGTTATGAGTCTCTCCAAAGTTACTTGAAGACCGTCCATATACCTGTTCCGTCTTTCAAGCATTTCGATAAGCATCCCGTTGCATACTTCAGCGCGGAAATAGGAATTCACGAAAGCCTGCCCATTTATTCCGGCGGACTCGGTATTCTTTCCGGCGATCATACGAAGAGCGCCAGCGATATCGGGCTTAACTTTGTGGGCGTAACTCTTTTCTATCGTCAGGGATATTTTGTCCAAAGAATAAACAGCGAAGGTTCACAGCTTGAAGAATACAATCAACATGATTACCGCAGCTTGCCGATAACCCCGGTAACCGATGAAGGCGGAAACCTTGTGAAGGTGCAGGTTCAAATCGGCAGAAGCTCGGTCTCTGTCGCAGCATACAAAGCTGTCGTCGGAAGATCGGTGTTGTATTTGCTGGAAACGAATCTTCCGGAAAACGAGTCGCACTATCGTGACTTGACGGCGAGAGTTTACGGCGGCGACAGCACGACAAGAATTTCTCAGGAAATCATACTCGGCATTGGCGGAGCGAAATTTCTGAAAGAAGTCGAATTGGAACCTGCTGTTTACCACATGAACGAAGGGCATTCGGCATTCTTGACGCTCGAACTTCTGCACGAACAGCTTCTCCTCGGCAAATCGCTTGGCCGTGCGGTGGAAGAAGTAAAAAAGAAATGCGTTTTCACGACACATACGCCCGTCGCGGCCGGACACGATAGGTTTACTCAAGACCTGATCAATTTCAGCTTGAGCGGTTTTGTGTCTGCGCTTGGTATTTCGCTCGATGAGTTCATGAAATTTGGAAGGGTGAATCCGAACGACAAAGCGGAGACATTCTGCATGACTGTCCTCGCACTCAAGATGAGCCGTGCGGCAAATGCCGTAAGTGAGCTCAACGGAAAAATCAGCCGGCAAATGTGGACAGGACTCTATCCCGGAAAGAAAGCCGAACAGGTGCCCATAGGACACATTACAAACGGTATTCACTGCCTGACGTGGCTTTCGACAGAAGCTCGGGCTCTGTACGAAAGGGAGGTCGGACCGAACTGGCTGAACAAACTCGGTCGTCAGACCGACTGGACGTCCGCGGTTGGGAAAATATCTGATGATGAACTCTGGGCTTTGAGATACGCTTTGCGGAGAAGGTTGATCGAGTTCGTAAGGGAAAGGATGAGAAGACAACAGGTAAGATTTGGAAATTCATCTGATTGGGTTGAGAAAACTCTTTCCGCAGACGCACTGACAATCGGATTTTCTCGGAGATTTGCAACTTACAAACGGGCGCCGCTGCTTTTCACCGATTTGCAGAGAGCTGCGGAATTGCTCGGCGACAGCAAACGTCCGGTCCAAATCATCTTCAGCGGGAAAGCGCACCCGCGCGATGACGCCGGTAAAGCTTTCATCCAGCAGGTCATTCGCTTGAGCCGCGACCCGCGTTTCACGGGGAAAGTCGCGTTCCTCGAGGATTACGACATGGGAGTCGCTCGACAGCTTGTTGCCGGCAGCGATGTGTGGCTGAACAATCCGAGGCGTCCACTCGAAGCGAGCGGAACAAGCGGCGAGAAAGTTATAATGAACGGCGGACTCAATTGCAGTGTTATGGATGGATGGTGGCGAGAAGCTTACAATGGGAAGAACGGTTTCTCTATCGGCGAAGACAAGGACTCGCTGGTCTCGGTCGAGGAACAGGACAAGATTGACTCCTCAAATCTTTACGAAGTAATTGAGAACAAAGTTGTCCCAACTTTCTACGACCGCGACGCCTCTGGTTTGCCGTTGAAGTGGATCAAGATGATAAAAGAGTCTTTGAAGACGATAGCGCCGGTTTATAACACGACGAGAATGGTAAAAGAATACGCACAAAAATATTATATCCAAAAGTGAAAGTGGATCCCTGTCATGACTAAACTTGAAGAACTTTGTGTAAACACAATTCGATTCTTATCGGTCGATGCGGTCGAGAAAGCGAACTCGGGACATCCCGGAATGCCGATGGGCACCGCTCCGATCGGTTTCATCCTTTGGACAAAATTCCTAAAGCATAATCCCCGCAATCCAAAATGGTTTGACCGCGATCGGTTCGTTTTGTCTGCGGGTCATGGCTCCATGCTTCTTTATTCTCTTCTTCATTTGACCGGTTATGATGTTTCGATTGAAGACATAAAGAACTTTAGGCAGTTCGGCAGTATTACACCGGGACATCCTGAATATGGACTGACGCCGGGAGTGGAAACAACAACCGGTCCTCTTGGACAAGGACTTGGTAATGCGGTTGGCATGGCAATCGCCGAAGCTTACCTCGCAGCGCATTTCAATCGCGATGGTTTCAATATCGTCGACCACTTCACCTATGTGATTGCCGGAGATGGCGATATGATGGAGGGCATAACGAGCGAGGCGAGCTCACTTGCCGGTCATCTCAAACTCGGAAAGTTGGTCGTGTTTTACGACGACAACCACATCACGATCGAAGGCAAAACCGACTTGGCATTCAGCGAAGATGTGTTGGCGAGATACTCGACTTACGGCTGGCACACTCAGCGTGTTGCGGACGGAAACGACATTGAGGCAATAACAAAAGCCATTGAAACAGCAAAAGGCATTACCGACAAGCCTTCGATAATTGGCGTGAGAACTCATATTGGTTATGGTTCGCCGGATAAGCAGGACTCGGCGGAAGCTCACGGTTCGCCGCTCGGGGAAAAAGAGGTCGAGTTGACGAAGAAGAATTTAGGTTGGCCGCTCGAACCGAAATTTTTGATTCCCGATGAGGCTCTGGCTTTTTTCCGAAAAGCCATTGAAAACGGCAGAAAATTCGAAGAACAATGGAATCAGCTTCTTCTGGATTATCAGAAGAAATATCCGGAACTTGTGAAGGAATTTTCATCATGGCTATTTGGTGAAATCCCATCCGATGCGCTGAAATATTTCCCGAGATTTGATCCTGCCGTGGGAGCAGTGGCAACTCGTTCCGCTTCCGGAAAAGTCATTAACGCATTTGCGCCGAAAGTAAAAAACTTCCTTGGGGGTGCTGCGGATTTGTCTCCATCGACAGACACGCTAATGAAAGACACGACGTCATTTTCTGCGACCGACCGACAGGGCCGAAATTTCCATTTTGGAATTCGCGAGCACGGCATGGGAGCAATTCTCAACGGCATGTCAGTACACGGCGGACTTATTCCGTTTGGCGCAACGTTTTTCGTTTTCTCCGATTACATGCGTCCGCCGATCCGGCTCGCATCGCTTTCGCATTTCAGAACAATTTATGTTTTCACACACGACAGCATCGGACTCGGGGAAGATGGACCAACGCACCAACCCGTTGAACATTTGATGGCTCTGAGAGCAATTCCCGATTTTGTTTTGATTCGACCTGGTGATGCAAATGAAACAGCGGAGGCATGGAAGTTTATTCTCGGTTACAACAAAGGTCCCGCCGCAATTATTTTAACAAGACAAAAACTTTCGGTAATCGACAGGAGCAAATATGCAAGTGAAGCAGGTTTGCAGCGCGGCGCTTACGTTCTTGCCGAATCCGGAAATCCAGATGCGATAATCATTGCCACGGGGAGTGAAGTTTCTGTTGCGCTGAAAGCTTATGAAGAACTTGCGTCGAAGGGAAAGAAAGTAAGGCTTGTCAGTATGCCAAGCTGGGAAATATTCGATATACAGGATAAAAAATATAGAGAATCTATTTTGCCGTCGACGGTTTGGCGGCGAGTCTCCATAGAAGCCGGAATCACTAAAGGCTGGTGCCGTTACGTCGGTGATAGAGGACTCTCGATTGGTGTTGACCGTTTTGGTTCTTCTGCGCCCGGTGACGTTGTGGTGAAAGAATATGGAATAACAAGCGAAGCGGTTGTATCGGCAGTGGAAAAATTATTGAAGTAGAAATAGAATTTTAATTTTCAAAAAAGCAGGCAATTGAAATGGTAATCAAGTATGATTTTCGAATTAGAAAGAACGAGAAAGCTTATTCGGAGGGCATAAGGAAGCTTTCCGATTTGGAGTTTCTCAAGAAGCTGTGGGAGAAAGATGGCTCTCTGTGGTCCGATGATCCGCACCATCGCGCCGTCGCGTTGAACAGGCTGGGCTGGCTGAATCTTCCTTCTCAAATGCGTCGCGAAGCGGAAAGTCTTGAAGAGTTTGCCGGGACGAAAGCGTTCCGCAAATTCACGCACGTGGTTCACCTCGGCATGGGTGGAAGCAGCCTTGCGCCGGAAGTTTTCTTTAGAACATTTGGAAATGCAGCAGACTATCCCGAGCTGATCGTTCTCGATTCCACCGATCCCGATTACATTGGCGACGTTCTGAAGAGAATTAAGCTCGATTCGACGGTTTTCATCGTCGCGTCCAAATCAGGATCGACAGTAGAAACTCACTCGCTTGCGAAATTCTTCTACGAAATGATGTCAAAATCTCATCCGGAAACAGTGCGGGAACATTTTATCGCAATCACTGATCCCGGAACTTCTCTGCAAACGGAAGGCGAGGCAGAATACAGCAGAGTCTTCCTGAATCCGCCTGACATCGGTGGAAGGTATTCTGCTTTGAGTTACTTCGGACTCGTGCCGTTCGCTTTGCTCGGAAGAGACCTGGCGCGATTTCTTGAGAGGAGCGAAGAACAAGAAAGGTCGTGCGGCGCAAACATACTGACGAAAAATTGCGACGCCGTAAAGCTCGGGGCGCTCCTCGGCGAACTCGCCGTGTCAGGAGCGAATAAGCTGACTATTCAGACAAGCTCTTCTCTTTCAACTGCGGGCTGGTGGATAGAACAGCTCGTTGCCGAGAGCACGGGAAAAGAAGGAAAGGGGATTCTGCCTGTCAACGGTGAAGAATTGACTGTGCCTAATTTCTATTCGCAAGATCGTGTTTTTGTCTACATGAAACTTCATGGCGATATTGAAATTGAAAAGGAAGAAAAACTTAAAGTTCTCCAAAGCAATGGCTTTCCGGTAGTGTGGATCGAGATAGACGATCTTTATGAGTTAGGCGGATTGTTTTATCATTGGGAAATCGCGACGGCAGCCGCCGCTTCGATCATTCACATTGATCCGTTCGACGAGCCGAACGTCCAGGAAAGCAAAGACAACACGAAGCGCCTTCTCGATGAGTTTAAATCAACGGGCAAAGTCGAGTTTGATTCCTCGCCGCTGCTCGATGGGCCGACAAAAGTATACGGCAATACGCCGGCGGCTGGCGATGTCAGGGGAATCCTGAATAATCTTTTCGCGGGCAGGAAAGACGGAGATTATCTTGCCATCATGGCATATCTTCCGCGCAAAAGCGATGTCGAAAAACTTCTCAGCAGGCTTCAGACCGTATTGCGGGACAGGCTGAAGATCCCTGTCACCGTCGGATACGGACCGAGGTTTTTGCATTCAACCGGACAGTTTCACAAGGGCGGAACTAAGAACGGGCTCTTCCTGCAGCTTGTGCATGAGCCCGAAAAAGATTACAGCATTCCCGGCGAGAGCTACACGTTCGCAAATCTATTTCATGCCCAAGCGATAGGCGACTATATTTCGTTGAAGACAAAAGAGAAGCCGGTCGTTTCAATCGTGCTTCGCGGAAATTTCTACGAACAATTGGCGGAAATCGTCGGGAAGATCAATTAAGAAAGACTCGGGATCCTTAGCCGAAGGTTGATCAGCCTATGCCTCAGAAAATTAAAGGTCAAAGGGGAGAGAGGCAGTGAAAACCCTTATGCTTTTGTATTTTAACGACCCCTCTAATTTGTCCGACTTCAGTCGAGACCGCGTCAAAGGCGGGTTGGATGGCGAAGAAATGCGGGAAAGATACGTCGGCATATTCATCCCGGTTAGGCAAAAATGGGATGACATAAAAGAGTGGCCGCCCGATAATTTTTCGTTGCTCTCGTTTGGTGTTCAGTTCTGACTGTGAAGGGCATTTTTCATAGACCTCTGTCAACGTTCGCTTAGACCTCTAGTGATCCTCGTTGTAATCATAGGAACAAAAGAAAGTGCGATTTCCCCACGACGCTTTCCTTGCTTCTTAAAACAGAGAATCTTATATTTGCGCTAGAGTCGATGCCTTCGTGGCAATCTTCATTTAGGCATTGAAGAGCAGGTTGATTTGTACTGACTTGGCACGAGCGTAAGACAAAGGAAACAAAAAGGAGGCAGTAAAATGGGTAGACAGTTTGTAGTCCGTATGGTGCGTTTTTTGTTAGGCTTCATGTTCACGATTACCTTGTTCAATTGCAAAGAAGCCAGCAATTCAAGCCCTTCACCGACAGCGTCAACATCACGGGATTCGATTATCGTGAAGAAAAGTGGTGATTCTAAATCTGCACCAATCAAGACCCTTTCCGTTCAACCAATGGTTCAATACTATAGCAAAGGTGCGACGTATAATTGTCCGCAAGAACAGTGGCGAACCGATCACTACTGCGCTAATTCAGGGAGGTTGATTTTATTCAATCCTGGAGGCTTCGCAAGTTCAACATCAGCCTGGTCGACCATGAGGAATCACTACGGTTTTAATAGTATCATATGCCTGGATCCAAGCTATATCGACGCTGCTACTTCAGTCGGGTTCAACTTTAAGAACCTTATTTGTGGTGTTCCACCTGATTTGGGATCCCTTTCGGGTGCCGTGCAAACTGCAGCTAACAAAGGCGTACACAACTTCTATTACGATGAGCCTTGCACACACAATGGTAATGGTAACGGTATCAATTATTCTCTGCAGAGCGCATATGGTATTGTGCATCCTAACGCCGGAGTTCTGTGGACGGCAGAAGTTTGCCCAACAGGTCTTTGCAGTAGTGGAAATTATGCAATATCGAATTGTGTTTCCACTATGCTAAGTTATTCTGACCATATAGCGTGTGATGATTACTACGCAACAGGGCCTGGAAGGAGCTGTAGCGGGTGTGACATAAACATTGTCCCTCGATCATTGGTCAAGTCCCAATCTTTGTGTAAAATCATAAGAGGTCACGCTGCCAGTCTGTACGATAGAAATTCTGTTTCATTGTCATGAGGGCAGATGAGGTGTCGTATCTGCCTGAGCTGTGCCAGTTCAAGA
>JAMCQL010000075.1 GCA_023381615.1 Bacteroidota bacterium
TGCAAGTGGATACCTCGAGCCGGAAAAGCGAGCAAAAATAATGAGAGCCGGAGTGAAGGATATTGTTCAGAAGCCCTATGCATCGGATGAAGTTCTGAGGAAGATTCGGGACACAATCGACGGAAGACCGTAATATATCGCCGCGGACAAAACCCGGTCGCTTCCATACTTTCTCATTCAGGGCGTGAGGAAAAGTGTACAGTAAATTGTATACTGATATCTTGAATGGTAATCCATCAGAGGGTGTGAAAGAATTGATTTCAGGATCCAAAACCTTCTCAAAATGCTCTCAGTTCGAGGTGACTTCAAGTACATCGGGAATTTTTTCACAGCTTCTCAGTGACGGGCTCAGAGCTAAGGGATTGAGTTAAAGAGCAATGGATAAGGATTGAGGTATCGGCTTTCCAAAGTGTTTCGGTTATGGGTACTTTCTCAGTCTTCAGTTCGCTCCTAATCCTAAAGGATTATCACAGCCCGATAATAGATTATCGCAGTAATAAGTAAGAAGCAGGGGAGAGAGACTACGTATTTTGTACCGAAGCTCTTGGGAAATTGGCATACAAGCAGTAAATTTCCCCAGCAGGTTCGTCACAAATTTGGAAAACCCGCGAAATTTTGAATTGCCCGGTGGTGTAATTGGCAACACGCCTGACTCTGGATCAGGAAAGTCAAGGTTCGAGCCCTTGCCGGGCAGCAACTCTGAAAGAGCCAATAGCTGATTGCTAATAGCTATCTCACGGCGCTATCGTCTAGTGGCCTAGGACGTCGCCCTCTCAAGGCGAAAACACGGGTTCGACTCCCGTTAGCGCTACGAAACCTGCTGAATTAGCACCTAATCCTTCTCATTTTACGCTCCATTCTCTAAGTCTTTGTGAAAAAATTGGTTATCTACTCACCAATTTACTCACCACTTTTTCGTAAGTGAAGATGCGCTATGGAGGTCAATATGTACCTGTCGAAGCGTGAAAACGGAATTTACTACCTGTACTTTGAGAAAGACGGCAAGGTGAACAAGGTATCAACGAAAGCAAAGCTGAAAAGTGAGGCGCTGAAATTTCTCAGCAACTTTCAGGAAGAACTCAAGAAACGTAAAGAGTCAAAACTGGAATCAATCGACATTCAAGAATTTTCTTTCGAGTTTCTTAGATATTTTGAACCTGCACACTCCCCAAAATCCCTCGCAGATTACGTTACAACATTCAGGCAAGTTGAAAAGCATTTCGGGAACGTGGACTTGATAACCATTTCTACGAATGCACTTGCGGAGTATATCACAACGCGAATCCGTGAATCTTCCGTCTATGCAGCGAGAAAGGATTATATCAACCTTGCAGCCTGTTTCAATTGGGCTGTGAGAAACGGCTATTTGCTGGAGAATCCATGCAAATCGGTTCCGAAGCCGCGAGTTCCTGAGAAGCTCCCGATATTTTTCAGCGAGGCTGAGTTCCAAATTCTACTCACAAACATTGACAGCCAGGACATGAAAGACCTTGCGCTCTTTGCCGTCAACACCGGTCTAAGACAAATGGAGCTTTTGACTCTCGAATGGAATCAAGTCAACTTCGGGAGAAAGGCATTGATACTCGACAACCGGACTCACATAACGAAGAGCAAGAAGATTCGCAGTGTTCCACTAAATGACAAAGCCATGGCAATGCTGCAAAGGAGAAAAGACAAAACCACGGGAAGCCTTGTTTTTACATTTGACGGCAAGCAAGGGAAACAACATCCGGTAAGCCAGGGATTCAAACGGTATGTGAGAAAGGCAAAACTGAATCCAAGGCTCAACTTCCACAGCTTAAGACATACCTTCGCATCATGGCTTGTTCAGAGAGGCGTTTCGATTTATCAGGTGTCGAAGCTGTTAGGACATTCGAGCGTGAACGTAACGGCTATATATTCACACTTGCAACCGGATGATTTGAGAGAGTCCGTAAGCAAGCTCATGGAGCCGACAAATTGAGTTTTGACATGGTGCTGAGCATTACCTGTTTTTCATGCAAACGATGGCAATTTGTCATCAAAAGTATCATAAAGTGAGCAAATAACACCCCTTTTAGACACGCTTTTTTCATTTAAGGCCTTGATACTGCGATACTTAACTTTTCCAAAACGCATATTTTATCATTCGGTGAGAGCGCGAACCATGTTCGATTGTCTTTGAAAGCTGCGTAAGGTAATTTGTTTCGAACCTGCAAATGAGTCCGAGAGAGTTCAACATATCCCCTGTTTCGTGCCCGACCATCGGGAGGCCTTCGGACAAGGCTTGCAGACGAAGCAGGGGATTTTTGTTTCCGGGGTTTGACTTCAAAAAGAATCAAACGAGAAGAATGAAGGAGGCTTGCCTTATGGATAAGTACAGTCTTGGCATTGCTGTCATCTTATTTATCAGCTGTATACTGCCGGGTTGTGCTGCGAGTGTTCCACCTGTGATATATGAACCTACAGCAACGGATTCAGTCTATTCCTTTTATCAAAACGGATACGCTCTCGGTACAGTTGGTAAAGATGGTTGCCGAGTCGTTGCTGAAGTTGAATATGCGCGAGTAGCCGGAGACGACTACATACGCCTTTGGTTGCTCTATTACAATTCTTCAAACTCTCCCTTTCTTCTCGACCCAATGAAAGCCGCTCGACTGACCGCCATCCAAAGTAATGGTGATACGATTGAATTGGAAGCAACTCCTCCCTATAAGATACTTGCCTCAATAGACAACCAAGAGACTATCGCGACAATAGCTCAAGCAATCAACGGCTTCATGGAAACAAAAGACATAAGACCGACTACAATCACGAACACAAAGACAGGCGAAACGTATGAAGTCAACGACACGAAAGAAAAAGCAGAAAGGGTTCAAAACGAAACCAATGAGTCAATTGCAACGACTTCCATGGTTTATGACCTATACAAGCAAAGTATCGTTGCCGGGATTTTAAAACGCAACACTGTCTTTCCCAAGCAGAGCGTGACAGGGTATATATACTTCAGGTTGCCAGACTACAGCATCTACTACTACCCGTATGCGATGCGTCTTGAGCTTTTTACTCAGAACAGAGAAGTCGATTTTGATTTCAAACGGGTAAACGGTGAGTGAGTTGTATGATGCAACCCGCTTGACATGAAGCAACAAAAAGGGGATTCATGAGAAGAACTTTAGTTTTGATAATCGGACTATTCCTGTTAACAGCAAGCTTCGCGCTTGCTCAAAAGAAATACTCAGCAGCAGAAGCCGGAGACCATGTTGGACAATATGGGACCATTGTCGGAAAGGTCTATCAAGTCTATGAGTCTCGCAAAGGGACAATCTTTCTTGACATCGGCGGACGATATCCGAACAACCCTTTTACTGCCGTTATCTTTTCGCGAGAGGCAAGCAACTTCAGTGACGTCCGCCAGTACCAAGGAAAGACAGTCGAGGTTACTGGAAAGATTCGGACGTACCAAGGCACGCCGGAGATAATCTTGAATGGTCCTGACCAAATCACAACCGAACGCAGCAGTACTCATTAGTTGGAATGGCGAAGAAAGTGAGCAGTGAATAATGAAAAATATCTTCTTGTTATTGGTTCTCTTTACATGCCAGCTCGCATTTTCTCAGACAGATGAGACCTTACTGGACGGGAAACCCCTAAAGTTGGGGGATTCGTTTACAAAGGTACAATTACTCTTCCCTTCACCGTGGTACGAATTATTTATTGACTCTACCAGCAACAAGGTTGAAAACAATGTGACTGTGAATAAAAAGGGATTAGGAGGCGAAAGCGACAAAATCATTGGTGTCCTAAAGTTCTTTAACGTGCAAGTCCATGGTAACCGCTGTAACACGCTCGGCAGTGTCATTGTCGGCCAAACGGTTCAAAGAGATTGGGTGTTTGATGATGACGCCCAAACATCTTATGAGAACTTTGAAATGCTTTACAACGCCTTGAAGGCTAATTTTTTTGAAGAAACAGGCACCGCGGGTACTACCATCCGCTTCTCAGAATCCAGCGACCCGACCTCGAATGACAAAGAAGTGGAATTCGACAATGATGCTGGCAGTTGCGTCATGCTGGACTTGACAAAGAAGGGCAACCATTATTCTTCGTCGCTAATTGATTGGGGTGGGGACTCTTTCGGTTATAGCCCATCGGATTACACCAAAGAGTATTGTCTGACCTTTGTTGATTATGAGCATCTATTTGGGAAGGGCGATGTTATTGCTCAATTGTATACATCTCTTGATTCAGCTCAGGTAAGAGGAAGAGAACTTCAGCTTTATTATATCAACAGGGAGTATGAAATCGTTCCATTCTCGATTAGAACAGTTCTCATTCCAGTACATAAGAGCAAATGAGGATTCATTTGCTCTCCGACGAACGCCATGGCACACTTTCCATAGGGGTGAATGATGGATGATAAGCAAGCCAACTCAATAGCTGAACAGATACTGCTAAGGAATTTGAACCTAACGAAAAATGACTGGGACAAACTTAGCGATGCAGAAAAAGACGAGAAAGTAAAACACACCATAGAAAGCAGTTATAAACAGTGGCAGCGTAACAACGATTTCATCTCTGGAATAAAACCTGACCTCTTGCAAGGCATAAAGCCCGAAGCGAGCTCTACTGAAATTCTCGAAGCATATCGACAAAACAAAGACTGGCAAGGCGAGTTATTCAAGATTGTTGACAGGGGACTATCCAAGTTTTTTAAGAAGCACAAACTAAAGTGGAACGATGACAAACGATTACTTTTCTTTCTCCACTTATACAAAATCTTTTCGGGTACTCTCGGTAACCCGAGCATGTTCGAGAAGTCTTTTGGCGAAACTAACGATTTAAATTTCTTGAACGATGACAAAGCCGTGTCCATGGTGAACGAGATGCTAGACATAGTGGAGCTTTCTTTGATGAGTCTGATAAAGGCGAAACGAAAAGTGGAAAAGGAACTGAGACCTCTTCGCAGGGGCAAACCTGTAAGAGAACCGAATCTTTCAGCTTACATTGCAATCCTCGAACAACTCGAAAGTGGCAAGACTCCGAAAGAAGCTTTCTATGAATCTTCACAAGAAATGAACGGTACAGAGAAACAGAAAACAAATCTTGAAACATCTTTCACCAATTGGTGCACGAGAAAACAACCATCCATACATTACACAAACCCCAAGGATAGAAAGAGGGCGTTACGGCTTCTTCGCGCCCTGAAGAAGTAACAAACCATTCACCCTACTTTTGCAAACGTAGAGTAAAACTTCTCACTCTACATTTGCCGATGCCTACTGCCTCTTAAGCCACTCCAAACCAACTTACTCCCGAAACAATTCGGGAATTTCTAAACGAGTTTTACAGGAAGCCCGCTGAGACCTTTCTTTCCCGAATTGTTTGCTCAACGGGCTTTCTGCTTTCATAAAAAAGCCCTTGCTTGAACAAGGGCGGAGGTTTTTGGAATGGTGGAACAAGTTAACCTGCCCAGGGGTTCGAGTCAAATTTCGCTTGAGGGGAATCGAAACGGCACATATACCGTAAAGCTCAGTCTCGAATTAGAAGGCCGGTACATCGGCACGCTTCAGCCTGCCGACGGCTTCGGTAACGGTGGAACTTTCTTTTGCAAGCGGTCAGAGAGGCATCTTCACCGGAAAACGAATTCGCTCGGTCTGAATTACTCCCTCTTAACAAATCCACAGTTCAAGTTCAAGTGGATTGCGATTGAGTTCGAGGGCAGAAAATTAGTGACCAGTCGAGCTTTCTGGCTTGCGAGAGGAATGGTCTTCCATTTTGGGAAGGCCGGCTTTGAGCTTCAGAGCTTCCCTCCCTTGGATGAATTTGGTATCGACAAGGCAAGAGGCTTTGAAGCTATTCAGCAACCCGAATTGTTTCCTGAATTGTGCCATGACTAACCTTTCCAATTTCACCGACGACGTTCACGGATTAGTTCTGTCTGTCGAGAGTCTAATCTCCGATTCAGGCAAGCTGAAAGTTCAGACCAAGCCGGAGGCGCTTCTTCGCCGGAAGATAACCGACTATCTCGAAACGGCCTCCGGTTCCCTCATAGATGCGTACCGGCTTCTTTCCGATGCACAATCTTGCGGCTATGAAGAACTTGAGCATGTGCTCGAAGAGAGCGAGGCGGAGGAATGAAGCACGGCAATGGCAACTGGCTCAGATACTATCGCAGCGCAACGGAAAATGAATTCTACTTTGCCGAGCGATTCACACGATGGCAAGGATGGGTTGACCTTTTAACCCTTGCTTGCTTTGCGCCTCGGACTGTCTTCATTCGTGGAATCGAGTTCCACTTGCAGCCCGGTGATATGATAGAGTCGCAAAAGACACTTGCCAAACGCTGGAAATGGAGCGACAACACGGTAAGAAAGTTTCTCAACTTGCTTTCAGCGAGAGGCCAAATTTCGATAAAAGTGCGTTACAGAATTTCCGTCATTTCAATATCGAATTGGGCACTTTATCAGGGTACAGACAATGAGGGTGCGCCACAAACTGCGCCACAAACTGCGTTAGCTATGAGAATGGTAAAGAATGTTAAGAAAGAAGATATGCAGCCGTTCTTCCGCTGTGAGTTCTTTTCTGTTAACGAGAACGATGCTTTCAATTACAGAGATACTTTCAATCTGTCAGAGGCAGAGCTTCTTTCCGAGCTTAAGCGAATGAGCCTTTGGTTAGAAAAGAATCCCGCAAAGAGAAAGAAGAATTACGGTAGGTTCATAGTCAATTGGCTGTCTCGAAGAAACGGCGATGGAACACCACAAGCCAATTCCGCTAAACGATTCAGTCGAACTGAAGCTGCAAAGTATGCGAAGGAACACAGCTTTACCGTAGCAAACTTTGACCGTGTTGTTCGAGACGGCGAAGAATATTACCTCTTAAAGTCGGAGGTGCAAAATGGATAATTTAAAGCCGCTTCCTCAAAACATCGAAGCCGAACAAAGCCTTATCGGGGCGATACTCGTGGAGCCGAGCGTGCTTCCCGACCTTTCCTCAATCGTTCAATCTTCCGATTTTTACGACGAGCATCACAAGGCAATATTTGAGATGCTCCTAAAAATGCGCATCGAAGGAAAGGGTATCGACTTCATTTCTGTCAGGTCAATGCTCAAGGGGAACGATGAACTGATTACAGCCCTTGTAGATTGTTCCAATGCCGTTTCCTCTTCGGTCTTTGCCGTGCCTCATGCTCAAATTGTCAAAGAGGATTCGATGCTGAGGGGCTTGCACAAGATTGGCGTAAGACTTTCAAACGATTCAAGCTCCGGCAGCGATGCCTTTGAGCTGATTGAGAAAACACAGCGTGAACTCGTTCAACTTTCAGCCGTTCGGAATTCCAGGGCGGTGAAGGATTCCGGCAGGCTTCTCAGCGAATTCGAGCAAATGCTGAACGATATTGCTTCAGGCAGAGGAAGCGGCATCAAGTCTCATATTCCCGAACTCAATCGACATATCGGCGGGTTTAGACCAGGGGAAGTAACGCTCATAGCGGCGAACACATCCATCGGGAAGACGAATTTCGTTATCGCAGTCTTACGCCGAATCGCTGAACGGCATTCCTCAGCCTTGTTCTCCCTTGAGATGAACAGCCGATTGATTTCAAACAGAATCATATCTCAGATTGCAGGGATAGAGCCAAGAAATGTTTTAGCTGGAAGCTATACGAAAGAGGACTTCCAAAGGCTCGCCGAAGCTAAGAAGCAATTCTCGAAGCTGAAACTTTTCGTTGACGATACAAGCCTGACGCTGAACGAACTTGAAGGAAAGGTATCGCAATTGAAAGCAACTCAACGAGCCGAATTTATCGCTGTCGATTATCTGAACCTCATTCGCACCACGGCCAAGCATGATTCAAGGGAAAGAGAGATTGCTTTCATAAGTCAGACTCTGAAAAGAGTTGCCAAGGAAAACGATTGTGCCATGATAGCAGTTGCTGCACTTGACAAGGCGGGTGAAATGAACGGAAGTCCGAGACTGTCAAACATTCGGGAAAGCTCCATGCTTCTTTATGATGCCGACAACATCTTGTTGCTGGACAGACCCGGCAGCGAGAGGCGAAGAAGCATTTACGGATTTACAGCCTGCTGGAAATAAGGCGCGTGTCCACGTGAGAAAGTCCCGAAATGGAATCACGGGCAGCTTTGAAGTTGAGTTCCTACCATCAACCGATTTTATTCCGTTGGAAAGCAATAAACCAAACAGCGGTAATGGTGCAGCGCAGAACAATGAGGTTCTTAAGGGCTTTGAGGCTGTGGCAGTCGGAGAAGACAGATTGCCGTTCTAAGCATGGAGAAAACATGAAGCGAATAACGTCTTTAAAAGCGATACGTCTGAAGTGTCTTGATTGCTCAAATGGCAGTTCAAACGAAGTGAAATTGTGTCCGGTTGCAGATTGCCCCCTGCACGAATTTCGCCTTGGAAAGAATCCTTACACAAGGCGAAAGGTGAATATTGCCAACCTCAAGGCGTTCAAAAAAGCTCCCGTGGAAAAACAGGGGGTTCGGACGCAAAGAATCGATTTTAAAGAATCCTCGTCCAGTGTGCAGGAAGCGTGAAGAATTGCCATTTTAACTTTGGAGGATGCCCCATGATAGTCTTAGTTGGAAATGTTATTTCCGAGGCCGTTAACATTTTGCTGATATGCGTTGTGTCAATTGGTATCATTTACGAGATTCGTTTGGTAAGGAGAATGAGACATGAGCAAAAAGACAGAGGGACAGCTTAGGAGCTATCAAACAGGAACTCCATATCCCTGGCATAGTGGACAAGCCGGATTGTCGAACGGGAAAAGAATGCTTGAACAAAACAACGCCATCAAAATACTTTTGTGCGTGAATCGAATATGAGCGTAAAGCCCGAATAAGCATGCTTTGCATTTTGACCAGCGGTGTTTTCAAACTAATGATTCTTATCGAGGTCATGCTCACAGAATCAATTCTTTACCGCCTATCTTCGCATTAGACGAACGAACGCAAACCGAAGGTAAAACTTTCCTGAGTCTTCGCTGTACCATGAAGCTGAATTTGGAACGTTTACCCGTCTTGACAACTGCGAGGCGCGTTTGTTAAATTAGTGTACTATGAAACTCTTGAATGTGGCAATTCGAGTCAGAGATTTTGCGAAAGCCCTTGTGGGATTTCAAAGGCCGCCACAGCCTAAGAGTTTTCCCGCCTGGGCTTTTCCTTTTAATGCACATCACCACGAAAAAGCTGTAATTCACTCACCAAAAGACTCACCAGTGAAGCGTAACCTGTCGCCCTCTCAAGGCGAAAACACGGGTTCGACTCCCGTTAGCGCTACTTACCTGCGGTAAAGTCAAAAGTCAAAAATCTTCAGTGCCGGTAGAGCTCATCACTCGTTGTATGAACGCTCTTACTCTTTTTACTTTTGACTTAATTATTCCAAGTACTTCTCTACCGTAGCCCCGAAGAAAGCCTTATCTCTAGTCCCGATCCATTTGTCAACAATTTTTCCGTCCTTGTTGACCAGGAATGAAGTGGGAATTGCCAGGTATTTCATTATTGCTTCACCCCAGTTTCGGTTTTCAAATATGCAACCAGATTTTTTTTCTCAAGATTCGCCGTTGCAATGCAAACATAATCGTCGGTGCTCCAAACTGCCTGGATGTCACCGTCCGAATCCTCTGTCCAATACCATTCGCTCTTAGTAATTGTATCGATACAATTCTGAGGGAGGGAAATATTCTTCGCATTCATTATTTGCCTGGGAAAACTGTAAATGTATATATATTCCTCTCCCATTTTATAGACCACATGTGTTACCTTGTTTCCATTTTGTGAGGAAACACTTCCGCCGACCCAATCCGCGCTGGGGACCGCAGGAAGCGGAATTGAATAGCCGGCGTTTTGTCTTAAAAAAGATGCTACGTCGGCTGTAGCAATTGCTGTGACCTGAGGTTTGAATTTTCCGCTGAGGACGTCTTGAAAATTGTTTTCGGCCAGAGAAAGCCCGTCTTGCTGCGAGGTTACGACTGCTGCAAGCTGTTCTCCCGGGAATGTCGGTATTATGAGATTCGGTTTGTTTGCAAAAAATAAAACCACCGCCAGAACAAGTACAACTGCGACGGCCATCATCGGCTGAAATATGCTGCTGCTGAACAATTGCGTGAAGAAACCGGGATTGAATTCCAGTCCGCCTTCAGCAAATAGCTGCGCCATTATTGCCTGCTCGAGATCGTATGGAACATCGACAAGGGTGATCTTTCTTCGAATATAAGCTTTGGTCAGCCTCTCAAGATCAAATTCGTCCTTACAGCTTCCGCAAATCTCTATATGTTCGTAAAACCCCTGGGACTCGTTTTTCAGAAGCTGATTATCGACAGCTCCGCTCATCAACTCGCGCGATTCCCTGCAATCCACCATTACCAACTCCTTTTATCCGAAGGATCGAGACTGTGTGAAAACCCATGAACGTTGGTTGCCGCAAGCTTTATGCCTGCGAGAAATCTCCAAAAACGCAACCTGAAGGTTGCGACTACCATAATTTTCGGACTTTTTACACAGTCTCGATCCTTTGGACAATCAATCTTCGTCTGTTTCATCATCATTATTCTTAAAACCACGTTTCAACGCATAGTCTCTCAGCATAGAGCGCAGCATTTTTCTGCCGCGGTGAAGCCGCGACCTTACAGTCCCGATCGGAATTTCAATAAAGTCTGCGATTTCCTCGTAAGTATATTCTTCGATGTCGCACAAAATGACAACTGTCCTGAAATCCTCCGGAAGCTCCTGTAATGCTTTTGCGACCTCATCTTCAAATAGGTTTCCAAATATTTTTTCCTGTAAATCATTAGTGTCAACCACGGAGCCTTTGACAGTCGCGTAAAAATCTTTCACATCGTCGTAATCGACCGTATCAGGTTCCTTGGATTCCTTCCTGTAACGGTTGATGTACGAGTTCTTCATTATTCGGAACAACCAGGCTTTCGCGTTCGTTCCCTGCGCGTACTTGTCGAAGAATCTATAGGCTTTCATGTAGGTTTCTTGGACAAGATCTTTCGCATCGTCGGGATCGCCGGTCATTCGGAGTGCAAAATTGTAAAGTGCCGCCATGTGGGGCAGCATTTCTTTCTCGAAATTTTTGTGTCTCGACTGAGTTTGTTCTATGCTCATAAAAGAAAGGTTGGCAGCATTAATTGTCTCTATAAGATTTTTTTATTATAACACTCAACAGAAACTAAGGCAAGCACGACGCAAAAGTGGAATCTCTGTACCGAAGTTTGTTATTTTACATCATAGATTATAGTGGTACGACTAACAGAATACATAGTTGTCATTTTTGTTTTTGCGATGATCGGTTCCATACTGCCGTTCATAAAAAAATGGCGGTCTGACCTTCTTCATCTTTTTATAGCATTCGGCGCGGGAGTCTTTCTCGGGGCGGTCTTTTTCCATCTGCTTCCGGACGTAAGCGCGTCCAAAGATGTTTTTGTCTTTGTTCTCGCCGGGTTTCTGTTCGTACTTCTATTCGAGCAGTTCACCGCGAAACATCATGACGTGGATTGCGGTCCGGACTGTCCGCACAAGCACGACGTGGTCGGGCTGTCGGCTTTTGTCGGACTGACGATCCACAGTCTCACGGAGGGATTCGGGCTCGGTGTCGGAGCATTGACCAATCCCGCGCTGGGGCTGGTCATTTTCATCGCGATAATTGCGCACAAGGCTGTCGGCTCTTTTTCGCTTGCAACGGTTCTCAGGCTTTCGAGTTTCTCGACGAAGAAATCTATGACGCTTCTCGTCATCCATGCGCTTATGACTCCCATCGGTGCCCTCGTCGCATACAAATTGATCTCATCTTTATTCGGCGGCGCTTCGGCTGTCGCCACAGCGCTCGCGGCGGGCACATTCCTTTACGTTGCAACGATGGACCTTCTGCCGGAAGCTTTTCATTTGCATTCGAGAAGGGGATGGGCGACTCTTTCGATGCTGTTCGGGTTGGTGCTGATGTTTGCGATAACGTTGTTAGGGGCTTAAATTTTATAAACATCGAACCGGACAAAGTTCGATGTTCTTTAAGCCAGAGGCTTACAAGTCCGGAGATTTTGAAAATGGAGAATATCTAATAATGAATAAGAGAATTTTAGGGAAAAATGGTCCCGAGCTTACTGTTGTCGGTTTCGGCGCGTGGGCTATCGGCGGGCCATGGGAATTCGGCTGGGGGCCCGTTGATGACGAGGTTTCAGTGAAAGCAATCCAACGCGCGCTCGATCTCGGAATCAACTGGATCGATACCGCCGCAGTTTATGGACTCGGGCACTCGGAAGAAATTGTCGCCAAGGCGATAAAGGGAAAACGCAGCGAGGTCTTCATCGCGACAAAGTGCGGAATGGTTTGGGATGAAAACAGAAAAGTGAGAATTCATCTGGGGCCATCAAGCATAAGGAAGGAGATCGAGAACAGCCTTCGCAGGTTGAACACGGATCACGTTGACCTCTACCAGATCCATTGGCCCGATCCTGAGACTCCTGTCGAGGATTCGTGGGCAGCGCTCGCAAAACTAAAGGAAGAAGGAAAAGTCAGATATATCGGCGTCAGCAATTTCGATGTTCCGCTGTTGAAAAAATGCATGGCAATAGCGCCGGTGCAGTCTCTCCAGCCGATCTACAACTTGCTGAAACGCGACGTTGAAAAAGAGATCCTTCCTTATTGTTCGGAAAACGGAATCGGCGTTGTCGCTTACAGCCCGATGATGTCGGGATTGCTCACTGGGAAGTTCGACCCGAAGCGCCTCGCGCCAGATGATTGGCGTTCTAAAAATCCGATGTACAAGGAGCCTGTCCTTTCAAAGGAGATGGCGTTCATCGATAAGCTGCGCCCGATTACGGCAAAATATGGAAAGACTGTCGGACAGTTAGCGATTGCATGGGTGAATATGAGTCCGGCGGTTACCTCATCGATTGTCGGCGCGAGAAATCCTCAGCAGGTTGAGGAAAATGTCGGCGCAGATTTTAAGATCGGTGCGGACGATATGAAGAAAATCGAGCAAGCGCTGAAAGAGACTTTAGGCTGATTGTTGATCCTTGCAGTCGACGTGGCTCCACGTCGACTCCTTCTCCATCTTTCTGATTTCTCGTCCTTCCTTGTAAAGTCCTCCATCTCTGACTATTTTTGTTTATTAATGTTATGATAAAATCTAAAGTCGCTGTCATAAAAGCCCGCCCAGAAACAGTCCTGAGCGATTATGCAAAGCTGATGGAAATGGCCGGCATCCGCGAATCGCTCGACAGTAGCGCCGTTACTATTTTGAAAGACAATATCAGTTGGCACTTCCCGTATCTATCCGCAAACACAACTCCGTGGCAGCTTGAAGGCGTTACGTCAGGTTTGATCGCGGCTGGGTTCAATAAAATTGTCGCCGTTCACAACGACACTGTCGTGACTGATCCGAACAAGGGAGAGAAACTCAATCGGCTGATCCCGATTTACCGCAAATTTGGAGTCGAAGAGAAATTCAATAATAACCCTGACGACATAAAATGGGTTCGCTATTCTCCGAAGGCGAAGATGCTCGCTCTCGATAAGATTTTCCCCGATGGGATTCGTATCCCCGAATATTTTGTGGGTAAAAATATCGTTCATCTTCCAACGATGAAAACGCATATCTACACCACGACAACCGGCGCGATGAAGAATGCCTTCGGCGGACTTCTGAATACGCGGCGGCACTACGCACATTCGTGGATTCACGAAACTCTCGTCGATCTGCTCGCCATCCAGAAAGAAATTCACGCGGGAATTTTTGCGGCGATGGACGGAACTGTCGCAGGCAACGGTCCCGGCCCCCGCACGATGATTCCCGTCGAAACCGATTTCATACTTGCAAGCGCAGATCAGGTCGCAATAGATGCTGTGTCCGCTAAAATAATGGGTTTTGATCCTTTGTCTATAAAGTATATCAGGCTTGCACACGACGCAAAGCTTGGCACGGGCGATCCGAGGGAAATTGAAATCGTCGGTGAAGATATAAGCGCGGTCAATTTTCATTTCTTTGTCGGCGACAACGCCGCGAGCAGAGTCGGCCACCTGCTGTGGTTTTCTCCGATGAGAATTTTCCAGAAACTGTTTTTCAGGACGCCTCTCGTTTACGCTTTTGTTTTCGGAAGCTTCTTCTACCATGATTATCTCTGGTGGCCTACCAAGGGAAAGAAAATCCAAGATAGAGTCCGCAAGACCACAAAATGGGGAAAGCTCTTTTTGAGTTATCCCGAAGTTTGAGTGAAAGTAGTTTCTTCCGGTCAGGTGAAGTGACTTTGACAACTTGACATCGGCGAGGCAGCCATTTTTCTTTTTTTGTCGCATTTATGATACAATTTGTCCAAAATTATTTGTGAATGAATCAGAGTCGTTGTTTTATTTGTGTATTTAAGCCCTTTTTGTCGGCACATTGGTTGAACTATGGAAGGTGTGAAAACAAAAAGGAGGAATGAAATATGGCACTGACAAGATGGAAACCCGAAAGGGAAGTGACGAATTGGTCGCCGATGCGCGATCTTCTGAACATGCAAAATGAAATCGGCCGTGTGTTCGATAGTTTGTTTTCAGATTATGACAGCGGCTCATTTGTTTCACAATGGGCGCCGCGCATTGATGTGATGGAGCATGACGATGAGTACGTCATCAAAGCTGAACTCCCCGGAGTCGGCAAGAACGACGTCAAGATTACGCTTCAGGACAACGTTCTTACGTTGAAAGGTGAGAAGAAACAAGAGAAGGAAGAGAAAGGCTTGAACTTTCATCGCGTCGAAAGAGCTTACGGCAACTTCGAGCGATCCTTCACGCTTCCTACCGGCGTAAAGAACGATAGGATAGACGCTACATACAGGGACGGCGTCCTGACAATAACACTACCCAAAGTGGAAGAAGCGAAGCCGAAAGAAATCGAAGTGAAGGTTTCTTAGGCGAGACTTTCTGTGAGGCTCCCCAAAATTGGGAGCCTTATCATATTTTTTTGAGAGGAATTTATGCTGCAGCAAACAACAGTTGAAAAGGCGGAAAAGAGATTCGGTTTTCTTGACAATCTTTTCGAGGATTCAAATGGAAAAGGAGAACTCAAGAAGGACACAGATTTCTTGAGCGACGATTATGCAGCGGCGATCAGGATCGCTGCAAATTTATCTTCAAATGCGAAATGGATCCCTTATCCTTTCCTGCAAAACCGCATCAGGAAAATTGCCGATGAGATGCGGACACAGTCCGAACTCTTTCGATCAAAAATTAGTGAGCTTGGCGGGCAGTTGCCCCAGGTCGCTGTTGATAATCGCGACTTGCTTGAGTTCAGGCAAAATGTGAAGCGGCTGGTCAAAGATATGGAAGAACACGCGGCACAAAGCGAAGCTCTTACTCATCAGAAGAACAAAATCACCGATGAGAGTGTTAAAGAGTTAATAAGCGCTGTCATTGTCGACATGCAAAGGCAAAAAGACGAACTGATCGATATTGTAATGAGACTATCTTAACAGGAGAAATTGATGTCAAAAAATGAATTCGATAAAGATGAACAAATAGTGATGGAGGATCCCGGCAAGCTTTATAACCAGGAAATACTTCCGGTAATGCCGCTTCGAAATTCCGTATTCTTCCCGCGGCAGATGATGCCGTTGTCTGTCGGAAGAAAGAGCACGATACAACTCGTCGACGAAGCATTCCGTGACGATGTTCCGATTCTTATTGTGGCGCAGAAGGATGCGAATACGGAACGTCCGACGCCGGATGACATACACAAGATGGGAACGGTGGCACGTATTTTAAAAGTTTATAATTTGCCCGACGGCTCCAAGAGTGTTTTTGTCCAGGGTTTGTACAGGGCTGAGATATTCAACCTTGTCCAGCAAGAACCGTATATGAAAGGCTTTGTTCAGCGGATTGAAGAACAGAAGAGCGAAGGGATAGAGACAGAAGCGCTTGTCGCAACGATAAAGAATGGTTTCAAGAAAGCCGTTGATATGGCGCCCGATCTTACGCCGGAACATTTGAGTTTGATTCTGAATACAGAAGACCCGAGTCAGGTTGCCGATATGGCGATGTGGCTGATAAATATTCCTGTGAAAGAAAAGCAGGTGGTTCTCGAAGAATTAAATGTTCAGGAAAGATTAACAAAGGCAAATCTTTATTTGAGCAAATTGGTACAGCGTCTCGAGCTTGGGAACAAAATCCAGAATGAAGTGCAGGACGAAATAAACAAAAGTCAGCGGGACTATTTCTTACACGAGCAGCTCAAGGCGATCAAGCATGAGCTTGGCGAAGACGATGAGAATGTTGAGATAAACGAGCTGCGGAAACGGATCGATGAAGGAAATTATCCGGAAGAAGTGAAAAAGACTGCGACGAAAGAACTCGATAGGTTGCAGAGGATGCACCCGTCAAGCGCGGAGTTTACCGTTGCGCGAACATATCTCGACTGGCTGCTCGACTTGCCGTGGAATACCTCAACCGAAGATAACCTTGATATCAAGGCAGGTGAGAAATCTTTAGAGCGCGATCATTACGGACTCGAGAAGGTGAAGAAAAGAATTCTTGAATATCTTGCGGTTCGCAAATTGAAAAACGATATGCGCGGGCCGATATTGTGCTTTGTCGGCCCTCCCGGAGTTGGAAAGACGAGCCTCGGGAAGTCGATCGCTAACGCTCTTGGCAGAAAGTTTGTTCGAATATCCCTGGGCGGCGTTCACGATGAAGCGGAAATCCGCGGACACAGGCGCACTTACATTGGCGCTTTGCCGGGAAGAATTATTCAGGGAATAAAGAAAGCCGGTTTTAATAATCCGGTTTTCATGCTGGATGAGGTTGACAAGATCGGCATGGATTTCAGGGGCGATCCGTCAAGCGCGCTTCTTGAAGTCCTCGATCCGGAACAAAACTTCTCGTTCAGCGATCATTATGTGGAGCTTCCTTTCGACCTTTCGAAAGTCTTGTTCATCGCGACGGCGAACATGATGGAACCAATTCCGCCAGCGCTGCGCGACAGGATGGAGATAATTGAGATACCGAGTTATGTGGAAGAGGAAAAACTTCACATTGCAAAAAACTTTCTTGTGCCGAAGCAGGTTGCCGAGCATGGATTGAAGGAAAAGCAAATAAAATTCACGGACGACGCGCTGCACCTCATGATTTCCGGTTACACGAAAGAGGCGGGCGTTCGAAACCTCGAACGCAAAATTGCTGATGTATGCCGAGGCGTTGCGATGGAAGTCGCCGGCGGCGCTAAGAAATCGTTCGTGATCGACAACGAAGCCATTGTCAAATACTTGGGTAACCAGAAATTTTATCCGGAGATTTCCGAAAGGATAAATAAGCCGGGAATTGCAACCGGTCTCGCTTGGACTCCGGTCGGCGGCGATATACTTTTTATCGAAGCTACGAAGATGAAAGGCAAGGGAAATCTTATTTTGACAGGACAGCTCGGCGATGTCATGAAGGAATCGGCTCAAGCCGCGCTGAGTTTCATAGGCGCAAATGCGGAGGTGCTCGGCATTGAAACCGACTTCCGCGAAAAGTATGACATACATGTCCACGTCCCTGCGGGTGCAGTTCCGAAGGACGGGCCTTCCGCCGGTGTTACAATATTGACCGCGCTTGTTTCTCTTTTGACCGGCAGACTCGTCCGCAACGATCTTGCGATGACCGGAGAGATTACGCTTCGCGGCGCGGTTCTCCCGATTGGAGGCGTGAAGGAAAAAGTCATCGCAGCGGTGCGTTCCGGAATAAAAACAGTTATACTTCCGAAGAGAAACGAGCTTGATCTCGATGAAGTCCCGTCGCATGTTCGCGAGCAGGTCAAGTTCAAATTTGTCAGCGAGATGCCGGAAGTGCTGAGCTTCGCGCTTCGTCCGCTCAAAAAAGAAGAGAAGCCGTCTGCGCGCGCACAAGAAGCGATAGCGAATTAGGTTAGAAACTTGGTCGAAAACCCCGTCGAAAAAAATATCACCATCCATCCATGAATCACGGACGGACACAGAGGACACGGAGAAATCCCCCACTGCAAGACCCGATGAAGAAAAGAATAGCACGCGGATGACACAGATGAGACGGATTATCACGGATTGCTTTATCTTCATCCGTGTAGATCAGTGTTATCCGCGTCATCAGTGTTCTATCGGGGCTTTCGTCCGGGTTTCTAGAACATTATTTCATCTAAATTATAGATCAGAAAAAAGAGGCGGCAGTTGTGAGACAGCCGCTTTCGTTTTTCAAATTATCAGAGAGTTAACCGCAAAGTGCGCAATGGGAAATTGTTGCCAAAAGAATCGCGAAGTTCACAAAGAAAGATAGAAAATCGCCGGCTCGACTCAGGTTTGTTTTCCTATGCATTCTTGCTTAATTTGACTTCGGTTCATGGTTTATGAGGATAAAGCCACGGTTCGAATGAGTTTCGGAGTTTTGAATTTCCCCTTAAACAATGTCGGAGTCTCGAGGAATGCGTGAGATAAATTTAAACATAAAAAAGCCGAAAACTTTCTGCGGCATATTCGGAATATACGGGGCTCCGAACGCGTCGGGCTACATTTATTATGGCTTGAATGCGCTCCAGCACCGCGGTCAGGAAGCCGCCGGAATCGTGACTAGAGAAAGAACAGAGGATAAGACTTTCTTCAACGTTCATAAAAGTACCGGACTCGTGGCGGATGTTTTCAAGGATGATAAAATCCTGCACGATGTTTTGAGAGGCGATGCGGGAATCGGACATGATCGTTATTCAACAACTGGTTCTGCCGAAAGCCGGAAGAATGTCCAGCCGATCGTCGTGAATTACCGGAAAGGCAATCTAGCGATTTCGCATAATGGGAACCTCACAAACTCGCACAAACTCCGCGATGAATTAACTGAAGGCGGCACGCTTTTCCAGACAACCACCGATACGGAAATAATTTTGCATCTGATCGCGCGAAGCCAGAAAGAGACCGTTGTCGAACAAGTTTATGAAGCCTTGCAGCTTATTCGCGGTGCGTTTTCACTTGTCATCCTTTCGGATGATCAGTTGATAGTTGCGAGAGATTCATACGGTTTTCGTCCGCTTGCACTCGGGAAATTGGGCGATGCCGTCGTCGCTGCGTCAGAGACATGCGCGTTCGATGTCGTTGGCGCCGAATATTTACGCGACGTCGAGCCGGGCGAAATTGTCGTGATAAACGATGAAGTGATCCAAACCGGGAAACTGCAATCGCTGTTTCTTCCCGACATTCCCAAACAATCGCGACATTGTATTTTTGAATATATTTATTTCTCGCGGCCCGACAGCAAGATTTTCGGAGAGAGCGTTGATAAAGTCAGGCGGAAGATAGGCAAAGGCCTCGCGGAGGAATCGCCGGTGGAGAACGACGAGGATGAAAAGCTTGTAGTGATCAGCGTCCCCGACTCATCGAACACAGCGACGCTCGGTTACGTTTCGCAGAGCGCAAAGATGGGGATCAAAGTGAAGTTTGAGATCGGTTTGATCAGAAGCCATTATGTCGGCAGGACTTTCATTCAACCGGATCAAGACACACGTGACCTAAAGGTAAAAGTCAAATTCAATACAGTGAAAGGCGTCTTGAAGGGAAGGAAAGTTGTAATTGTGGACGACTCAATTGTGCGCGGCACGACGAGCAAGCAGCTTGTGAAATTGGTCCGCGAAGCCGAGCCTGCCGAGGTGCATTTCCGCGTGAGTTCTCCGCCGATCATGTATCCTTGTTATTACGGAATGGATTTCCCATCGGAGCGCGAGCTGTTTGCTAATCAATTCGAAGGCGACATTGAGAGCATGAGGAAAGAACTGAATGTGGACTCTCTCGCGTACCTTTCCCTTGAAAAGCTGCTCGATTCTGTCCCTGTGGATGAGCGAAGAAATTACTGCACAGCATGTTTCAGCGGCGAGTATCCGACCGACGTCGAAGTCAACAGCAAAGAGGAGTTTGAGGCAAACATAAATGAAGCGAAAGTATAAGTCTGTCGCTGATAATCTCATTACGACTGCGCCAGAGGCGCATCAGCCTCAGGCTGAAATCTTGCTGCGAGACGCGGTTGAATAGCGTCATAAAAATTGAAAAGCGGTGGACTGCTTCGAATATTCTAAGTGTAAGCCGCATCTTTTTGTTGATTCCGATTGTCATCCTCATTCTCAAGCCGGGGAATCAGTATCGCTTGACTGTTTTGGCGTTGATGATTCTCGGTTCAGCGACGGATTTTCTCGATGGGATGCTTGCGCGGGCGCTTAACCAAGTCACGGATTTCGGAAAACTTCTCGATCCTCTTTCCGATAAAATTTGCATCGTTACAGCTTCAATCGCTCTCGTGATCGCCGGCGACGTTCCGGTGTGGTACGCCGTTATCGTTGCAGCACGCGACTTAATTATCCTTGCGGGGAGCGCTGTGATAATAACTCAACGAAAAGTTGTTGTCCAATCAGTCTGGACAGGGAAATGGACAGTTGCATTCATCGCCGCATATCTAATACTTGCGACACTGCGGATCGACTCGCTTGCCCTCGCAAAAAATTTCTTCCTCTACTTGAGCGCGTTGTTCGTTTTCATATCGCTCGCGGTTTACACAAGAGTTTATCAGAAGCACATGTCCAAAGGATCCTTCGGAGAAAAAAATGGGATTGCTTGATCGTTTCAAGAAAATAAAAGAAGGGCTTGCGAGGACTCGTTCGAGTTTCGTTGACAGAGTCACAAAAGTCATTTCCGGTAAAACAAAAATTGACGACCAGCTTATCGACGAAATCGAAGAAGCTCTTCTTTCGAGCGATATGGGTTTCAACGCGACTCAAAAAATCATCGACGACATTCGCGCGCGGGTGAAAAAAGAAGGCTACGAAGATTCTCAAATGCTAAAAAGCCTTCTCAAAGAAGAAATATTAAAATATGTGACGGAGCCGAATGGCGCCGGCTCGATGAAAACGAAACCGCATGTTATAATGATTGTCGGAGTGAATGGAGTCGGCAAAACGACGACGGTCGGAAAGCTTGCGTATAATTTTAAGAATGACGGGAAGAAGGTTCTGATTGCGGCGGCGGATACGTTTCGTGCAGCTGCAAACGAGCAGCTTCAAATCTGGGCAGAAAGAGCCGGAGTTGAAATTATCCAGTCCAAAGGATCTCGACCTTCGTCGGGACAGCAGCCGGGAACCGATCCGGGAGCTGTGGCTTACGACGCGGTGAGCGCCGCAAGGTCACGCGGGACCGACGTTGTGCTGATAGATACCGCCGGAAGACTCCACACGAAAACGAACCTGATGGAAGAGTTGAAGAAGATCAGGCGAGTCGTCCAAAAAGTTGTCCCGGACGCGCCGCATGAAGTATTTCTGGTGCTCGATGCGGTAACCGGACAAAACGGACTGGTACAGGCGAGGCAGTTTCTCGAAGCCGCTGGTGTGACAGGGATCGTACTGACGAAACTCGACGGCACGGCAAAAGGCGGCATCGTGGTTGCAATAAGCCAGGAGCTTAAATTACCAGTGGAATACATCGGCGTCGGCGAGGGAATAGACGACCTACTGCCGTTCGACCGGAATATCTTTGTTGATGCTTTGTTTTCTGAAGGGTCTTACGAATCGGAATTATCCTGTTCCCCTTCGCCAGAGGCGCATCTGCCTAAGGCCGAGAATCCTGCGAATGGAGAGGAATCATAATGTCAAAGGTCAAAATCCTTCCTGAGGAGATAGCAAGCAAGATCGCCGCCGGCGAAGTTGTCCAGCGCCCGGAGTCTGTTGTCAAGGAGCTGATTGAAAATTCGATCGACGCCGGCGCGAAGTCGATAGACATTGAAGTGAAAGAAGCCGGCAAGAGTTTTATCAGAGTTACCGACGACGGCGCGGGCATGCAGGAGGAAGATGCGATCCTCGCATTTGAACGACACGCGACGAGTAAGATCGAGACGTACCATGATCTTGAGAATGTCGCGACGCTCGGCTTCCGCGGAGAAGCGCTCTATTCGATTGCCGCGGTTTCACAGGTTGAAGTGAAAACTAAAACCGCTTCCGATGATGCGGCAGTTTATTTGAGGGTTGAAGGTGGAAAACAGACTGAGGTTTCCAGAACCGCGCACGGGACAGGAACGACAATTCTCGTGAAAAATTTATTTTACAATACGCCGGGCAGGCGTAATTTCATGAAAGCAAACCCGACGGAGTTCAGGCACATCTATCAGACTGTCTCGCGGTACGCGATCGCCTTCCCCGAAATAGAATTCACCCTGCAATCAGGCGACGAAGTTGTCCTGCGCGCGAAGACAAGTACGGTTCGCGGGAGGCTCGATGAAATCTTCGGCGAGAGATTCACCGACTCGCTTGTCGCGTTCGAAGAAGATTACGATCATCTCAAGGTCAGCGGTTTCCTCGGCAAACCGGAATACACGAAGCGAACTCGCGGTGAGCAATTCTTATTCTTGAACAAAAGATATGTGATGAGCAAGGCGATAAGTCACGCGGCGTTTTCCGCCTACGAGAACCTGATCGACAAAGGAGACTTCCCGTTCTTCGTGATTTTTATCGACCTGCCGCCGAACGAAGTTGACGTAAACGTTCATCCATCGAAGTTGGAAGTGAAATTCAGGGACGAGAGAAGCATTTACGGAGCGATCCGGTCTGCCACACGAAGTGCTCTTGTCCGAAGCGACCTTGTGCCGGAAATGGCGATCGCGACGGAGCCCGGGAAATTCGTCAGCCGCACCACATCAGAAACGTCCCGCGGCGGAATAGTGCCGGTGATGTTCAACGCGAAACCTTCTCCGCGTTACATAGAAGACGAGAGAATTGCCGATGCGGTAGATCCTTTGTTTGCTCTGAGATTCCCGCAAAACCGTGCTTCGTCTGCGGATCCCGACTGGGGTCGGGAAGAGAGTGAGACCATTGAAAGTTCCGGTGGTATTATTTATCAGCTTCACAATAAATATATCATTTCCCAGATATCGACAGGTTTACTTGTCGTCGATCAGCACGCCGCTCACGAGCGTGTCATTTATGAACGAACGCTGAAACGATTCAGCGAGCAAGGACAGAGCACGCAGCAGCTTTTATTCCCGTTGAGTTTGAACCTTGATCCGGCCGACTTTGCAGTGCTGGAAGAAATAATGAGCGATCTGAATCAGCTTGGTTTCAGCATAAAACAGTTCAGCGGTTCGACGGCGGTTCTTGACGGCGTGCCGGTTGACTTGAAAGCCGGCAGAGAGAGCACAATTCTCACGGAGATTATTGAAGATTACAAACGTGATAACGATCTGCGGCTCACTCCGCGCGAAAAGTTGTGCAAGACTTATGCTTGCAAAGCCGCCGTTAAAGCTGGTGATTATCTCACGGTTGAGGAAATGGGATCACTGCTGGATCAACTTTTCGAAGCCGAGGTGCCGTACGTATGTCCGCACGGAAGGCCAGTGCTTGTGAAGATACCGCTGCTGGAACTCGACAAGAAATTCGGGCGGATATAGAGCATAAATCCGCTTATAACGCAGAGTAATTATCGCAGAACCACAATTCGTGCCTAAATTCCACGTTTTTTTGAAACTCTTTCCCTCCTTTCTTATATTAAACTTCACGATTTTCGAACAAATAAACAGAAATTTGAAATGTCTCAGACAACAGTATCGCTGCGTGGTAAGAAGAGAACACACACGTGTGGTGAACTCAGAGTAAAGAATATAAATGAAAAAGTAACGCTGAACGGTTGGGTTGATCGCCGTAGAGATTTAGGCGGCGTAATTTTTATAGACCTCCGCGACCGGTATGGAAAAACGCAGGTCGTTTTCGCACCTCAGCATAACGAACCGGTTTATCAAATCGCAAAACAATTGAGAAGCGAAGATGTAATTGCGGTCGTCGGCAAAGTTGGCAATAGACCTACGGGCACGATCAATCAGAATTTATTGACGGGTGAAATCGAGGTCCTTGCCGACGATCTTTTGATCCTGAATGAAGCTGAAACTCCGCCTTTCCCGATAGATAGTGAAATTGATACAAGCGAAGAACTGCGGCTGAAATATCGCTACATTGATTTGCGCCGAGAGCCGATGCAGAGGAATTTGCAGATCAGGCATAAGATGGCACAGGCAGTTCGCCGCTACATGGACGGTTTGAACTTCATGGAAATTGAGACGCCGTTCCTGATGAAGAGTACGCCTGAAGGCGCACGTGACTATCTCGTTCCCAGCAGAATCCACCACGGAAAGTTCTACGCGCTCCCGCAGTCCCCGCAGACTTACAAGCAGATTTTGATGGTCTCCGGATTTGATCGGTACTTCCAGATTGTGAAATGTTTCCGCGACGAGGACCTTCGCGCAGACCGCCAGCCCGAATTTACCCAGATCGATATCGAAATGTCTTTCATTCTTGAAGAAGACATCTACCAGATGGCTGAAGGCTTGATGAAAACGCTTTTCAAGGAAGTCAAAGGAATAGGGATCGAGACGCCATTGCGCCGGATGAGTTACGATGAAGCGATGACGAAATATGGCAGCGACAAGCCCGACTTGCGTTTTGAACTTCCAGTCGAGAACGTAACAGAGATTATGCGCGGCTCCGAGTTCAAAATTTTCGAATCGAATATCCGGAGCGGGAATCTCGTCTGCGGAATCAACTTGAAACATCAGGTCGACGACTCGACTCGTCGAGCAGAACTGAGCCGCAAGCAGATCGACGAAGTAACCGAAATTGCGAAGTCGTGCGGCGCCGCTGGATTAGTTCATTTCAAGGTGATAGCTGACTCGATCGATTCTCCCACTGCAAAATATTTTATCCCTGAACAGCTGAAGAATCTGCGGGAGAAATTTACTGCGGAAACCGGGGATTTGATTTTGCTCATTACACAGCCGCGCGAGAAAATTTTCCAGACGCTCGGCCAATTCCGTCTCGAACTCGGGAAAAAGTTCAACCTGATAGATCAAAACAAAAATTCACTTTTATGGGTTACCGAATTTCCTCTTTTGGAATGGTCGGAAGATGAAAAGAGATTTGCGGCGATGCACCATCCGTTCACGTCTCCAAAGGACGAAGACGCCGTGAAACTCGAGGAAGGCTTGAAAGAATTCAAAGAAAAGAAGGAGTGGTCTTCGGACAATCCGGTCGGTAAAGTCCGCGCCCGCGCTTACGACTTGGTCTGGAACGGGAACGAGATCGCAGGTGGGAGTATCAGGATATTCCATCCTGAGCTTCAACAAAAAATGTTCAGTTGTCTCGGAATATCGGAGGAGGATGCTCGGAGAAAATTCGGTTTTCTCCTCGAAGCCTTCAAATTCGGAGCGCCGCCGCATGGCGGAATCGCGTTCGGTTTCGACAGGCTCGTCATGCTCTTCACCGGAAGCAAATCGATCCGGGACGTTATCGCATTTCCCAAGACGAGCAGCGCAATGTCTTTGATGGACGAGGCGCCAAGCGAAGTCGGTCAGGATCAACTAAACGAACTTCATCTAAAAGTGATTTAAAAATGCTTATTACAGGACTCCTTCTCATGCTCGGTATTCATTCCGGGCTAACCAGCAATGTTGCGGCAATGGATAAAATTGGAAAATTCATAAAAGTCGAAAAGACTCAGCGGACTGTTTCGATTGATTACGAATCCGGCAAAGCGAAACTGCAAATTTTCAAATCGGGGATCGTGCATTTAACGATCGAGCGCGGAGGGAATGAGCGCAAGTCTTTCGCCGTGATCGAAACGCCGGAAGAATTATCACGCCGCAATTTGAAAGCGGATAAAGAAAAGGTCTCGATAAATCTCCCTGACGGAACTGTCGAATATTTTCCTGAGACTATGAAACTCACCTACAAGTCGAAAAGTAATTCTGACATTTTGGATTTGAATGATATTCAATTCAGCGACACAGGATTGGCTGCCCGGTTCGATATTCACGGCGCACGGAATTTCTACGGGCTCGGCGAGAAAACGCTGCCGTTCAACAAATACGGGACGCACTGCACGATGTGGAATTCTGATTTCCCTGCTTATACGGTCAAGTTTGATCCGTTGTATGAAAGTATTCCATTTCTGCTGAAGGCAGATACAAATGGAGCGTATGGATTATTGTTCGACAACACCTTCAGGTCGACGTTTGACGTCGGGGCGTCGGACAGCAATCAACTTGTTTACACGGCGGCTGGAGGCGCGTTCCAGCTTTATATTATTACCGGAAAGGATCCAGCCGAAGTTGTTGAGAGGCTGAGCGAGCTGACGGGCAAAATGCACATGCCTCCGATTTGGGCGTTGGGATATCAGCAGTCGAGATGGAGCTACTATCCGGAAGATAAAGTCATCGATCTGGCGCACGGCTTCCGCGAGAATAAGATCCCGTGCGATGTTATCTATCTCGACATTGATTACATGGACGGTTATAAGTGCTTCACATGGAGTCCGAAAAATTTTCCGACGCCGCGGAACATGCTTGATACGCTGCACAATCTCGGATTCAAAGTCGTTACAATAATTGATCCGGGAATCAAGGACGAAAAAGGTTATCACGTTTACGACAGCGGCGTCAAGCAAGATGTGTTTGTGAAAATGCCGGTCGAAGATCCCGCTCGCGGGAACGGAAAATATTTCGTTGGAAAGGTCTGGCCTGGCGATTGTGTCTTTCCTGATTTTCTTAACGAGAAAACAAGAGAATGGTGGGGCAAACAATACGAAGGGTTGCTCGATGATGGTGTGGATGGCTTTTGGAACGACATGAACGAGCCAAGCGTGTTCAATACTCCGAACAAAACATTTCCTTTAGATGCTGTCCACAGATTAGATGATGGCACAGCGACGCATGCCGAAGTTCACAATGTTTACGGAATGCAAATGGCACGTGGAACTCGCGAAGGTTTGGAGAAGCTGGAGCCGAACAAGCGTCCGTTAGTTTTGACTCGCGCAAACTATGCCGGCGGCCAGCGCTATGCTGCGATGTGGACCGGGGACAATTTTGCGAGCTTTGCTCACATGAAATTGGCGCTCGTAATGTTCTTGAATATCGGCGTGAGCGGGCAGCCTTTCGTCGGGAGCGATGTCGGGGGATTTATCGGAAATCCGAGTGCGGAGCTTTTCTCGAGATGGTTAGAGCTTGGTGTGTTCAGTCCGTTCTACAGAACGCACAGCGTAAAAGGGTCCGCGCCGCGCGAACCGTGGGTGTTCGGTGCGAAGTACACTAGGATTAACCGTCAGATAATTGACCGCAGATACGAGCTTCTTCCTGAGATTTACACCGCTTTTCGAGATGCAAATCAAAACGGACTGCCAATCGTGAGGCCGTTGTATTTAGATTTTCCGCATGACAAAGATGCTTACAATATATCTGATGAATTCTTGTTCGGCGATAAACTCTTGGTTGCGCCCGTTTTCGATTCAGGGGCAGTTGCGAGGAAAGTGTATCTGCCGGAAGGGAAGTGGGCGAGTATTTACGACGGATCGGAAATTGGCAGTGGCTGGCATGAAGTGAATGCGCCTCTTGGAATTACTCCGGTCTTTGTGAAGAATGGGACGATACTTTTCACACAAAGTCTGATTCAGTCCACGACGGAGCAGGCGGACACGTTGGTGCTCAAACTTTTCAGCCAGAGGCTTGAGCCTGAGGCTCATCAGCCTCTGGCTGAGATGCTCCTTCGGCGCAATGGAACGAAGTCAGCGAGCGGGAAAGCATATTTTGATGATGGTGAAAGTTTGGCTTATAAGAGTGGACATTACTTGAATGTGAATGTCTCATATGAACAAAACGGCTCCGCGCGTGTTTTCCATTTTGTCAAACAGGGAGACTTCAAGCCGGGATATAAGTACCTCTCGGTTGAGATCATGAATGTCAATGGAACACCAATCCATAGGGCGACAATGAAAACGAGCGACGGACACAAGGCGGCTGGCGTCATTTCAAGTAAAGTAAATAAATCCATTAGGATTACTTTTCCTTTCAGCTCAGAAATTGAATCGATACATTTAGAATAGTTTTTCAAGCACAAAGACACGGAGGCACAAAAATCTTGCAGGAAAGCAGCGATATATTTAAATTATTACACGTTCTTTAAAAAGTTGGGGCTGTAGCTCAGTGGTTAGAGCATCTGCCTTTTAAGCAGAGGGTCGCTGGTTCGATCCCAGCCAGCCTCACACAAAGCAGAGGGTCGTCCCGATGAAATCGGGCCAGCATCACGAAGAGAGTTTTTTGGTTGTGAGTGCTTGAAAGATTTGAACCCCCACTCAATCTCCCCCTATGAGGGGGAGAAGTTGGTGGCAGATGTTTACGGGTTGAGTTTTTGTAGAGTCGTGCAATAAACAGAAATAAATCCTATTCATAGCAAAATTAATCGAAGGGGGATGCTATGCGAATGCTAATTTTTGTTTTTTTCCTACAAATCGCTTCTCAATCCGTTTTCGCTCAAACTACTTATACCTGGAATTCCGCTTCAGGGGATTGGTCTGACTCGAGCAAGTGGACACCCGCTCGCATTTCGACATCGGATTCGGATGTTATCATTACGCGCTTTGGTTTTTAAAGCCGGCTCAGAGTTTTTCACGAACACGGGATTCGCGGGCAATCCATTTGGGACGACATAACCGGCAGCAAATCTTTCGATGCGGAAGCAAACCTTTTCCTCTATGGGAAACATGACAGGTTTTAATGTTCCGCAAAATATTCAACGCATAGATTCTCTTGTCATGGGAAATCCCAATGGCGCATCTCTTGCGGGAGATCTGACCGTGAATGTATTGGATTTAACCGGAGGGAAATTAATCACCGGAAATCACCGGCTTAAAATTAAAACCGACGCCGTCAATGCCGGAACGAACAGGTACATCGACGATGAACTGACACTTGTTCTTGAGGAAGGCAAAACCGCTAAGTTCCCGTTGGGCAGGAACGGAAAATACGAGCCGATAGAGATGAGCTTGTCCGAAGGTCGACTCGTCGAGCCGTAGGCCGTAGGTAGATCGACTCGTCGAGATCCTTTGGACCGGACGCAGCCACTGCAAAGGAGCTGATGATCTCATTGACAGAAAAGGGCTCGCTTCCGGCAGGGATTGACCTTCGAGGGCGAACACTCCTTCAAGCATATAAGCTATCTCCTGAAGGGAGCTGGAACAGCAGGGTGGCAAACCTCAGGATGACTTATTGCGGTGAAGATATTCCAAACCGGGAGACGGCGCTTGAAAATACGATTAAACTTTTTCAGATAACGAACGGTGTCATAGAGGAAGTGCCATCGATCGCGCGCGACACTTCAGCCAACCGGATCATCCCGCCGTCGGCTCATTGGCGTCAACTTAGGAACAAATTTTTGTTTTTTTGGAAATAGCCCCAACTTTTCCCGAAGGGGTCATTCGGACAAGTCGGGGGAATGATAATCGCCCAAAATTCTTGTCCCGACTCAGTCGGGACAAAGGTTGTCTTCGTATAGGACTAAAGTCCGGGCTTTGGGAGAGAAGTATTAAACCCCGACATAAATGTCGCGGCAATTCAAACACAATTATCGTTAGGTTGACGCCTAAGCGACTTGTCGGGACGTGGCAATCCGATGCAAGTGTGCCACTAAGCTTGGGATTGTTCCGCTTTCAGCGGACTCCTCGCAAAGAGAAATTTTGTGTTGCCCTTTTCTTCGATATTTCTTAGCTTTTAGATATTGAGGAAAAGTTCTTGTCGAGTAATGTACAAGTATGAAGCTGCGAGTGGCTGTCCAAAAAGAAAAGAAGAAAACACTCTTCTCTGTTATTCCCGTCCGAAGGACCCCGTCGGGGCGTGTTTCAAGTCCCGACAAGGTCGGGATCCTTTGGACGGGAATCTTTCGTCTCTCTCAGCGAGATTCCCGATAAAGGCATAAGGGAATGACATTGGCGTCCTTTTGGACAACCTTGCGGCAATCCCCAAACTTGAAATCATTTCCATGCGGATTGCCGCGTCGCTCCGCTTTCAGCGGCATCCCTTACAAAGACAGGTTCTTCTGAAGGTGTGGACGAAAAGTCTGGACACGGAGAAATCCCCCCTGTCCGCAGGATCCTTCGGAAATCCCCCTTGTAAGTTTGTGCGCACAACAGTAGTAATCCTTGTAAGGGGGAGAAAGGAAATCAAGCCGGTGGTTTTCAGCAGACTGTACCCGGTGAATCCCACTTTGAAAAAGGGGGACAAAGGGGGATTTCTAGGACAGACTTCGAGAACGGTTTTTTCATTATTCCTAACATAAAGAAAGAGAAACATTCGTATGAACATTTCAGTCATTGGCACCGGCTACGTCGGGCTTGTAACAGGTACCTGCTTTGCCGAAACAGGCAATTATGTGACGTGCATGGATGTCGACGCAAAGAAGATTAACCAACTCAAGAAAGGCAAGTCCCCGATTTACGAGTCGGGTTTGGACGATTTAATTGTAAAAAATCTAAATGCGAAGCGGCTGCACTTCACAACTTCGCTGAGTGAAACCGTAAAAAACTCCGAAGTGATATTCCTTTGTCTGCCGACTCCGCCGGGTGCGGATGGAAGCGCAGATCTCCGGTATGTCATGGAGGTGGCGGAGGAGATTGGAGAAATTGCGGATGAAGAAAGGGAGAACGGCGAACGGCGAACGGCGAAGGGAAAAGAGGGAGATATTTCGGAATTCGGATTTCGGAATTCGGATTTGGGATATAAGGTGATTGTGACTAAGAGTACGGTGCCTGTGGGAACGGGGGATAAGATAAGGGAGATTTTTAAGAAACATTCTAATGTGAAATTTGACGTCGCGTCGAATCCGGAATTTTTGAAGGAGGGGAATGCGATTCAGGATTTTATGTTTCCGGACAGGGTCGTCGTAGGTGTCGAGGACAGCAGAGGAGAACAAGTTTTACGCGAGCTGTACGAGCCGTTCGTTCGGACCGGCGCTCCGATTCTTGTGATGGAAACTCGCAGCGCCGAGATGGTGAAGTATACCGCCAACGCGTTTCTCGCTACTCGTATTTCATTTATGAATGAGGTTGCACGGCTTTGCGAGAAATTAGGAGCTGATGTCGATAAAGTAAGAACTGCGATCGGCTATGATAACAGAATAGGTCCGAAGTTTCTTTTTCCTGGAATTGGCTGGGGAGGGAGCTGCTTCCCGAAGGATGTGAAAGCTTTGATCAAGATGGGAGAAGAGGCTGCCGTGGAAACTTCGGTAGTCAGCGCGGTCAATGCGGTGAACGAGAAGCAAAAGGAAATTATTCCCGAAAAGATCATGGCACATTTTGCAGGAAATCTGAAGGAGAAGAAGTTTGCAGTGTGGGGACTTTCCTTCAAGCCGAAGACCGACGACATGCGCGAGGCGCCTTCGATAGTGGTTATTGAAAGCTTGCTGAAAGACGGCGCTGAGATTTCCGCCTTTGATCCGGCCGCGATGGAAAATGCGAAAAGAATCTTTTCCGCAGGATCCTTCGGAGAAGGTGAAAAGGCACAAAGACACAAAGGCACAGAGGAACAAAGGCAAGGAACCGGAGAGAAATGGGGAGACTTGAAGTTTGCGAAGGATCAGTACGAGGCGTTGAAAGGCGCGGATGCGTTGATACTTGTTACCGAGTGGCAGGAATTCAGAGAACCCGACTATGAGAGGATGAAAAAGTTAATGAAGGGGCACGTGATATTTGACGGGCGGAATATTTATAATCCGGAGAAAGTAAGAGGATTGGGATTTGAGTATTATGGGATAGGAAGAAAGTAATAGATTGTCGATCTACAATTTACAATTGACGATCTGGAATTGAAGATTGAGGAATGAGGAGGTAAAATTGACGGTTGAAAATTTACAATTGAGAATTTGATTGCACTGCTGTCCTAAATGATTTTGTAGTTTCATAGGATTGATGGTTTTCTGTTTGTTTTGAACGGGTAAGGTGACCGTCACTTGTGTCAATATTGCGATACACTAATGACTTGGCATAGAAGTGACGGTCACCTGCGGCATTCAACCGTATCTGCCCTGCTTGCTGAGGCCCCGCCGACAAGTCCGCAAGCCTATGCATCCAACCGTATGACCAACAACAACGAGAGAGCAGGCTTGGCACCACACTTCACCGTATTTGTGAATAATGCAGGCTAGAGAGGCGGCCGAAAAGGCCTGTGCAAAGAAGAATTTCATAGAGAGACACGGAGAAATCCCACTTTGTCCCCCTTTCTCTCCGAAGGATCCTTTGGACAGGGGGATTTCTTATTCCTGTATCTCTCAGCCAGAGACTGATGAGCCTCAGGCTCACGCCTCCGGCGGACCTTGGTTCTTTCTCTTGCATCAAGGCAAGAGGAAGAACATACTCTGAGTTCCAAATCAACCTCTGTTACAACAACTATGGACAAACTGTGAAAGGCATAACCGACCAATCGAAAATCACCCTCGCCTTAATCCTCTCCTCTATGAGGCCGTAGGCCCATCAAGGGAGAGGAAACACAGGAGATCAACGTGCACATCTTATGAAAAGAAATCCTGCTTAACATTAGACCTGCTCTGGTCAGGAAAATACTTATCCTGCTTGAACCTCTTGTTTGGTTGCGGCTTTGCCGCGTTGTGTAACAAAAGAGCTATTTCACAGAGAAACACCGATGCCGGAAGGCGGCACACGCATTTCACATGAATATGAATATTGAGCGTTAGAAGCACAGAGAGCCACGGAGAAAAAACATCGGTTGAACTTTTCTGCCGGGCTTCTATCCGCTTTTCGTTCTTCACCGCTTACTATTCACTTACCCCCATGTGAACTATATCACCTCTTTTCTTTCTCTTAACAAAAAATCCTCATGGGGTGCTTGATTCGTTTTGTGGATTGGTTTAATTTTACAATCAGAGGAGAAAAATAGGAGGATTTTTTTGCTGTCAATCTATGTCATCAAATGTTTTTTCCATGGGATGCTCTCGAAATAATCTAGAGAATGGGAGAATGTGGTTACAGCACAAAATCTAAAGCCAGCGACGAAACACTTTCTTTAAATAGAATTGTCGTTATCAAAGTTTATGGCACTACCTCAGATATTATGTGTATTATTACAGTGATGGATGTATAAAGGAGATGCGTGTTTGGAGGAGTTAAACGTCGTTTCGTCTGAACTCAAGAAGCTTTCTAATCTTGAAAAGAAACGGTGGCATGTTATCTACGTCAAGGCTCGCCATGAAAAGTCCGTTTGTTTGGATTTGAGTAAGCAAGGCATTGAATCGTATCTCCCCTTAAGGAAGGAACTCCATCAGTGGAGCGATAGGAAAAAATGGATCGAAGTACCTCTATTTTCCTGTTATGTCTTTGTAAGAATCTTGCATAGTGATTGTGGAAGAGTTTATTTAATAGATGGCTTTGTAAAGTTTGTGGGTCTGAATGGAAAGCCAAGCGTGATTCCAGAAAGTCAGATGGATGCAATAAGAAGAATTGTCGAATATTTTCCGACTGACGTTGAGGTTTTGGATGGAGATTATAGAGGCTTTGAAGCTGAGATTACAACAGGGCCTTTGAGTGGTTTACGTGGAGAGATCGTTGAACTTGTAAATGGCAAGAGTTTTGTAATCAGGGTAGATGGCTTAGAGAAGTTATTGAGCGTCAAAGTGTCTGTGGGCGCAGTAAGGATCGCCGGTTCGAAGAGAACAGATGTTTCTCCGCGTCCTTCCGATGCAGGCACGACTGGCCATACTTCGTCAACGACATAGTTATAGAGATTCGCGCAGGATAAATTTTCACCGTTACGGCGCGAATTGATCGTGTTATCTTTTTTGTAGCTTTGCAGGCGCAAGTGGCCTTGATTTACGGCGCCATGTGAGTGAGATGGCGAAGCCGTGGATGCAGCTCATAGCTGATAGCTCATGGTTGATAGTAGAAGAGATAGCGTGGCGCATTTTTCATTTTCCGAAGGTCGTCCTACGGTCTCGTAGAGATGACTCCCGACAGGTCGGCCTACGGCCTCGTAGAGGGTCAACGACTCCCTACGGGATCGTATCTACGATACCTCTACGAGGCCGTAGGCCGTAGGTAGATCGACTTGTAGAGTCATCGACGACTCGTCGAGATCCTTCGGAGAGGACCTGGTGGTATGGAGAAAGCTCATAGCCTTCAGCAGTCAGCCCCGGAAAAGAATATAACCACAAGAGGCACTGAGGCACAGAGAAAACACGCAGTGAGGTGAAGCTCCGTGTCTCAGCGGTTAGACTTCTCGTGAAAGTGACCGTCACTTCTATATCATATTGTCAGTGTATTGCAATATTGAGACAAGTGACGGTCACCTACCGCGGGCATGTACAACTTTTGGGATGGTCTTTTGCAACAACAGTTTCTTAAATTTGTTTTTCACACTTGACGAGTAAAATATGAAAACTCAATTCAAATTTAATTTTGTAAATGTCGTGTTGGCAGTTTTCTTGTTTGCCGGCTTGCCGGCGCTGTCTTTCTCTCAAACAAGAGAACAAATCAAGGCACAGGCTGAGAGCGTTCTGCAAGGGATGACTCCTTCCCAGATCGACCAGAAACTTGCGCAGTTAGGTATTTCCCGGCAAGAGGCGGAAAGCAGAGCGGCAGAGTATGGAATAAGTTTGCAGGATTACCTGTCAAAAGTACAGGTTTCAGCCGCGCCGGTCACTACTCAACCCGCAACAGGCCTTTCTGTTCCGCAGATCCCACCGCAGACGACACCAGCCGCGGCACCTGCAGCGAGCAAGGGATTTGACGTCCCAGGCTTCGCAGGACGAGCGGGGATCACCTCTGCCGTTCAGCCGATCGGGTATGACATCTTCCAATATCCCTCTTCAACTTTCCAGCCCGTGGAGAACGTGGCAACGCCTGCGTCTTACATCCTCGGACCGGGAGATGAGATCGTTATCACCGTCTGGGGCCAGACGGACCTGAGGTATCAACTAATGGTGAACAGAGACGGCGAGGTCATCGTACCTGTGGTCGGGCCAGTTCATGCGGCAGGACTCTCCGTGTCGCAGTTTCGCGAGAGGCTTCTGCGGCGCATGACGACAGTCTATGCAGGTTTGAAGAACGGAGCGCCGAATGCGAACACGTTCATGGACCTTTCACTCGGGAAACTAAGAACGATACAGGTGTTCGTACTTGGAGAGGTTGTCAGACCGGGCGGGTATCTCGTGTCTTCGATGTCGACGGTACTTCAGGCGCTCTATCTCTCCGGCGGACCGAACGTGAATGGTACTCTGCGTAACATAAAAATTGTCCGCAGCGGCGACACCACGGCTACTATTGACCTCTACAATTACATCCTTCGCGGTGACAAGTCGAGCGATATACGCCTTCAGGATGGAGATATAGTTTTCGTTAAGCCTGCAGGCAAGCGGGCTGCACTCGTCGGCGATGTCGTCAGGCCGGGCATTTATGAATTGAAAGAGAACGAGACCCTCAGCGATCTTCTCAAGCTTGCCGGCGGATTAAGATTTGACGCATATTATAACCGTATTCACATTGAGCGTGTAGTTCCGTTCAACGAGCGGAAATTCTATCCCAAAGACCTTCTCGATATTGACCTGCATTTTAATTCTGAAGCGGCCCTTGCAGAGAGCCCGTATGCCATGGTTGCGGGCGATATTGTTTCGGTGTTCAAGATATCCGATCGCCCTCAAGACAGAGTGGCCATCACCGGTAATGTCTACAAACCCGGAAATTTTCAGCTGACTCCCGGCATGCGCGTCAGCGACCTAATCATGGAAGCTGACAGTTTGCAGATGAACACGTTCGCGGACCGCGCGCTTTTATTCAGACTTCTTCCAAACCTGCGACGGGAAGTGATGTCGTTCAGCCCATTAAGTGCACTTGAAGGTGATGCTTCGAACAACCTCCTTCTGCAGAATGAGGACAGTGTCGTCGTATTCCAGGAGAGCCAATTCTTCCCACAGCACAGTGTGACCATTTCGGGCGCAGTTAGAAAGCCGGGAAGCTACGTGAGAAACAACAACATGACAGTGGCTGACCTCGTCATGATGGCGGGCGGCTTAACAGAGGATGCGGACACGAGCGATTGGGAAATCTCACGCATCGACACAACAAATCTCCGCATCTACAGCCATGTTTACAGGATCAGCGTGAGCAGTGATTATTGGAACCCCGACGGCGGACAGACATTCGCGCTGAAAGATTTCGACCATGTCAACGTGCCCACAAACCCAAGGTATAATAAACCTAAGATCGTTCAGATTGAGGGATATGTGCTCTATCCCGGGAGCTACACCATCATAAAAGAGGGAGAGACTTTGGACGACCTGTTGAAGCGTGCTGGAGGATTGCGGCCTGAGGCTTATCTAACCGCGTCGTTTTACTACAGGAGTCTCAATAACGCCGGGATGATACCGATTGATTTCCAAAAAGCAGTTGACGATCCGTCGTCAAAGGACAATCTCCAGCTTCAGCAAGGCGATTCGATCTACATTGGACTTAAGACAAATGTTGTTTATGTAAGAGGCGATGTGTTTGTTCCATCTGCGATACTATACAAGCCGGGAGCGGGTCCGAGTTATTACGTGGCGCAGGCAGGGGGAATGAAAGAGGATGCCGATGAGGACAGGATATCGGTTTTCCTGCCGGGCGGAAAGAGATGGGAGCCGGGATGGTTCATAATCCCTAATCCGGATATTCTCCCCGGCAGCTCGATCTACGTACCTGTGAAGGTGCAGAAGCCGTCGCAGGCATTAGAAATACTCCGCGATTGGTCGACCACAATGGCGAGCCTGGCGACGGTCATAGTGGCTCTCTATACAATAATTAGATATCATTAGTCCGAAGGATCTCGACGAGTCGATCTACCTACGGCCTACGGCTCGACGAGTCGACCTACGGTCTCGTAGAGAGTCATCGACCTCGTAGAGGTATCGTAGATACGATCCCGTCGGGAGTCATCTCTACGAAACCGTAGGTCGACCTGTGGACAGCTTGATGAAAGATTCGACAAAAGGGTGAAGAGGTGAAAAGGAATATTGGAGAGATGGAAATATGGAACACTGGAAAGGATAGAAGGCGAAGAGGAAAATTGGAATGATGGAACGAGTCGTAAATAAGGCTAAGAATCATAAAGAAGCTGAACAATGGGACGTGTATCAGCAGATACGAATGACTCCCAAACAGCGGCAAGAAATAGTAAAGGAACTGAAGAAGCGATTTTTCGGTGAAAACCCACGTGATGTACGAAGCGTTAAGAAATGAAGAGTCGGCTCCAATGGGAATCTCAATTACCCTCACATAGAAGCGTGGTCGAAAAGGCCTGTGCAAAGAAGAATTACACAGATTGACACGGAGAAATCCTCCCTGTCCGCAGGATCCTTCGGAAATCCCCCTTGGAAGGGGGACAAAGGGGGATTTCTTATTCTCTGTGGCTCTCTGTCTTGTCTCCGTGGAACTCTGTGTCCCCCTCTTTTCCTGAATCTACTTTTCGGCCACGTCACTAGCCTCCTCCACCATCTCAGGTAAGGAGTCCGCATGACTCTTCGGAGTCCATCGGACAAGAGGGTGGATGGAAACCCTGCAGGAAGCTTACTCGGAATAATCAGGTCATAAATGCAAAATTACTACAAGATTAGAGTTGAACATGCCAGAAAATTTTGACACACCGGTACCAAATCAGCCGTTTGATGACGAGAGCTCGATAGACTTCACGGAGCTTTTCGCGGTCATATGGCGGGCGAAGAAGAAGATATTTTTGTTCGTTGTCGCTGCGACTGTTCTTGCCATCATAATCAGCCTCATCCTCCCGAAGGCATACAAGTCAACGGCGACAATTCTTCCGGAGACGAATGCAAGCAAATTGTCGGCTCTCGGAGGCCTTTCCGATATCGCATCACTAGCGGGAGTGAACGTCGGCGAGGCGCCGCTGACGAAACTCTATCCCGACATCGCGAAAAGCGAAGCTGTGCTGAAGAACATTATCTATACCCAGTATAAAACGGATGAGATGTCAAGTCCTGAAAATCTAATACAACTCTGGGAAATCAGCGGGAAAACGCCTTACGAGCAGTACGTGACGGCGTTGAAAATACTGGGGAGTGCGTTAAGCATTGATGTCGATCGCATGACTAGCGTTATGACGGTCTCGATTGAGACAAAAGATCCGGAGCTTTCCGCAGATATAGTGAACAACGTCGTTGCGGGACTTAATAATTTTATGCTGACGAAGCGGAAGAGCAGTGCATCCGAACAGCGGGCATGGATTGCGGAGCGACTTTCAGAAGTCAAAGTATCTCTCGACAGTTCTGAAGATGCACTCACGAAGTTCCGGGAGCAGAACAGGCAGGTTGCAAGTTCGCCGCAGCTTCAGATGCAGCAGGAGCGTCTTATGCAGGCGGTGCAGCTTAACTCGACGCTTTACATTGAGCTTAGAAAGCAGTATGAGCTTGCGAAGATAGATGAGATCAAGAACATTCCGATAATAAACGTGCTCGATGCCGCAAGGCCGGCCGCTTTCAAGGACAAGCCTAAGCGCGCTGTCATCGTGCTTGTGGTTTTCTTCTTAGCATTTTTCGGAAGCGTTGGTTATGTCCTGGTTGCGAACTGGTATGGCGGTGAATTTAAGAAGCTGATGGGAGTGGTGAAGGGAGAAAAGCTGTTAGCGGTCAGCGATCAGCCCGCCGGAGGCTCCGACTTTCAGCGGTCACGGAATAAAGATCAGTGAATAGCAAGAAGTCAGAAGTGAGAAGAGCATCGCGGATTGCGAATTGCCGATTGAGAAGGGCAGTCAACAGTGAAGCGTTCTCTTTTGTCATCCTGAATTCAGTGTCTAGTGTAGTGCACAGATAAAACGTTACTGGAGGGAGGAAGAATAGATGAAAATAGAATATAGATGCAGAAACAGTCTTCGGCGTTTGTTCCGAGCACCTTCCTCAGATGAAACTGGTAGCCGAGAAGATTATCGAAGACCTGAAGACACAATGAACCTGAGTTGTTTCAACCACGTATGACGAACCCCGACCTCCGAACCTTGAACCCGAAACGCCGAACTCAGAACCCCGAACCAATTTCTATGAGCAATGAGCTATAAGCTACATTCAGGCATCTGGAAACAAGCGTGAGGAAACCGGATTAGCTTGATTATAAGATTCACGCAGCACGCAATGAAGAAATTGAAGGAGCGAGCGATAGATCCTGTGGATGTTAAATGAGCGGTGGAGGTACCGTTTCTGAAGGAGAGCGATAAAACTTACCCTGGCATTATTCACTTCATTCGTGAGAAGGAGGGTAGGTATCGGAGAGTTCTTGGCAGGTTTGTAAACAGTGAAACGTTCTTGGTTGTAAGTGCGTTTTATGACAGAAGGCTGAAGAAAAGAGAGGGTAAAAATGCTCAACATTAGTTACGACAAGGAAGGCGATGTGTTAGAGATAAAGTTTTCGGATGAGAAGATTGAAGAAAGTGAGTTCTTAGAAGAATCGGGCTTAGTTTTGGACTACGATTCGAAAGAAAACATTGTGGCGATCGAAATAGTGTCATTTTCGAAAAGGGTTTCGAAGAACGAGGCATTAGAGGCAATTGCGCTCTGATTTTGCATTTACCGTCGCCCAGTATGGGAATATCTCACCGCTTACTGGCGTTTACGGTTTGCTCTGAACTCCTCACCCATCTGCCACGAGCTATGAGGCATGAGCAATCTTGCTTCTGGTTTCTTGCCTCTGACTTCTGATTTCTTGTTTCTTCTTACTACCTACACCTACTCAGTGCCTGTTAACATGGTAAATGCCTTACCGTGTCACGTTCCGTCCGGAGACTGAACAAGATTTTAAACGGCTCGACTCACAAGTAGCTGAACGAATATTGCGCAAGGATCAAGTGGTTGTCCGAAAATCTCGAATTTGATAAACGGTTTCATAAGATACTTGAAGAATTCTCCTCGTCAGCGCTGAACATCTCCAACTCTGAACCTTGGACTTATATTATACAACTTTGAACTTTTACCACCCTGAACACCGAACATAATAACATGAAGAAAGCTTTAATTACCGGAATCACCGGCCCCCGATATGCTTCGCAACGGGGCAGGCAGGACGGTTCCTATCCTACAGGCCTACCGAAGTTGATATGTTGGTCGGTGATGCATCCAAGGCAAAGGCAAAATTAGGCTGGGAGCCGAAGACAAAATTTGAAGAGTTGGTTAAATTGATGGCGCGAGCCGACTACGAGAAGGTGAAGAAGAGAGGGTATTAATGTCCTCGTTCACCTGTATTGGAAGGTTGATGATGCGGAAGTTGTCAGGAAGCTGGGAGGTATCTCACAAGTCGAAGATTTTTTGAGAGAAGTTTCTAAATTAGCTGCCTGAACCCATTATCATTACAATAATCCAGAGATCAGCGGCAAGAAGCTCTTTCTTCATCACGGCGATGTGACTGATACAAGAGACGTGGACGAAGAGTCCATTTCGTGGAAACTTATATTTGGTTCTGACACAGATTTGCAACTCTCGTTTTCAAAATGGGGGTTCTCGTTCACGTCTCAAGGGCATCTCTAAAAACTAATTTGTTTCACCGCGGAGACGCAAAGACGCTGAGAAAAAATTATAAAAAAAGATACTCTGCGACTTCGCGCCTTTGCGGTGAAAAATATTTTGGGGTTTTTCGAGATACCCTCAAGTAATTTGAATCGCCTTTTGGAAAAGATTATTCCCGATGAGATATACAATCTTGCGGCAATTGAGATAGTCTCATTTTTGAAGAGGGTTTCGAAAAACGAGTCTATAGAAGCACTTGTGCTATGTTTTTGCTCGCGGACGTCCATTTTGCTAGGGTAGGTTTGTAAGTTGTATGAAGACAGAAGATCTGTTCCAAAGATTTCTTGAAGTTATCGATGCACTTGAGAAAGAAAAAGTCGATTATCTCCTTGTCGGCGGGTTTGCAGTCGTTTTACATGGAATGCCACGGCTTACACAAGATTTAGATCTCTTTGTTAAAGCAAATGGAGATAATATTGCCCGATTACAAAAAGCCTTGTACTCCGTATTCGATGATAAAAGTATTTTTGAGATTACAAATACGGAGCTTCAAAATTATCCTGTAATTCGCTATGGATCGGATGAAGGATTTTCTATCGATGTCATTTCAAGAATAGGAGAGTCTTTTGCGTTTGAGGATCTGCAGTACGAGGAGTTGAATGTTGATGGACACACGGTAAAAATAGCAACGGCGGAAACGCTCTACCGGCTTAAGGAAAAAACATATCGTGCTATTGACCAAAACGATCTAATTTTTTTGAAAGAATTAATTTCCCGAAAGAAATAAATGCCGGTTCAAAAATTCAAAACCTTTGATGAAGCTTCTAAAGCTTTATGGAACTTCGCCCCAGACGAGGATTATTACAAAAGGGTAGAAAACTTTTATAAGCTTGCTTCCCAGCTAATTACTCTTTCTGCTATGAGAGGCATTTACAAGTTTCACGATCTTGAAGAAGTCGAGCAACATCGAATGGAATTTTTGTTGCAGAACAGTTTACCCCGGGGGCGCAAAAAATAGAACAATTTCAAGAAAGTTTCAATAATCGGACTCGGCTGCATTAAACTTCGGACGGTGGCTGTGCTCGCTCGCGGATGTCCATTTTGCCAAGTTGGGTTCGTAAAAGAATGACGGTTAGCCATGCGTGTCGAACTTTTCATACAACTTCGATTCGTGATCATTCGTGACATTCCCCGCTGAGGCGGGGCAGGCTGTGGAAGATATGTTCGTGACATTTGTGGAAGAAAAGTTAGCGTACATTCGTGAAGAAGATCACTTTTCATCGCTTCGCAAAATACGACCTTTTAACCTTGAACCCTGAACCCCGAACCGAAAACAGGACAACAGAGATAGCGTCTATCTACCTACGGTATCGTAGATACGAGGTCGATGACTCTCTACGAGACCGTAGGTCGACTCGTCGAGCCGTAGGCCGTAGGTACGACTCGTCGAGGTCTATCGACCTCCACGAGTCGTCGACTCCTCGGAGTCGTAGACCGAAGGGTCGTGGACAAGTCGTTGACCTGCGGACTGGCGTCGTATTCAAAGTGGGCTTATACCGTATCAGCCTCTGCTCGGCGGTCATCGTGAATGGCGCATTGGTTGTATCTACATGATGCGTACCAGCTGTTCTCCCTTGTTGCTATGAGCCGCGTAAATGGGTAAATACGATAAGCTGTTATCAAAGATACTCGAAGGAACTTCTGATGCCAATATACGGTTCGATGAATTGTGTCAGTTACTGCTTAAGTTAGGATTTGAAGAGCGCATTTGCGGTAGTCATCACATTTTTAGAAGAGAAGGTAAATCTACAGCGAGATGCAGACAAGGCGAAAATGTACCAGGTACGCCAGGTCCGCAATGTGATTCTGAAGTATGGATTGAGGTTATCATGAAGAGAGATGGGAAGATGAAATATGTGAAGAGAAGAAAGCTTGCAGATTTCTCGAAAGACCGGGAAGAGATGGACTATTGGTCCTCAAGAACGATTGAGGAGAGACTTGAGGCTGTCGAAATCCTCAGGGCGCGGTGGCAGAAGTTCAACGAATCAAAAAGAGGAAATGGAGACTTCAAAGGACTTCGAAGAGTTCTTCGAGTTACTCAACTCTCGTAAAGTCCGCTACATGGTCGTCGGCGGGTATGCATTTGCCGTCCACGCAAAGCCAAGGTACACCGGCGATATAGATGTTTTTGTAGATTCGAGTATTACAAACGCGCAGAATTTACTGAAAGTTCTTGAAGAGTTTGGTTTCGGTGAATTGGGCATATCCCTGGAAGATTTGACGAAGGCCGATCAGGTGATCCAGCTCGGTAATCCTCCGCTGAGAATAGACATCCTGACATCGATTTCCGGTGTGTCCTTTCAGGAAGCATGGAAAAACAAAATAACAGGGAAATATGGCGAGCAGGGAGTCAATTTCATCGGCAAGGCTGATCTGATCAAGAACAAGAAAGCATCCGGACGAAAAAAAGACATGCTTGATATTGAGGATCTGCAGTGAGTTTGAAACATTTTGGATGTCGTCTGTTAGCGCTCCTTACATAACAACATGAAGAAGGCCTTGATAACCGGCATCGCCGGCCCCCGATATGCTTCGCAACGGGGCAGGGAGGACGGTCCCTATCTTGCTGAACTTCTTTTAGAAAAGGGCTACGAAGTTCACGGGATAATCCGACGAAGCAGCTCGTTCAACACCGGCAGAATTGATCACCTCTACAATAATCCAGAGATAAACGGCAAGACGCTATTCCTTCATTATGGTGACGTTACCGATACAAGCAATCTAAACAGGCTGCTCAAGAATGTCGAGCCGGATGAGATATACAACCTTGCGGCCCAGAGCCACGTCAAAGTCTCATTTGAGGTGCCGGAATATACGGCTGAGGTGGATGCTGTGGGCACGCTTCGTTTTCTCGATGCAATAAGAGAGACGGGCTTAAAGACGAAATTCTACCAGGCGTCAACGAGCGAACTCTTCGGCAAAGTGCAAGCGGTGCCGCAAAATGAGAAGACTCCCTTTTATCCGCGAAGCCCTTATGGCGTTGCTAAGCTGTATGGGTACTGGATCATTAGCGAAGAAGGAATTAGGATGGGAACCGAAGACGAAATTCTCCGAATGGATCTCTTCGGGAGAGGAGTTGGTCAAATTGATGGCGCGGGCCGATTATGAAAAGGTCAAGAAGAGGGGGTATTGAGGTTCAATGTTTCGGGTTCAAAGTTCTGAGTTGTGGGTTCGGGATGCGGAGTTGATGGTTAGTGGTTGTTATCGGAATTTCAGTCTGTTTTAATGATATTAGAAAGCATGTGAAAGGAGAGCGAGGACAGCAATGGCAGATATTTATTGGAGAAAATACATAAGAAGCAAAATAAGTTAGAGAGTGGGTGCGTGTACTATGGAAAACGATTTAATTCAGCGAATCACAATAAACCCTGATAATTTGGTGGTAAGCCCATTATACGGGGTATGCGAATTGCGGTGGAGCATATTTTGGGCATGTTAGCTGCCGGGTCAACGACAGAGGAGATATTAGAGGGATATCCTTATCTTGAAAGGGAGGACATTCAAGCATGTTTATTGTATGCCTACCGACTTTCCGCACATGAACGCTTTGAGGCAGTCACGTCGTAGTGAAATTCCTGGTAGATTCATGTTTGTCGCGGTTTGCTGTGGAAGCTCTCCATCGGAACAATACCGTAGAGCGGTTCCGAGTTCGGATAAAATATCCTGGGGACAAGGAAATATGAATACAAATGATATGGCTCTGTTCAGCTGATGCGCTCGCCGTCAATGCTTCAGGCCGCTCGTGGGACTCTGTGCGCCATGCACTTTGCTTGTTTAACATCGAACCTTTGCGCCTGAGGTCGATCTACGGCCTACGGCTCGACGAGTCGACCTACGGTCTCGTATCTACGATACCGTAGGTAGAGAGTCATCGACCTCGTATCTACGATACCGTAGGTAGATAGATTCGTAGAACGGCATCGTAGATTGACGACTCGTCGAGGGCATCCGCCTTCGGCGGAGAACCCAGAACGCCGAACTTCGAATCCGCCTCATTCGAGTTGGCGCTCGGGCATACGGTTGTCAATTTATGAATGAGAGATGCAGGGAGTGCTAATTTGGCCAAGAGCAATCTTGAGATTACAAGGCATGCCAGGCGGCGAATGAAATGGAGGAGAATAACAGAAGAAGATGTCCGCGCCACGATTGATGAGCCCGACAAAACCGAAGAATCCGTTAGCGGCAGGAAAAACGTTTACAAAGAGATCGGTGTGAGGTATATTAAAGTGACCTACAGAGAGATTGCCAATAAATTAGTGGTGATTAGTGCAGTTGATAAAGGAAAAGGAGAGATGAGATGAAAATAGAGTATAGCAAGGATGCCGACGCTATTTATGTTTATTTCAAAGAGGATTTCGTGGCACAGTCGAAGGAGGTAGAAGACGGTGTCGTGATAGATCTCGATGAGAAAGGGCACCTTATCGGCGTTGAAGTGCTGGATGTAAGCCGGCGATTTACCCTCTCAGATATCGCTAATGTGAATATCGAAAATCTTCCGGTGGAAATTGCAGGGTGATCCCAAAGATTTGTGAACATGCATCGAGCGGGAATGTTGATGCCCATCTGCCTTCTTGCCTCTTGCTGCCCTTTGCTGCTGCCCGAGCTTTGAACGCTTTGCTCCTTGCCCTCTACGAGGCCGACGGCTCCTCTACGAGTTTATGAACTCGAAGAGTTGTAAACCTACGGGCCTACGGCTCGACGAGTCGAGTCATCGACCTCGTAGAGGAGATAGGGAGAGCGAGAGAAGCGGGGAATGACGACGCTGGGCAACGTTCTTGAATGTCTATTGATGCTGCGCTATTTTAATTGTGGTCAGTTTTCAACGAAAGTTAAATGATCCAATGGGAACGGAACGTCTCTTGTGACTTTGGATAAAGAGAAGGGATACAAAGTCCACGGGATAATCAGAAGAAGCGGTTCGTGCGATATCGGCAGGATCGACTGTTGTGCTTCAGATTGAAGTGTCCCGACAAGGGTCGGGATCCTGCGGAGAATTTTCTCGGATCAAATTAAGAGAAAAGGAGACAGACAATGGAATTTTACACAATGGTATTGAGAAAGAGCAAGTCAAATTGGGTAGCGCTCTGCCTTGAAAATGGATTGGTAGGGCAGGGTGCCACAAAAGATGATGCAGCTAGAAAACTCAGAGAGGCCATAGAGTCTTTTGAAGAAGAACATGAAAGAAACAGAGATGTATATAGTGCACCTTTATCTATAGAGGAATTGCATGAATTCCTATCTGTTGAGGGGAAGGAGCCTGTTATTGAGGAATATGAACTAAGGGCGGTGCATGCCTAAAAATATACCTGCTCTTAAACCACGAGAACTTGTCAGGATTCTTGAAACAGGCGGATGCTTGTATTTGCGAGAAGGCAAGGGAATCACAGGTTGTATTTTCGTTATTGTGAAGGAAGGAAGAGAGTTGTTCCAATTGATATGGGAGCAGGAGAGTTGTCCCCACCGTATGTCTTGCGTATTTTTAGACAATTTGGTTTTACCGATGAAGAGGTAGAGACTTTATTAAAGTAACTTTTCTGTTCCTGCTTCTCGGATTTTGTCTGTTCGGTTTGCTTCTTAGTCATGACTTGCTCGCTATCAACCTTGAACCCCGCACCGCGAACCATCACCGATGAAAATGGAGTGGTGGGTAATTGAAGTTTCTCTGCTGGTGCTTTATTTTGTTGACACGAAGAGTTCTTGCCGCTATTCAGCGGGCGGATGAATCCGTTTTAGAAAGTGATGAACATTGAAGATTGCTCGAGTAATTTGGCTCGAAGACATAGCTGAAAAAATAAGACGAAAGCATGGTGTTAACCAATCGGAGGCTGTGGAGGTTTTGAAGAATCAGCCCTTATTTCGGTTTGTCGAAAAGGGCTATCGGAGAGGAGAAAATGTTTATGTTGCTCTTGGTCAAACGAATTCCCGACGATATTTGGCCGTGTTTTTCGTACACAAGAGCGGCAATCAGGCGTTGATCATCTCAGCGAGAGACATGACGGATTCGGAAAGGAGGAAATATGAGGAAAGATAAGAGTTCGATTTCGCAGGCATCGTCGTACAAAGAAATAGGTGAATTTTGGGATTCACATAGTCTGTCAAAATTTTGGAAGGAAACGGAACCGGCAAGGTTTTCTGTTGATGTTCAGTCGGAGCAAATCTACTATCCAATAGATAGCGAGTTGTCGGCAAAGATTGATGGAATAGCGAAGCGGCGCGGAATAAGTTCAGAAACGCTTGCAAACCTATTGTTGCAGGAGAAAATACGACAGATGAAGAAGTCTGCCTGACGGAAGTTCGAACCTGATTCCCCATTCCGTATGCACCGTGCCGGTTGCTCCATGCTCCTGAACCCCGAACCCTGAACTGAAAACAGGAGAAAGGAAAACGGAGGAAGGAGAAGGGTTGGAGGACAGAAGTCAGAGGTCAGACGTCAGAAGTCAGAGGTCGACGGGCGGAAGCTTATGTCCAGAGGATCTCGACGAGTCCTCCACGAGTCTTCGACTCCTCGGAGTCGTAGACCGAAGGGTCGTGGACAAGTCGTTGACCTTCGAACAAGGATTAAGTTTGTGTGAAAAAGATCATAGAAGTTGGAAAACGCTCACAAAGCTCTTGAAGTCTTCCTACGTCTCTATTATTTTCAGGTCAGAGATTTTTGTTTTTGAGCGTTGGATGGCCAATCAAGCTTACTTGCAGAGAGCACCGAAAGAAACTCTGTGGCTATGTACCATGAGCTATGAACCACATTGTGAGTGAGTCACCGCAAGTCGGGATCGCGACAAGCGCGAATGGCGAAGTCGAGCGGAGCGAGATGGCGCGGAATGCGCCACTGGGTCCGATGGGACTGAGATGGCGAAGCTGTGGGAAGAGCGGACAGGGTCTATCTACGATACCTCTACCTACGGTATCGTAGATACGAGGCCGTAGGCCGTAGGTACGACTCGACGAGCCGTAGGCCGTAGGTTTACAACTCTTCGAGTTCATAAACTCGTAGAGGAGCCGTCGGCCTCGTAGAGGAGAAGCGGAGAAGTTAAGAGGATGGCAAGAACATTTCGGATTATGAGTTGCGGATTTCGGAATGGAACAATGGAATGGTGGAGCAAAGCGCAAGGGATGGAATTTCAGATTGCGAATGTCGGATTGCCGTCTCTTCTCGCATCGCGAGATAAGACGAGCCACGACGCAATCGGGCAGTATCTTGCCGATCGTGGAAATCGTGGTCGAAGATGAGAAGAGGAGATCATTATGTCAGAGACTATCGTGGTTGAACTTCGTTTGCCTGCTGATGTGGCAGCGGCAATCCGTGCGCGTGAAAAGACGGGTTTGACGGAGGCAGAATAGGTGCAAGTCCCTTTGGCCATCGGCCTATTTGCCGATGCTGAAAGAGCGAGGGTGAATTATTTTATTACCTGTGATGACGATATTGTAAAGAATTATAAAAAGTATCAGAATGCGATAATGGTCGAAGTACTAAGTAGTCTTGTACGTAAGTTTGATGACGTATTTATTTAAGCGCATTTGCGGATAGTATCGGCCCAAGGCTGCAATTTTTCTATGACGTTGTCAAGATCTTGTCGTGTAAATTTCCATTGGAACGGTTTGGCGATTTTTTCGTAATAGTTTTGGAAATCTATTAAGCGTTTCTCAAGACCTTGCGTGGATTCAAAATCATTGGGGGTCAATACTTTTCTTTGGACAACTGAGAAATAGACTTCTATTTGATTTAACCAGCTTGCATGCACCGGCAGGTGAACTGGGGCGATTGTGGGCCATCTTTGTGTAAGCCTTTTTACACAAGCGTCTCCACGATGTGAGGAACCGTTATCGAGAACCCAAAAGACACGCTTAGCGGACCTGTATGGATATTGAGACATCACTTGCTCCACCAAAGCGTCGAAGGAATAGATTCCAGTAGTTTCTTCGCAGCGTCCAAAAATCTTTGCTCTATGAACATCCCGTGTTGCCAAATATGCTAATGCACCCAATCGTTCATATTCGAATTCCGTCTTCATCCTAACAAAGTGACCGTCACTTCAAAAGTGACGGTCACATCCTCGGTGAGGTCGTGAGGTGGCGTTGTTAAATGAATGCGATGCCGCGCTTGAATACTGGTCTTTTCATCCGCACTGATCACGAATTCATCCTCACTCAACGGCTGGCCATTCCACATCCGGTGATACAAATCCAAAACAATCCCAGCCTTGCGCTGAAAATCTGGGTCGCGAGGGAAAATCCAACTGCGATACTGCCATGGTTTAATAGCGTCCTCATCAAGCCAACGCCAGACTGTCGTTCCACTGATAGACGCAGCAATACCTCGCTCAACGACCAGATGAGCGATTTCCCGCGTGGTAAATCGGGACAGTGGTTTGTCAAATTCCAACGGCAATTGGCAAGCCAAGGCTTTCACTTCAATTGCGACTTGAGGGGGAAAAAGCAGGGGGTCTTCCCTGTCGTGCCTCATCCTCAAGCCCGAGCAGCCGTTTTTCAAAGAACCGTTTTCGCCACTTGCTTACGATCTGTCTGGGCAAATCTACTCTGCGAGCAATTTCGTCGTTTCGCATTCCTTCGGCAGCATAGAGAGCTATCTTTGCTCTGACAACTCGAAAATAAGGCGACGTATACTTCCGAGTTTCTTTCTCGAGAATCTGTTTTTCCTCCTGCGTCAGCAGTATCGTGTATGGGCTCTTCCTGGACATATTTTTCCTTTTCGAGTGTGTCTCTAAAAGGAGAATAGGCCATTTAACATAATAATTGTCAAGCACAATACGTTATCGTATTTATGTTCCCGTGTACTAAGTCTAATGGAGTTCGTAGCAAGGGAGGAAAAACAAGAATGAGTTTGGCAGAGGTGAAAATCAAAGGTTGGGCGGCACTTGTAAAGGACCTAGGCTATGCTGGAGCGACCAAGTTCATGTTGCTTTATCAGACCGGAGAGGGGGATTATACAAGGGACAGGAAAGAGTTACTTAGGGATGTTCCAATCGAAGAGATGGTTAAAGAAATAAAACAGAGGACAGAGTTTGGTAACCGACAGTAGTTGTTCATCGCCTCACTTGACGAGCTATCAACTTCCCTAAACCCACGCTCAGAGAGCCCTTGAACCCTGAACATCTAACCCTGAACCTTGAACACATGCTCAAGAAAGCCTTAATTACCGGCATCACCGGCCAGGATGGTTCTTACCTTGCTGAACTTCTTCTCGAAAAGGGATATGAAGTTCACGGAATAATCAGGAGGAGCAGCTCGTTCAATACCGGCAGGATCGACCATCTTTACAATAACCCTGAGATCAGCGGCAAAAAGCTTTTCCTGCACTATCGAGGTTGATGTGGATCTGATCGCCTTTCGTTTGGACAAATCAGTTCGAAGTCGGACGCTGCTCCATTATGTGGCCTGCAGGCATTAGTGGAGATTTCGGTAGAGTTTTATGATATTGTCAGTGGGTTGTAAGGCTGATGAATTATGAAAAAAACGCAGATTGAAAAACAGATCGCCGACTTTCTAAAAGCAAAAACAGAGGTTATGTTCGCTTATATCTTCGGTTCGTTTGTTCAAAAAGATTATTATCATGATATAGATGTAGCCGTCTATCTATACGAAGACTTTGATAAGAATGATCGGAAGAAATTTCCTTACGGTTATGAGAGCTTCTTATTAAGTGAATTGAATTTGCTAACGAGAGAAAATGTGGATTTGGTTATTATGAACAGTGCGGAAATTCTGATCCAGCAAAGGGTAATAAATAGAGGAATTTTGCTTTTCAGTAAAGATGAACGTCTGCGGATACAATACGAGAATTATATTCGGAAGCTTTACATTGACGCTGAACATTTGAGAAAGATTAAGAGACACTACCTGGCCAGGAATATTATCAATGCCTGATTTAGAAGTTATACAAAGACATCTTTCTTCGTATGTTGCTGATCTTGAAAATTTAAAGAAGCACAAGAATGTTACATTGGAGGAGATAAAGGCAGACACAGATTTACTTTGGATATTGGAGAGAGGTATTTACTTACTAATCCAGAATTTATTTGATATGCTGGCGCATATTGTATCTGCTGATTTCAGGGAAAACTGGGAGTTTTATACGGATATAGGCGATATCCTTTTGAGGCACAAGGTTATTTCAGAGGAAGACAAGGCTGTATTAAACCAAATGGCGGGATTTAGGAACAGGCTCAGTCACGAATATCTATCGTTGGACTCAAATGTTTTGGTTGATGTTGTGAACCGCCGCCTATCGGACTTTGCCAGGTTTTTGACAATTATTAAAACCTACTGCAATATCTAAAGCCAATCCACGAACATTGAACTCCGAACCCGAACCCTGAACCTTGAACGCTGAACATCTACCCCTGAACCTCGAACCTTGAACACCGAACATAACAACATGAAAAAAGCCCTCATCACCGGCATCACTGACCCCCGATATGGTTCGCGACGGGGCAGGCAGGACGGGTCGTATCTTGCTGAACTTCTCCTCGCTAAAGGATATGAAGTCCACGGAATAATCAGGAGGAGCAGCTCCTTATTTTGCGCATAAGGACAGTTACGATCAGAAGGGAGCCGCGAAGAAGGTAAATCTCTATATGGCTTACGAAGATGCGCTTACCTTTGCTGATGATGACATAAATGAAAACTGGCAACTGTATAAAGAGAAATTTCTGAGAGGAGAGTTCCCATGAGATTTGCGGAGAAAAACATGGTCTTTGTCAAGGAATTTGATAAATACATTCTTGAACATCCTGAGTTCTCAGATAAGATTCCTGAGAACGCTCTTGTTGTCATGCAGATAATCGGCGACGAAGAATTCAATAATTGGGCAAAGAAGACGGCCCGCGAAACAGCGGATAGTAATCAAACAATTGTGTATGTTACAATAACCGAACTCAAACCAGTCCGTTCAAGAATAGAGAAGTTGAGCCTGGAGCTTGTGAACTGAAAGTCCTTCAGGATCTTGCCGCGATTACTCTCTTAGACTGACATCATGCGAGAAGGGCAGGAAACGGTCAAAGAACCCATTTGGTGGATTCAAACATGACCAGACGCCAGTGGAGTGAGAGATTCTGATTATGGGAAGGACGTCTTAGATGTGGAATAGTCAATGGTGGTATGATAACTTTATTTTTTTATATGATGAAAAGGAAGCGTTAAGGTCATGATGGAAACAAAGACAGCATATAAGTATATCGTGAAAAAATACGGGGATAATGAACCTGTAATCGAGAACACGAGGATTTGTGTTAGAGACATTGTGGAACAATGGAGACTCGGCTCAACTCCGGAAGAGATTACGATGGCATACCCGCATATAAATCTGTCTCAGGTTTTTGAGGCATTGGCTTATTATCAAGATAATATGGGCGAGATCGAGCATTTCATTGAAATAAACAAAGTCTCGGAGAGTCTTAGTGGTAAGCCTTTATCTCGATGAGGATATTCACGGGCTTTTGGCGGTATTGTTGAGGGCAAGAAACATATCGGTTGAGACTACGCAAGAAAGCAGAATGCTCGGCAAAGAAGATCGGGAACAACTGGAGTATGCGACGAAGAGAGGCGCTGCCATTGTGACCCACAACAGGGTCGATTTCGAGAAGTTATTTGCAGATTATACTGATATGGGCCATAAGCTATGAGCTATCAGCAAGATTGCCATGAGCTATTACAATCCTGAACCCCGAACCAAGAACTACGAACTCTGAACTTCGGACTCTTTGCCCTTTGCTCCATGCGCTATGCCATTTCACCCTCGAGCCTTGAACATTCAACTTTGAACTTTTATCACTCCGAACTCTGAACCTTGAACCACGAACCAAAAACTCGGAACGTTGAACATCTCAACCCCGAACATCGGACCCTGAACGATCTGACTTCTGGCTTCTTGTGCATATGAGCTATAACCTATGATTCATGACCTGTACTCACTTTTCAAGTCCGGCAATTGCTTGGGTTGGTTGAAAAATATGATTTGAAGTTGGAGGATGATTGATGTCTAGACGTTTTGTTCATAGAAAGGACTACCACATTAATATATTTTATAGCGAAGATGATGGTGGTTACATTGCTGACATTCCTGATTTAACGCACTGCTCTGCATTCGGTAAAACTGCCGATGAAGCTTTGGCGGAATTGCTTGTGGCAAAAGATGCTTGGCTTGATGCTGCCCGAAAGAATAAAAAGCCGATTCCATCGCCCAGGTACAGACCGGTGCTTTATCAATTGAAACGTGTGGCGGTCAAGAGATCCGTAATTCATTGAATAAGTTCTCTCATGAGGAGACCGCACGGTGGGGACACGTGAGCCAATGAACCATCTTGCTTCTGACCTCTGACCTCTGACTTTGCGTCATAGAGACGTGGACGAAAAGTCCCGCCATTGAATTTTTCTCTGTGGCTCTCTGTGTCTTCTCGGTGTCCCTCTGTGAAATTGCTCTTTTATTACACAGAGTTCCACTGAGAATCACGGAGTTCCACAGAGATAACAGGTTTTCGGCCACGTCTCTAGGCGCATCAGCTCGACGAGTCGACCTACCTACGGCCTACGGCTCGACGAGTCGACCTACGGTCTCGTAGATACGGTCTCGTAGAGAGTCATCGACCTTTGGAGGACTGAGCCCCTGCTTCCTCTATCACCTATGAGCTATCTGCTATTACCTGCTATCCATAGCCAGACATGCTGGTGAAGAAGGATTTTTGATCACAGCCTATCCGGCGGACAAAGTGAAGGAAGGAGATGAAATATGGACAAAGTGAAGCTCTATTATAACAGGGAATCGGATACGATGGATATTTGGTTTGATGACCCTGCTGAAGAAACTTCGAGCGAAGAAGCAGGCGATGGGACGATACTGAAGAAGAACAAGAAGGGGCTCGTGATAGGAGTTGAGAAGTTGTATGTCACCAAAATGCTCGGAATAAGTCAGCCATTGCCTGTGGAGGTCGTTGTTTCCTGAGGCTTGCCATAGTTTGAGCCCAGCATACCCTTACCTCACTTCCGGCTTTTGTTTCCAGCATCAAGTATCCGGCATCAAGCATCTTGCCCTATGCCCTATGCGCTCTGCTTCGACACCTTGAACCCTGAACTCTGAACCCCGAACCCCGAACCTCTCACGCTTTGCCCTCTGCCCCATACTCTCTGCTTTTCACCCAGGATTCCGAGCTTTGCCCCTTGAACCCTATGCGCCTTGCTCCGTTAAATGGTGTTGAGTCTTGGACTGCTCAGAGGTAATATTTAGTAGACATGCGGTGCAACAAATGTTCTCGAGGAGAATCGGAAAAGAGGATGTTCTTCAGATTATCAAGACAGGAGAGGTGATTATCAGTTATCCGGATGACACTCCTTTTCCCAGCAGTCTTGTCCTTGGATTTGTGGGAGATAGGCCGATACATGTGGTGATTGCAACGGTTGAATTGACAGGCAGATGCGTGGTCGTCACGGCATATGAGCCTGACGAAAGCATTTGGGAAAAAGATTTTAGAAGGAGGAAGCCATGAAGTGTGTATTTTGTAAACTGGGTGAAACGAGGCCTGGAAATGTGACTGTGACGTTGTCGCGAAAGCCTGCAGATTCCGGACGTGAGGAAAGTCTGGTTGTGTTGAAGAATGTGCCGGCGGAGGTGTGTGAGAATTGTGGCGAGTATTATCTAAATGAAACTGTGACCGATGCGGTGTTGAGGCGTGGTGAGGATGCTGCACGTAACAATGCTGAAATCGAAGTACTACAATTTGCGGCTTGATAAGGGGGATTGGCGTGCGGGTGAGCTAGCGGAGCGGCAAGGTGACAGAGTGACAAGGTGGCAAGGAGAGAAAGAGATGGGAAGACACGGCGAGGAGGTTTGGTGATTTACTTGCAGCTGCAACTAAGAACAAAGCACCTCGAACGACGAACCCAGAACCACCAAGCCCGAACTTATAACCAAGAGCTCCGAACGCCCTTTGCTCTCTGCCCCATGCTCTATGCGCTTCGCTTGTTCACCCCGAACCACGAACTAAGAACCCTGAACACCGAACATAACAACATGAAGAAAGCTTTGATCACCGGAATTACCGGCCAGGACGGCTCCTATCTAGCGGAGCTTCTGCTCGAAAAAGGATATGAAGTCCACGGGATTATCAGAAGGTCCAGCTCGTTCAACACAGGATGTATCGATCATTGTGAAGAAGAGAGGTTATGGATGTTCGTGGTTCTGTGTTGGTAGTTCTGAGTTCAGGGTTCCGGGTTTGGATCTCTGGGAAGACTGGCGCAGAGGGAGGGCGGGCATGAAGATTACTAAGTTTGAAGAAATCGAGTCGTGGAAAGAGGCGAGGACTTTGACGAGCAGCATATACAACTTGACCCGGCAGTCGGGGTTCTCTAAAGATTACGGCCTCAAGGACCAAATACAGCGTGCCTCCGTTTCGATTATGGCAAACATAGCTGAAGGTTTCGATGCAGGGACCAATAAAGGCTTCATAAGTTTCCTGAATTATGCATATCGCTCCGCGTCTGAAGTCCAGTCGTTGCTTTACGTTGCTCTGGATCAAAGCTACATCACGGAAGACGCCTTTCGAACGAATTATGATGATGCTGCGACGATTAAAAAACTTATTGGGGGGCTAATCAAATATCTCGAGTCATTCGACGGCAAAGCGCGACGTAAGCCCTTGCAACCACGCACCAAGAACCATGAACCTTGAGCACTGAACCCCGAACATGGAACACCTGAGAGGCGATTACCCTCAGTTCTATAACGAGTACTTTGCGGCGAGGCAGATCAAGGACGCGGGGATGAGGCACAGACCGGCAGAGCCGGCTCCGCCGCCAGCGCAGAAGTGAGGATGATCCAGGATACAAGGGTGATATAGATATAAGTGACCGTCATCTTAAAGATGACGGTCACTTATGCTTCGGATGTGATTGCGTGTTTGAAAGTAAAGGATTTAAGAACATTGTGACACGGAGGCACGCCGCACTGGATTTGACTATTCAAGTGGCGCGAATCAAAACCTCGGGATGGGTCAGCAGACATCGGCCACTAAAAGTATCCCGGAGCTCTTCAGAGATGCCGACGAGATCATCTACGAAGATATAAACGGTCTCATGGAACATGTCGAAGAGGACTACCCGGACCTGTATGCCCAGTTCGACGAGGCGAAGAAGATGGAACCATTAGCCGCATGGTCACATCACGACGAGTTGAAAAGTGTTGAAGGTCTTATCGTACTGCGTTACTTTAACGGCAAGGATTATTTGAGATGTATAGGCATTATGGAGAAGATGAATAGTATGGAAGGGAATCAGGATGACATATAAGGTAGTAATAACATACGACTCCGAATATGAAGGTTACGTGGTGGACGTGCCGGAACTTAACGGCTGTATGAGTGAGGGAAAGACTCTCGATGAAGCACTCAGCAATGTGAAGGACGCGATCAAAGGTTGGCTCTACGTCGAAAGCAAGCATGGTCGTGCAGGGATTGCCCATATTCAAGACATCCTTGTGGGAGAGGTAACAATCTGATTGGGTGTTCTCTCAAACATTTCGGGTAGGGATGCTGTAAAGATTTTCTGTAAGTTCGGGTATGTCGTTGATCATCAGACAGGAAGCCATATAATCTTGTACCATTGAGCCATAGGCTCATCAGCCTTTGGCTGAGAAACCAGGCCCACATTGTCAATACCTAACCACAAGGAAATTGCACCCGGATTGCTGAGGTCTCAGATAAGAAAGAGTGGTTTGAGTATTGAAGAGTTTTTGAAGTTTAGATGAATTGAGCCCGACTGGTTACCGGTTTTTTCCCCGTTTACTCCTTACCGGTTCCTACGAGTCAAGATATACAAGGGCATCTCTAATAATTCTATGGACAAAGAATTTACACAGAGTTACACAGAGAAAAGATTTGAGTTTCACAGGGAAACAAATATTCTCCGTTACGAGGTCGATGACTCGTCCACGACCCTTCGGGTCGATAGACCCGTTGGGACTCGTCGAGCCGTAGGCCTATCGGGCCGACGGCTCGGCTCATCGAGTCGCAGGCCTCGTAGAGGAGACAGGGAGAAAGGCGGGATGAAGTGGAAAGGTTAGACTTAAATTGCTATACTTGATGGAGAACGATAAAGGAGCATGAGATGGAAGCGAAGTTGATCATCCCCGATTCCGTAGTGCGAGCAATTCGTTTGCCGGAAGAAAGGATACAGGGTGAATTGTTAAAAGAATTAGCTGTTTCCTTATATGAACAAGGGATCTTATCATTTGGAAAGGCAAGAGAACTGGCCCAGCTCGGGAAATATGAATTCGGGAAATTATTAGGCGAACGGGAAATATTGAGACATTACGGAGATGAAGAGTTAAGTGATGACATAATATATGCCCGCGGTCAGTAATACTTCTCCTATGAAAGGCATGAGAGTGAGATGATACCTATTACAGTCCATGCGACAACACGTCAACAAATAAACTTCCGATTGAAAACAGGAAGGTTTACCAGTGAGTAAGATGAAAATGAAATATTTCAAGGATGAGGATATTCTTCATCTCGCCATAACTGATGAGGTCGAGGCCAAGAGTGTCGAGCTCAGCCCGAACGTTACGGCCGAAGTAAACGAAAAGGGCGATTTAATAGGTATAGAGATACTTGAGGCAAGTTCGTTTATTCGTGATTCGATACTGGAGTCATCTCAAGCCAAATTACTCGAGCTCAAACAGGCCGTTTAGTGCCCGAAGGAAAGTCCGGGACCCGAAGAAATAATGGTTCATGGCATGGATTACCGAATTGTCGGATTACCTGATCCGCAAATTCTTCAATTCGCCAATCCGTAGGAGCGGTTTCCTGAGAAGCGATGCTTTGTTACATTATCAGGCGAAGAAAATATCGAGGAGACAAGTATGGAGTACACAGTAGTTTTGCACAAGGCGGAAGAGGGTGGCTACTGGGCAGAGGTTCCCGCTCTGGAAGGCTGTTTTTCTCAAGGGGAGACTGTGGAAGAGAGCATGGTGAATATTAGGGATGCCATCGGATCTCACCTAATGGCCCTAAAATCGGAGGGACGGAAACTGCCTGAGGATCAGGTAATGATAGTCAGCCATGTTGCTGTATGAGCAGAAGCCTTTATGGAATCAAAGGTCAAGATGCGGTCAAGGCTTTCATACGGGCAGGCGGCATTGAAAAACCGGGGAAGGGAGATCACGTCAATATTAAAATGCCCAACGGTATGATTGTAACGATCCCCGGTAACAGGGAACTGAAGATTGGCTTGCTGAAAAGTGCCATCCGAAAAGCAGGGTTGAGCGAACAAGAATTTCTCGATTTATTGTGACTCCCATTTCATTGATGGAATAGATTACCGGATTATCGTATTTATCGGGTTACCGAATTCTCAAATTCGAAAATCCAAAAATTCGTTAATTTGCTAATTTGCCCCTCGCGCTTTGCGGCTTCAACCCAGGACGTTCCGCGCTATGCTCTCTGCGCTTAGCGGCTTCAACCCCGAACGTTTCGCGCTTTGCCCTATGCGCTTGGCCGCTTCAACCAAGAACTTCGAACCACGAACTCCAAACCCGAACCCTGAACATTGAACATGACAACATGAAAAAAGCTTTGATCACCGGCATCACTGGCCCCCGATATGGTTCGCGACGGGGCAGGCAGGACGGGTCGTATCTTGCTGAACTTCTTCTCGAAAAGGGATATGAAGTTCACGGAATAATCAGGAGGAGCAGCTCCTTGAGTTGGTCAAGCTGATGGCGCGCGCCGATTACGACAGGGTGAAGAAGAGAGGTTTCTAGAGATGTGGCCGAAAACCCAACTCCAAAAGATTGAACCGCAAAGGACGCAAAGGATGCGCAAAGGACACGAAGAAAAGAATTGTTTTTGCAATGAAACGTCCTTTGCGAACTTTGCGCCGACTTCGCGCTCTTTGCGGTTAGGCTTTTCGGCCGCATCTCTATGACTGTTTGCTGAAGGTTGGACTGAGAGGCAGGTCCTTGAGAACTATCCCACTTTATCATCCGAGAGCCTGCGAGCGGTTTTCTCCTTTGCGATGGAGTGCATGCGTGAGGAGTCGGTGTATACGATACCGGGCGGGACAGCGTAATGAAATTCTTGGCGAACGAGAATTTTCCTTTTTTTAGTATTGGCCTTCTGGTTGCCCAGCTCTTTTGATTTCGCGTTACAGCAGGTAAGGTTGAAGCTGAAAATCAAGCGATGACGCTTGAAGCTCAAAGAAACTGTGGTGGATATACAGAACATCATTGATTCGATACGGCGTAATCGCATTCGGATTACCGACCACGCAGACGAAGAAGCACAAGCAGACCGTTTGTCCTTTGATGAAATTTTCTTCAGCGTCCTGCGAGGAGAAATTATCGAAGACTATCCAGCAGATAAACCTTATCCGAGTTGTTTAATTTATGGTGATAGTTTTACAGGTGAGCCAATTCACAGTGTGTGGGCATGGAACGTTGAAACAAGATGGGCTGTGCTGATCACGGTGTACCGCCCTGATCCCAAACGCTGGATGGATTGGCGCACAAGGAGGAAGTGATGAAAACGTTCGAGCAATGTCCGGTTTGTGGTGGTGAGTTGGTTGAGAAAGAAGTGGAGAAGCTCCTCAGGGGCGGAGTGCATACGGCGGTATTTAGAGTGCAAGCTGACGTATGCCTGAGATGTGGAGAGCGATTATATTCGGCTGAAACAGTCAGGCGCTTCGAGCAAATCAGGCAGAAGCTGGAAAAGCGGGAGGTCGCGGAGTTTCAGCCACTAGGACAAACCTTCGAGGTAGTGTAGATTGTCAGAAGCTGGGTTGGATGATTAAGAGTGCAGAAGACAGATGTTCGACATCCAGGGTACACCTCAAACTTTGAACTCTGAACCCTGAACTTTCAACCCCGAACATTGAACCCTCTTGCTTCTGACATCTGACTTCCGATTTGTGACATCTGTCTTCCGCCCTTTGCCCGGAGTTTATCCCGCTTGACGAGAAAGTCACTCCGCAATGGAAGCACACATTGAAGTTCACTAAATACTTTGAGGGGATGCGCAGTCGCCCAGACCGAGGCATAATCAAGAAAGAGTGGATACAACAGGTCATCGATACTCCCGTGAGGGAGGTCGTTCAGAAGGATGGCCGAATCCGTCTGTGGGCACCCATTGAGGAAATGGGGGGTAGGTTCTTACGTGTTATATTGCTTGAGGATCGCGAAACAGTCCACAATGCTTTCTTCGATCGGAGGTTTAGATTATGAAGATAAAATACTTTCAGGATACCGATACTCTCTATATTGAATTTCGGGAAAAGGAAATAGTGGAGACGAAGGATCTGGATGAGGATACCTTGCTGGACATCGACCAAGATGGAAATATCTGCGCAATTACCGTCGAACATGCTAAGGAGCGAACGAACATCCCACAATTTTCTTTTGAGCAGATCGCAGCTTGATTGCTGCTTCGATCTCCAAGCCCGTACCCCGACCCGACAACTACGAACTCTAAACGCAGGCCTCCTAACCCTGAACCCCGAACCTTGAACCCCGAACCACGAACTCCGAACCCAGAATCCCGAACCAAGAACAGCGAACCTGAAACAGGAGAACCGGAGAAAGGGTCTACGGCTCGACGAGCCGTCAACGACCCTATCGGGTCGCAGACCCGTAGGGAGCCGTCGACCTCGTAGAGGAGAAGCGGAGAAGTTAAGAGGGATTACTTTTGGATATGCGTGCGGGGTTGTATATGATTGATGGGTTTGGTTATGTTGTTGCCTGTCAAAGAGGAAAGGACTAGAATGAATCGAGAACAAGTCGAAGAAATATTCAGTGCCTTGAACGGACTGCCATCCGAAAAAGTCACGGAGGTCAAGGATTTTGTTCTATTTCTAAAGGAGCAGTACGGTTTCTGTAAGACGGTCCATGAAGGGGACTCGTGGAGCCAGGAGGATATCGACGACCTCACAAAGGCGGTTTTGAATTACGCCGATGCGGACGAACGGCAACCGTGATGGTCGAACCGGGCGACGTTGTTACCGTAGATTTCCCAGGGACACTGGGAACCAAACGACGTCCTGCTGTGGTGGTTTCGACAGAAACGTACCATGCGTCTCGCCCTGATGTTATTCTTGCGCTCCAGACAAGTCAGACCACAAAAGCAGCAAGCCCGACGGATTACATTTTGCAGGATTGGAGCATCGCTGGGCTGCGGAACGCCTCAGCTTTGCGTTCTTTTCTCGCAACTGTCCCTGCTTCAAGTGTTTCTGTAGTAGGGCACCTGTCAAGCCGTGACTGGCAAGAAGTACAAGCACGTTTACGAATAGCGTTGGCCGTTGCCTGAAGAACCTCGATGTTAAATTCCGACTCTCGTTACTGATTACTGTCTCTTGCCATCTTTCCGCTGACTGCTAAATGCTGATATGTTTTAACTATTCACTTTTCATTTTTCACTGCTCCATCAGCGAGGCCTAACCCGCCTCCAGTTGTTCCTTTGCCTCGGTCACAGAAGCAATAGAGCGCGTGAATGGTAGACAGTAGGTAGGGGGTAAGTAGTGACCTGCACTGCTATGGCAAGTCACGCGGCGGCCGTGGGCTTAGCAAAGATGCAGGAAGGGCAGGAAACGGTGAAAGGACCCATTTGGTGGGTTCAGACATGACCAGACGCCAGTGGAGTGAGAGATTCTGATTATGGGAAGGACGTCTTAGATGTGGAATAGTCAATGCTGGTATGATAACTTTATTTTTTTATATGATGAAAAGGAAGCGTTAAGGTCATGATGGAAACAAAGACAGCATATAAGTATATCGTGAAAAAATACGGGGATAATGAGCCTGTAATCGAAAACACGAGGATTAGTGTTAGAGACATTGTGGAACAATGGAGACTCGGCTCAACTCCGGAAGAGATTACGATGGCATACCCGCATATAAATCTGTCTCAGGTTTTTGAGGCATTGGCTTATTATCAAGATAATATGGGCGAGATCGAGCATTTCATTGAAATAAACAAAGTCTCGGAGAGTCTTAGTGGTAAGCCTTTATCTCGATGAGGATATTCACGGGCTTTTGGCGGTATTGTTGAGGGCAAGAAACATATCGGTTGAGACTACGCAAGAAAGCAGAATGCTCGGCAAAGAAGATCGGGAACAACTGGAGTATGCGACGAAGAGAGGCGCTGCCATTGTGACCCACAATAGGGTCGATTTCGAGAAGTTATTTGCAGATTATACTGATATGGGGCATAAGCTATGAGCTATCAGCAAGATTGCCATGAGCTATTACAATCCCGAACCCCGAACTACGAACTAAGAACCCCTAACTTCGAACCCCGAACCTTGAACCTCGTACCACGAACTCCGAACCCAGAACCCCGAACCACTAACATGAAAAAAGCTTTGATCACTGGCATCACCGGTCAGAACGGTTCCTACTTTGTTCAATGTTGAACGTTTATAATGGGTTTTTGATATTATGCTAATGCAGGAAAGGAACTATGCCAATTCCAGTAGAAGTTAGACCGCTTGATAGATATCGGTTGTGGGTGAAGTACTCAGACGGGACTGAGGGCGTTGCCGATTTGTCGGACCTTGTTGGCAAGGGAGTCTTTGCACTCTGGAATGATTATGAAGAATTTAAGAAAGTTCATATAGGCGCGAGCGGCGAAATTGCCTGGAGCGAGCAGATCGACGTGTGTCCGGACGCAATCTATCTTAAGATTAGCGGCAAGAAACCCGAAGACTTGTTTCCGCGATTGAAAGAAATGACTAGTCAGCGTGCCTGAAATCAGCCGCTTCTTTGGCATTGTCATCAGGATGTACTTTGACGATCATTTGCCGCCACACTTCCACGCAGAGTACGGTGAATATAAGGCAGTTGTGGAAATTCAGAGCCTGATGGTTATTGGCGGCTACTTTCCACCGCGCGCATTGGGATTGGTTGTTGAATGGGCAACGCTACATCGTGACGAGCTGCTTGAAGTCTGGGACAGGGCCGTCAAACTGCAGCCCTTACCGAAGATTCCGCCACTTACATAGCAATAGGACACTGGCGGATGTCAGGGTGCGGCACAGGGACTACTTGATAACGCTGAGCACGCACCCTCGCATATTTAACCTTGAAAAATTTGCTGTGAGCTATCAACTAAATCAACCACGAATCCGTCTCTCCGAGCCGAGCGCTTCGACGCGAGGTCCCGCCATAAATGATCCGGACGGGCCGGATCTTCGACAACGGACCCCGGACTAAGGACCGTTTGATGCAAAGTGGTTCTGCAGGTGGATTATTTTAGTGATTGTTCCTGTTCCGGAGAGAAGCTTTCAGAAATTGAATCTGTGATTGTGCAACCGCAGCCTTTCAACTCCAAACTCAGCACCCAGAACCTTCTAGCGTGAGACAACGAATCAGGCAATCTGAGGGAGTGATGTAAGTGAAGGACAAAGTGCTGAGCACGGTGCTTTCCGGGTTGTCGGATAAGAACGTAAGATTTGAGGATTTGAGAAAGTTGCTTTTGAGACTGAATTTTACCGAGAGGAACAAAGGAGATCACCACATATTTCATAAGGAACATGTGGCTGAGATCATAAACCTGCAACCTCTCAATGATGGCAAGGCGAAAGCGTATCAGGTAAAGCAGGTAAGAAATCTGTTGCTGAAATACAAACTGCATAATGAGGGATGAAATGCACAGGTATGAGCTCGTTATTTACTGGAGTATGGACGACGCATCTTTTGTGGTTGAAGTACCTGAACTTCCAGGGTGCATGGCTGACGGGAAGACCTATAATGAAGCGGTGAAGAATGCGGAAGTTGCGATCGATGAATGGATCGATACAGCAGAAGAATTAAAGAGAGAGATACCCAAACCTAAAGGCAAACTGGCGTACGCATGATTCGTCTTCCGTATGACTATCTGTATTTCCATGCGGCTTTGTCGAAGCCTGAACGGCGAACCACGAAGCGGGATCGCTATGCCCCGTGCACCCCGTCCCGAACTTCGAACCAGGAACTAAGAACCTTTCACTGCTTACCACTATCACCTATGAGCCCAATTGCCATCAGCTAATTCAACCCCGAACCACGCACTACGAACTCTGAACTTCGAACTCTATGCGCCATGCTCTTTGCTCTTCAACCCTGAACACACAACATGCAAGGATTAAGTTTGTGTGAAAAAGATCATAGGAGTTGGAAAACGCTCACAAAGCTCTTGAAGTCTTCCTGCGGCTCTATTATATTGAGGCCAGAGATTTTTTTTGAGCGTCGGTTGACCAATCAAGCTTACTTGCAGAGAGCACCGGAAGAAACTCTGTCGCTATGTGCCATGAGCGAAAGCAGCTGATAGTCGCAGATCCGCCTCCGGTGGACAGTTAGCTCATAACTGATAGGAAGAAAAGCCTGTTTTGGTTTCCTGCGGTTGCTATGAGCCATGAGCCACAACCTATGAGCTACCCTGTGAGTGAGTCACCGCAAGTCGGGATCGCGACAAGCGCGAATGGCGAAGCCGACCGAAGGGAGGTGGCGCTGAAAGCGCCACTGGGTCCGATGGGACTCAGATGGCGAAGCTGTGAGAAGAGCGTGGTGCAGAGAGCATGGAGCAAAGAGCATAGAGCGGGAATGAGGAGTTCGGAGGATCGTGATTTCGAAGTGCTGTCTCCTCCCGCATTGCGAGAAGAGACGAGCCGCGACTGAGTCGGGCGAATTTCGGATCGGTAATCAAATTAATCCTATAAATCCTGGTCGAAATCATGAGAATCCCGGTCCAAGATGCAAGGTGCCGGCGGCGAGCATGAATCGGGTACCCCGGATCCTCTTACGGATCACTTCGAACCTTAAATTGAGAACCTTTGAATCCGCGGCAAAATGTTGAGGGGCAGTGAAGAAAGTCGAGATCATTCCAGTCGCGCAAAGAAAAGCAGAGAAACGGGGAATAAAAGTCGAATGGATAACTGATGCAGTTACAAATCCTGCTCAAGTAGTAAGTGGCTATGGCGGAAGAAGGGTCGCGCATAAGTTGATTTGGATTGACGAAAAGGAATATCTTCTGAGAGTCGTTTATGAGGACGACAACGAGGTGTTTACCGTCGTGACAGCTTATATTACGTCACAGATAAAACGTTACTGGAAGGAGGAAGAGTAGATGAAAATAGAGTATGATCCAAAGCATGATCTTTTGAACATTGAGTTTATCCCGGGTGAGAGTATCGGCGAGTCCAGCGAAACCGATGGAGTGATTATCGATTACGCAAAGGACGGCAGGATAGTCGCTATTGAGATTTTGGATGCGGGAAAGCGGACGACCAGAAACCCGCTCGATCTGCTTGACCTTTCCATAGTGAAGGAGAAAGCAACTGTATGATTATGATAATGTTTGGCTTAATGCCGGAACCGGTCGGCGGCAAAATCTCCTCTTTGACTCGCCGCCAGGAATAAGGCCTCGAAATCTCAGAACACTTCGAACCATGAACCCTGAACATGGAACCCTGGATCTCTCATGTGGAGTCTACCCCGTTTTCAACGGGGCTCTCTGCTCCATGCGCCCAACCACGAACCACGCACCAAGAACCATGAACCTTGAACACCGAACCCTGAACATTGAACGCTGAACATCTAACCCTGAACCCCGAACCTTGAACCTCGTACCACGAACTTCGAACTCCGAACCACTAACATGAAAAAAGCCCTCATCACCGGTATCACCGGCCAGGACGGCTCATATCAAGCCGAACTTTTACTCGAGAAGGGATACGAAGTCCACGGGATTATCAGAAGGTCCAGCTCTTTCAATACCGGACGTATTGATCACCTCTACAATAATCCTGAGATAAACGGCAAGACGTTTTTCCTCCACTACGGTGACGTCACCGATACGAGCAATTTGAACAGGCTTCTTGAGAAAGTGGAGCCCGATGAGATATACAACCTGGCAGCCCAGAGTCATGTCAAAGTCTCCTTTGAAGTGCCTGAATATACCGCCGAGGTAGATGCCGTTGGCACTCTTCGTTTCCTCGACGCGATAAGAGAGACAGGACTTAAAACGAAATTTTACCAGGCATCGACGAGTGAACTTTTTGGCAAAGTCCAGGCTGTCCCCCAGAATGAGAAGACTCCGTTTTATCCGAAGTTGATATGTTGATAGGTGATGCTTCGAAAGCAAAAGAGAAGCTCGGCTGGAAGCCGGAGATAAAGTTTGAACAATTGGTTAGCCTGATGGCGAAAGCCGATTTCGATGAGGTGAGGAAACGAGGTTTTTAGTCTCTTACAAGTAAAGTCTGTGAAATAAGACCAAGAAATTGCACACCAAAAAAACACGGAAAGAACTGATGACCACAGATGAAATCTCTTTTTTAAATGATAAAAACCCGTGAGAATCTGTTTCATCTGTGTTATCCGTGTGCCATCTTTGGTTTCGGTTCAGCCGAGTAGGAGTTCTGGGTTCTTCGTTCGAAGATATCGGTTCGAAGTCGGACGTTTCCCGAGTGTGGAGCCTACAGGGGTCTGCGACAAAAATATAAAACACATAGGCACATAGGGCACATTAACGAATAAATCTATGTTTTCTAATGTGCCTATGTGGTTAATCTATTGCTTTTTACAAATTTGTCGCAGACCCAGCCTACAGGTGTTATTGGAGATTTCAATGTAGTTTTATGATATTACAGGTGCGTGAAAGGATGGTGAAGGAAACGATGGCGGATGTAGATTGGAGAAAACACATCAATTCTGATCCGAATGTTTTGGTCGGCAAACCGGTAGTCAAGGGAACCAGACTATCCGTAGAATTTCTTCTAGGTCTGTTCGCTGAAGGTTGGACTGAGAGGCAGGTCCTTGAAAACTATCCCACTTTATCATCCGAGAGCCTGCGGGCAGTTTTCTCTTTTGCCACAGAATGCATGCGTGAAGAGTCTGTGTATACCATACCGACCAGTACGACGCGATGAATCTACTGGCAAATGAGAATTTCCCTCTTCTCAGTGTTCGGTTACTTCGCACTGCGGGCCACGATGTGGCAAGTGTGATCGAGGATAACCCGGGAGCCAGCGACGAGGATGTCTTGAAACGAGCAAGTCAGGAGAAGCGGGTCGTGTTGACATTCGATAGAGACTATGGTGAGTTAGTTTATCGCTACAAGTCATTCCCGCCGTCCGGCATCCTGTATTTCCGTTTTGATCCATCGGCACCGGAGGAACCTGCTCAAATCCTCTTGACCATCATGGAGGGAGGTAAGGTGGTGATCCCGGGTAAGTTCACAGTAATCGAGAGGGGCAGAATACGACAGAGAGCACTTCTCAAGACATAGGTAGTCGTTAATTTGTTAGTTATTAGTTCAAAGGAGGGCTGAAGTCGGGATGAAGATTACTAGGTTCGAAGATATCGAAGTCTGGAAAGAAGGGAGGCTCTTGGTCGTTGACGTTTACAAAGCTTTGTCGAAGGTGAAAGACTTTGGATTCAGGGATCAGATACAGAGAGCTGCCATCTCCATTACATCCAATATCGCCGAAGGATTTGACAGAGGAAGCAATAAGGAGTTCATTCAATTCTTGACCATTGCGCGCGGATCAGCCTCGGAAGTTAAGAGCGAGGCATACAATGCACTGGATCTGGGGTACATTGATTCCAAAACCTTTGATGACTTGTCTGCAAGATCCCTTTCGGTGTCGAACCTGATAAACGGCTTCATAAGATACCTGCGAAATTCCGGTCGACAACGTTGACTTCTCAACCTTCAACCTTGAACTTTGAACTCTGAACCCTGAACTTTCAACCCCGAACAATGAACCCTGAACAGAAAATATACGTCGCCGGCCACCGCGGCCTTGTCGGCTCCGCTCTGATGCGTGCTCTTGAGAAAAAAGGGTTTAAGAACCTTGTGACCCGCACACATACGGAACTCGACCTCACAGACCAGGCAGCCGTGAAGAAGTTCTTCGAAAGCGAGAAGCCGGAGTACGTGTTCCTCGCGGCGGCGAAAGTCGGAGGCATACATGCCAACAATACTTATCCGGCCGATTTTATCTACATAAACCTGCAGATTCAAAACAACGTCATCCACAACTCTTATCTATCAGGAGTAAAGAAACTCTGCTTTCTGGGTAGTTCTTGCATCTATCCGAAGTTCGCACCTCAACCGATGAAAGAGGAGTACCTCCTCGACGGGAAGCTCGAACCAACAAACGAGCCCTATGCCATCGCTAAAATTGCCGGCATAAAGATGTGCCAGTCGTACAACAGGCAGTACGGTACGAACTTCATCTCGGTCATGCCGACTAATCTTTACGGTCCTAATGACAACTTCGATCTGGAAAACTCACACGTTCTGGCAGCACTTGTGCGGAAATTCGTCGACGCTAAGCGATCCTCCGCCGACAACGAACCCAGAACCCAGAACTCTGAACCGCGAACCACGAACCCAGAACCGTGACTGTTTGGGGAACCGGGACTCCTCGTAGGGAATTCCTGCATGTCGACGACATGGCGAGCGCCTGTTTGTTTCTGGTGGAGAACTACGATGACGGCGAGATTGTGAACATAGGAACGGGAGAAGACATTTCTATCAAGGAGTTGGCGGAACTCATTGCGAAGGAAACCGGCTTTCAGGGTCCAATCCGATACGACAGCTCGCGTCCTGACGGGACACCGAGAAAACTTCTCGACGTCTCGCGGAATATCTCCTTGATGGCAAGTTGGAACCGACGAACGAGCCTTATGCGATTGCGAAGATCGCGGGCATAAAGATGTGCCAATCGTACAACCGGCAGTACGGGACGAACTTTATCTCTGTTATGCCCACGAATCTTTACGGGCCGAACGACAACTTCGATCTGGAAAACTCGCACGTTCTGGCAGCACTTGTGCGGAAATTCGTCGACGCTAAGCGCTCCTCCGCCGACAACGAACCCAGAACCCAGAAGTCTGAACCAAGGACCCCGAACCACGAACCCAGAACCGTCACCGTCTGGGGGACAGGCAAGCCCAGGAGAGAGTTCCTGCATGTTGATGACATGGCAGAAGCTTGTGTGTTTCTGATGCAGAACTACAACTATAATGATATTGGTGAATTTGTGAATATTGGAACAGGTGAGGATATCACCATTAAAGACCTTGCAAAACTGATCGCAGAAGAAGCGGGCTTTGAAGGTGGGATTGAGTCGGATACTTCAAAACCAGATGGGACACCAAGGAAGTTGCTTGATGTGAGTAGGATAAATGTCCTTGGATGGAAAGCAAAGATTACTTTGCGGGATGGAGTGAGACAGATTGTGGATTTGTATGAGGAGACGCTGCCGTGTCAGGAGAGAAGCAGTAACCTGAGATGAGAACTGGATATGATGTGCACTTGCCGAGTTTGTCTTACAATCTGTCGCCACTTCTAAACGTGTCTTTTAAACAGAAATGCAGAAGAAACGTCGGGAGCTAGGAGTATGATAGCTGTTATTTTATGTGGCGGACAAGGGACGCGTATAAGGGATGTTTCGGAGAGCCTCCCAAAGCCAATGGTGCCGATCGGTGGAAAGCCGATTTTATGGCATATCATGAAAACGTACTCTCATTATGACGTGAAGGAATTTATTCTTTGTCTTGGATATAATGGGTGGAAGATAAAGGAGTATTTCCTGAATTATCGAACGATAAATAACGATTTCACTGTTAGCGTTGGTGAGCATGGTTCGGTAGAGTTTCACGATGGCGTTGATGAAGCGGAGTGGAAAGTGACCCTTACCGACACGGGCGATGAGGCGATGACCGGAGCCAGACTCTGGAAAGTTCGCCGGTACTTGGAAGGCGAAGACAATTTCTGTCTTACTTATGGAGATGGCGTGGCCGACATTGACATCGGGAAATTGATTGAGTCCCACAAAGCGCAGGGTAAAGTCGGAACAATAACTGCTGTCAGGCCTTCAGGCAGGTTTGGTGAGATGATCCTCGATGGCAGCATGGTCACGCGGTTTAACGAAAAGCCCCAGAGTGAAGAGGGGTGGATCAACGGCGGCTTCATGGTGTTCGACAATAAGAGAGTCTGGGACTATTTCTGGCCGAGCGATGAATTGATCCTTGAAAGAGAACCGCTTCCTTCAATGGTGAAGGATAAAGAGCTTGCCGTTTTTCAACATAGAGGATTCTGGACAGGTATGGACACACCTCGTGAGTACCATATTCTCAACCAGATGTGGAAAGAAGGCAAAGCCCCCTGGAAAATTTGGGGCTAATCCGATGGAAGACGCGTTCAAGGGTTTTTATTCCGGTAAGAAGGTAATTGTTACAGGCCACACCGGATTCAAGGGCGGATGGCTCGCGGTATGGCTGAAGGAGTTAGGTGCAGATGTGCTTGGATATTCACTTGACCCACCTACTCAGCCCAGCGTTCTTGAGGTGACCGGGCTCGGAAAAAGAATAAGAGACGTCAGGGGCGATATACTGGATTTCGAGCACCTGACAAAGGTCTTTGAAGATTTTAAGCCGGAGATCGTTTTTCACTTAGCCGCTCAGCCGCTGGTAAGGCTTTCCTATGACATCCCGCGTCTTACGCTGGAAACAAATATCATGGGCACCGTTAACGTCCTGGAGGCAGTAAGGAATTGCCCAAGCGTCATGTCGTTGGTATCGGTTACGAGCGATAAGTGCTACCAGAACAGAGAACAAGTTTGGGGGTACAAGGAAGACGACCCCATGGGCGGCGATGACCCATATAGCGCCTCAAAGGGTGCGGTGGAGCTGGCTTTTCGAGGTTACCTGAGATCTTATTTCAGTCACAGAGAAGGTTTCGGTGCCGTTACGGTCAGGGCAGGAAACGTAATCGGTGGTGGAGACTGGGCGAAGGATCGAATAGTCTGCGACAGCATTCGATCTCTTGCTGCTGGTAAGCCAATCGAAGTGCGCAACCCGTATGCGATTAGGCCTTGGCAGCACGTGCTTGAGCCAGTGGGAGGGTATCTTTGGCTCGCAGCTCGACTGAGTGAAGACCCTCATAGTTTTTCAGGCGGTTGGAACTTTGGGCCGTCTGATAGTTCTGCCAAGTGTGTGTCTGACCTGGTCGAAGCTATACTGAAGGAATGGAAGAGCGGCGAGTGGATTGATATCTCAGATAAGAACGATAAGAAACTGCACGAAGCCGGCTGGCTGCGTTTGTCCTGCGACAAAGTCCACATGATGCTTCCCTGGAGTGCATCTCTCTCGTTTGAAGAGAATATCAGGATGACTGTGCAGTGGTACAAATACTATTATGATTTCAAGGACGCTAACCTGTACCAGTATTGTGTCCACCAAATCAGGGAGTACACTAAGCTCGCGGCTTCGAGAGGCCAGATGTGGGCGCAGTAATTGGCGCGAGAGCGGACGACAGAGTCCCGAGTCCAGTCCATCACCCTCAGCCCCGCATAAAAATTGCGGGGCAGGCTTAATCCTCTCCCAACAAGGGAGAGGAGGCGTTGTATGGGAATTGTACCGGTGAGTGGGAAAAAGATGCCTGGTGTCGTTGTCATCCGCCACAATCGAGTATTTTTTGGGTCTTGGGTTAAAGTAAGGGAGAATGTTTGAGCACGATATCTGATAAAATAAAATCGGAAATATTAGAGCTTACGAAAGCGTACTACCAGGAACGGTTTGCCGAGAACGAGTTTATCCCTGGAAAGAGCCGGGTAAGTTACGCCGGGAGGGTATTCGATGATCGGGAGTTGACCAAACTTGTCGAGTCATCATTGGACTTCTGGCTCACTGAAGGGAGATTCTCGGAAGAGTTTGCAACCAAGATATCTGACTTTCTAGGCATTGAAAACGTGATTCTTACAAACTCCGGCTCGTCTGCAAACTTGCTAGCTTTTTCGGCATTAACATCTGAAAAGCTCGGCGATAGAAGACTCAAGCCTGGCGACGAAGTGATTTGTGTAGCTGCGGGTTTTCCCGCCACCGTCACGCCCATTATTCAGTATGGATTGATACCGGTATTCGTCGATGTGAGCCTCCCAACCTACAATATCGACACGCATGCCATGGAGGATGCGATCAGCGACAAGACCAAATGCATTTTCCTGGCGCATACGCTGGGCAACCCGTTCGACATAGACGCAGTGATGGCTCTGGCGCGAAGTCGGAATTTGTGGGTGATCGAAGACAACTGCGATGCGTTCGGCAGCACTTACAAAGCCAAATATACGGGAACATTCGGCGATCTGGCGACAATATCGTTTTATCCGGCTCACCACATCACAACCGGTGAAGGCGGTGCCATTGTGACGCAGAACGGGGAATTGGCCAGGCTTGTGCGATCGTTCAGAGACTGGGGAAGGGATTGTTATTGCGCCGGCGGAGAAAACAATACATGTGGCAAGAGGTTCTCGCAGAAGTTCGGCGATCTACCGTATGGTTACGATCATAAATATGTCTACTCTGAGATCGGCTACAATTTGAAGATGACGGATATGCAAGCTGCAATCGGAAGTGCGCAGATGGATAAGCTGGAGCGTTTCTGCGACTCCAGGAGACAAAACTTCCGATCATATAATAAGCTCTTTTCAAAGTACAAGGAGCATCTTATCCTGCCCGAACCGACTGCCGGTGCCGATCCCGCATGGTTCAGTTATATCGTCACGGTGAAGGAGGATGCTCCCTTCAAACGTGACGACGTGGTAAAACATCTGAATGACAACCTTGTCGAGACGAGAAACCTTTTCGCGGGTAATTTGACAAAACAGCCCGGATTTCAGAGAAGGAAATTCAGGGTGGCTGGGAAGCTGACCAACACGGACCTTATCATGAATAACACCTTTTTCCTTGGGACTTTTCCCGGCCTGAACGGCAAGAAGATAGAGTACGTAGAGAGCATCGTCGATCCATTTATGAAGAAGTACATGTGAGTATCGTCAGGAAGTACAAGGCAAGGGTTGTCGAGGTGCTACAAAGGTTGCCGGATGTTTACACAGTCCTGCTTGAATCAGAGAGCGGCAGATTCAGATATAGCCCCGGTCAATTCCTGCATCTCGCGCTTGACGAATACGATCCGAGCAGAGCATGGCCTGATTCACGCTGCTTTTCGATGCAGACAAGTCCGGATCGGGATGCGGTCGCAATTACGTTCACTACCAAAGGTCGGTTCACGAAAAGAATGGCTTCCGAGTTGTCGGAAGGGAAGTTTGTCTGGGCGAAATTGCCGTACGGTGACCTGTTCACGCCTCCGCACTCGCAGGACAATTGCGTTTTGCTTGCCGGCGGAACTGGAGTAACGCCGTTCCTGTCGCTGTTCGCGGACGGCAGTTTTGGGGAGTACAGAAACCCGCGATTGTACCTGGGAGTCAGATCGAAGGATTATCACATTTTCGGGAGCGAGATATGTGACGCGAAAAAGATCAATCCGACGCTGAGTGTAAATGTCGTGTATCAGGATACCGACGGGGTGATCGACATACGCAGGGTGTATGAAGAATGCGGCACGCCCGCAACTTATTTTATTTCCGGCCCGCCTGTTATGGTGGATAGTTTCAAGCGCGCGCTCCTGTCTTACGGCGTCGTGGAAGCGGACATCCGCACAGATGAATGGGAATAGGGCCCGGGAAACCATGCCGCGCAACAACATAATCCAGGAAGACCTCGAGTTTATCACGGGCTCGGACCTGCCGTGGTCTGTTTTCGAGGGTAAGACGGTTCTGATTGCGGGTGCCAACGGGTTTCTCCCGGCTTACATGGTGGAGACACTCCTGTACCTGAACGAGAAGGTTCACACGCCCAGGACCAAGGTCATCGCCCTTGTAAGGAACATCGAGAAAGCGCGGGCCCGCTTCAAATATTATCAGCAGCGGGAAGACCTGCAGTTTCTCGTGCAGGACGTCTGCACTCCCCTAGAGATCATAGACAGGATTGACTATATTATTCACGCCGCGAGCCAGGCCAGTCCGAAGTATTTCGGCCGCGACCCGGTCGGGACACTTACGGCGAATATCCTTGGGACTCGGAACCTTCTTGACCTGGCGAAAGACAGGAACGCGGCGGGCTTTTTGTTCTTTAGCAGCGGGGAGGTGTACGGTACGGTGGATCCATCGCAGATTCCTATTAATGAAAAAAACTACGGTTACGTCGACCCGACCGAGGTCCGCTCCTGCTATGCGGAAAGCAAGCGCATGGGAGAAACCATGTGTGTCTCGTGGGCTCATCAGTACCGAGTGCCTGCGAAGATAGTCCGACCGTTTCACACTTACGGACCGGGCATGGCGCTAGATGACGGCAGAGTCTTCGCGGACTTTGTCGCCGATATCGTGAATGACAGGAATATAGTCATGAAAAGCGACGGGAGTGCCGTTAGGCCTTTCTGCTACCTCGCGGATGCCGTCGCCGGCTTCTTTACAGTGTTGCTCAAGGGGCAGGTAAGCGAGGCGTACAATATCGGGAACGATAAGGGCGAGATCAGTATACTCGATCTTGCCGAATTACTGGTCTCCACCTTTCCAGAGAAGAAATTGAAAGTGGTCCGGCAGGAACGGTTGACAGGGAATGACTATTTGAAAAGCCCAATCGCGAGGAATTGCCCGAACATTTCGAAAATAGGCAAATTGGGATGGAAGCCTACAACTTCCGCCAAAGAAGGATTTCGAAGAACAGTTAGGAGCTTCTTATGAACCTATTCGAAACACGTGCGCTCTACCGTGCTGCTCAACTCACTAAACGGGAGTATATCAACGCGATGCATCAATTACATGAACACCTGTTTGAGTACGCCGAATTCGTTGGTGACAGCGACATCGAGAGTATCGAAATCAGCGATTCGCTTGTTGTGTTTACTGTGCGGCGTACAGGCTTGAGGATGATATGTGATCCAAGAGACAAGCGGATGACTCCGATCGAGATTCTCAATTTTTGCGGGTATGAGCAACCTGAGATGATGGCGATATTGCATCTCCTTGAGCCGGGTCAGATAGTGTTTGATATTGGAGCCAATGTTGGTTGGTACACCATGAATATTGCGAGGTTGGTTGAGCGGGTACATGTGCATTCTTTTGAACCGATTCCGGCGACGTTCCATTACCTGCAACAAAACCTTCAGTTGAATAACCTACCAAATGTATCATTGCACAACTTCGGATTCTTTAATTGCGATCAAGAAATGCCATTTTTCTTTTATCCAGAAGGATCTGGCAACGCTTCTGCTGTAAACGTGAGCGACAGTGTGCAAGCGGAGAGAATTGTCTGCATCGTCAAGACGCTCGACCGTTTTGTGGAGGAAACAAATACGACAGTGGATTTCATCAAGTGCGATGTCGAAGGTGCCGAGTTGTTTGTGTTTCAAGGTGGTTTGAGAATCTTGCGTCAGCAAAAGCCAATCATATTTGCTGAAATGCTACGCAAATGGGCGGCCAAGTTTAACTATCACCCCAACGCGATTATTCAATTGCTCGGCGAGATCGGTTATCGCTGTTTTACAGTCCGAGAAGACCATTTGACTGAGTTCTTCATGATGGACGACGACACTCTTGATACTAATTTCTTTTTCCTGCATGGGACCAAGCATGCTGCCAAAATCAAGTCTGGCTTGGTGCGTAGTTAAAGGAGGAGATATGCAAGTTTTGCTTCTGTGCGGCGGCCGAGGTGTAATTGACCCCGACACACGTATGAGAATTCCGAAAGGGATGATGATGATCGGAGACCGGCCGCTCCTCTGGCACGTGATGAAGAGCTTTGCCAGCTATGGCCACACTGATTTCTTGCTGGCGCTCGGCGAAGGAGATGAGAGAATTCGCAACTATTTCCTCCAATACGGTACGCAGTCCAGGGATATCGAGGTCGCATTGGTTTCGGGAAGCGTCAAGCCGCTCAGCCGGACTCCCGAAGAGAATTGGAACGTCAGGATGGTTGATACGGGCATCAATGCCCAGACAGGGAGCCGGGTTGCCCGCTGTCAACAGTATCTCGGGGCGGATCCGTATTTCATCAGTTACTCGGACTGCTTGTCCGACGTAAACCTGGCGAGCCTCCTGGAATTTCACCGATCGTCGAGTGGAACCCTGACGGTCACGGGTGTTCAGCCGCCGACCCGTTTCGGCACTTTCGTCGTCGATGACGGCAAAGTGAAGAGCTATTCTTTGGGAAAACCATTGACGGGAATGGGCGGTTATATAAATGGCGGCTACATTGTCGCCGAGCACTCGCTCGCCGGCTACATGGAACCCTATAGCGAATGCAGCCTCGAAAATGAGGTCTTCACGCGCCTCGCTACCGAGGGGAAGGTCGCGGTTTACCCGCACACAGGCTATTGGCAATCCGTGGATACTGAGAGAGACCTTGTTATGCTGAACGATTTGCACCGTAGAAACCTGCGGCCTTGGTTGCCAAAGGCCACCGATTTCAAAGAGGACTAGCAGGGCTTTCACTATGTATAAAGCGGTCATTACGATAGCCAATGGTGTTGAAGATGCGGAATTTATCTACCCATACTACCGACTGCAGGAAGCGGATTTCTCTGTGGATGTCGCCACCAAAAAAAGGGCAGACGTGGTTGCCAAAAATGGATTGCCCATTGCCGCTACTGTGGACGCGGAGCAGATACGGGAAGCCGATTACGATTTGATTGTTGTGCCGGGCGGTTACGAGTCGCCGGACCGAGTGCGCCAGATCGAGAATGTCCTTCAGGTCGTCCGCGATTTCGACGCGAAAGGGAAACTGATCGCCAGTGTCTGTCACGGCCCATGGGTGCTGATCTCCGCGGGCATCGTCAAAGACCGCAGGATGACCTGTTACCCAGGATGCAAGGACGACCTCATCAACGCGGGCGCAAAATATGAGGCTGCACCTGTGGTCGTCGACAGGAACATAGTCACCTCGCCGCATTTTCGGGATAACGCGGCGTGGATGAAGGAAACAGTCTCGCAGTTCGAAAGACTAAAAGGGCAGCACGCATGATAGCGAAAGTCTATCCCACGGTCGCGGATTTTGAGAATCTCTCTCGTGTGCACACCGAACCCTCGAGGGAAGCGAACACTTTCGACTATTCGAAAGTAGTTGTCCTCAAGCCCTGGGGTTACGAGTATCTCTGGTACCAGAACTCGAGTGTCGCGGTCTGGATGCTTTGTCTGAAGCCCGGTCACGCAACCTCTCTCCATTGCCATTTGCGAAAGAGGTCGTCCCTTATCGTTCTTGCCGGCAACGTGATGTGTTCGACGCTTGAGAACCGGTATAAACTGAGACCTATGGATGCGATGGTGCTTGAACCGTGCGTATTCCATACAAGCGAAGCTATCTCGAACGACGGGGCCTTCATCATCGAAGTGGAAAATCCGCCGATGAAGGGCGACCTCGTCCGGATGAAAGATAACTTCGGACGTGAGGGAACCGCCTACGAATCCGCGAAACACTACTCCACCGATTTTAATGAGTACGCCTACCAGCCGTTTACCCCGAACGATCGGTACCAGTTTAACACGATAAATTTTGCGCTGCGCTCTCTGCAGACACCTGACGACGCGCATCAAATCTGCTCCGAGACGCAGCTGATCGTCCCATTTCTCGGCCGCCTTGTCGCGGGCCGGAGCGTGCTGGTAGAAATCGGTGAAGCCGTGCGCTCGGCCGATCTGGATCTCACCCTGTTGCCTCCCGTGTTTCCACCTGTCCAGGTCTTAAGCATCCATCGAATGGAGAAGGAAATGTAATTATGAAGACTAAAGTAAGCGACTATATTGCCGACTTTTTTGCGCGGCGAGGCGAGAAACATGTCTTTGCGATATCGGGAGCAGGCGATGTCCATTTACTCGACTCGATTGCCCGTCACCCGGACCTCTCGTATATTTGTCCTCACCAGGAGCAGGCCGGTGTGATGGCATCCCTGGCGTACTACAGGATCTCGAACCGTTTGGGAATTATGATAACGACTTCCGGAGGAAGTGCGAGCAACGCCGTGACCGGCGTGTTGGACGCGTGGGCGGATTCGATACCGTGCCTCGTTATTTCCGGCCAGGAGCGTTCAAACTTCGCAACGCGTGCCAACCCGCTGCGAATGTGGGGAGTGCAGGGATTCGATATCGCGAAGATGGTCGAAGGTGTCACAAAATATTCGGCGCTCGTAGAAAAGCCGACTTCAATTCGATATCATCTCGAGAAGGCCTGGTACATGGCGCTTTCGGGCAGGCCGGGCCCTGTGTGGCTCGACATTCCAACAGATGTCCAGGCCGCACAGATCGATCCTGAAACACTCTCAGGGTTTACTCCGGAGGCAGCGGCCCAGGTTGACCTGTCCGATCCGATGGGTCGCATACTGGAATGGCTGAAGAAAGCGGAGCGTCCCGTATTCTGGATTGGGAACGGGATCCGTCTCGCGGGGGGGCAGGACCTCGTGCATTCGTTGATGGAGAAGTTTCCGGTTCCGTTCCTGACGGCATGGAACGGCGCGGACCTCGTCCCCACGAACCATGCGCGTCATTTCGGACACGCCGGCAATTACGGCCAACGGTGCGCGAATTTTGTCGTGCAGAATTCGGATTTGCTGATCACAGTCGGTACCCGTCTTGCTATTCCCCAAATAGGTTACGACCTCACTGAATTTGCGCGGGCTGCGAAGAAGGTGACGGTAGACGCGGACCCGGTGGAGCTGGCGAAATTCGATGGACAACCGGACTGGCTTTGTCTGCAGGCCGACGCACGGTACTTCATCACTCAACTTCTGCATGAAGCGGAAAAATCCGTATTTGCCGAGCCTAAGGCTTGGCTGGAACGCTGCAATGCATGGCGCCGGAAATATCCTTTGTACGATCCCTCAATTCATCATACGGAGCCCGGCGCGATCAACTCCTACGAATTCACACAACGGCTTTCAAAGTTCTTTGCCGATGACGAGGTCATCGTTACGGATATGGGCGCGGCGCTGACTTGCACTCACCAGGCGATTGTCCTGGATAAACGGCAAAGGCTCGTGACCTCGACCGGACTTGGCGAAATGGGCTTCGGATTGCCGGGAGCCATCGGTGCCTGCTTAGCACGCGAGAAGAAGCGCGTTATACTTATCACCGGCGACGGATCAATCATGATGAACCTGCAGGAGTTTCAGACTGTCATTCATCATAACCTGCCGATCAAGATGTTCCTCTACGTGAACGACGCTTACCTGTCTATCAAGCACACCCAGACGGCACTTTTCGGCGACAACCGCTTCACGGCCTCCGGCTCGGAGAGTGGTGTGAGCTGCCCGAACTTCTCGGAAGTCGGGAAGGCGTTCGGATTCAGGACTTTCCAGCTTCGGGATCCCGCAGATATCGAAGCTATGGTCGAGAAGGTTCTTGCTACTGCTGGACCGGTCCTGTGCGAGATTGCGATGGCACCGCTGCAACCCCTGGTGCCCAAACTGTCCTTCGCGGTGCAGTCGGACGGCAGCCTGGTATCACCGCCGATCGAAGATCTCTATCCCTTCCTTCCGCGCAAGGAATTGAAGGAGCAAATGGTGATCGAACTTCACCCGAAAAGTCTGAAGATCGAAGACAAATGATATGCGGAATCTTTAGGAGAAGCTGTCGTGAGTGAACGCGATGAGATCGTACTGCCGGCCCGGACCTGGCTGCAGAGCAAGCCGCACCTCGTGGGCCCGTTTGTTCGTATTCCGCGGGGCGAGATAGTTGAAATCCTGGGCCTGGCGGGTTTTGATTTTGCCGTAGCCGATCTTGAGCATGGCGGGGCTATCATGCCCAACGAGCTTTATCCGATGATCCTGGCGGCCGAGCGCCGCGGCATTCGACTGATAGCCCGGATCCCCACGTTGGATGAGAGGTACTTCAAATGGCTGCTCGATCTCGGGATTCACGGACTGCAGGTTCCTCATATCAAAACACCCGACGACGCCCGCAAAGCGGTGACTTTCAGCAAATTCGCCCCCGAGGGTGAACGGGGATTATGCCGGTTCGTCAGGGCCGCAGAGTTTTCCAATATTCCCAAAGAGGCTTACCTCACAACGGCCAACAAGAAAAGCCTGCTGGTCCTGATGATCGAGGGACGCGAAGGCGTCGAAAACATACGTGAGATCGCAGCCGTCCCTGGAATAGATGTAATCTTTGTCGGGCCATATGACCTGAGTCAATCTCTCGGCTTGACCGGACAGATCTGGCACGAAGCCGTGATGAAAGAAATCGCCAAGGTCATTCAGGTCTGTGCCGAGTTCGCCGTGTCGACTGGAGTCTTCACCGATACCCCTGAGGGGGTCAAGCATTGGGCCGGCCTCGGAGTAAAATATATCAATTACCGAATCGAGGTAGAGTTCTTCCTGAACAGTCTCAAGTCGCACATCCAGGAAGTGAGAAAAATGTGTGGTGACTGAGAAACCGCTGGCCGGGGTTCGCGGGATGATTGTGGACATGGATGGGGTGCTTTGGCATGGCGAGGCCGCATTGTCAGGCCTGACAGATTTCTTTCGGGTGTTACGCGAGAGATCCATCCCGTTCATCCTTATGACTAACAATTCGAGCAAAAAGCCTGACGAGTATGTTGCAAAGCTGGAACGGATGGGAGTGAGAGTGTCTGCGGAGGAGATCCTAACATGCGCGGAAGCCACCGCTCAATACCTGGCCACATCCGCTCCGGAGGGGACGAGGGTTTTCGTGATCGGAGAAGAGGGGCTCATCCATGCGATTACTCACAGGAAGTTCACTCTTCTGGCGGCCTATGAAAGCGGGGCGCAGTTTGTCGTATGCGGTATGGATTCCGGCATCTCCTGGGACAAGCTTGCGACTGCCACGATAAATCTTCGCGGCGGTGCGAAACTTGTTGGCACTAACCCCGACGCGGCATTCCCGACAGAGCGCGGCATAGTCCATGGCAACGGTGCGATCCTAGCGGCCCTTCAGACGGCTTCCGGTGTAACACCGGTCATCGTCGGAAAACCGGAACCGTACATGTACAGGGAGGCAATTTCCCGACTCGGGATCGATTCGAACGAGATAGTCGCCGTCGGGGATCGTCTGGAAACGGACATTCTCGGCGCCGTCCGCGCAGGGATCAGAAGCCTCCTGATCCTTTCCGGAGTCTCCACCACCGACGAGTTGGCGGCTCTTGATTATCAACCGACCTGGGTCATGAAGGACCTGTCGGAACTGACCGATGCTATTGCGTGAATCCTACTAAAATGACTGCCGAAGTTTACAAAGATCACAAAGTCCTCCGCGAATGGGCGTTGTCGTGTCTGGAGAGCGTGGGGCTATCCCACGAGCATGCATTAGTTCTGACAAACGCGCTCGTTCAAACGAGTCTTTGGGGGATCGATTCGCATGGAATTGCGCGATTGCCTCACTACTTGGCGAGGATCAAGGCGGGTTCTATCAAGCCGAGCCCTGACATCCAGGTCAGGGAAACGGGTCCGTGCACGGCCCAGCTGAACGGCGGACACGGGCTGGGAATCGTCATATGCGACGTAGGCATGAACACCGCGATTCGCCTCGCAAAGCGGAATGGTGTGGGCATAGTCGGTGTCTCGGAATCATCTCACTGTGGCGCCGTAGGATTGTACAGCCGCAAGGCCGCTAATCTCGGATTGATAGGGATATCGTTTACTCATTCCGATCCGCTGGTAGTCCCGTTCGGGGGTGTAGAGCGATTTTTGGGGACGAATCCAATTTCAATTGCCGTCCCACGCAAAGGGAGCTTGCCCCTCTGTCTGGACATGGCGACGAGTTCTATCCCCTGGAATCGCGTGATGAACGCGCGGCGCGACGTCAATGAACTTCCTCGCGGGGTGGCAGTAGACGAGAAGGGTTCGTTTACCACCGATCCGCAGGAAACGAGAGCTTTGTTCCCTCTGGGAGGCGAAGAGTATGGTTACAAAGGATATGGTCTTGCAATGATGATCGACATCCTTTGCGGTCCTCTGAACGGAATGCCATTCGGACCGAGTGTCAGCGTAATGTACGGCGACCTGACCGAGCGCCGGCACCTAGGTTCACTCCTCATGGCAATCGATCCGTCCCGATTCGCAGGGGGGGAGACTCTTGCGGAAGTGGCGCTCCAGATCACTGATGCCGCGAAACGGCAGAAGGGAACGGTACTTTTCCCCGGTGAGCCCGAATATATAAGTGAATCTAAGCGACTGGAGACAGGCATCCCGATTGAGCCTGAGCTGCTCAAGGAGATGAACCAGTGGTCTTCGAAGCTCGGTGTTCCGCCTCTACGGTAGCGCCGGCATGCGCCGCCGTAACTTGCAGCTGCCCCATTTAGCCGTCAAAATTCCTCTGCCACACAAACGAAGGGTGACAAGTACGAACAGTTATATGAAACCGACTTCAGCCCGCAGAAATTCTTCAGAGTCATCAAATCCCTCAGGTAAGGTGATGTTCACTCTCCCGATCGGAATCGTCCTAGGGTAAATTGGCCAATTCGACTCTCGAGGAAACTTCTCTGGCGGGACGCCTTCTCAAACTGCGAAAGTGGGTTCCAAAGACATTCGGCGTAGACAGGGCCATCTCATTCGTTCTATTGGGAAGAGGCTTCTCGCTCTTCTCCCAGCCCATAACACTCTTCCTAATTGCCAGGTACTTCACTCCCTCCATACAGGGTTACTACTATACTTTCTTCAGCGTCGTTGCCACTTCCGTCTTCCTTGAGCTGGGACTGGGGTACGTGATCACGCAGTTTGCCAGTCATGAGTTCGCGCACTTGTCTTGGGGAGAGGGCGGTGTTCTTGTAGGGGATGAAGTGCCCCTGAGCAGGTTACTTTCGCTGCTGAGTAAGTCGATGAAGTGGTACGGGGGGACGGCTTTCCTGCTGATTGTGGTCTTGATACCCGGTGGGAGGCTATTCTTCGCTTCCGACTCACATTCCGTTACATACGTGCTCCCGTGGGTTTTGCTCGTGATATTTACGGGACTCGGATTGAGTTTGACCCCGATCCTTTCTGTCGTCGAAGGTTGCGGCCGGATCGCCGAGCTGCAGAAGATGAAATTCTATCAGTTGGTCGCAGGGGTCATTTCCGCCTGGATTATAATTGTCACGGGGGGAGACCTTCTGACTGCCAGTGCGCTCGCCTTTGCCAATCTTATCGTGCCTGCCGTCTGGATACGCAGAAATTTCTGGGGGTTGCTCAAGCAAGCCATGAACTCCGAGCAGAGACGGGCGCGCGGGAATATCGCCTGGCGGTCGGAAGTTCTCCCGATGCAGTGGAGGATCGCGATAAGCTGGGCGTCGGGGTATTTCATTTTCCAGCTGTTCAATCCGCTGCTGTTTAGGTATCAATCCTCTATCGCAGCTGGTCAGATGGGGATGACTATTTCTCTGGCGAATGTCGTATTGCAGACCAGCGTGGCATGGGTGTCAACAAAAACCCCGCTATACGGTGCGTTAATTCGGAAACGAGATTACAGAAAACTTGATTCATTGGCGTACACTAGCACGCGTCAGGCGTTGCTGGTGGGGGTACTCATGTCTGTGCTAATAATCGTTTTTGTGTATTATGCAAAGCTTTACTTTCCAGGATATGGAGATCGGGTTCTGTCCATCTATGCAATTGGAGCACTTCTCTTTACAAATGTTATTAACGTTGTGGGCTTTTCGTTTGCTGGTTACCTCAGAGCCCATAAAGAAGAGCCATACCTTGTAAATTCTCTTGTTATGGGTGCTCTTACCGCGGTCGTCGCATGGATATGCGCGAAATATTACGATGCGGATATTCTATCATTTGCAATTGCTGGGCTGAATTTGTTCGTCGGGTTACCGATGGCAATATATGTGTTCCTCAGAAAGAGACGTGACTGGGGTATTGATCTGATAAAGCTTAATAATATAGTAAAGTAAACAAACTAGAAAACACCGGTTGTTTCGATTCGTATTTCAACGTGTAACCAAGGGGATTATGTTGAACTTGCTCTAGCCCAGCTCAATCTGTCCTGCTGATGGGTTGTGTACCCAGAACGTCTACTACGTCTGGGATTTACGCTTGGTGAAGTCGCATACGGAGTTGTGGTTAACACGCGTCTACGTTGGAGCAATCCTAGAAGAAAAAACTGCACCATGAACAGCAAACTATTGACGATAGCTATTCCAACGTATAACAGAAAACAATCTTTGTTGGATGTACTTAAAGGCATAGAGCCTCAGGGTCATTATGATCAATATGAAATAGTGGTGTCCAATAATTGTTCTGAGTATGATGTGGACGAATGGTTGTCTCGAAATCTCAGCAAGGAATTCCGCGGACTCATAAATATTTATAATCGCCCCTATAATATCGGGGGGAGTGCCAATGTTTCGTTCACTTACCAGTTATGTCGTACTCGATGGATGTGGTTGTTGTCAGATGACGATAAGGTCATGCCGAACGCCATATCTACTATATTGAGTGACATAAAAAAGATGCCTGAGATTGCCCACATTAAATATTCAATACAGGGGTATTATCCTCTACCGGATCGGTTGTGCAAGAGTTTTGGGGAGGTATTAGATGTCTTTGTTGCTCGGAACGTACAAGCAGGCTACGGCCAATTTGTGTTTATGTCAAATAATGTGATTAACCTGGAGAAAATGCGTACTTATATAGGTTTGGCCCCGCAGTATGCTCATAGCGCTATTCCTCAACTTATTCCATCTGTTTTTGCTATTAAGAAGGACCACGTGCCTTGGAAAGTTTCCTCTCAATGTATTACGAATTATGAACCGATCAGAACATATCGCACTATTGATGCGAAACTAGATTTCGCTAATATACAGTTGATCGATGCGGATTTCAGTGAAGAGGAATTAGTTAAGATTCGGAAAATGTTCTCGGGGTTTAAAGGCATTAGGAATGACGTGGAAGCCATGTTGGGATCGGGATCTTCCATAAGAGCGCGTCTAATGTTCTACCGACTGTGGACGGGGTGCTTTCCGCTATTTTCAATCAGAGGAATTGCATTTTATATCTATTATCACTTGAAAGCTTTATTAGGCAAAAATACATGGCATCGAGGATAAATGCGTTGCCTGAATTTGCGCTATATTCTAGAAATTGGGAATACCATTTCCCGCTGAACGACAACCATGGGAATCGTGCGAGGAGTGGCAGACATCATGACCACGCAAGCTAATGTTTTGATGAGGAATTGATTAATGAATGGAGTCCTGTCGAGCTTGCTTTCGACTTTGAAGAAGGTCGAGGGCATTATAGAATGGCCTCAACTTTTGCATGTGAAAGTTAGTGGGATCAACGTCCGGTTTGCGAAGGATCTTCTGATGATAAAAGGCTACTTGGGTAGTGAGCCTATGATGGTTATTGACGCTGGTGCTGCGCATGGGGAATATTCAAGAGCTGCGCTTTTTCTGTTTCCCATGGCAAAAGTGATTGCCTTCGAGCCCCTCTCCGACAGCTTCATTAAGCTTGCTGACGTCGCGTCGAAAAATGAAAAATTTCAGGCGAAGAATTGTGCGCTGGGGAGCGAGAACAAGCAAGTTGAGTTTCACGTAAACCAGTTTTCGTTTTCGAGTTCTATGTTGAAAATGACTAGTGTCCATAAAGAAGAGTTCCCGTGGACAAAAAACGAATCAAAAACCTGGGTGAGCTGCAGAAGGATGGACTCAACCCTCGAGCATGAAATATCTAGACCCTGCCTTCTCAAAATGGATGTCCAAGGTTCTGAGCTTGAGGTATTAGTGGGAGCGGGCCATCTGCTGGATTCCATTGATGCGGTCCAGCTGGAGGTAAACTTCGAGGAATTCTATGAAGGTCAGGCGCAGTACGATGAGCTCTTCTCATTCATGCATTCTCGAGGATTCAGAAGGTTCTTTCAATTAGACGATCTAATTTCAAAGCGCGGTAAGTTACTGGCCTGTGACCTGGTCTTCTTTAGATGAGAAAATGACAAGTTTCTTACTGTTCTGAAAAGTCTGTATGGAAGAGTCAGGCATAAGTGCAGCGATTCCGGGTATGAACGTGAAGAGTTATGATAGTTTTGGGAAATGGTTGCGCAACGATCGAATCGAAATGGCACAATGAGGATAAATGTGTCCCTGCGTGCTGTAGCCGGCGACCTCGAGCCGCAAGAATCAATTCATCAGGGTAGCCACCTCCACTGTTCGTCAGGCTTTGTTGCGCACTGAGGTGGCACAGACTGATTCGTGAATTGTTTCTGCTTCACGACCGATCCTGACACACATAATGGCAGGTCGAAATTGCTCGGCATTGGCGATTTCAGAGCTATACCTGCAAGGATTTCAATCCAAAACCTTAAGTGGTGATGAAGGTTCTGTATTTCATGAATCACGTGGGGAAGGGCGGCGCGGCCTTGGCCCTATATGATTTAATTAAGGAACTAAAACGAAATCACCCCGACGTGGAGCCGATCGTAATAACTGGGCGTCATAACGAGTTGAATGCCGCGCTGACAAATATTGGCGTGGAAAATTGGTCCGCACCGTTTAAGAGCTTCTCGTCAAGCTCTTATAGCAAGCCTTTATCGCTATGGAAGATAGTGTTGCAGGCCCGTTATGCTCTCTCAAGGCCAATTGCGATAAGAAAAATAGAGAAACTCATTGATTTTGAAAGTATCGATATAATTCACACCAATCTAAATAGAATTGATATTGGCTATTACTTTGCGCGAAAATATAACATACCGCACCTTTGGCACGTAAGAGAGCATGGCGATGATGACTTCCCTTTGATGTTGGTCTTCCCTTCATATAATCCCATAATGAGCGACACAACATCGACCTTCATAGCGATTTCAAAGTCTGTTAAATCAAAGTGGGTGGTACGCGGGATGTCCGAGCAGAATATTAGATTAATATATGATGGTGTCGATACGAATTATTGGACGCATGATGAGATAAGTACTAAGAACTCCAAGTTGAGCTTTGTCTTCTTGGGTGGCTACCATATTAATAAGGGACAGGAAATTTTCATCCAAGCCTTAGCTTTGTTGCCGCAAAACATCAAGGACGATATACTGGTTCACTTTTATGGAAATGGACGAAAAGCATATAAGCAAAAATTGAAAAGATTTATTCGAGAAAATGATCTTGATAATTGCTGTAGACTTTTTGACTATGACCCAAACATATATGCAAAATTGAGGAGATATCACATTGGCGTCAATTGTTCGAGAGCTGAAGGGTTTGGACGTATTACCGTCGAGTATATGATGGCCGGTCTTTGTCCGTTGGTCTCAAACTGTGGGGCAAATGTTGAAATTGTTGATGATCAAGTTGATGGGGTAATGTTCAACAGAGATGATCTGCACGATATAAGGGAGAAAATCATCTCTCTATACCACGATAGCGATACAATGAAAAGGTTCTCGGTAAAAGCGAGATCCAAAGCATTTTCGTCCTTTTCCATGGCTGACCATGCAGGGAATATTTACAGACTCTACAAGCATACCCTAAGCTAATGTTTCACCCATTTTCGGCCGTCTTAGTAGGATTGTTGTTCTTTTGCTTCCTGAAGTCTAGGGGGAAACGAGAACTGTTGTTTAATATTGTCCTTCTAACAGCAAGCATAGAATTATTCCTTGAGGTAGGCTATTTCATCAAGATAGGAAATGTCGCAATCAGTTATAGGAGAGTCAGCGAAGCTGTAATGTTTTTCGTTTCCCTATATACATTGTCAAAATATCCTATCAGGAAAAACAAGACCTTAAAATACGCGATTGGCTTGTCAAGTATTTCCCTGTTGGCGGTCTTGTTACTGTTTATTTTCCCTTCAAATGTCTTAGTCGGCACTATCACCAACTCTTGGTCAGAAATAATCAGACAACAAGCTTGGATGTCTCATCCTGAGATATCCATATTTGTACTTCAAGAATATATTCAAATGCTGATTTATGTCACGACGATGCTAGCAATTTATTCATCATTTAGAGAGGAAGACTATTTTCGATTGATTGATCTGTTTACAAGAGTTATCAAATTCTCCTTTGTCTTGGGTGTTCTAGAGTTCATGATAAAATACGGTTTCCATTATTTGAACTATGGGAAATTCCTTGACTTGGTATTTGGCTACCGAAGCTCAACAACTATTGTTGCTAGAATTCGTGGATTTGGGGTGGAACTTCAAGGATTGACTCAGGAAGCATCCCACTACTCGTATGTGTTATTCGTATCGATAGTGATCTTACTTTCAAGGACTGCTATTTCGAAATCTCAAAATGATTACAGATGGATTTTCCTGGGGATAGTGCTAATGGTGTTTTGTATGGCATTCAGTTCTGTCTTGTTTATTAGTGCTTTTGTTTGCATTTACATGTTGTATAGCTGGAACTCAACGCGGCACAACTATGCATCTATCAGGAAAGGATTTCTTGTTACTGTCTTAATCCTGGCTGCTCTGATATTAATACTTTCATTCAATCCTAGCTCACTACCTACATCTCCACGTGATTTCTTTTCAAGGCGAATTGCTAGCCTCTTCCAAGAAGAGCGTGTTATATCGAGCGGCTACTGGCAGGTAGACAGAACTGCCCTGGAATGGTCCAACAGGGTACGGTTAGTAAGTATTCTTATCACTTTAGAAGCATTCCTACTTAGGCCATTGTTTGGCTACGGGTTAGGTACAATAACGTGTTTCGGTGCTACGGCGATGATGTTGGCTGGAACAGGGATATTCGGACTTTATTATTGGACAAAGTTCAATTTCGCTGTGAAGTCAAAGGTAACTGCAAACCTTAACAGGAAATATTTCGGCTATGGCGTCTTGATCTTTTTGTTGGTTAATATTTTTAACGCCTTGGGTCTGAGGCCATTTTTTGAATTGCATTCTTTCTTGTTTGCTATTTCAACGAGTTTGTTATTCGATAGGAGATAAGATATGCGGATTACAATAATCACTCTGTCGTATAATGCAGAAAAGACTATCGAGAGAACCATTCTAAGTGTCTTAAGACAAAAAGAGGAAAACGTAGAATACATTATCATAGACGGTGGTTCGGAGGACAAAACACTTGAAATAATCTCCAAATATAGAGACAGAATTGACATTATAATTTCAGAAAAAGATCGAGGCAGAGCGGATGCGTATAATAAAGGGATAAATCTGGCGACAGGAGAGTTAATTGGTATTGTGGCTGCGGATGATCAGCTTATCGATCACGCGCTTGAGAAACTTAAACGAAATTATGATGGGCATAGTGATGTCATAAGCGGCAATATAATAGAATACAATGCTGAGAGATACTTGAGAAGACGTTCTGACCAGAACCTCAATAATCTAAGTATCAGAACTTCGCTGATGCATCCCGCTACCTTCATAAGGAAGGAAGCCTATTTGAAGTATGGCAAGTATTCTCTTCAGTATGTATGTGCCCAAGATCGCGAGCTACTTTTAAGATTTCACAAGAGAGGGGCGACTTTTCAAATAGTAGATACAGATATCTCGCTCTTCAGGTGTGGCGGGATTAGCACCGAAAATCCGTGCAAATATGCATATCCTGAAGATGCTCGGATCAGCATGGAATATGGCACTTCAGTCTTCAAAGCAAAATCATACCTTTACAGGGCCGTATTGCAATACCAGGTTTTTTCGATAATCAAAAAGCTTTTGAAGGTTACCGGCTTGAAACACTATTTCAACAGAAAAATGATTAACAGAGGTTATTACCTGCCTGCTGATCAAATAGATAAACTGAATGTATTATGATGGCTGATCCATTTCCCTGTAGGCTTTTTGCTGTGGTCGTAGTGTACAACAAGTCGATTAGTGAATCCACCACAATAAAACGTTTACTACGTGTCGACATCCGAGAATTGGAAATAATCGTAGCTGATAACAGTACTTTAGACTATAACAATGAGCAGGAGTGTAGGGAAAAAAGTATTCATTACATATCAATGTGCGGAAACAAAGGCCTTTCGAAGGCTTACAATGCAGCATTAAGTTACATTCAGGGCCGCTCCGGTGATGATGATTTGGTGATTTGGTTCGATGATGATACGCAAATTACGAAAGAATATTTCCTTGCATTGAGAGATTCATTAATAAGAAATAGGGGGAGTGAAGTCTTTGCGCCGATAATATATGGACAGGATGGAAAAATATACTCCCCCAACAACGCGGGTTTTTTGAAGAACAAATTACTGAAATCGATTGACGACGAAATCGACTACCACAGATTCAACGCGATTAATAGCTGCCTTGCTGTAAGGCAACGCATATATAGAAAGTACAGATACAACGAAGACTTATTTTTAGATTCTATTGATCAAAGATTCTTTGATGACCTGAGGAAATCCGGGGCGAAATTTTCCATCTTATATACTCCTGTAGTACATAATTTTTCTCAAAGGGAAAAATCTATTGATACGATTAGGATGGCGCAAAGGTTAAGAATTAGAGTCAAAGATTTAATGACCTATGGTCGCAAGGGCATGAGATTTACTCTCTTGGCAGTGGTAAAGGCATGTGGGTGGGGGATCGTTTTTAGTTGGAGGTGCAGATCTATATCTTTGCTAGGCATTTGCGTGACACATTCCATATTAGGTTTTTTAAATAACATCAAATATTTCCTGGGCATTGCTGGCGAAAAAATGAATCGGTACAGTGATGCATGTATTAAACTGAGAAGTTGAGAATGAAGTTGTTTTGATATCAATGATAATGGTAAAATAGATCTCGATGAAAATTGCTATTATCGGTTCCCGGGGTTATCCCTATGTGTATAGCGGTTACGAGACGTTTGTGTCCGAACTTAGTACACGTCTTATTGGCAAAGGGCATCAGGTTACAGTTTACTGCCATAAGCGGCTATTTAGCGAACGTCCTCGTGCAGTGAACGGAGTTAATTTAGTATACTTACCTGCGATTGAAACGAAATCGGCAAGCCAATTTAGCCACAGTCTTTTATCGACGTTTCATGTCTTGTTCAAGTCGGTTGACATTGTATTATACGTAAATTCAGCAAATGGTCCCTTTGGATTCATAACGACACTTGCCACGAAAAAGACTGCAATTAATGTTGATGGGCTGGAATGGTTGCGTCCAAAATGGAGAGGAATTGGTAGTAAATACTTCTATTTGGCGGCACACCTTGCCACGAAATTGTTCGATGAAATCATCACTGATTCGGAACGAATGAGGGAAATTTATTTGAAGGAGTTTCACACAGCAAGTACGGTCATCGAATATGGTGCCGATTTGGAGTATAGCACAAGTCCGCAGCTCTTGCGTACTTGGGGCCTTGAAAGTGGAGGGTATTACCTGATTGTTGGAAGGCTGGTGCCTGATAACAATGCTGATATTATTATACAGGGGTTTATGAAAACAGCTTCGAAGAGAAAATTGGTTGTTGTAGGTGATGTTCCCTATTCTGATTCATATGCGGCCAATATCAAAAAATCGGCAGACGCTCGACTCTTGTTTACAGGGTACGTCGATGATCAAAATGTACTAAGAGAACTTTACAGTAATTGCTTTGCGTACTTTCATGGTCATGAATATGGTGGAACGAATCCAACTCTTCTGAAAGCTCTTGCCAACGGCTGTTGTATCCTGGCTTTGGACACAATTTTCAGCAGAGAAGTCCTGGCTGAAGGTCAATATGGAGTTTTCTTTAAGAAAAATGCGGATTCTGTCACTGAAATCGTCAACGAGATCGAAGCCGGGAATATCGATATGGCACAGTTGAAGTATAGGGCACGTGGGCGAATTCTAGAGCGCTATACTTGGGATCGTATTACACATTCCTACGAGAAGTTGTTCTCAAAAATGTTATCGAAGTAAGATATGTGCTTGATCAATATGTCTTTCATATTCCTTACATAACTCTGTGTCGATTTTCGAAATGGAACATTCATTGTGGAGAAATATATGGTAAACCTTAAAACAGCACTTGTCTGCGGAGCCGGTGCTTTCTCACGTCCACCTACCCATGTGCCCTGCGGTCCAAAAATATTGTGGAAGCGTGCTACACGAACGTTTAATTCATAATTTTTCTTGAAAGCTAGATAGACGTGCTCACTGAACAATTTCTCCCAGCCATATTCGCTGTCCGGTGCTGCCGGATAAGCCGAATCTTCCGAGCACTTTGGGTTGTCAGGATCTTCCTGGTTATATGCCGACATAATGCACAACTCTGGCATGATAAACCTGAACATGGCTTACGCCGCGATTAAGGCGGGGGTGAAGAAAATATTCTACTCTTCATCGGCATGTATGTACCCGGCATATAACCAGGAAGATCCTGACAACCCAAAGTGCTCGGAAGATTCGGCTTATCCGGCAGCACCGGACAGCGAATATGGCTGGGAGAAATTGTTCAGTGAGCACGTCTATCTAGCTTTCAAGAAAAATTATGAATTAAACGTTCGTGTAGCACGCTTCCACAATATTTTTGGACCGCAGGGCACATGGGTAGGTGGACGTGAGAAAGCACCGGCTGCCTTTTGCAGGAAAGTTGCTGAGACTCCGGATGGTCGAGAAATAGAGATGTGGGGAGATGGCAAACAAACCAGATCGTTTATGTATGTAGATGAGTGCCTCGAAGCAGTAAGAAGACTGATGGACTCCGATTTCACCGGCCCCGTGAATATCGGCTCCGAAGAAATGGTTACGATTAACCAGCTTGCGGAAATGGTAATGAAAGTTGCCGGCAAGAAACTGGCCATTAAACACATACCGGGACCGCTCGGTGTGCGTGGAAGGAACTCAGATAATAAGCTAATTGGCGAAAAGCTCGGTTGGAAACCATCCATGAAACTTATCGATGGAATTAGCAGGACGTATCCGTGGATAAAGGAGCAGGTGGAGGGGAGCAAGAAGGTCAGAAGGTGAGAAGATGAGAAGGTGGGAAGATTTGGGGTGTAGGGTGAAAGGTGATAAGCGGGAGGGTAGGAAGATCGGACGGAACGACTCGGAGACTTGGGGACAGGGTGACGAGGAGAAGATGGGACGGCGGGAAGGTGAGAAGTTTTGAAGTTAAGAAGATGGGAACGTAGATAGATGCAGGACGCAATGCGTGATCTGAGCGTGAGGTTAAGCCAATAGATATTGCCAAGTTTCATAGGGCGTTAACTAAAGAGCGGATCAAATGGCGTCGTCACGTTCTTGAGAGAATTGCCGAGAGAGGGCTTCGACAGAGTCAAGTTATCCGGGTTCTTCTGTCAGGTGAGCAAATAGAGGACTATCCTGATGATAAGCCTTTTCCCAGCGCTTTGTTTCTTGGGTTTCCGTCTAACCAAGCGATCCACGTTGTCGCATCCTTTGATGAGGAAAGCGATTATGTCTATATTATAACCGCGTATCAGCCAACATTCGATTATTTTGAGTCGGATTACAAGACAAGGAAGAGGCCATGAACAAGAAGAGTCATGATGGTAAATGCCCTTTATGCGGAGGGGGCAAGCAATTAGGAACAACAACCTATACTGTGGATACCGGTACGGGCCTGATTGTTGTCAGGAATGTCAAGGCTGAGATCTGCACGCAGTGCGGTGAGGAATGGATTGACAATGCCACAGCGCGGGAACTGGAGAAGATCGTGGATGAGGCTAGGGAGAAGCGGCATCAAGTTGAAGTTGTTGCCATGTGAGAGTTTCCCCGATGACGAAGCATGCCCCATATTCCATGTCCGCAATTGAATCCTCAGAGTGAAGCTGGTAGACTGACGAAGAGTGACCTTGCTCGTTCCAAGAGGGCGTTGTTCAAAGGCGCTCTTAAACGGGGTCATACTGTGAGAAAGGAGATAGTCACGATCGACCAGCTTGCTGAAATGGTTATGGAAATCGCCGGCAAGAAGCTAACGATCAAGCACATTCCTGGTCCGCTCGGTGTGCGTGGAAGAAACTCAGATAATAAGCTAATTGGCGAAAAGCTCGGTTGGAAACCATCCATGAAACTTATCGATGGAATTAGCAGGACGTATCCGTGGATAAAGGAGCAGGTGGAGAAGGCGAAGGGGAAGTACAGGTCAGAGGTCAGTGATCAGAGGACAGAGGTCAGAGGTCAGAAGTCGGAAGGTGGGACATTTCGGATGCCGGATTTCTGATTTCGGATTGGATGGAAGATGAAGGTAATTCTATCCGAAGGCCCCCTTGCGGGCCGTGGCGCGATGTCGAAAATTTGTATTTCAACGCATGAGTCTTTAGATTTGTGAAGAAACCAAGGTTTAAACTATGAAGGACTACAAAGACATTATTACGATTGAGCCTGGTAAGCGTAGCGGCAAGCCCTGCATCCGCGGTATGCGGATTACGGTCTATGATGTCCTTTCTTACCTTGCATCCGGTATGTCCTATGATGAAATTCTTCATGACTTTCCATCACTTACCGAAGAGGACATTCTCGCTTGTTTGA
>JAMCQL010000053.1 GCA_023381615.1 Bacteroidota bacterium
ATTTTAAGCATTACCCTGTTTGAGAAAACACCTGTTTCTCAAGCACTTACAGATACACGACCCGAATTTCAACAGCACCATCTCGATAACCAATTGAATTTATTCGACTTATAGTTGGACACTAATGCTTTTATATACCGAATCAAATCCCGCCTTTGAATCATTGTTCCCAGTACGCCAGTATGCTGGCACTCCTCCCACAACATAACATCCTTGACTCTTGAACCAATTTATGACATTGAGACACTGCGACGGAGTTCCCACCCTGTCTGTAAAGCCAAATCCCCATATTGCGACAACGGGCTTTCCATTTTGAGTGGCATACTGTGGTGAAGAAGTCAAGTGAAGAACACCGGCTTGTTTATTGGCCCAATCAGTCTTCAAGGAATCAAATTGGCTCGCGTCCAAAGTGCTGATGTCATACATAACGTAGAAAATCCTTCCATATTTCTCCGCGGCTCTTTTTATCCGAACACTTTCGCTGTCGTGGTTTTGTTTGTACACAAGGTCAGAAGATCCCACTGTAAAATTTTGGAACGCGATTCCATCGATCCCGTAAGCCTGCATCCAGGAAAAATGCTTGTCGATGACTTCGTCCCTCCACGAGGAGAACAATTTCGCGGACCTACCATCTCCAAGGTTTTGAAAACCCGTTTGGAACAACGAAGAAGGGGAATAGTCGGAGATATCAGGATAGATGTCAAACGAAAGGAACCCAGCGCGTGGGCGAACAGTAGAATCCCGATAGGAGCCATTAGCCCAGCCAAACCATTTCTGCATCGGCGAACCGTCGCCGTAGCATTGAAACCATGCCTGATAACCACATATCACCTTGCCGACTAATGTATTAGAAACTATCGGGCTTTGAGCGGTCGCGGCGATGTTCAGAAAGGTACTCAGACTAACTACTGCGGACAACGTTAAGCGGAATTTCATATCAATGCGCTCCTTTGTTGGAATTGTAAAGGGCAATTGTAACTAACGTTCAAGCAACCACGCATGGCCGTACTCTATGCGGTGACATGAAATGTGTGCGGCCACGAGAGAATACAAATCATTCCGCCAAAACCTGTTACCGATCTGCCTCACCAAATGAATGAGCGTCGTGGTTGCGGTTGTTATGCGTTCGTGCCCATACATTGAATTATGGTGCAAAATTATTTCACCGAAACAGTCTCACATAAACCATTTCTTCTGGTTGTACACGGCATCGCCAAATTCGCGCATGAACTTCATGTCTTCTTCGTCAAGTGGGCCCTGGTGAACGGCAGCGATGTTCTCCCGCAGTTCGCGCTCGCCTCGTGGAGCTGTTAAGACAACATGCACGTGTGGATTCGAAAGAACAAATCTGTAACACTCCCCTGCCGTCGGAATGCGTGCACCCTTCGGCCAAGCTTTCGGACGGCGCAACAAAGCCGTCCACCGTGTGGCGGTGTAACTGATGACGCCTGGATTGTGCGTAGCGAGATGTGGGAAAATATCCCGTTCGGCACCACGATGGGCTGCGTTGTAGCGCAGCATCAATGCGTTCACATCGCCGTCTGTGGCCAGTTTACCAAGGAAGGCACGGTTGTGGCACGAGACTCCGATCGCACGGACTTTCCCTTCCTCTCTCAATTTCAACAAGTCTTCGTGAACTCTCGGCGTTAACTCAGCCGGCTTCATCACTCCCATGAAAAGAAACACGTCGATGTAGTCCGTGTTAAACTGCCGCAGACGCTTCTCGAACGCCTTCCGAACGTCCTGCGCCCACCAGACGTAGTTGTAGGCGCCAGTTACGAGGGTGAACTTGTCTCGACGCGATTTCATCAATTCTCGCAACGCACGTATCATCTGTACATCAAAACCATACGCGAAAAAGAGGTTGACTCCTTCCTCCGCGGCGGCGTACACTGATTTCTTGCCGGGAAAATAGGATGCGGAAAGTCCGAGCGGCGTTACGGTAATTCCTGTGCTGCCTAAGGGTCGAAGTTGGAATGCAGATGACATGGTAAACTCCTTTGTTTTCGAGACTGACGTGAAATTAATATTGACTGTGAGTTCGGAGAAACCCGAATTGTGCGATTCGTATTTCCTCTTTTCGCGCGGTAGGCATGACGCATAACGTATCGCCGCATCACGCAGTGGCGCCGCTCCAGATATTTCAATGACGGCGGCATTGAGCGAGCACGTTGAATATAAAATGACGAACGTCGTGATGCGGCATGTTAGGCGAAGTTGCGCCTGCATTGATGGCATAAATGACCTTTTACCTTTTCTTCAAGATGTAGTCATTGGTTGCCGAGTCTTTCTGTACCACATATTCGTCCTTCAGCTCCAATGTCCAGCCATCGCCGACAACTCTTCCTTTCTCAATTTGAATTGGAGGAGTGACTGTCACTTTCTTCCATGTTGGATTCATGAGTGCTCCTTTCGTTGCTGTCAGTATTCCCCAATCATCTACGACCCGGATATAAGGATAAACAGTTCCTTTGTCTTCAAGGGGCACGATATCGCGCGGGTCAAATTGGACGCTCATATGACGCAGTGGAACGTCCAAATGAGGCTGTTCTACAAATTCTCTTTTGTATTCGGAAATGAGTTTATCAACTTTTTGCTGACGCTCAGTTTCTTCTGCAATAATTTCCTTAGCGCCATATTGATCCCTTATCTTTGCAACCGCAGTCTTCAAATCATTCGGCAGATGAACATCGAACGCTTTCAGAAAATATGCCGTCAGATTTGTGCTATCCGTAATGCTTTTGTTCCAGTTCGGATCTACTTCATGCAGCAAGTAACCATACAACGGGATAGTTTGGTAAGCAAACGATCTGACAAAAGTCGGATTCTTCAAAAAATCATCCATGCTTTTCACAAAGTGAGTGCGCATTTGCTGTTGATCTCTTTCGCTCATCATAACACCTGTGTATTCGGCGAGTCCTTCATTTAGCTCCAGGAGATTTTCAGTTGAGTCCGCATGCGGATAAATTGCATAGCGGTACATCCGAAAGGTAAGGGCGTCAGCTATGTGCTTTAGCATCTCGCCACGCGAGTCTGAGAGAAGGGCGGCTTTGAGAGCCTGCAATTCTAACCTCAGATAAATTCTTCCTTCCCTCCGATCAAGATGATTGTTCTCAGGATTGTAAGCTATGAACCCTAAGTGGGGCTGCGCCCTGTGAAATAGCTCGTGTGTGAGAAGGTTAAGTCTGGCATGGATATCCTCGGGGAGTGGAAGCATCACCATCGCCCAATCTACTCCATTCCAATGCAACGACGTATTCCCGATAATCATTGTTTCCGGTAAGGTACCCGAGAAAATTGTCCCCTCTTCCTTCAGCACGCCAGCACTATCAGGAAAGTTGGCATAGACTTTCCGCGTATCTGGCTGTACTAATAGAATCGGAGCATAGGTATCATAGTTCCATAGGTTCTTGTTCTCCGCTGTGGCTGCTTTGACCTCGCTGAAATATGTTGCTGCAGTGTCTGCAAAAGACGGCTTTTGTGCAGATACTGACACGGAACTTGAGAGAATTAGCACTCCAAGTAGAAGACTCTTCAACATTGTATCATTCCTTTCGAGGGTTGTTTCGTGCCGGGTGTCGGCTTAGTTCAACGTTTACCAGAAAAAAATCGCGCCGCGCATCTCGACGAGTCGACCTACCTACGGTATCGTAGATACGGTCTCGTATCTACGATACCGTAGGTAGAGAGTCGTCGACCACGTTATTCCTATGAGCGCGGCGTGAAGCGAACTCGATGTATATCCAATGATGAGCATCTTCTTTCTGGCTGTTATCTGACGTTTGCACGGGCAACCTCCACAACCCTTTCTTCCTTCGTTGAGTCACTGATGCACTGTAAAGCCCACTACAGATGTGTCCGTTACGTTGGCGCCGCTTATGGTCGGATAAGAGGCCTTGGCAATGTAGGAGCCTGGAGAAAGCACAACAGGTACAAGAGTATGCTGAGGCGAAATCGTTTTGAGATCCACGGGTGCCTCACACTGACCGTCCAAACTTTTACCTGGAAGGAGCTTTGAAGGGGGGATGACAACAACGTTCATTACAGCGTAGACGGTTGCCCCGATGACACTGTCATTCTTCAATATCTCAAAATGTATCGGTGGAACAGTTGGGTCGGAATAGGTTACGGTATCTGGGCCCCCGTTGATCAACCTGAAGGTCATATAAAAGTTTTGGCCGACAGCAAACGTCGTATCCGAATGTCCAGTCATATCGGTCAGATCAAAGGTGGCAGTAACACCCTTGGTCGCGCCAACGTTGGAATTTACCAGCCCGCAACCCGCGGCCACCAGTGAAAGCAGAAGCATCAGTGTTATCGTTCTCATAACCTCTATCTCTCCTTTCTTATTTATCCGAGTGCAAATGACACATAACGTCCGCGGCAATCACGTTCGTGCCGCGCTCCTTGTAGCCTACTATGTGCGCGGCATGAAGCGAGATCGATAATATATAATAATCGAGCGTTGTGATTGCCGTTGTTATACGCAGTTTGACCATCGGCTATCTTAGCTCCAAAGTGTTCACAGCAGACCAAACTCGGGATGATGGTACGGGAACTACATACTGAAAGTAGTTCATGTCAGTAGCACTGGAACCAAGGCGCACCACGAAAAAGTACGTCGAGTTATCTCGGAAATACTCGACTATTTTACCGGTCCGCTCGACAAACGATGAGAAGTCTTTTACCATTTCAACGTTGTTCCAGCGAGACATATCCAGAAGAGGTCTCAAGCACGCGAGGTTTTCGGTTACGGAATAAACTGTGAGGACTCTCTGACCGTTGCCAAGAACCATGTTTCCTTCTGCAAATCCCAAGCGGAAGTTATGTAGGTCAACTGAAGGGAACTCGAAAGAAATGTGGTTCCGCTGAAGATACTTCTCCAAAGAAAAACCGGCGCTGGTCATTACAGTATCCCAATGGCCAGTGCCCGATGTATCCTTGTAAACAGAGACGGTCAGCAAATGCATCTCCTGGATTGCTGGATGCGAAACGGAGAAACGACATACGAAGACAGAATCAGTAAAATTATAGTAACTTCCTGGATAAGTCCTGTGAGTGAAAAAGCAGTAGTAGCTTGAATCATTGTGGCCAATGAACACAAGCCTGCCCCAGTCGGACTGGCTTGGAGAGGCAAGTGCATTCGTGCAGAGAATAAAGCCGATGGCTAATGTAGCTGAAAGTGATCTCATGTACCTAAGCGCCAAATTGCGTATAACGTAATAACAAACTTCATTTTTACTTCCATACGGCTGTAAAACAGTATTTCGTTTTTATACTTCTTGTGACTATATCCTCGCAGCGTCAACTCCTGCTGGAGAACCTCAAATAGTCCCTGCTTCGGTGATGGGAATCTTCTGCCATTTCCTCTCTGCACTGCCACGGTCATTCTTGCTGAAACCCTTTGTCGTAAGAAGTTAAGTTTTCATATCCCATTTGTCAAGTTCACGAGACCCGGGCAGTCCACTATTTTCGTTGAACAAATGTTCCTCTCCGGCCAGACAACCCTTTCTACAATAAATCCAAATACTCTTCCCTGAACATTCTTTTCTTGTGATGTTCCTCTTGCTTCAGAATGTAATCATAAACAGACTCGATCTGCGAATGTCCGTACGAAAATGCTCCGTAACCCTCCTGCCAAGAAAATCTTCCTTTCACAAATTTCTTCTCATTAATAAAGTTGGAAGAATTGTTCTTAATGTCTCTGACTAAATCTGAAATTGCCATTGATGGTTTCAATCCGATGAACACATGAATGTGGTCCGGCATTCCGTTTACTATGATTGATTTTTGTTCTTTGCCTTTGATAATTCCCGCAATGTATTTATGCAGTCCGTGTTTCCATTGTTTTGCAATCAGGTTCTCTCTGCCTTTTACAGCCAAAAACAACCTGTATGTAGATTAGTGAAAATGTCCCTGCCATATTCTATTTCACGACCTCAGCGTCTTGTTTATGATGTTGATATTCATTTAGGACAGGTCTGTTGACCAAATAACAAACCTGCGGATTCCGTTGTTCAAAAAGTATAAACGACATTAGCAACCGGATAACCAATTGGAGAACTAATATTTTCCCCGATAGGATAAAGCAAACCTAAGTCCCCGGACAAATTACTTCCGAAGAATCTCACTCCGATGATAAGCGGGAACCACTTGCTATCCTGAATTATCCAAGTCTCAAATAAAAGTTTCATGCTCCCACTTACCCTCTTGTCTCCGCTTGCAGCAATAACGAATGACGAACTGCCGGCGGGACTGAATGTTTTGCCAAATGCAATGCTCGCTTTACCTTCAGCGTTACCGAAACTGGCAACTCCGTATCCGATCCCAAAGCTCGTTCCTTGGCTCAATGGGGAAAACATCTGTAAACCTACCGCTATATTAACCTCGTCAGAATTCGGAGTGAGACGCGCTTTCAATCCGTAGTTGACAACCTGATCCTCGATGGAGATTGGCAAGAGCAAGAAACCCCCGTTTACCATCAACCAATTTGTGACACCAACAGCAGCCGTGAAAAAGAAGAGCTCGTAATCTCCGACGTAAGCCTTCCCCGCAGCAAGAGTGTTCCCGGTAGGCATTATGAACGCTCTTGTCTCATTCGGATCTTTAACGACGACGGAAGCGGCTTTCTCCGTTTTCGCATTCTCTTCAACTATTCTGGTCACTTTATCTCTCGGAATTTTGACAGTCCCAATCACTTCCGCCTGCACGACCAATGTATCGCCGGTCCGATCCAAAATGGTCCCTCTAATCACCTGATCATCACTCAGATAGATTTCACTCATTGGCTTTGATAATCTGGAAAGCTCGTTCAGCCGGAATTGAAGTGACACCAGAGTCCCGTAGGTCATGATAACTGAGTCTGACACAGTACCATCATGATTCAGTAATCTTGCCTTGATGTTAACGATGGAATCCTGAGACAAATAGAACACAGCCCAACGAAAGCCTTCAAGTGTCGGGAGTATTCGGAACTTTTCTCTTTGCAGCGGCCAGAGCGTATCGCCAATTGCCGGGCTGACAACGATTTGTTTCCCTAAATCCTGTCCTCGCGCCGAACAGGAGATAATTATAGTGATGAAGACCAGAAAGATTTTTTTCATTCTCACATGCCTCATTTCTTTCTCTTTCAGTTAAAATAGCCGTCCGAAGTTGAAATAGAAACTCGTTGTCTCTTTGCCGAATCCCAAATCTGCGCTCCGTAACTATCTTGTGGGTATCTCGAAAAACCCCAAAATATTTTTCACCGCAAAGGCGCGAAGTCGCAGAGTATCTTTTTTATAATTTTTTCTCAGCGTCTTTGCGTCTCCGCGGTGAAACAAATTAGTTTTTAAAGATGCCCTTGTTTTATATAAACACCGTCTAATTCAGAGAGAAGTTGACGCGGGAGACAAGAAACCCTTCAAATCGTGATTAGCATGACCCGTGCACTTAAATTTCAAATCAAATATTAACAGAAGTCAAATGTACTCGAATCACGAATTGTGGTGCCGATCATAACGGAGGCAGCTCAGATTCAAGTGTGCAATTAGAGCTAAAGAAAGCGTGTATGAAAAGGCAAAACTTTCACGAAATCCATCAATGAGGCGTCGGTGACGGTGAAGTAGAAGACTGCGTCGCACCGGGTGGGTTGGCTAACAAAACAATCAGGACAGTTGCTCCCACAAAACCTCCTGCAAGAAGTAAAGTCTCCGGTAGATTTAATTCCTTTGCTTCAAAAATTTCTATCTTTGAAATGGGAATCGCAACGCTGCTTAGCGCTTCTTCTCCAGAGCTGGTTATCACGGTTCCTGTTCCGACCAAAGTATCATTAACAATGCGGTACATACCGTTCGAGAAATGGTATTTCCATATTGTTCCTGCGCTGTCCACCAGCACGTTTATCTCATCGTTCTGGTTCATGTGTTTATAGCTTTCCCGTGTTAAGGACACGGTTTCATAGCAGCCCGTCCAGATAAGTAATGACGCAACGAGGAATATCAATACTGCGGATTTGAACATAGCGAAATCTCTTTTAGTCCCTTTTATATCTCATCAGGAAAGGCAATTTAATCCGAAAAAATAAGCTCATAATCTTGACTTTCAATAGAGAAATACTCTGTCTGTAATCGGCATAAAATAGTAAAAGAGATTCACATTTGTTTACATTTATGTGTAAATTAAAAATAAATTTAGTTCACAAAACTTGTCAGCATCAAGTAATTAAACAAATATTGAAATCGCTTACTCTCACTAACGTCAAATAATTTCAAAATGGAAAGAATAGAACCACAAAATGTGAAAGGCTTTCGCGATTTGCTTCCGCGGTATGCCTACAAGAAAAACGAAATCATCTCGGTAATCAGAAGAGTCTACGAAAGCTACGGCTTCCTCCCTGTCGAAACTCCGGGCTTGGAATATCTCGAGATCCTTTTAGGCGAATACGGCGAAGAGAATACGAAGCAGATTTTCAAATTCAAGAGTCCGGAAGAACAAGACGTTGCACTGCGGTTCGATCTCACTGTTCCGCTTGCGCGCATTGTGGCACAGTACAATGACCTACCAAAACCCTTCAAACGATATCAGGTCGGTTCAGTCTGGCGCGCAGACAAGCCTGACCCCGGACGATTTCGCGAGTTCACACAGTTCGATATCGATGTCGTCGGAACATCGAGTCAGCTCGCAGAGACGGAAGTCATTTCGGCAGTTGTGAAAGCGCTTCAGGAAATTGGAGTTGGCGAGTTCGTTGTCAACGTCAACAGCAGACGGGTTTTGAACGCGGTCGTCGCATACAGCGGCATTCCCGCCGATAGAGCAAAGGATGTTTTCCGCGTGCTCGACAAACTTAATAAAATTGGAATTCAGAATATCGAACTCGAGCTGACCAAAGGCAGATTTGATTCGTCCGGTGATTTCATTCCCGGACTCGGATTGACCGGTTCTAGTGTCAAGAAGATCAGAGACTATCTTGCCCTGCCTAAAGGCGAACGGAAAAAAGTTCTGGCGGAAATCACTGCCCTTCTTGGAGAAGAAAGTTGTTCTGACTTGAAGAGCCTGGACAATTTCCTTGACGTGCTCGGTTTAGGCAACGGCGTTGTTTCGTTCGATCCGACAATCGCTCGCGGACTCGATTACTACACGGGTCCCGTTTTTGAGGTCAATCTGAAAAATAAGCTGCAGTTCGGAAGTGTTGCCGGCGGCGGGCGTTACGATAATCTGGTCAAGCGTTTTACCAACGCCGACCTGCCGGCGGTTGGATTTTCGATTGGAGTTGACAGGCTGCTTGCAGCCATCGGAGATGAAGCGGAGAACGTAAACTTCACGGATGTGGTTGTAACGATCATGGAGCGCAACAAGCTCGATGAGTACTTGAAGATCGCGAATGAATTGAGAACTGCCGGCGTGCGGACAGACTTGTATCTCGGAGAGGAAAAAGGACTCCGGAAGCAGCTGCAATACGCCGACAAAGTCAACGCTCGATTTGCCGTAATTGTCGGCTCCAATGAATTCGAAAAAGGCGTCATTACAGTAAAAGACTTGAAAGTCGGCGAGTGTGCCGGCAAAGATGCTTCAGAGCACGAAGAGTGGCTGAAGAAGAGCCGGGAAATACAGAAGGAGCTTCCGCGTAAAGACTTCGTAAAAGAGATCAAGAAACTTCTCGAGTTGAAATAGTGCTTTTAGAAATAGCCGGCAAGTATTATATTTTCATCGCGCCGGGGTGGCGGAACTGGGAGACGCGCTGGACTCAAAATCCAGTGAGGCTTAACCCCTCGTGCGGGTTCGATTCCCGCCCTCGGCACAAAGAAACAGGCTATCAACCTTCTGATTTCATCCAGTCTGAATGACAAATCTTCCTCAACGACTACAAAGCGGATCCAGTGTTGACCACAGGTCCGTCGCAGAAACCGGGACATCGCTTCGGCAACCGAGAGGCGCGTCCCGCAAAACGGGATGAGGCTTAACCCCTCGTGCGGGTTCGATTCCCGCCCTCGGCACAAAGAAACAGGCTATCAACCTTCTGATTTCATTCAGTCTGAATGACAAATCTTCCTCGACGACTACAGAGCGGATTCAGTGTTGACCACAGGTCCGTCGCAGAAACCGGGACATCGCTTCGGCGGCCGAGAGACGCGTCCCGCAAAACGGGATGAGGCTTAACCCCTCGTGCGAGTTCGATTCCCGCCCTCGGCACAAAAACCTACTGCGAGACGAGCCTTGAGCAAGCCGCAACAAGAGCCCCATCATAAAAATGAAAAAGGCTTTGCAAAGCAGACGGGAATTGCTCGAAAGAGATTAACTCAAATTTGTCATTAGAAGAGGCACTACAGGGGAAATCGTCAGAGGACAAACTGCTTAACCTGAACTTCTCTGGTATCTTACCCGAATAAGAGAAGCTGGGACACATAGAAGGACATTGTAAGAAAATATTACTAAGGAAACGACCTGAAAATATTCGGCGAGAAGGAATTTGTGGAACGAAGCGTAAAGCGGAAAATGCTGTTTGACCTCGACAGAGCTGCGATTTGTCGAGGGAGTTTCATTTTCCGCAGCGAAGTGGAACAAATTCCAGCCGAATATTTTCCAGTCTTGACCCTTTGGTTCTTTCGTGTCAAGACGAAAGAACGGAAAATCAAAATTTATTCACTATGTCGCAGTTCTAATGACAATTCCGGGATTATCATATCAAGAATACTAGGGCTTTCGGTTCTGTTGCAAGGAGCGAAGAAACAAAATCCAGCGATATTGGCATTCTTGTGGAATTCAACCAACCAAGTGGGTTTTTCCTATTTATCGAACTTGAAAACTTCTTAACCTCACTTCTGAAACGCTGCGCTTGTTCCAAACATAAAAAAGGTGGACATAAGTCCGTCTTTACAAGACAACTGAGATTTTCCTACTTCAGCAGGACGATCTTCCTTACCAAACTATGTGCGTCCGTCTTCATGGTGCAGAAATAAACCCCGCTCGCAAGCCGGCGGCCGTCGAAGGTGACTTCATATTTCCCAGCGTTTTTGGTTTCATCAACAAGCAAAGCGACTTGTCTTCCTATAACGTCATACACTTTCAGAGTCACATGGCTGACCGCTGAAAGCTGATAGCTGATCACTGTGGTAGGATTAAACGGATTCGGATAGTTCTGAAACAGCTTGAAGTCCGAGGGAATCGATTTATTCTCGCTCACGCCGACCAACGTTCTGAAATCCACAACATACGTATCCACACTTGAGTCGACTGCCACATTTTGCCGCCAGTTGCTCCCGAAAAGAATTCGTCCGCCGTCTCTGCTTATTGTCGCGTGCGGCTCTGCCCAGTACATACTGTTGTCTCTATCAGGTGTAGCGGGAGAGAACCGCCGGCTGTGATGATGAGCGATGCGCTGAACGTCGCCGCTCCCGTCCATCTTCAGCGCGAAGACCTCGTCCTCGAAGGGCAGCCATGTAGAACTGCTATCGGTGAGTCGGCCTTCGCCATCAAACGTGCTGATGAAGCACCAACCGGGACGCGCTTCATTCCTGCAGGAGATGTGCAAATCATATTGCCACGAAACCTCAAGTAATGAAATTTCCGCGCCATCTGACAGTCTAAATTTCTTGATGAACGTGCTGTTGGTTACGTCGTTATATTGATCCATGACAAGTACCTCATCGCCATTTGCATCGACAGCAAGATCGCTGTGACCTGCTCCGATAGGTTTTTGCCAGATGAAGTTCAGGTTCTTGCCATACACCTCGACGCCCTGATAACGCCCTACATTTGTCGTGGCGTAATCAACTACAACGTAATTCCCCAGAGGAGAAACCGAAACCCAGTCGAAACCTTCCAGCGTTTGCGGGAGCGGCATCTTGGCAATTAGCGTATCAGATGTAATATCGTAGACGACGATATCACGAAAATGCGTTACCGTGTCATAAACCTGGCCGACAAAAGCGTAATAACGTCCGTCACGAGAAAGATTGCCTTCGCTGCGAGTGTTCGCCCACGTGTAGCCCTTGAAAACATGGATCTGTTTAAGCTCATCTGTAACTACGTTGAAGGAATAAAGAACGCTATCCTGACTGAAAAGAATGATCGAAGGATTTGTCGGATGCCAGAAAACATCCTCACCTCCAACATAGTCAAGGGCTTTCTTGAACTTATAGCTTTGCCCATCATAGAGCAGTGCGGTTCCTTCGCCGGTAAAAAGTAACATCAAAGATTCGTCCGCATTCCAAGCTTCCCTTTTCGAATACTGAGGCACAATTCCCGGCGCACCTGAAGCGCGGGCATCGGTTATCCGAGCGACTTCAGTTCCAAAACTCGGATCGGTGAAAACCACACCGACACTTGGTACAGGGACATTGGGTTGAGGCATTGCATTGTGATTTGTTACCCACTGGCTGAACGTCTCTGTCTGCCAACACATTACAAGGATAGAAGTATGAAATAGGAGTGCGCGCCACATGTTCCACCTCCTTTTTTCTTTTCCACAAATCTGCGACTCGCCATAGTTTAAGGAATATATGATCATCTGTCAACTCTGCAGAGGGAATGGAATGGGTAAACCAGCGCGGGGCACAGCTCTTTCTGCCGCGGTGAGAACACAATTGCGAGAGTGCAGATTTGATTTTTATGTTTTACATTTTAGAAAATATTAGGAGGGAACATGAAAAACGTTGCAATTTCTGCTGTGTCAATATTCATTCTGGCATCTGTCGCCTTCAGCGCGTTTGCACAGGACGTCCGCCCGATAAGAGACAATGTCGGATTCTGCTGGGATGCCCACCAAATGAATCGGCTCATCAACTACCTCAAAGGTGTCGAAAAGGCTCCGCTGGCACCTGCACGAATAATCGCAGCTCTTTCCCCTCACGACGACTATTTGTACGCAGCGCGAGTCTACTATCCTCTCTATCGCATCTTGAAGACAAAGGAAGTCGTGATATTTGGAGTCACCCACGGATCAGTGCGCCCGGAGATCGGAGACCCGCATAACATAATTATTCTCGATAACTTCAAATACTGGCCGGGACCTGAACACAAGATTCCTGTTTCTCCTCTGAGAGAATTCATCAAGAGTAGGTTAGATACATCGTACTATATTGTCAGCGACAAGGCACACACGCTCGAGCATTCCATCGAAGCTCTACTTCCCTTCCTTCAGTACTACAATCCCGATGTCCGCATCACTCCGATCATGGTAACACAGATGCCATATGAGAGAATGGACGAAATTTCCGATCAGCTATCGGCGATCATCACTGACTACATAAAGGAAAACCATCTTGTTCCCGGAAAAGACATTGCATTCCTGATGTCTTCGGATGCCAATCACTACGGACGGGATTTCAACAACATTCCTTTCGGCGAAGATGCGAAGGCTCACCAGGAAGCGACTGCTCAAGACCGCCGCATCGCTCATCAGGATTTAGACGGTGCTCTCACATCGGAAAAAGTTGATGATCTCACGATTCAACTCAAGAACATTGTATGGTGCGGGAAGTATTCTGTTCCGTTTGGGCTTCTTACAACAGAGAAAGTTATCGAGAAGTCGATGCACAGAACTCTGGATGGGAAATTGCTCCGTTACTCTGACTCGTATACGGAAGGCGCTATTCCGCTGAAAGGTACAGGCATGGGAACCACCGCGCCGTTTTCACTCAAGCATTGGTGCGGCTGGCTGTCTGCGGCGTACTACTTGAAGTGATAAAAGCACAAGACGGGAGGCAGCATGACGCCCTGTTACCTCCTGAATAAATCAAGCGATTTCTTACCTCAGAGACTCTTGAGTTTTGAGATTTGAGTTTCCCTATTCCACTGTCACGCTCTTTGCCAGATTCCTTGGCTGGTCCACGTTGCAGCCGCGTCTGACAGCGATGTAATATGCAAGAAGCTGCAACGGGATAACTGAAAGTATCGGACTTAGAATCTCCATTGTCTTTGGAACTTCAATAATGTATTCCGCCATTTCTCTCAACCGGTCATCTGCCTCATTTGCAATGGCTATTACTCTGCCCTTCCTCGCGCGGACTTCCTGTATATTACTCAGCACTTTGTCATAAGTCGAATCACGGAGCGCAATAAAAACCGCCGGCATATTCTCGTCGATCAGTGCAATCGGACCGTGTTTCATCTCCGCTGCGGGATAACCTTCAGCATGTATGTAAGAGATTTCCTTCAGCTTCAACGCGCCTTCAAGCGCCACCGGGAAATTCACTCCGCGGCCTAAATAAAGAAAGTTTCTCGAGCCTTTAAACTCATCGGCTATTTTCTCAATCTGATCGACGCTGTTGAAAATTTGTTTGATCTTCTCAGGGAGCCTGTGCATTTCCTCAACTATTTCCTTCCCCTGCTCCAGGCTCAAATTTCCTTTCCGGCGGGCTACGAGAAGGTTAATGAGATTCAAAACGACAAGCTGAGAAGTGAATGCCTTTGTCGATGCAACGCCGATCTCAGGTCCGGCATGGATATAAACACCGGCTTCGCTGTCCCTCGCGATGGTGCTTCCGACGACGTTGACGATTCCGTAAGCAGGCGCTTCTTTTAATTTTGCCTCGCGCAATGCCGCAAGAGTGTCCGCAGTCTCGCCGCTCTGGCTTATTGCCCAGACAATATCGCCGTCGAGCAAGACAGGATTCCGATAGCGGAATTCCGATGCGTAGTCAACTTCTACAGGAATTTTGGCGCATTGCTCAAAGATGTACTTGCCGACAAGCGCTGCGTGCCACGACGTTCCGCAGGCAGTAATTACGAATCTTCGCGCGTCGACAATTTTATCTTCGACGTCCCGCAGACCACCCATTTTGGAAATGCCCTCATCGTCGAGGAGCCTGCCGCGCATTGCGTTCAAAACAGTTTCCGGCTGTTCGTGAATTTCCTTCAACATGAAATGGGCAAAGCCGCCTTTTTCAATCTGCTCCAGACCGAATGTAAGATGCTCGGCGTCCCGCTCGACAATTTCATCGTCTAAGTTTTTTAACGCGACATTATTTTTCGTCAGAATTGCAATCTCATTATCGTGAAGATAAATGACCTCCCGGGTATGTTTTATGAGCGCGGATGCGTCGGAAGCAATGAAATTTTCGGAATCACCCAGCCCAATCACGAGCGGGCTTCCGCGCCTTGCCGCGATCAAAACTTCCGGCTCGCTTGCCGACATTACGACAATTCCGAATGTGCCGTCGACTTCCTTGAGAGCAAGCCTGACTGCAAATTCGAGACTCTGCGCGCGCGGATAAAATTCTTCGATGAGATGCGCCAGTACTTCGGTGTCAGTCTGGCTTTTGAACTTGTGTCCTAACGAAATCAGTTTCGTCTTTAACGCAGAATAATTTTCGATGATGCCGTTATGTACCAGCAAAATGTTGCCGGTGCAATCCGAGTGTGGATGTGCATTTATTATGTTTGGTTCGCCGTGAGTCGCCCAGCGAGTATGTCCGATGCCGATTCTCGCAAAGACGGAATCATGGAGCATCTCTTCCAGCTTCGAGACTTTCCCCGGAGTTTTTGAAACTTTGATGTGACTATCGACGAGGAGAGCGACACCCGCTGAATCATAACCGCGATACTCCAGCCTCTTTAAACCTTCGACCAAAATTGGGCGTGCATCTTTATCACCGATGTATCCGACTATTCCGCACATGACGTCTCCTATTTTATTGCGATAGCTGCAAGCATTCTTCCGCTCGACTCGCCATCCCGCCGAAAAGAATGAAAGTTTGTATCGCAGATGCTGCAGTGTTTGCTTACTTCAATATTCTCTTTTGGAACTCCCTTACCAACAAGCTGCGCGGCATTTGCAGATTTCAAATCGAGCACGAACTTGTCGGGCAGTAAGCTTTCCTTAACGAAGCCATCGGAAAAGTTTTTCGCTACCTCCTCACCAACTTCGTAACAACACACGCCTGCCGAAGGTCCGATGAATGCCACAACGTCGTCGGGTTTAGAGTTGAATTCATCTGAAAAGAATTCGAGAGTCTTCGTGACAATATTTTTCACTGTTCCTCTCCAGCCTGCGTGAACCGCAGCGGCGACCTTAGCTCTCTTGTCAAAAATCAAAATCGGAACACAATCGGCAACCGATATCGTCAGGAGCAAATTCTCTTTTCTTGTCACGAGCGCGTCAGTTTGGGAATAATTTCCTGCAGTCTCAACGAAAGCGATTTTGTCACCATGCACTTGTTCGGCGCGCGCGACAGAATTCTCGTCAAAACCAATCGATCCCAAAAAATCGACACGATTGCCGGCTTCGACATTATTCGTGCTTCCATTGCGTCTCATGCTGAAAAAATTCGGCTTGCCTTCAACTCTCAAACTGACGGCGTTGACCGCGCCGGATTTTAAAAGGAGTTCCGAATAGATAGAAGTCTTCATCAAATTTTGTTTAACGCTTCCCGCAAATCTCGTATAATGTCATCTACTTTTTCAAGTCCCATAGACAACCTCATTCCACCCGGGTCGATGCCGTTCTTCAACTGCTCGGCTGCCGGTATCGCGGCGTGAGTCATGCTTCCGGGATGCTCGACAAGAGTTCTGATATTGCCAAGACTCACAGCAAGCGTAATTGTGTAGGCGTCTTTCGCAAGGAAATTTATCAGCTTCTCACCGCGGCGTTTGCTGTCTTCCGGAGTTCTTCCTTTAACTACAAAGTAAATCATAGAACCCGGCGCAAAGTTCCCGTCGAAGTCGCGCATTTGTTTCTTTGCGAGCGCATGCTGCTTTGAGTTCTCAAGTCCGGGATAGTTCACACTTTCAATCTTGGGATGTCCCGAGAGAAATCGCGCAACTTCGCATGCTGTCTCCTGCTGCCGGCGAAGACGGGTAGCAAGCGTGGGCAAACCGTAAACAAGAGCAGCCCACGCATTCTTTGTTCCGAGAACAGCGCCGAAATCTTTTCGATAAAGGAGAAGCCTGTCGCGGCTCCAGAGCGGCCCGACCACGGCGCCGCCTACATCCGTTCCGAAACCGCCGATGTTTTTTGTCAGAGAGTGTACGACGAAATCGGCGCCGAGTTCGATCGGGCGCTGGCCGAATGGAGTCGCAAATGTGTTATCAACCACTACACTGATCTGATTCTGCTTTTTCCTTTTTTTGTTTTCAACCCCGACGATTTTTGAAATTGCCTCAATGTCGATCAGCTCGAGAGTAGGATTTACCGGCGTCTCGAAATAGACCACGCGCGTAGCGTGAGTGATCGCTCGTTCGAGATTTTTAAGATTTACCAAATCTACAAATTTCACATCAATGTTATAACGCGGATACCAGAGCGTCAGCAATTCGTAAGTGCAGCCGTAAAGAGTCCTGTGAGCTATGACCTGGTCGCCAGGCGCACTCAGGATTCCAAGCGCTGCCGATACAGCTCCCATACCGCTGCTGAACGTAACGCAAGCGTCTCCCGATTCAGCCAATGCAAGATTGTCTTCGAGCAAATCTTTGTTTGGTTCGCCAAGTCTGTCATAGATGTAAATCGGCGCTTTTTTTGAGACTTCTTTCCCTTCAATGGTGTGAGCAAAATCTACGAACCCTTGTGCCCCGCGCTGAGCGGATTCAAGTCGGAACGTTGCGCTTGCGGTGATCGGTGGAACGAGGTGATGTGAATAATCCCATTTTTCTGTGAAAGCTTTTCCGTAAATAAGATGCGTCTCGGTGCTGTAATCGTTGGAGACGAGGAGTTCTTTCCGATTGACTTTCGGTTTTGCCTTGGTCTTCTTCATTTGGATGCTCCTTTTTTTCGCGTTGATTTTCGAGTGTCCGAATTTTATATTGTTCCACTGGCACCACTAGCTCAATTGGTAGAGCAACTGACTCTTAATCAGTGGGTTCGGGGTTCGAGTCCCCGGTGGTGCACTAATTTTTCTTCCCATTTCTTTCTCCAACAAATTTCCTATCACCGGCATAATTGGTAGAGCAACCCCGACCTTGTCAGGATGGGTTGAGGGTTTTCCGCCAGTGGCGAACCGAATAGTGCACAAAATCCCTATCTTGTTTCTCTCCAATGATAGAAAACCATCAAAGAGTTCTCTTTGTCGGGCAAAATTTTGGATGGTGCCCGATTCTAAGTTCTTCGGACCAAGTTTCGACACTTTTCTTGTCTTACCCTTCAACACTTCTCGCATTACTCTCATTCGCATACCAAAAAATATATCCTGCCTGCTCCGCTCAAACAAGGCTGAGGAAAATGAATTACCTCGCCGCAAGGGCGAGGTATCCTGTCATGCCCGAACGTTTCTATCGGGCATCCACAAATCCAAAGGATCCCGACCTTCGTCGGGACAGATTCCCGCTCAGAACATGCGGAATGGCATCACCCGTGTTCTATTTCTTTTTCTTTCTCCACAGGATCTCGACGAGTCCCAACGGGTCTATCGACCCAAATGGTCGTGGACAAGTCGTTGGCCTTCGGACATCTTGCGCAAAATATACTCTTTAATATCCTAATGCTCCTTTCGACGGTGGGCTAGACTTTTCAATCTAAAACAGAAACCAGCAGTGCCATCCTCACAAAGATTCCGTTCTTTGTCTGGCGGAAGTAAGCTGAACGCGGATCAGAGTCAACAGCCGGAGAAATTTCATTCAGCCGCGGTAGCGGATGCATCACAATTGAGTGCTGCGGCAGGAGACACATCATTGAATCGTCAATAAAATATGAATGTTGAGCAGTGTTTGGAACCTCACCCTGCGATGTTGACTCAAGTCTCGTCATGTAAACGACATCGACTTCCCGAAGGACTTTGCCGAGATCGCTTTCGAAAGTAAACCAGACATTGTGGTGCGTCAGGTAATCTACAATATCCTGTCTCATTTGAAGTTCGGGCGGCGCGACGAAATAGATTTTCACTCTCTCGAATTTCCCAAGCAGGTAAGCCAGCGAACGGACAGTTCTTCCTTCGGCCAAGTTGCCGACCATCGCGACTTTGACGCCCTCTATCGTTTTTATTTCCTTGTATATCGTGTAAAGATCTAAGAGCGCTTGTGTTGGATGCTGACCGCCCTTCCCGTCGCCCGCATTTATAACAGGGACTCTGGAAATTTTCGCGGCACGCGCAGCGCCGCCGATCTCGTCGTGGCGCAGAACAATTACATCGCAATAATTTTCAACGACTCGTATTGTATCCTCGAGCATTTCTCCGGTCATGTCCGAAGAGAAACGTTGGGCTTGTTCCGTTGTGATGACTTTGCCGCCGAGCCGCAGCATCGCGGACTCAAATGAAAACCTTGTCCGGGTAGAATTTCCGTAAAAAAGCGATGCCATTATTTTGTTGCTGTAGTCACGCGTTCCGCCGCGCGTTACAATGCGCTCCATCTCTTCAGTGAGTCTGAACAATTCGCTCAACATCGGAACCGTGAACTGCTGCGACTCTATGATATGCTGCAGTTTCATTTCAATCTTTCGGCACCATCGTTTTCTTTATGTGCGTTCCAAACTCACCTTTGATCGCCTCAACAAGATGACAAGGATCTGTTATGATCACTTCCTCGCCCCCGCGGCTAATGAAATCTACTGCGGCTTCAATCTTCGGACGCATGCTGCCGCCGGAAAACTGTCCATCTTCCAAATAATTCATCGCGTCATCAATCGTCATTTCTTTCACAGCGAATTGTTCCGGCTTTTTGTAATTAAGGTAAACAAATTCCACATCAGTAGAAATAATCAGGTGGCTAAGCCCAAGTTCGCCGGCAAGAAGCGCGGAACTTTTGTCCTTATCGATCACAGCTTCAATACCCTCAACATCGCCGTTCTCTGCTACAACAGGTATTCCGCCGCCGCCGACGGCAACGACAATTATGTTTTGCTCGATGCACTTTCGTATGACATCGATCTCCATTATGCCGACCGGGTTAGGTGAAGGAACGACTCTTCTGTATCCGCGAGCTGCGTCTTCGATAATGTTCCAGCCGAGTTCGTCGCGCTTTCGCTCCGCGTCTTCCTTGTGGTAGAACGGACCAACCGGTTTGCTCGGTTCCGCAAATGCCCGATCAAATTTGCTGACTCTTACTTGCGTTATGATTGTCGCGACGGCAATTTCCAATTTGCGTTTGCGCAATTCGGATTGTAATGCATTTTGGAGAATGTATCCGATTTCGCCTTGAGTCGCCGCGACACAAACGTCGAGCGGCTGAGTATAAGTCTGCGACAATCCTGCCTCCGAGCGCAGAAGCTGTGAACCAACCTGCGGCCCATTCCCGTGTGTGATCACAAGGCGATAACCAAGTGCTGCGAGCTCAGCAATATGGGCGGCGGTCAGCCGGGCATTTTCAAATTGTTCTTGAATTGTGCCCCGCTGACCTGCTCTGATCAGCGAATTGCCCCCCACTGCGATCAAAACTGACCGAGGCAAGTTACATTCCGGCGACTAAGGTATAAAGAATTGCTTTTTGCGAATGAAGCCTGTTCTCTGCCTCGTCCCAGACGACAGACTGCGACGAGTCAATAACGTCATCAGTAACTTCTTCGCCGCGATGCGCCGGCAAACAGTGCATGAAAATTGCTGAAGCCTTTGCCAGCTTCATCAGTTCTTTGTTCACTTGGTAAGCATGGAACGCTTTTAGTTTCTGTTCCTTCTCGGCTTCCTGTCCCATGCTGACCCAAACGTCGGTATAAATCACGTCCGCATCACGAACGGCAGCTTTCGGGTCATTGACAACTTCGATCTTCGCGCCTGTTTTCTGGGCTGCTTCTCTCGAAAGCTTCACGACTTCTTCAGGCGGCGCGTATCCGACCGGAGTCGCAGCGACGAAATTCATTCCCATCTTGGCAGCCATCAGCATTAATGAATTACACACGTTGTTACCGTCGCCGACGAACACAAATTTCTTGTTCTTCAAATCACCGAGATGTTCTTTTGCCGTCAGAAAATCGCCGACAGCCTGACACGGATGTTCATAGTCGGTCAACGCGTTCACGACCGGAACTTTCATATACTTTCCCATGTCGACGCAGCTCTGATGCGCATAGGTTCGGACCACGACTGCATTCATCCATCGCTCAAGATTTTTGGAAACATCGTGAATGCTTTCGCGTTTGCCGAGATTTATATCCACCTGAGTGAGATAGACGGAATGCCCGCCGAGCTGGTAAATGCCGACATCGAACGTAACGTGTGTTCTCAGCGACTGCTTTTCAAAAATCAGCGCAACGGATTTTCCGCGAAGGGCACCGCTATAACTCTCGGGATGAGCTTTCATCTTTGAAGAAAGTTCTACGATGTCGCTCAGCTCTTCGGACGACCAGTCGGCAATGCTTAGAAAATCACGCTTCATTACAAAACCTCCTTTGCGGTCTGCTTTTCCGTGTGAGAATGTTTGGCGAGAAAATCAGAAATCACATCCCCGACGTCCGGCTTCGTTGTTTCCGCAAGCTCATATCGGACTCGAACTGCCGGCTTGTTTATCTTTACGATTCGCGCAAGGTCTATCGGAGTTCCGATCACGACGCTATCGCATTCAACTTTGTTTATCGTCGCCTCCAATTCCTTAATCTGTTTTTCTCCGTATCCCATTGCGGGTAAGAGCGTTCCGGTATTTGGATATTTCTTGAATGTGTCTGCTATCGAGCCGACCGCCCACTTCCGCGGGTCTATCAGTTCCTTCGCGCCGAATTTTCTTGCAGCAATCACTCCCGCACCGTAAGTCATTTCGCCGTGAGTCAAAGTTGGACCGTCCTCGACAACGAGAACCCTCTTGCCTCGTATAAGGCTTTCGTCTGCTACCGAAACCGGCGACGCCGCTTCGATGAGAAGTGCTTTCGGGTTTACCTGACGCACATGCTGCTTTACCAATTCGACATTTTCACGACTTATAGAATCCACTTTGTTTATCACCACTACATCGGCGAGCAGAACGTTCGTAGCGCCGGAGTAGTACGACAACTCGTGTCCGGCTCGATGCGGGTCGGCAACTGTAATTGTCAAATCAGGACGATAGAACGACATATCATTATTTCCACCATCCCACACTATTACATCTGCTTCCTTCTCCGCCTCACGAAGAATCGCTTCGTAATCGACACCAGAATAGATGATGGTTCCGTTTACAATGTGCGGTTCGTATTCTTCCATCTCCTCGATAGTGCATTCGTATTTCACGAGGTCTTCAAGAGTCGCATAACGCTGAACTTTCTGTTTCACCAAATCGCCATAAGGCATAGGATGACGAATCGCGACAACTCTTTTCCTTTTTGCTCTCAAGAGATTGCAGACGCGGCGGGAAGTCTGACTCTTTCCCGAACCGGTTCTCACCGCGACGACCGCGATTACCGGCACTTTGCTTTTCAACATTGTTTCCCGAACGCCGAGAAGTTTGAAATCGGCACCAGCAGCATTTACAATCGAAGCTCTCGACATTACGTAGTTGAATGAAATGTCAGAATATGCGAACACAACTTCATCAACAGAGAATTTCTTAATCAAATCAACTAACTCAGCTTCCGGATGAATAGGTATTCCGTTCGGATATAATCTTCCGGCGAGTTCGCCCGGATATTTTCTTCCGTCAATATTAGGTATCTGAGTCGCGGTGAATGCGATTACATCATACGCTTCGTTATTTCTGAAAACTGTATTAAAATTATGAAAATCCCTACCTGCTGCTCCCATTATAATTACTTTTTTTCGGTTCATGGTAGTTTCCTTTCTGGAGATTTACTTTTCTTTTGGAAAGTATTTGGCTCGGTTGAGGTAAGCAAGACGGTTCTGTTTGAAGTCATACAGGCAGCCTCAGCCTGTCTTTACCTTTGTTGTTTACCCCCGGGTTACAAATCGACGAAGCCGCACCTAAGAAGTCGGATAAAGAAGGAAACGCTTAAAATCTGCAGATAAGCGCAGGAAACATTCCTCGTTTGGATCTCAAGTTTTTCCGTTTTTACCCTTTGCAGCATGACATCTAAAGGCTAATACTTAGCTTCCACTTTATCAAGAACCGAAGATGGGACCCTGCCGAAAGGGCACTCCATAATTCCTTCCTTACCTCTTCCCTGTTTTCAGCAACATATTATCTATCAATCTCGTCTTTCCGAAACGAACCGCAAGGAGCGACTGAACTTCATCCAAATCTTTCGCGGATTCAATCTTCGTGAAATTTTTTGGATCGACAAAACTTACATAATCAATCTTCCCATCCGATGAATCTGTAATCATTTTCACCATCTCGGCTCGCGAACGAACGAGATCTTTTTCCCCGCCCGCAACTAACTTCTCCGCAAGTCTTAACGACTTGTAAAGCACCGTCGCCTGCTCACGCTGTGAAGGCGAGAGATAAACGTTGCGCGAACTCATCGCCAAACCATCCGGCTCACGCACGATCGGCGCAACTATTATTTGAACATCAAAGTTCAGGTCTTCCACCATTTTTTTTATGATGAATGCTTGCTGAGCGTCCTTTTGTCCGAAGACGGCGGCGTGCGGTTTGACTATATTGAAGAGCTTAGCGACAACACTTGCAACTCCTTTGAAATGCCCCGGACGAAATTCGCCTTCGAGTAAACTGGAAACCTTTTCGACTTCGACGTACGCAAGGTGCTCGTCCCGGTACATTTCCTTGTCAGAAGGAACGAAAAGATAATTAACACTCTTTTGGGAAGCCATCTCTTCGTCACGCGCCAGGTCGCGCGGATATTTGTCAAAGTCCTCGCCGCGTCCAAACTGCGTCGGGTTTACATAAATCGACATTATGACGACATCTGAATGCCTTTTTGCTTCATCGACAAGACTGAGATGTCCTTGGTGGAGGTAGCCCATCGTCGGAACAAGACCGATTCGTTTTCCTTTCGAGCGCAGTTCATCCGCAATCCCTTGCATTTCCCTGACCGAAGAAATTTTGTTCATGCCGAAACTTAAATGATTTTTTTGCCCATTGCCGAAGCGATTACTTCGGCAGCGAATTCCGCAGATTGATTTTTCACATCGAGGATTGGGTTCACTTCAGTAACTCCCAGCGAACTCATGCACTCGCAATCCGCGATCGTCTCCATAATCAAATGAGTCTCACGGTAACTCAATCCGCCGGGAGACGGCGTTCCAACGCCGGCAGCAACCGACGGGTCGACGGAATCTATATCGAAACTCACATGAAGCAGATCGACTTTCTCACGAAGTTCTTTCAAAACTTTTCCGATGATCCGGTGCGCGCCGTATTTATCTATGTCGGACATCGTGTAATGCTCAATTCCTGTTTTTTTTACAATTTCTTTTTCTGCTTTGTCAATGTTGCGGACACCGATGAGAACCGCGTTCTGCGGATCGACTTTTCTAAAATCCCCGCCGATCGTCGTCAGCTCGCGCGCTCCTTCTCCAAGTACGGCGGCGAACGGCATACCGTGAATGTTCCCCGATGGGGTGGTCTCATGCGTGTTCATGTCGGTGTGCGCGTCGATCCAGATAACGCCAAAACGTAAATTGTGTTTGCGGGCATAGTTGGACAAACCCGATATCGTCCCAATTGCAATAGAATGGTCGCCGCCCAGGACAAGCGGGAATTCGCGGCGTTCCATAATATCTTCAATTTTGTGCGCAAGTATTGTCGAGACACGAACTATCTCTGGCAGGTACTTCAGCTTCGGATTATCTATTTCCTGGCTTTCGGGACCTTTTACGGGAATGTCGCCGTCATCAAAAACCATGTGTCCGATCTCGCGGAGTCTTTCCGCCAGACCTGCGATTCGCAATGCGGATGGCCCCATATCCACGCCGCGCCGTCCGGCGCCGAGATCCATCGGAACACCGACGATTCTAATTACCATCACAATCTCAGTTTTCCAATAATTCTAAGAGTTGAGTGATCTTTGCCTTCAACTCTTTTCTGTGAACTATCAGATCGACGAAACCTTTATCGAGCAGGAACTCGGACCGCTGGAAACCTTCAGGCAAGTCTTTTCCTACCGCTTGCTTTATTACACGCGGTCCGGCAAATCCAATAAGCGCTCCCGGCTCGGCGACATTGAAATCCCCGAGCATGGCAAAGCTCGCCGTTACTCCGCCTGTTGTCGGATCGCTCAGGATTGAAATGTACGGCACACCGGCTTTGTGCAGCCGCGTCAGCCGCGCGCTTGTCTTCGCGAGCTGCATCAGTGAAAGCGCCGCTTCCATCATGCGCGCGCCGCCGCTCTGCGAGATCAAAATGAGCGGACGTTTATACCGAACTGCCCTGTCAATCGAGCGTGCAACTTTCTCGCCAACGACAGAGCCCATGCTTCCGCCGATAAATTGAAAATCCATGCAGCCCAAAACGACCTTGTGTCCGTTGATCTCACCGGTGCCGGTTCTGATCGCGTCGACGAGACCCGTCTTTTTCTGAACTTCCGTCAACCTGACCTTATACGATTTCGTGTCGACAAATTTCAACGGATCATTTGACTTCAAATTTTTGTCTGTCTCTTTGAATGTTTTCTTGTCGATGAGAATTTGAATATACTCTTTGCTTCCGATCCTGAAATGGGAACTGCATTTGTTGCAGGTCCACAAGTTGTCTTCAAGCTGGGACTTATGGAGCATCTCGCCGCACTTTTCGCATTTCACCCAGGAGCCTTCGGGCAAGTCTTTCTTTTCCACCGACGAAATGTTTTGCTTGGAACGTTTGAACCAGGACATCAGATTTTCTCCAGAAGTTTGTTGAGGGGATTTCCCTTCACGGCAACAAAATCTTTAATGTAAAGCGGAACCAGAGATCTCAAATCCGCAAATTCTCCTCTCTCAAATTTCTCCGCTGCCAGCAGTGCGACTTCTCTTGCAGAAGCCGCCAGGCCTTTTCGATAACCGGAGACAAACTTTCTTCGTACGATCTCATTTTTGAAAAATGTTTCCGCTCCATCGCCGACAAATATCGTATCTTGATCAAAATCATCGGCGATCTTCCCGGCTTCGGCGATTAGATAGTCTCCCAACGGTTCCAGTTTTGAATTTACGAATTTGAATGACGCATAATAAAATTCTTCGGCGCGGGCGTGAAGCAGCGGAGCAACGACTTTCCCGTCGTCAAATTCGCGGAGTCTGAAAGCGATCGCGTCCAGCGTCGGAACGGCAATAATTTTCTTATTCAACGCGAAAGCTATTCCTTTGGCAACGCTCAGTCCGATTCGCAAACCGGTGAAACTTCCGGGTCCGTTCGAGACTGCGATGGCGTCCAAGTCCGAATGTTTCAAATGCAGATTATCGAGCAAATTATTTATCATTATAACGAGCCGCTCGACATGCACTCGAGGAACGTAAAGCGACAATTCACCGAGAATTTCTTCCCCGTCGATCAAAGCGACTGAACAGGCTCTCGTAGCAGTTTCAATAGCGAGTATCTTTGCCATCTTCAGCTATTGCCGTTCATGAAAGCTATTGAGATTCCGCGTGTCGAGTTGTCGATGACGGACATCCTCACGTCAAATCTCTTCTCCGGCAAAATTCCGTCTAATTTTTCTGCCCACTCGACAAGACAAACTCCGCCCGACTCTAAGTATTCGTCAAACCCGATATTAAGAATCTCATCAACGTTCTTCATCCTGTATAGATCAATGTGGAAAACCGGAAGAGTGCCGTGATACTCGTTGACAATCGTGAAGGTCGGGCTGTTCACGACTTCCTTCACTTCAAAAGCCTCGCAAATTCCTTTCACGAACTGTGTTTTCCCCGCGCCAAGGTCTCCGTACAGTGCAACAAGGCTTCCCGCGTGGAGCTGCTGCGCGAACTCCTTTCCACGTTTGACTGTTTCGCTTTCGCTCTTCGAGATGAAAATTTCCATAATTGAAGAAAAGATTACCTTGGCTCAAGAAACACAACCGGCAAAATCATTTCTTCGAGAGAAATTCCGCCGTGCTGGAAGCTATCGTGATATTGTTCGAGGTATTTGTGATAATCTGTCGGATAGACGAAGTAGAAATCTTCTTTGGCAATTATGTAGTTTATCGTTACTCCGCGCCTTGGCAGCATGAAATCTTCGGGATTCTTCACAAAGATTGCCTGCCTGTCATCGCACTTCAAATTGCGCCCGAATTTATAACGAAGATTTGTCGATGCTTCCCTATCTCCAAGCACCTTCGAGCCTCTCATGCTCCTCACGCTGCCGTGATCGGTCGTAACAACCACAGACGCTCCGGTCTCCGCAAGCGCCTTGAAAAGATCGAGCAGATAAGAATGCTGGAACCATGATTTCGTGAGAGAACGGTATGCGCTTTCATCCGGGGCGATCTCTTTGAGAATATCGGAATCGGAACGTGAGTGCGCAAGAATGTCGACAAAATTCACGACGATTGCCGTGAGCGGCACGCGTGTGAAACTCGAAATGTTGGAAACGATGTTCTTTCCGAAATCTGGATCGATGATCTTGATGTATTTCGGCTCGACTCTAATCCTCTTCCGCTGCAGCAAATCCGTCAGGAGTTCTTTCTCATACCGGTTTCTGCTCGAATCGTCGTCGGAATTTCCTTTGTCCCAAATTTCAGGATAACGTTTTTCCATTTCGAGAGGCATAAGTCCGCTGAAGATCGCGTTGCGGGAATACGGCGTAGCAGTGGGCAGAATCGAATAATAAAATTCTTTGCTTACAGAGAAATAATCTCTCACAAAATCTTCCATGATGAGCCACTGGTCGAGTCTCATGCAGTCGATCACGAGCATGACCACAGGTCTGCCGGAAGACATCTTCGGCATTACGTAAGTCTCGAAAACTTCGTGAGATAATTTCGGGCGGTCGGTTTTCCTGTTCACCCATCCTTTGTAAACGCCATCTATATACTTTCCGAAAGCCGCATTTGCTGCCCGCCGCTGATCCATCAACGGCTCCTTCAAACCGGTCTCTGGATGCTCGTCGATTTCCAGTTCCCAGTAGGTCAACTTCTGGTGGATGTCAACCCAGCCATTGTAATCCAGCTCACTGTCAAGCTGAGCCGAAATGTCGCGGAAGTCAGTAACGTAATCCCTCGAAACACGTTCGCCTTCAATTCGATGGCCGTCCATAATTTTCTTCGCCGTCAGCAATATCTGACTTGGATTTACAGGTTTGGTGAGATAATCGCTGATTTTTTGACCGATTGCTTCTTCCATCAGCGACTCAGCTTCGTTCTTCGTTATCATAACGACCGGAATTTCGGGCGCAATTTCTTTTATGACTTCAAGCGTACTCAAGCCGCCCATGCCCGCCATCATTTCGTCGAGCAAAATCAGATCATAACTATTGTCGCGGAATTTTTGCTTTACAAGTTCGATTGCATCCTGACCATTTGTGGCAGTATCGACCTGAAAACCTTTATTTTGAAGGAAGGTGACGTGAGGTTTTAATAACTCAATTTCATCATCAACCCATAATATTTTTCGTTTTTCCCCGTTCATTTTATCTCCTCTTTTCCAACGGATTCTTTGAACATAAAAAGTTATTAACGCATCGTATAATAAACAAACCTCGCTGTCATATCTGAAATGCTTGTCAATCATTTCATTCGACGAGTTTACCCATTTAGACTCTGAACGAGAGAATCTTGTAGAAATCAACATCGGATCTAAGTCACGTTGAGAGATGAGTCTACTAAGATTACCACGAATCAACCTCCCCTTAGTCCCCTCCTTGACA
>JAMCQL010000069.1 GCA_023381615.1 Bacteroidota bacterium
ACCAGACTCCTTCGGCGAGGTACGCAGCATGAGTTTTCAACTTATCCACACTTTCCACAAAAGAGAGAAAGTAGCAAAGAGAGAAAAATATTCTTATTATTGTGTCAACTTTTTTCAGGACGACACACAAGGGGAAAAGGAGAGAAGAAAATGAAGATTGAGAATCACAGGCAGTTGGATGTTTACTTTAACCATGTGCGGAAAACAGGAACCCTGCGCAAATATAGCAACCATCCATTGACCCATTACAGGATTGAAATTATATTATTTAGATGTACCATGACGATCCGGCCAGACCTAAATATTCTCAATTTATATCCGCATTCTTCACGTTGAGCTGTTTCAAAATTGCAGTCAGAAAGTCTAAATCAATATCCTCTCCTTTGAAACCGCACTTCAATGTTTGGAAACCTCATTTCAAATTCCTCACAATCGCGATTTCGCTTCTCCTGAGCCTTAGCCCGGCTATGGGCAAAAACATTGATGCTATTATCACACCATCTCATTTGAATAGCTTTGAAATTTCACAAACAGACACAAATGTTGCTCACACTTCTACATCTTATATCGACTTCATGGCCGCGCAATATTCAAATGAGGACCTGGTCAAACGGACTTTGCTCAAGAATACCGCTCCTAAACAGAGATTATCTCTGTCAGAAGTCAAGAGTGAGCCTGGAATTCCGGAAGATTTTGTTCTGCACCCAACCCGACTTGCGGCAGTTGGAGCTATTGGAATTGCAGGTGTCATCCTTCTCGAGCGCTATCAGGAAAACGCTTGGTGGCGTGTACCGAGGACCCAGTTTAGATTCGTCAACGACGGAAATTTTGTCGGTAACTTCGATAAGCTCGGCCACACCTTTGGTTCATATGTCCAGAGTTCTGCCGTCCAAACCGCAATGGAATGGTCCGGTTACGAGCCCCAGACTGCCGGCTATATTGGATTTGTAACGGCACTTGCGCAACAGACGTACATCGAAGTAAACGATGGCATAACGCAAATCTGGGGGTTCAGCCCTGGCGATATGTTTTCCAATATTATCGGATCTATCTACCCGCTTGCACAAACGACTTTTCCTGAACTCAGACACTTTACTCCCAAGGTCAGCTACATGCCTTCAAATCAATACAAATCGGGAATGTGGAAGAATAACGTGGATGACTACGAGGGAATGACATTTTGGATGAGTGTGGATATCCATCATTATCTTCCTCTATCACTTAAGCGATACTGGCCAAAGATCTTGAATTTAGCGATAGGGACAGGTGTCCGAAATTTCCAGCCCGACGTCAATGTACAGCATACACTTTATATAGCGCTCGATATTAACGCGAAAGAAATCCCCGGAGACGCTTGGTTCTTGAACGGCTTGAAAAATGTTTTGAACTACATTCATCTGCCCATGCCTGCCCTTTTGCTGTCGCCCAAAATTGCAGGGTTTGCTTTCTATTTTTGAGAAGACGATATGCTCATTATCTGGAAACGAAAGACCGCCGTGACAAAACATTTTATTGCAGCATTTATGATCCTGCTGCTTGCTGCGTTCAACCATGATTCTGTTGCTCAGAATAAGGATGGTGAGAGTTGTCCGGGCTCTGCGATTACTCAAATGGAGACAAATTCGAATCAGTCAAGGGACCTTTCGGCTTCTACAATGAAATCATCATTCTATCCCAATGGGCTCGCATTGGTCATCTCTTTTATGCCGTACAATTCAGCTTTATCCGATGAGACCATGAGGAACTACGCGTTGTCTGTTGGACTTTCCTACGCGTTTAGTTCAATAATCAGTGCAGAAGTAAGATTCTTCACAGGAGAGGAAGTGCTTACCGGCAGGCATTATCTTCCTGTTAGTGGGAAACTGCTATTAGGGGGTGGGAATATAAGTATTAGGTCATATTTAGCAAATGTCAATCGCTTCCGGTTCTATGCTGGAATTGGTGGGGGGCTTCAGACTATTCTCACTGAAGCTCAGAGAGGATACAATGGGGATGAGCTTTTGATTTTCTCTGGCGGGGAATATTTGGTTAGTCGTGATGTCTCGCTATCCATTGGCTTAAGCTACAAGAAATGCTACTACACAACGTTTGTAAACGGTGGGATGTGGAGCAGGCTCGGCCTAGAGTTCGCAGATGACTGGCTGGGGCTGGATGTCGCTGCAGTTGTTCACTTCCACTAGAACTCTTCCATGGGTTTAAGAAATGTTTGCGGAAATACTGAGCGAAGCTCACAAAAGCATCCATTTCCAAACGAAGGTTCGAAACTCGAAGAGTCCGAGAGACTCGATGGAGGCCGGCAACCTTCGCAAGGTTAAATTATCCCCAGAGTAGATTTTAATTCATAAATCACAGATTGGAAATTATCATATGTCACGAGTGTTGATTACCGGCGGCGCAGGTTTTATCGGCTCGCATCTTTGCGATAGGTTTCTGGCGGAGGGCGATGAGGTAGTCTGTATGGACAATTTTCTTACCGGAAGCCCGGATAACATTGCGCATCTTTTTGGCAATTCGAAGTTTAAGTTCATTCAGTACAATGTTACTGACTTTATTTATATCGAAGGGAAAATTGACGCGGTTCTTCATTTTGCCAGTCCTGCTTCTCCGATAGATTATTTAAAACTCCCGATACAAACTCTGAAAGTTGGGTCGCTGGGAACGCACAAGGCACTCGGCTTCGCTAAGGCGAAGGGAGCGCGGTTCCTGCTGGCATCGACGAGCGAAGTCTATGGCGATCCACTGATGCATCCTCAACGGGAAGAGTACTGGGGGAATGTCAATCCGATCGGAGTGCGCGGAGTTTATGATGAAGCGAAGCGTTTCGGCGAGGCGATGACAATGGCATACCACCGTTATCACGGATTGGACACGAGAATCGTGAGGATATTTAATACTTTCGGCCCCAGGATGCGCCTTGAGGACGGAAGGGTCTTGCCCGCATTCATGCAGCAAGCTCTGTTGGGAGAAGACCTTACGGCTTTTGGAGATGGGATGCAGACACGAAGTTTCTGCTATGTTGACGATCTGGTCAATGGCATTGTCCGTCTGCTGAGATCGGAATACGCCGAGCCGGTTAATATCGGCAACCCGGATGAGATAACGATTCTGCAATTCGCGAAGGAGATCATCGAGCTTACGGGAAGCAAGAGTAAGATCTCGTTCAAGCCTTTGCCTGAGGATGATCCGAAGGTGAGACAGCCGGACATTACAAAGGCGAAAGCAATTCTGGGCTGGGAGCCGAAGGTGCCGAGGACTGAAGGGTTGAAAAGGACTATTGGATATTTTAAGAAGAAGTTGGGGATTAAGTAGCTGTTAGCTGTCAGCATTCAGCAAGAACCCCCACTCAATCTCCCCTAAACGAGGGAGAAGTTGTATGTCAAAAGGCAAATGTGAGTAGCGAGTAGTTCTCAGTTTTCAGAGAGCCGTCGGTGCGTAACTGGCGGCTTTTTTGTTTGCGTAGAATTGAGCCACAAGAGGCACGGAGAAATCCCCCTGAATCCCCCTTTGAAAAAGGGGGACAAAGGGAGATTTCTTATTCCAGTGTCTCCTTGACTCTGTGTTTTGATTAAACCTCGGGGGCGCAAGAGACCACGGGGATGGCTCTATCAAAGCTGAGAGCTGACCGCTGAAAGCTAAAAGCTATTTCTTCATAGATTAAACCCGGATTTGTCATTGGGACTTGATTATTCCACATAACGAAGAGAATCACAAACACTTACAACCTCTCCCTTCCCTCTCCTATTAGGAGAGGGTTAGGGTGAGGTTAACTGCTTACAATGAAAAAAGATATTCACAAATCAAATTCATCTATTGGACAATTTGGGTTAAATCTAAATTTTTCATGCAGCAAGTCGGTTGAATTTATTTCCGTCTTGGGATATATTTTACCTGTAAATGCGAAACAGGCTGTCCGATGCAGTCGGACAATTCAATTCTGAGCAATTCTTTGAATGTCAAGATACACTGGAAGACCTTTGGCGGGAAGAGCGAAACGAAACCAAGAGGCGTTTTCTGCAAGATTTGATCCAAGCTTCGGTTAGCTTTTACCATCCACCTGTGACGGACAAAGAGAATTTAAAGGGAGCTAGAGTAGTGTCTCCAACGCTTCTTTACATTTGGTCCCTGAACAACGTTGAACTCCTCTACGAGGCCGACGGCTCGGCTCGTCGAGTCGTAGACCTACGGAGTTCTGCTGTTATAAAATGGCGCTTTCCTACAAACGTGAACCTCCTACGGAGGTTTGGAATAGCGTCGCCCAACTCCGTAGGAGTTGAACATTAAGTCAAGGCATTTACGAGGCACTGCACTAGAAGTCGGTTTGGCAAATTGCTTCAAAAGCTTGAAGTTTTTCCGACAGAATATGAGAACCTGAGAGTTGCTGAGCTTGTCCATGAGTGGAAGAAGATTTTTGATAACATTGGCAGTGTTACTGAGATGACTGAAACCGATACCGGCAGCATCAGCCTTCCCCGCATTAAATACGCTCCGGTACCGAAAAAATAAAAAAAGGAGAACATTAATGGCTACGATGATCACTGAAGAGTGCATTAACTGCGGCGCTTGTGAGCCGGAATGCCCAAACACAGCAATCTACGCTGGCGGCGTCGAGTGGGAACTCTTCGGCGAAAAGCATCCACCAATCTCAAATGATTTCTATTACATTGTACCCGAAAAGTGCACTGAGTGCGTGGGACATCACGATCAAGAGCAGTGTGCCGTGGTTTGTCCGGTTGACTGCTGCGTACCTGATCCGAATCACGTTGAGACGGAAGAAGTGCTTTTTGCTAGAGCGGTAAAGTTGAATCCTGAACTTGCAGGGCTTGAACTTACTGCGGCCAATTCCAAATTCCACAAATAAACTGTGAACAGTTTGGCTTTCACAAGGTCGGGTTGAACACCCGACCTTTTTTGTTTAAACTCTTTCATGATTTTTCGGAAAACTTTTGGCGCCTGTTTGTTTGTTCTTTAGTAGGTATAAAAAGCGCAAGAAACGATGGAGTTCTGAATGCATATTGGAAGATATAAACTAACCGCTCTCGAAACGGGTCGATTCTATCTCGACGGAGGTGCAATGTTCGGTGTTATTCCGAAGGTGCTATGGAACAAATCGAATCCAGCGGACGAGAGGAACCGGATCGAACTTGCTCTGCGAACTCTTCTCATAAGGGATGACAAACACTGCATCATGGTTGATACAGGCATCGGTGAGAATTGGGACGAAAAGCTTTCGGACATTTATGGGATCGACCATTCGAAGTTTATGCTTAAGAATTCTCTTGCGAGTATCGGCATGTCAACGAAAGACATCACCGATGTGATCATAACTCATCTCCATTTCGATCATGCCGGCGGCGCGACTTATGTTGACAAGGATGGCTCTATTCGGCCAACCTTCCCGAATGCGACATATTACATTCAAAGGAAACATTATGAGTGGGCTGTTAAACCGTCATTGAAAGATCAGGCGAGTTTCGTCGGCGAAAAATATATCCCGCTTTACGAACAGGGGAAATTGAAATTGCTCGAAGGAGAAGTGGAGCTTTATCCGGGAATTTTCATCAAGCTCTCGGACGGTCATACGATTGCGCAGCAAACCATTTTGATTACCGACGGGAAGAGAACGCTTTATCATCCGGGAGATATGATACCAACTTCTTCGCATGTTCCGCTTCCGTTCATAATGGGATATGACAATTTCCCGTTGATTACTCTCGAGGAAAAAAAGAGCATTCTGTCACGTGCCGTCAGCGGGGATTGGATTCTCTTCTTTGAGCACGATCCGAAATACCCTGCCACTTCCGTTGAGAAAACCGAGAAAGGATACAGGGCAGGAAAGCCGGTGGGCATGAATGCGGAGTGATGGAATAATGGAATGATGGAAATGAGCGATGCTGATTGCTGAACGCTGATAAAGAATGATGGATGAGTTCATAAATATTGCGGAATTGTCTGAGCTTCGGGAGAGCAAAGGAAGTGTCCGCAAATTCGAGGACGAGGAAATTGCGCTTGTGAAACTTAACGGGAGCGTGCTTGCTTTTATAAATGTTTGTCCGCATCAGCACACGCCGCTTGTGGATAAATACGGCGGCCAGATTGCCGGAGAGAACCTGACTTGCCCGATGCACGGCTGGACATTTCAGCTCAAAAGCGGGAAGTGCATCAATGGCAGCGGCAAGCTGAGGATGCTCGATGTGAAAATCGAAAGCGGTCAATGACTCCCGACGGGTCGGCCTACCTACGGTATCGTAGATACGGCCTCGTAGAGGGTCAACGACTCGACTCGTAGAGTCATCGACGACTCGTCGAGCGGAATCTTTGTCAAGAAAATTGATAAGAACCCAAGCTGGTGATGGAAAATATATCGGAGTTTGTAAGAAGAGCAGCCAAGGAGGAAAGCTTCGATCTGGTCGGCATCGCAAGAGCGGAGCGGTTGGATGAAGAGTCGGAAAGACTCCGTGAATGGCTTTCGCGCGGATTTCACGCAACGATGAGTTGGATGGAAAATAATTTCGAGAAGAGAGCCGATCCGCGGAAAATCCTGACTGATGCTCGTTCTGTCATTTCACTTGGCAAAAATTATTATATGCCGGTAAATCATGAGGGCGGTACTGCAAAGATTTCGCGGTACGCATGGGGCGATGATTATCACGTTGTTATAGGCAAGATGCTTAAAAGATATGCTGCCAGATTGCGAGAAAAATTTCCCGAGAATAAGTTTTTGTGTTATTGCGACACTGGCCCCGTGATGGACAAAGCGTGTGCCCAGCGGGCAGGAATCGGATGGATAGGGAAGCACACAAATGTTATAAATCAGGAAATTGGTTCATGGATTTTTATTTCAGAAGTAATTACGGACCTCGAATGTGACTACGACACACCGGCAGTTGATCATTGCGGCAGCTGCCGCGAATGTATAGACGCGTGTCCGACTCAGGCGATAGTTGAGCCGTACATTTTGGACGCAAATAGATGTATTTCATTTCTCACGATCGAAAATAGAGACAGTGAAATACCTGTAGAACTAGCGTCCAAGTTTGATAATTGGGTTTTCGGCTGCGACGTTTGTCAGGACGTCTGTCCGTGGAACAAGAAATTTCAGACTGAAACGGACGAGTCGTCCTTTTCTCCTCGCGAAGAAAATCTGAATCTGAATGCGGAGAACATTCATCAAATGACAAGAGAGGACTTCTCGGCTAGATTTCATCAAAGTCCGGTCAAACGGGCGAAATTTGAAGGTTTCCAGCGGAACGGGAATGCAATTTTAGAGTATGGAATGAAGAACGACAAGATGTTGGAATAGTGGAATAATGAAATCGTGGAATAATGGTTCCATGGAATGATTGAAAAGGAGAATAGTTGAAGTATAAAGGTTTCATTTTTGATTTAGATGGCGTTCTGATTGACAGCTCGAAGATCCATTTTCTCGGCTGGAAGAAAGTGCTTCGCGGTTTTAACAGAGAGGTTGACTACGAGACATTTTTGAAAAGTTATTTTGGAAAAAGAGGACCGGAGACACTCGAACTGATTTTTGGAAAAGGGAAGTTCTCTGACAACGAAGCAAAGAGAATTTCAGATGAAGTTGATTTTAATTTTGTAAAGACAGTGGCAGAGGTTGGAATACCGATCAAAGGTGCGCTCGATTTTGTTCGTGCACTCAAGGAGTCAAGCGAGAAAATCGCACTTGCAACTTCAGCACCGCGACAAAATGTTGATGCGTTTCTTGATGCCTTTTCTCTGCGTGGAGTTTTTGATGTTGAAATTTGTGGGGATGATGTTTCCCATGGCAAGCCAAACCCTGAGGTGTTCCTGAAAGCCGCATCTGGATTGAACGCCGATGCAAAAGAATGCGTTGTATTTGAAGACTCGCTTTCCGGAGTTACCGCGGCAAAAGCAGCAGGCGCAGCTTGCGTGGCTCTTCTCACCACGACGACACGAGAAGTTCTCAAGATGGCTGATTATTTTATAAAAGATTTCTCGGATGAAAAGTTAAAAGAAGTAATCCGGTCCAAAGTATCCCGACAACAGTCTGGATTAAAAACTAAGGAGAAAGTATGAATCACAGAAAAGTTGTTATAATTGGTTCCGGTCCAGCCGGTTTGACGGCTGCAATATATACCGGGCGCGCTAATCTCGAGCCGATTGTTTTCGAAGGAAACCAGCCCGGCGGACAGCTTACAATTACCACGGAAGTTGAAAACTATCCGGGTTTTCCTGATGGCATCATGGGGCCTGAACTGATGGACGTGATGAAAAAGCAGGCCGAAAAGTTCGGCGCAAAAATAATGTTCAAGGACGTTTCGGAAATCGACCTTTCAAAGAGACCGTTTGTCATTAAGAGCGGGAATGAAATTTACACGGCAGATTCGATAATCATCTCCACAGGCGCATCGGCGAAACTTCTTGGAATCGAGTCTGAGAAAGCGCTGATGGGATACGGCGTCTCTGCCTGCGCAACATGCGACGGATTCTTCTTCAGAGATCAGGAAGTCATTGTCGTCGGCGGCGGAGATACGGCAATCGAGGAAGCGTCGTTCCTTACAAAGTTCGCAAGCAAAGTCACGGTTGTGCATCGCCGCGATTCGCTGCGCGCTTCGAAGATTATGCAGGAGCGAGCTTACAAGAATCCCAAAATAAAGTTCGTTTGGAATTCGGTTGTCGACGAAGTGCTTGGCGTCAATGAGAAACGCGTCCGTGGAGTTGTGCTGAAGAATGTCGTAACGGGTGAGAAGACAGAGATGAAGTGCGACGGCGTTTTCGTGGCCATCGGTCACCAACCAAACGTTTCAATCTTCAAAGGTCAGATCGAAACCGATGAAGTAGGTTACATCATCACGAAGAACGGTTCAACGGAGACGAGCGTAGCCGGCGTGTTTGCAGCGGGCGACGTGGCAGATAAAAAATATCGTCAAGCAGTCACCGCGGCTGGTACAGGATGTATGGCTGCGATCGATGCAGAAAAGTATTTGGAAGCTTTGTATCACAACAGGAAAGATTAAAACTTATCTAAAACCCGCAGGCGGCGCGGCGTCGCGCCGCCTGCCATCACTCTCAGGCCGCCGTCTTCGGCTTTTCCTTGAAGACAAGGGCAAGTGCGATTCCGGCAATGATGTATTCGATCACGCCGTAGATGAACCATTGAAGCGCCAGCGAATACGGTATCGCAATCATCGCATAGGTCGCATAAGCCTTCCCGACTGACAACATGATTCCGATATATAGACCATACCGGATTCCCTCGGCAATTCCTTTTCCTTCATATCCCTTTGAGAAGATGAGAGCGATAAAGAAGGATTCGATCAAGGTAACCACGGGGAAAATCCACATCGTTGAACTCATATCAGGTCGCCACAGGCTGGCGGTCGCTTGGTAGACTCCCACCAGGATGAAATTGTTTACGATCGTGTCGAGAACCTCAAGCACAACGAAAACGACAACGAAGCCAAGCCATACCTTCTTATTCATTTTGCCTCCATTTTTAAGGGTTTTTAAATGAACTGCTAAGCACTAAGCAATTGTAACCACTGTGAAATTAAGAATCAAATTGTCCGAAGGATCTCGACGAGTCCTCCACGAGTTTATCAACTCGAAGAGTTGTAAACCAACGGTCGACGACTCCCTACGGGTCTTCGACCCAGTAGGGTCGTGGACGACTCGTCGAGGTCTATCGACCTCCACGAGTCTTCGACTCCTCGGAGTCGTAGACCAAAGGGTCGTGGACAAGTCGTTGACCTGCGGAACTGAGCCTCATATTTCTTTTTCTTAAAACTCTTATATTTAACCGGATTTTATGGACATCAAGGCTCACAGAAAAATTGTTCTGGTCGCAGACAAAGTTCTCATCGCGCCCGACAAAAATCAGGAGAAGACCGAGCACGGTTTGTATTTGCCGCCCGGAGTAAAAGACAGGGAAAAAGTGCAAGGCGGAATCGTGGTGCAGGCGGGACCAGGATACGCAGTTGCAAATCCGAACTACATTGATCAAGAACCGTGGTCGACATCTCAGCGTGAACCCGTAAAATACATTCCTCTTCAGGCTGAACCCGGAGATTACGCTCTGTTCCTGCGTGATCAAGCCGTCGAAATCGAATATGAAGGCGAAAAATATTTTATTATAAGCCACTCGTCAATTTTGATGCTCATCAGGAACACAAATTTTCTGGAATCGGCGCTCTGACGGGTTATTGAATCGTCTTTGCGAGTCCGCCAGAGATAATGCCATATGGCAAGTCAAGTCAGGCGGTCGTTTTCTGCCCCGCCGCAGTTTTCACTTCACCTTCTGTTCCACGTTTGTTTTATGTTAGTTTTCAAGTTGTTAACTTAATATGTGATGAGGGAACTATTAATAATCGACGACATAGCTGTTGAAGGCAGCCTGCTAACTCGCAAATTTGCATGCGACCTTTTGAAATGTAAAGGCGCTTGCTGCAGCTTGCCGGGCGGAAGAGGCGCACCGCTGCTCGATTCTGAGATTGTGGAAATTCAAGAGAAGCTTCCTGTGGTTTTACCGATGCTCAGCGAAGAGAAACGGAAGGCAATCGAGCAATCCGGATTCTATGACGGTGGGAGCGGAGACTTCGCGACTACGTGCATTGATGATAAAGACTGTGTTTTTGTTTACAGGGAAAATGGAATTGCAAAGTGTGCCATCGAACGCGCCTTCAATGAAGGTAAGATAGATTTCAGGAAGCCGGTTTCGTGTCATCTATATCCGATCCGCGTGAATAAATTCGGCGGAGACATTCTCCGTTATCATGAAATCGCGGAATGCATGCCGGCGGTCAAGAATGGCGAAACAGAAAACATAGGGGTCATAGAATTCGTGAAAACTGCCTTGGAGCGGCTTTACGGCGAAGAGTGGTATAATAAATTGGAGATTTACACCAACTTGAATCCGGTTGAGAAAGTCTAATGGGAGGTCTGTTCTAATATGCTGAAGTTTGGACAAACACAGCGTATGAGCCAGGAACTGCGGCTGCAGCCGCAGCAGATTCTCTATTATGACTTGCTTCAGCAGCCGATATTTGCGCTGCAGCAGAGATTGAGAACGGAACTTGACGAGAACCCCGTCCTCGAATTGGAAGAAGCGGAAGATCTCGTTGAAGAACCAGAAATGGAACTGAAGGATGCCGATGAGAAGCCGGATGATCCGATTGACGAGCCGGAGTTCAGTGACGTTGACCTCGATGAGTTCAGAAACAGCGATACGGACGTTCACACGAGGCGGCGGTCTCAAGACGATGAGGAATTTGAGTTCGCTCCGCCGGCAATCGAGAACATGTACGATCACCTTCTCCAGCAGCTGCAGCTCCTCAACTTCAATGAAAAAGAAAAACGGCTAGGCGAAGAGATCATCGGGAACATAGACGATGATGGATATCTGCGCGAAGACTTGAATAAGATCGTTGAAGACACGAATCTCGCCTTTCAACTCGATGTAACTGCCGAAGATGCGGAAAAAGTTCTTGCTGGCATACAGACTTTAGATCCGGTCGGCGTCGGCTCAAGAAATCTTCGTGAGTGTCTGCTAGTACAGTTGAAGACGCACACGGGCATCGAACCGCACGAACACGCAATTGCGATGCGAATAATTGAAGAAGATTTTGAGGATTATTCCAACCATCGTTACGACCAGCTCTCCCGCAAATTAAATATCACTCCCGAGGAAATAAAAATTGCGGACACCGTCATTCGTAAACTCAATCCGAAACCGGGAGAAGGTTTTCTTCTTCCGCTTGAAACATCTATCGTTGTTCCGGATTTTGTGGTACATGAAAACGAACAGGGTGATCTGATTCTGATGTTGAACGAGCGCGATATGCCGCAGGTTAGAATAAGCCCGCGTTATCTCGACATGATGAAGGCAGCGCGCGGTCATAAGACAGATGCGCAGACGAAAGACTTTCTGAAGAGAAAATTGGAATCAGCGAAGTGGTTCGTGAATGCACTTCTGCAGCGGCGGCAGACGATGACGAGAGTGATGCAGGCGCTTATCGAGACTCAGCGTGAGTTTTTCACGGAGGGGCCGGATAATATTCATCCGCTGATCTACAGAGACATTGCTGAAAGAACGGGATTCGATATTTCGACCATCAGCCGCGTTGTCAGCGCGAAATATGTGCAGACAGATTTCGGAGTTTTCAAGCTTCGTGAACTGTTCAGCGAGGGTTTGAAGACAACGGACGGCGAGGAAGTCGCCACCCGCGAGATCAAGAACAAGATCAAAAGCATGATCGAAGCCGAAGAGAAGAACAGTCCATTAAATGATGAGAAAATAACGGAGCTTTTGAATCATCAGGGTTACAAAGTTGCGCGTCGAACGGTGACAAAATACCGCGAACAGCTTCGGCTTCCGCCGGCACGAATGCGCCGCGAGGCTTGAACAAAATGGGAATAATCGACACTCTCGACCGTGAAAGCGTTGAGGGTAAAATCCGGCATTACCAGAGCATTGTTTCCAACTACGAAAATAAACATTCTGCTTCATACGAGATATTTACGAAAAACATTTCCGAATCAGCCCTGACATTCGAAATCGAGGATGAGCTGCTCGACTGGAAAGAGGCGCTTTTGATATTAAACGTTTACGAGAGGATGCTGGGCGAGTTGAGCAAAGCGGGCTGAGTCCCGCCGAGGCTATAAAGAATCTAAATCAGATTGCCAAGTTTTTAGGAGTACCATGGAAATTCACGCAACCACAGTAATCGGCATCATCAAAGACGGCAAGTGCGCAATAGGCGGCGATGGGCAAGTCACGATTGGCCAGGCGGTGATGAAGCATAACTCCAAGAAAGTAAGAAGGCTTTACGACGACACTGTCCTTGCCGGTTTTGCCGGAGCTTCCGCGGATGCATTCACGCTGTTCGAACGTTTCGAGGATAAGCTTCAGCAATACCACGGCAACTTGAGCCGGGCGGCAGTCGAGCTTGCAAAAGAATGGCGCATGGACAAATATCTTCGCAGACTTGAGGCGCTTCTTGCGGTAATGAACAAAGACACGGCGCTTCTGATTTCGGGAAACGGAGATGTTGTGGAGCCGGACGACAAAATCATCGCGATAGGCTCTGGAGGAAATTACGCGCTTGCGGCGGCGAGAGTACTTGTGAAGCACACGAATCTTTCGGCGAAGGAGATTGTCCTTGAATCTCTGGATGCCGCTTCCGATATATGTATTTACACAAACAAAAATTTTTCAGTTGAAGAAATTTGAAATGGCAAAGCAATCATTGAAACAAATAAAAACCGAATCCACAAAGAAAGAACTCACACCACGCGAGGTCGTCCGCGAACTCGATAAATATATTATCGGTCAGGACGCGGCGAAAAAATCCGTCGCGATAGCTCTGCGTAATCGCTGGCGGCGGCAGCAGGTTCCGGACAATCTCCGCGAAGAAATAATGCCGAACAATATAATTTTGATCGGCCCGACCGGAGTTGGAAAAACTGAGATCGCGAGGCGGCTCGCAAGACTTTCGAACGCGCCGTTCGTGAAAGTCGAAGCGTCGAAGTTTACGGAAGTCGGATATGTAGGGCGGGATGTCGAGTCAATGATACGCGATCTTGCCGAGATTGCAGTCGCGAACGTCAAAACAGAAAAGACATCTGAAGTCAGAGACCGCGCAAAAATTCTCGCCGAAGAAAGGGTTCTCGATGAATTGATTCCTATGAAGTTGCCCAAGAAGGTGAAAACCGAGAATCCGGATAACGGCGAGGAAGACGAGATGCGGAGACAAACACGTGAGAAATTGCGGAAGATGCTGCAAGGCGGTGACCTTGAAGGGAAAACTATAGAAGTTCAAGTGAATGCCGACACGATGCCGATGATGCAGGTTTTCGGTCCGTTCGGTTCAGAAGACCTCGGCGCGAATTTTCAGGATCTTCTCAGCAATATAATGCCGAAGAAGACAAAGACGCGCCGCGTTCCGATTCCTGAAGCGCTCAAAATTTTCGAACAGGAAGAAGCGCAAAAGCTGATCGATATGGACGGTGTCGTCAAAGAAGCCCTGCAGAGAGTCGAGAACAGCGGAATAGTCTTCGTCGATGAGATTGACAAGGTTGCAAGCACGGGCGGCGAAACTCACGGCCCCGATGTCTCGCGCGAAGGCGTGCAGAAAGATCTTCTTCCGATTGTTGAAGGCTCGACGGTGATGACGAAATACGGAATGGTCAAGACAGACCACATACTTTTCATTGCGAGCGGAGCGTTCCATACCGCGAAGCCTTCGGATCTGATTCCAGAACTTCAGGGGAGATTTCCGATAAGAGTCGAGCTGAACAGTCTGAACGAGGAAGATTTTTATAAAATCCTCACAATGCCCGAGAATGCGCTAATCAAGCAATATACTGCGCTGCTTGCCACGGAGGGCGTGGAAATTAGTTTCACAGACGATGCGATCCGCGAGGTTGCCAAGGTTGCAACGGAAGTAAACGAGCAAGTTGAAAACATCGGCGCGCGGAGACTCCATACGATTATGACAACTCTGTTGGAAGATATTTTGTTCGACGTTCCGGACACCATCACACAGAAGCAAGTGAGGATCACGCGGGAGATGGTGCATGAAAAGCTGAGCAAGATTGTGAAAGACCGTGACCTCAGCAAATATATCCTTTAAAAGGAAACTCTAAATTCGAAATCCTAAATCCTAAACAAATCCTAAATGCAAACCCTTGAAATGTCTTTGACTTTTGAGCCCGGTTTTACAGCTTGCACTCTCAGCTCTCAATTTTGAGTTTTGGTATTGTTTAGAGTTTCGCATTTAGAATTTAGAATTTGTTTTCCCTGAGATGGCTGACTTTAGAATTGAGATAGCAGATGCCGCAGCTTATGCAAAATTCTTGACGGACAATCCTCCTCAAGATCCTTTCTCATTGCCAGCTTTCTTAGACACCTACGAGGAAATATTTTCTTCCGATGTTGAATTACTTTCCATTGTGAAGAAAGAAACGCCGATCGCTGTCTGCGCGTTGTTTGTAGGTAAAAGATTTTCTCAGCCGATCATCAGACTGATGCCGGTCAGGACTTACGACGGAGTCCATTTCCGCGGATTGGAAGGTTCGAAAAACCAGAAGCAGGAATACGAGAAACTTCTTTCGCTGCAGGTTCTTGAAGAATATCTCGAGAAGAATTTCAGCTTTCACCAGATGGTGTTCCAGCCGGGGTTTGCAGATATAAGAGCTTTCCAGTGGGCAGGCGCAAAAATTATTCCGCAATACACTTATGTCGTGGATATCCACAAGTTTTCAGAAGACAACTATACAAAGTCTCTCAAAGAGGTTCTTAGAACTGCCGAGCATTCCGGTCTTCACCGCGGGAAATGCAGCATTGAAGAGTTGACGGCGCTGCAGCAGCTCAGTTACGAACGCCACGGACGAAAACCTCCCGTGCCGACTGAGAAACTCAATCGGGTATTAAACAAGCTGGACTCCGCGGGTTTGCTTGAGATTGCCTGCGTGAGAAGCGGCAGTGATGAAATACTCGCAGGACTCGCGGCGCTGCGGACACAGACAGGGTTGTACTTTTATGTAAGCGGGATCCGCCTGGGGCGGACGGAGGGAGAAAAAGGTGCTTCACACTTCCTTTATCATGAAATCTTGAAATCGGAAAAACAGTCCGGAAGATCTTTTGTGGATTTCTGCGGTGCGAACACTCCTTCGATTAATCTTTTCAAATCTGCTTTCGGGCCGCGTCTGGATGTTTACTTCCGTGTCTGGCGTGCGAACCGTCCCCTCACGCGTCTGGCTTCAGCCGTTAAGAAAATTTGATGGAACATTCTGAAGAATTTTCTTTAACTCAGAACGCGGGTCTTGTCGGTATATCGAAGCTCGTAAATATTCTCGGCTTGCTTGCGGCTTCGATGATTCTGACGCGCGTCCTGACTCGTGCAGAATATGGTAACTACGAGCAGGTGTGGCTCGTTTACAATTCTTTTCTTCCACTGGTCGGGTACGGACTCAGCAGCGCTATTTACTTTTTTTCGGCGAGGGAAGACAGGCGATCTGTCTATTCGGCTGCGGCTGTCGGCGCCACTGTCATTGGGATATTAACCGGAATTGTTCTGGCGATACTCGCGCCGGCGATTGCGCGTTGGTTCAATTCGGATGCGCTGACAGATTACATCAGGATCTTCGCCGCTTATGCTGTGCTGTCTTCGCCGTCTCTCATGTTTGAATCGGTTTTTGTCACCGAGAAAAAAGTCGGACTGCTGTTGCTTGGGAATATCCTTCTCGCGTCGCTCTTTGCGGGGGCAGTTCTTGTTTCCGCTGTTGTGTTTCACAGCCTGACGGTTGTTTTCATTTCAATCGCGGTTGTCGGCGCGGCGAAGTCGCTTTTTCTTTTTTCTTTCTTAATCAGAAAGAAACATCTGACCGGCAAAAAATTATCCCCTGTCTTGAAAGCTCAGCTTGTTTATGCGCTTCCGATTCTGATAAGCAGTATAACGGGAATGATCAGCAGACAAGTTGACAGATATTTGGTAACGCTTTTTTTCTCGCCGGGCCAGTTTGCCGTTTATGCTATCGGTTCAAAAGAAATTCCGATGATTGCGGTGATTACAGGCTCGGCATCTGCCGTTCTGTTCCCTGTTTTCAGCAAATTTTGGTCACTAGAAATGCGCGGGAAGTTCGTCGAAGTTTGGCGCAATTCAATTTCAAAAACGGGACTCTTCCTTCTGCCGATGATGGTTTTTCTCCTGTTCGCCGCGAAAGACTTCATGGGTTTTTTCTTCGGTGAAAAGTATGTCGTGAGTGCGGGGATCTTCCGCATTTTTCTCCTTCTCCTTCCGATGAGATTGGCATTTTACAGTCAGGCACTGTTCGCGCTCGGGAAGCAGAAACTCTACATGTACACTGCGATTGTAGAGATGTTTATGAGCGGCGTCGCGTCGTATTTTATGATGCGGGCTTATGGACTCGAAGGCGCGGCAATAGGCAAGGTCATAGTCAGTTATCTGCAGGTGATTTTTCTTGTCGCTGCGCTTGTTACCCTTCTTAAAACGAATCTCAGAGAGTTTTTCCCCTGGGTTAAAATTTTCAAAATACTTTTTATCTCAGTCTTTGGTTTGGTGCCGCTATTTTTCCTGCGGGAATATATCGCCAATGTTTATTTTCGTTTCGCAGCCGAAGCCGGGCTCTTTGCGGTAGTTTTTATTGTAACTGCAATTTTGACGAAGTCAGTGCGCGTGATCAACCTGAAGAAACTCCAGTTCGTTGTGAACTGATTACGATGAAAGAATTTGCCGTTTCGATTGTCCCGGTGCGGGACGGCGTCGCAGTGGCGTGCAAACTCTAGAGACGTGGACGAAAAGTCCCGCCATTGAATTTTTCTCTGTGGCTCTCTGTGTCTTCTCGGTGTCCCTCTGTGAAATTGCTCTTTTATTACACAGAGTTCCACTGAGAATCACGGAGTTCCACAGAGATAACAGGTTTTCGTCCAGGTCTCTAGCAGGCTGGAATAAAATAACGAAAAAGAATACCTTAATATCGAATTGGAGTAGAAATGTCTAAACTTGTTTTACTTCGTCATGGTGAATCACAATGGAATCTTGAAAACCGTTTTACCGGCTGGGTGGATGTGCCGCTTTCTGAGCGGGGCGTGAGAGAAGCGGAATCTGCCGGCGAAAAGCTTAAGAGTTATAAGTTCGATCTAGGTTATTGCTCAAAATTGAAACGCGCGATCGATACTCTGAAAATTGTCTTGCAGAAAAACGGACAGACAAATCTGCCGGTCGAGTATGACACTGCTTTGAACGAGCGGCACTATGGCGACCTGCAGGGCTTGAACAAAGCCGAGACCGCAAAGAAATTCGGTGATGAGCAAGTGCATATCTGGAGACGGAGTTACGATATCGCGCCGCCAAACGGCGAAAGTCTGAAAGACACCGCGGCGAGAGTTCTTCCGTACTGGCGTTTCAAGATTTATCCTGACGTGAAAGCAGGGAAGGAAGTCTTGGTCGTTGCACATGGAAACAGTCTCCGTTCGCTTGTGATGTTTCTTGACCAGATGACGAAAGAGCAGGTTCTTGAGCTTAACATCCCGACCGGCGTTCCGCTCGTTTACGAGTTCAACGGCGAGAAGGTAATCAGCAAGAAATACCTCGAAGGCTAACGCCAGATTCCAAACACAAAATTCGAAATCCTGAACAAATTCAAATTTCAGAATTCAAACTTCTCAGGAGGAGTTAGGTTTCGTTAACTCTCTATTCGTTTGGAACTTTTGATTTGTTCATCGTTTAGGATTTAGAATTTCCTTCTGGCTTAGCCGGACACAGGAACCCACCGTCTTTTGCCGAAGGGGTCCTTCGGACATTCGGACAAGTCGGGGAAACAATAATCATCTGGAATTCTTGTCCCGACTGAGTCGGGACAAATATTGTCTCCATATTGGACTAAAGTCCGGGCTTTGGGAGAGAAGTATTAAACCCCGACATAAATGTCGCGGCAATTCAAACACAAGTATCGTTAGGTTGACGCCAATGCGCCAAAGTCGGGACGGGACGTAAGGCTGTCTAAAAAGACGAAAACTTGTCATGCTGAATGAGTGCAAAAGGCGCCATGGCGCATTCCCATTTAGCATAATTGAGCGCCTCTTGTTTCAGCATCTTGTTCCTTTGATTTTCAGATCCTGAAACGAGTTCAGGATGACACAGGAGTACTTTTTGGACAGTCTCAAAAAGAGGGGGTCGTCCCGACAAGGTCGGGATCCTGCGGAAAAGAAAGCCACCGCCCATGCCGGTGGTCGTTTACTCTTTCGTGTTTGATGTTTAGGATTTTTTATTTAGATTGCGGATGTGTCGAGCAGGCTGCGATGTGGGAACGTTGCTTCTCTCCGCCTATTGCACAGTAAACCTTTTCCGTACCTGTTCGTCAATTATAGTAGCCGAATCGCTGCGGGGAGTGGCGCTGAGTCGTCAATGCAGCGACAAGGCAATAAGAAAAATAGAGGAGATAAGACAATGAGAACCAAGCGTTTCATTTCGCTGCTGATGGCGCTTTCAGTCCTGAGCGCATTCATAATTGTTGGCAGTTCAATCCCGGCTATGGCACAAGATGCCAAGAAATCGGACAGTACTGTCAAGATCTTTGTCGAATACCAACTTGCCAAAGGAGGCATCCTTAAAAACGGCAACATAAATGTCGCTGTTGCAAACGGCAAGATCACGCTGACCGGAACAGTCCCCACAATTCATGACCAGAAACAGGCTGAAAAACTGGCACAAAACGCTGATGAGAATTACTCAGTCGTCAACGATCTGACTATTGCTGCTCCTTATGTGTCTGACAGCCAGATAACCAGCGAAGTAATGCATAGGATAGAGACACATCTTTTTTACACCGTTTTTGACTGGGTGACAGTGCACTCGCAAAACGGTGTGGTGACATTGAAGGGGTGGGTCAATCTCCCGTGGTACAGCACCGAATATCAGGCGCAGGCAGAGCATGTTTCTGGCGTCAAGAAAGTAATAAACGAGATGAAGACATCCATGGGATCCAATTATCTCGCATTCAGATCTGCGCGACTCATTTATAATGATCCGATGTTTATGGGCTATGCTTTCCAACAGAATCCTCCTATTCATATCATCGTCAATATCGGCAGTGTGATACTAGAAGGGAAAGTCGGCTCTGCCACTGAACGGAGCTATGCCGCTAACCTCATCAGGTTTCACACAGATGCTGTTGAGGTGGTGAACAACCTGGTAGTTTCAGGGAAGTGAGCGAGCTTTCAGGTGTGCAAGAGCCTTGCGCACAATGATTGCGATGGAAGCTGGAGAGTTGTCGGCTGTTAATGACGGCAGCTCTCCTCCCAGTCTTAGGGGTTCAGAGGGGAGAAGATAATGAGCAAGAAACACATGGAAGGATAATTTCCAAACACAAGATTCAAAATCCTGAACAGTGGGAAATTCCAAAATCACAAACAAGCTCCGATTGACAAAAGTCAAATGATCAAAACCATTTGTTATTTTGGGTTTTTAATTTTGAATTTGGTGCTTGGAACTCGGAGCCTTTTTGTCCTCATCTTGGTTTGCGTATTTCAATTGAATCTTGAAAACCTCCTCGTGACGTGCTAAATTGTAACACTTGGCGGAGTAGCTCAGTCGGTTAGAGCAGTGGAATCATAATCCACGTGTCGGGGGTTCGAATCCCTCCTCCGCTACTGAAAATACCCTCCGAAAAACTTCCATTCAACCTGTTTCGTGCGCAGGGTCCAGCCTCCATGGTTGATGTCCGTCCGAAAGGTACTTATGCAATAAGTCGAATGCCTGTTGGGAGTTCTCCAAAGCATAGACATCTTTCAAGATTTTCTTATAGTCGTGAGGAACAGTCAAGTTCACCGTTATGCGAGTTTACCCATAATACATTCTGCATTTCCAATCCGAAGGTCAACGACTTGTCCACGACCCTTCGGTCTACGACTCCGAGGAGTCGAAGACTCGTGGAGGTCGATAGACCTCGACGAGTTGTCGATGACTCTACGAGTCGATCTACGATCCCGTAGGGAGTCGTTGACCCTCTACGAGGCCGTATCTACGATACCGTAGGTAGGCCGACCCGTCGGGAGTCGTCGACCGTTGGTTTACAACTCTTCGAGTTGATAAACTCGTGGAGGACTCGTCGAGATCCTTCGGATAAACCGTTGAAACGATTGTTTGCCGGTAGGTGATTGTTGGCCCGCGACTTAAGTCGCGGGCTATAGTTATGATCTATGTTCAATAAAACCGATTCATCGGTTTGTCATTGTTATATTCGGCTGATCTCGGAAAAACAGGTAAATTCGTGCACCGTTATGCGGTCGGGCGGCATGGTATTCCGATGATATAAATGTTGCGGGTGCCGCCTTTCGGCATGCCGCATCATTTGAAAAAATATGATGTCGGAGCGGCAATGGCGCAAGTCGAAGATCCCGCTTGCGGGGGCGCTCATGAGTCATCTCGACGAGTCGAGTCATCGACTGTGTGCCATTCCCTTCCAATGACAATTCTGGGTTGAATATTCGATTAACAAAATCTCCACCATCTCAGAGCAAGCAGTGTGTCGCCTAACGTTCGCTCGAATCACGCCTGCCCGGCTTCTTTTGGCGGGGCAGTCCCGCCCCTCCGCGATATATACAAATGTCGAGCGTCTTTTTTCCACCTGTTATCTGCCGCCGCCGAAAGTAGTTCGCTCTCAATGTACATCTTCTCTCGTTTCCATTCAGTTGGCGCGCGTTCCGTCAGGTGAGGATCTTCCCGGTCCACCTGTCGATCTTTGCCCAGTATGGACACTTTGGACACTTTGAGCCTTCCGGATAGTCTATTCCTTCCTCGTGTGGACAACCGATTATCCGCCCTGTCATTGCCACACGTTTCACATGGTTGTCCTTGAGGAATGCCAATATCTCATTATTGATTTCCCGGTCAATCCGAACATCAAGAGCCCTGACTAACCACCGCTTCATCTCAATAACCTTGTCATGACTATCCACGATTCCAACTGCAACCTTTGTTGCCGTCTGGTCATCTGGCCCGTAGTACGCAATGGTCGCGATGGGGGAAGCAAGCTTGCTCTTGCGAAACTTCTTCTCAAAATACTTCTCTGCGGATTTATCCGGTCTCATTTAAAAGGCTCCAACCTATGCGCGCACCAACAAGTGTCAAACATTTTATTCATCACTCTCCCTCGACCATGGCGCATAACGTATCGGCAAATAACGCAATGGTTTTGTGAATTTATTCATAGACAAATCGCCAGTGAACAAAACCATTGAGCGAGGCTTCTTCCAACAACGACGCGACCAGCGTCGTTATTTGCCGTGTTATGCGCAGGCAAAGTTCTATACTAATCGCGTTTTGCGGCACAAAAAGTCGACCGAAGTGATTGATTACGGCTACACACCCGTTGGGCAGACCCACTAATGTGTCCCAGGGGATAGGCCCAGCGTCGCTCGAGACCACATTGGAAAGAACATGCGCACCGAGACCGGGTAGGTCCCAGGACTGATCAACGGCACCACGCCCTCGCGGCCCATGACCTTCAGAGTACCGGGAGACGAATCGGCTGACACATGCATGAGAGCCTGGATCCGGTTGAGGACCACGCTGCCCGTAGAGTCTCTTCTATACACGTCGTGGTTCAGACCAATGAGACGGGCCGATGGCGCGACGGGGGACGGCACACGCCACGAGAATGCGAGATTCCCATTCAGGTAGACTCGTCCGCCTTGTCGGGGTCCGGGAGAATCCAGGAAAACACTGTCGACCGGTCTCTCTGCAATTACTGCGGCCGTCTTCACCTCACGGACACGCGAGTTGCTGGATCCCTCGAACAGGGTGAACCACGTCCGTGTCGGCGGAGTCTGCTCTGCTCCGACCACCGGTCGGACGTCGTCGAGGCCGCGGATCGCTACCCAGACGCGGACTTCCTGCGCCGGCCCGAGGTTATAGCCATCAATCCAGAGTTGTGAGCAGTCGTGCACGACGATGACAACTCGTGCCTTCCCCTCCATTAACGCAAGTGAGAAGTCGGGGCCCACGAAGTCCTGAAACGGACGTGGATCAAGACGCAGTTCCATGGCGTATTCGTTGCACTCCCTCGATGCGTACATCAATGGCCGCTGCGACTGTGCCTGGACGTGCCGCCCAAGAAGGACTATGGCGATCACTGTTATCATCAACTTTGTTAGTGCATTCATGATGTCGACCTCGCTATCGGTGAGATGTTCGTTCGTCCGCAATGCTATTGTTTATATGGATTCCAGATAATACCACTTTTTGGCTCAGTTTCATCAGATGTGCCGCAGAACGTCGTATCAAACGAGTCTTTGCTTGCGCATAACGTCTGTCAGCTAAAAGTCGTGGCGCGTTTCGCGCCATGAAGCAAACTCCATATATATCCAATGATGAGCGTCTTCTTCTCGCATGTTATGCGTTCGTTGACACGTGCTACTTGTGCAGCATCTTTGGCCCCTTAAGACCATCAAGCACTCCTTCTATGTAATAGAGCCATGGGTCGTTTGCAGAATGAAGTTGTTCATTTACAGGAGCAGCCGGGGCAAAGTTAACGGTGAAGCGAGTTGTAATGCCCGGCATTTTTACGTCCTTCGAACGCTTCAAGAAGAGGAGAAACTGAGCTCCGCGCTTATAAGTGTTTGCGAAACAGCTTCCTGTGCGTCCATTGGGCCGGACAATCTTGTAAGGTACAGGAGTATCGTTGAAATCGTCCCTGTCGCTGAGGTACCCGTTGAGTATCAGGTTGTGCAGGGTAGAGTCGCCTTTCAATACCTGCTCAACATGAAAATCAATCTTTGAATGTGGGACGCCGTTAGTGAGAAATTGGCTCGCAGGCCGCCGAATATACTTGATTGCTGTTGCGCGAACGACCTCGTCCGCCTCAGTACACATGTTGGCCGCGTTTGGGATGCCGAGAACCGTGCAGGCGAAATCGCTACCGTGCAAAGTAAGAACACCCGCTATCAAAGCGGTCAGCATGAAAACACCGCTAAATGCCTTTTTCATTTTTTAAGCCTCACGTGTCAATGACGCATAACGTATTGCAGGAAGAAGTCGTCCCGACTGCGCTTGTCGCAGTCGGGACGAAGCGATCCTTTACGCTCCTGATCGGGAAGCGTCTTTTTCCCGCGTGTTAGTTGCAGTTGCCCGTTCATTTGAGTAACAAAACTTTTTTGGTATCATGGTACGCTCCTGCTTCGAGCCTGTAGAAATATACTCCGCTCGGTAACTTGCTTGCATCGAATGTAACGGTATGCATTCCGGCTGTTTCTCGTCCATTAACAAGAGTTGCTATCTCCCGTCCCAGAATATCGTAAATCTTCAGTGTGACGAAATTATTCAACGGCAGCTGATAACCGATGGTTGTAGTCGGATTGAAGGGATTGGGATAATTCTGTTCCAACTTGGTAGTCATCGGCAAGGCAACTCCAGGTCGTTCAACACCAGTGATCGATCCACCATTTTTTGTTGTAAGAACAATACCACTATTGCCTACCGCGATTCCGTTTTGACTATTAAGAAAATCTAAGCTCAGTAGGGTTGCTGCAACTCCGCTTTCCTGGCTCACCCATTTCGCTCCGCCATTACTTGTATTGAAAATTTTTCCGCTGTCTCCGACAACCCAGCCATCATTTGCATCGACAAACTTAATAGCATTTAGTGACGACCCTGGCGATTCGCTCAGGCTCCATTTTATACCGCCATCGGTTGTTTTCAAAATAGTCCCATTGTCTCCCAGTATATATCCGTTAAGTGTATCTGAAAATGACACAGAACGGAGAGCAACAGTGGTCGGACTTGTCTGTGAAGCCCAGCTATCGAAGCCATTCGAAGTAGTCATTATAGTGCCTGCATCACCAACTGCCCATGTCTTAGTTGGTGAAGCTACAAAGACCCCATACAGGTTATGCGATGTGTTGCCTGTCCTTGACTTCCATGTCGCGCCGCCGTCGGTCGTTGCAGTTATGAATCCTGTACCGCCGACCGCACAGCCGATGCTGTCATTGAAGAAATTGATTCCATACAAGGGCGGGGCTGGAATGTTATGTTCATTCTGAAATGCCCAAGTTAATCCAATATCTGACGAGTGATAAATCCTTGAGCTGTCATCCCCGATCCAACAATTAAGCGTGTCTCCGAACGCGATCACGACATTGAGACCGGACGGCATTTGGTGCCTTGTCCAAGTCTTGCATGAGTCATCCGAAACAAATAATCCGTCATCATTACCAATTGCTGCCACAAGATCGTTGGAGAGATACTTTACAGAAGTAAACTGAATCTTTTGCGGCGGGGTCAAATCCAGCCATGTTGCACCGCTGTCTTTTGACACTATTATCTCACCCCCTGCTCCGGCGGCGACAATCGTTTGGCCGTCAGCCGAATTGATGTCTTGCGGTGGAATATTATTCGATAATTTATTTTCAGACCACGCCGTCCCGCCATCTGTAGTTTCGAAGATCGATCCTGTATTCCACTTTACAGCGAAACCTCTTTCGCGACTTGTAAAGAGAACGACGCCAACTAGAAGATTTTCTAACGATTTCGTAGAATCTATATTCCAGGTTTTTCCTCCATCGTACGTCCATCCTGTCATCAATGGCGAAGAATTTGAGTATGCATCAGTCGGACCGGCGAAGTAACCGGTATCGGGATTAAGAAACCTAAATGTGAGGATGAAACTGTTTCCGTTGAGGTTAATGCTGTCCTGTTGCCAACTATTACCGCCATCTGTTGTCCTGTAGATTGAATTTTTGGTCAGCACGAGTTCGGTCAAAAGTGATGGGAAGACTACCCCGTAGATGTTCTGGTCCGACGTGGGGGGAGTTTTACAGAGTGTCCAAGTCTCGCCGAGATCCGTCGAAGAATAGACAGCAACATGTACCACAGGAGGTGTACCCGAATATCCCCAGCAATACACACTGACTAGAACGGAATCACCGGATTTTGTAACCGACAACTGTGAGGGCGAAAGCAAGCTGTCAACAGTGAGATTGTGTAACGAGCTATCAACGTTCCACGTATCTCCTCCGTCGCTTGTTGTGAGCAGCACGCTTGCAAAATTTGTCGACGCAAGACAGTAGCCTGTGGATTTGTCGACGAACCTAATTTCACTCACATCATCAAACATGGAAGAGGTTGATCGCTGAACGAACCAAGAACCTCCGCCATCTGTAGTTTTGAGGATTGCTCCATAATCTCCTCCAATCCATCCCGTTTGACCATCAAGCATGAACACTGTCCTGTAAGCCCGGAGCAGAGTGTCAGGAGATTGGTTTACCCATTGGCTTTGTGCATTTAACGCTGTCAAGCATAAAATGCAAATCGAAATGAATACTTGCTGTGGATTAAACATTTTGATTCCTCCATGTTGTTGAATTCGTTTCATGAAAGCAAATGTCCATCTTGTAATCACATAACCATCTTAATTATGAAATGAGCGCAGCACCACACAAACTCCGTATTTCAAACCTATCGGTTGCATCTGCCCGTTCATTTAAGCAAGAGAAGCTTCTTGGTATCATGGTACGTTCCTGCTTGAAGTCTATAGAAATATATTCCGCTCGGCAAGTTGCCTGCGTTGAAACTGACCGAATGGACTCCGGCACTTTCCGTCCTGTTCGCCAAGATTGCGATTTGCCTTCCGAGGATATCATAAACCTTCAGCATAACCATTGACCTCATCTGCAACTCAAAGCGAATAGTTGTAGACGGGTTAAAGGGATTGGGATAATTCTGGAACAAAGTGAATGCCGTCGGATTAACGGGAGTGGTCGTTACGCCGTCAGGGATTTGGGTTCCATACTCTTTGCCGTCAATTCTCGCATACATCAGCGCGATGTCAGTACGGCCGAAATCCCAGGTGACAAAGATGCTACTGATACCGAATCCTTTCGCGAGGGTGTAAGAAGTCTCCTCAATGGATCCTATCCCGAAGTCTTTCGTTTGACTCGGGGTGTCAAGTATTGTGTCCAGCGACGTGCGTAAACAACCGGATTCATAGTAGACGGATGAATGTGACTGTGGAATATTAGGTGTGGCAAGAAATGAATCGCCTGGTTGGGCGAACAGACTATCAACCCTGCGCTCATCGTTAGCCCAAGCAGTATCGTACCTGAACACACTACCGCTCAAAGAGTCAATTCGTTCGTATAGGTAAGAGCTATCATGTGCTGGATAAGTATCTACGTATTTGAGGATTTGATAACGAAGTCCATTCGGTAGAAGTATGTCTCCAACGATCTGGATAGAGTAAGCCGACGAATCCTTCTCGAATGGAGGCTCGGAATTGCTAGCTACTGCTAGATATTGCCAGTAATCCCCGGTTTGCAGTGGATAGTATTGCAGGCTCTCTTTGAGCGAATCGACCTGTGCAAATGCAAAGGCTGGTAACAGGAGGCAAAGCAAGAGAGCAGTTCTCATAGCGTCTCTCCTTTCATCGTCACGACGGGCAATTGCGCTTAACGTCCACCGCAAAAAAGTCGTCCCGATTGCCGCTTACAAATGTGCCTTGCTCCAATGCCTGCGGCAATCGGGATGAAGCGAACTCGAACATATATAATAATTGAGCGTCTTTTTTGCGGTTGTTATACGCAGTTGGTTTGCGTTCATGTTTGGTCGCAAACATTGGTCACTGAGCGGATATGATTCTTAAAATATCATCTTTTGTCAAGAGATGTTTGTTTTGAATCGGTTGCCACTGACGCAGCATAGCCCGATATTGCGAAAGAACTGGTAGGTGACTATTGTAATCGTCTCCACGGCTGAGTCTCGTAAAACGAGGAGGGTCACTTGTGCAAATGAATCTAGTGTAAGCCATTTGCTTCGTTTCGTTGTTTCCGTCGAAGCCTGAGAATTCGATACGACTCTTATTGATGCCCGACTTATCTTCGAGGGCTTCATAGCTGAGCTTCAGAGCGTCGAACATGGCGAGTATATTGATGACCTCACTGCATTCTTCGGTTGTCAGGGTGTGTGCATCAGTATAAATCTCTTGGCATAACTCCTGATAATCCGCCTCATACCCACACCCCAATATTTCCTTTGCCTTCTCACAGTGGGCCGCCTGGTCTTCCGAGAGGAGGCCTATGATGTGGTACTGATTATAAAGAATCCATCGTTCAGTTCGAGTAAGTTGCATAATCAACCTCCATTAGATTTTTACGTTAGGCAAACCAATTGCGTATAACGTATGATGGAACAAAGTCGTGGCGTTGCGAACTATATAATAATTGCGAAGCATCTATCCCGTGAGCAACGCCATGAAGCGAATTCCATATATACAAATGATGAGCGTCTTTGTTCCATCTGTT
>JAMCQL010000015.1 GCA_023381615.1 Bacteroidota bacterium
TCCAGAGGTTATTTCCAACGTTTTGCATTTGATACGGGTGCCGATTATAATAGACACCCCAGTTGTTGAAGTTGCCGTTCAATCCGACTCCCGTTTCACCCGCTGCGAGCTTGTGCGTAAACACAAAAGTGATCGGCACACCTGACGAATCGACTTGCGCGTGGACGGAGCTTAAATCCGCAGAAGCAAAGAGAAGCGCCATCATTAACAAAGCGACTGCAAACCCTGATTGAGCAATTTTCTTTTTCATTTTCTATTTGCCTTATTTTGTAAGTTAAACAAAAACAAGTTGTAGACGACCTGAGTCGTCAATGTGGCGGCAAATGCTTAACATTAACGCCGCCGCATTTCGTTGACTGATACTATTTTGCAAGGATCATTTTCTTCGTCTTAGAAAAGTCTCCGGCTGTCAACCTGTAGAAATAAACTCCGCTTGGTAAATTGCTTGCATTGAAGGTCACTGAGTGGTCACCAGCGTTCTGACGCTCGTTCACCAGCGTTGCCACATTTCTGCCAAGCACATCGTAAATCTTCAAACTAACAAACCCTGAACTTGGAACTCTGAACTCTATAACCGTTGTCGGGTTGAATGGGTTCGGGTAGTTCTGGCTCAGGCTGTAGTCTGTCGGAAGAGGAACGGAAGCAGGAACATAGCCGCCGCCGTTTGAGCTACTCGTGTCATCCAAAAAGTAGACGTTAACCAGTGTGAGCCGGGCGGTTGTGTCAGGTTTCCCATTCACCAGCACTGCAAGTTTCGGGTTCCTCGCTAGTATCCCAAGTGGAATTCCTACTGAGAATGAAGAATCAGCCAAGTGTCTCACCGAATCCACAACATTCCACTCAACAAGATTCACGAACGGTGTATTTGACGCGCTGTCTACAAGTTCAAGCGCAACTGAGGCCGAACCGTTCACTCGCTTTACGACGAGGTTCCCGTTGAAGGTTAAGTTGGCCCCCGCATTAGACAGCAACAGCCCGTTTAACGAAGGGCTGATCCTGATTATGCTGCGTCTTGAAGAATCTTGGCTCGTCTGCATCAATTTTCCGAAGACCGTCGCCATTCCTGTCCGCGAAAGCTGCATATTCGACAGATGAAATGCCGCAGATAGCCCGTTCGTAGTGTCAACAACCTGGACTACCTGACTGAACCTGAGAATACTGCCATTTGCACCTTGTTTGTACAATGTGCCGGTTCCCGTGCTGTCGTTCCTCATTCCCGGTTCGAGAGCATAGGGAGTCGTGTTTGTCGTTGTTATCACAAAAGGTATGTTCGCCGGATCGGATGTGCTTAGAAGGTTAGGATACGCAGCATTAGAGGTTATTTCAGTCCCAAGATTTGCCAGTCCTCCACTCCAACTTGCACCTCCGTTGTTACTAAATACTTCATAGACCGGATTCGTGCTCACTTCGTCATGGAACATTATCGTCGCTCCGTAATCGGAGTTCACGTGTCCGCAGATTGATGGTTCGTCAAGTGAGGAATAACCTGCAATTTCGACAGGAGATGACCAATCCCAACCAGCCCATGAAAGGCTCCTCTCCCAAATGGCATATTGATAGGCGTAGAGTGGATCGAATCCTCTCCAGGAAAACCGCACCGTTCCGGCACCATCAACGGTAATTCCTGCCGAAGTATTATTGGAGCATTCTATACCGCTATTCACCGTGGATGGAGAGCCAAATGATGGTGTACCACTGTTGGGAGCCGGATTGGTAGCGTACTGCATATAAATATTATATCCATTATCGTATGTAACATACATCAGAAACCCACGTAATGAAGGATAATCCGTGGTGAAGAGATCGGGATTCTCACACGTGGTATCAGAAGTTAGTGTGCTTGAATACCAATTACCGTATGGATTTTGAGTCATTAGTAGTATTCCAGTCCCGACGCCTTCGAAAGCGATAGTGGTATATTGGTAACCGCCGTCGATGACCAGCGACGCAGCCGGTTTGGAATTAGATTTCGCATATCCAATGCCGCCGCTCGATGGATCGTCCACCACTTCAATGGGGTCCCAGCTATTGCTGCTTATCTGCAAATAGCGGCAGAAGACAGTGTAGCTGAATCCCAGAACGGACTGATAGGCATCGACCCAAACCACGCACAGATCGTATGGATTCTGATAGCCGCTGGGGTTGTAATACCACTGTGCAATTGATGGGTTTCTTGCATACCCATCACCGACGCTTATCCTTACTTCAGGCTCCCATGTTTGCCCATCGTCTGTAGATTTTGTGTACCATATTTCTCCGGCTGAAGCGTAAACCATGTCGAGATTTCCCTGGTCGTCCTTGATGATGCTCGATTGATTTCCATAACCGCTGGCTGAGGAGACGCTTGAAAGCAGGTTCCCTTTCACGTTTGCCGTTACGGTCGCGTTGCTGCTGGTAAACTCCACACCAGTCTGGTTGGCAATCGAGTTTTGAATTGTTGCACTGTTTCCGTTCCAGTTCACGAGATACAACGAGTGATTCGTTCCACCGACGGAAATCGTCTGGTTGGGTAGGAAGCCTACGGAGTAATATGGTGATGTTCCACCGTAAGGCTGGTTCAGGAACACACCCTGGTGAGTTGTTCCCGTGCCAATATCGTTCAATGTATTGCTGACAGGTCTCGCCCAATCGAGCATTCCCTGGTTCCGGGGGCCGTACGTGTCGGTGGTGTCGATGAACCATGGGTCAAGAAAGTTGACAGTTCCTGCGGAGGAGCCGCCATCGATAAGTAGCGATTGGACTGTCGCGTCGTTCGCGGTCTGAAAGTTGGCTGTAATATTGTTTGGTATGCCTGTCCTAGTCATAAACGTGTCGGGATTTATAATTTTAGCATTCGTCTGGTTCCAGAGTTGAAACTTCTGAGTCGTGCCGGACTTGAAGTACTGCTGTGCCCTCATATGTTCAGGAGTACCGGCGAATGAGTTAAAGTTGTAGGGTACAGCCGTCGAGTCCCATGCGCCTGACACCCATCTTCCGACCGTGCCGAATGGGTTATTCGACGCGTCTAATTGATTGACACTGACTGAAACGAGATTGGGGCTTATAAGTCTTCCTCCGGATTCCTTGATAAGAGAGGATATGTAATTTACTGAGGCTGAGCTGCTTAAAATGAGCGTTCCATAAATCAGTATCCTCGAACTCTGGTCGGCGAAGTTTACCGTGCCATCAACTAAAGTCGTCTGGTTCGCGTCAACGGTCACGCTTACGCCCGAACTGATAGTGGCCGTCCCCGTTATGTGGTCGAGGTCCCAGGTAGTGTTGCTGGTTACGTTCGGACTATTGAGAGTGGTGAGTCCTTTCACGATTGCATCATAAGCATCAATCTTCCCATAGCCTGATGTTTGATTCCATGAGCCGCCGGTTCCGCCTGCGATGGATTTTGCACTCGAGGTCATGGCTGATACGAATTGAGATGTGCCCTGTGAGGGATATCTTGAGTAATAAAGAGCTGCAATCGCCGCAACATGTGGCGCCGCGGCCGATGTGCCGTTAAATGGGTCTTCAAACTCCTGGAGATATTCTCCCACGTAAGTGTGCACCCCATCGGTAGCCGTGATTACAGGAGTATTGCGGTTTGCTTCCGCTGCAGGGTTAAGGTACGGAAACATAAGCGAGGGACCGCGTGAGCTGAAGGACTCAATTGTGTTTTGGTTGGACGCAGGGTAAGCAGCGACACTGATGACATTGGGAGCAGCCGTCTGGCCGTATATCTGCCCACTTGAGCTTCCGTTCGTAAGTTGAAACGACGGGTTGGTACCTGCACCTTGAGGGAAAACCCCGACTTTGATATTGTTCAGGTTTCTACCCGAATAGTAGTTGGCATAATCTACCATGACGTGAAATGTCGCGTTGCTGAAGTACCCATTGGTTCCCCAAGCAAGATGCTCCTCAGGGTGAACGCCGGAGCCGGAACCGCTGAAGTTCGATGAATCAATGAGGTTCCAGTTCGCGTCATACAGCCAGAGGTTGTAATCTGCCTGAGCATCGTTCCATTCATCATCCCACTGCAATGTCACATCGAATGAAGTATAGTTCGAGAGAGTAAATGTGAGAGTCGTATCGGTCCCGTTGAATTCGACCCAGTGTTTGGTGCCGACCGGGCTGATGCTCGGTTTGCCCGAATACATCTGTCCATTGTCATTGCCCGCTGCAGAAACGTATGTTCCCCCGCCTTGCTGGAAATTATAGACCGCGCTGCTTACGTCGTAACCATCTTCAAACCATGGATCATTGTAAATCCAGCCCATGTCATCTACAATGACCTTGCATCCTCCCGAAGCCATCTGGTTGATAGCATACTGCATGTCGAGCGGGCCCGTTTGGACAGTATCGCCATAGGAGTTAATGTATTTGCCCACTCCTCCGAAGCTGAGTGCTGCACCTGGAGCAAGATCATGTACGATTTCCATCATGGCAGTACCTTCCGCCCCGATAAAATGACTCCCATCGTATCCGGTCGTAGTCGAAGGAACGAACGTTATAGATGAAGGCAAATCCTGGTATTGTTGTGTCTGTGAATAATACTGAGCTCCGGTTGAGAGCACGCCGACCCTGACTCCCGTTCCGTCTGAATAAAAAACCGATCTTGCGGAGTCCGCGAGAAGTTGACCATCTCCCACAGAAGTCACATCTCCTGTTCTTGCAACGGATTGCCCGACGCCGTCGATGAAAGTGACTCCGCTCAGCTTTGACAGGTCGGAGAGCTTTTCGATAGGAATCCATGCGTAAATCTCGTGGGACCCCTTGGCGTGAATCGAACCTCCCCATGATGCTATTGTATCCGCAGCAGAATTGATATTGCTCATTACCGTTACGCAAAGGAACATTCTCCCCTGGTTATCAACGGGGAAATATTTCGAGCCGTATCTTTGCTTGAACTGAGACTTGGCGATTATCCCAAGTCCCTTCTTGTAATCGCGGAATTTCTGCACGAGCATTGTGCTCATCTTCCGTTCAGGATTATTCGTTTGTGCTTTTGCAAGAGGCAGCTCAATTGAGAGTCCGATGCAAAGCGTCAATAAAATGGATAACATCCGCCTCATGATGTACCTCCGTTTGGTTTTTCCCGACAGAGTCGGGGTGATTGGTTCTTGTTGATTTCTGTTCGACAATAGAAATCCCCTACGCTTCCTGTGAAGAAAGAAACGCAGGGAAGGTGAGAAGATTTGACCTTCTCAAGCAATTACGATTGATTGTTTTTCCCGCACCATCCTCCTTTCTGTTTACTTTCTTTCAGCGATGACTGCAATTGCCTTTTCTCCTCCGAGCGTACCCACCGCTACCGCAAGGTTTCCTTTCATGCTCACCGCAAGAAGGTTACAATTGTGCAGACTTAGCTCCTGCGTGAAGTCCCGCCAGGTTGAGCCGTTATAATGAAGGAATGTCCCATAATCTCCCACCACAACAACATCGTTCCATGAATTTCCTCGAACAGCTTCGGGATAACCTGTCGTACGACTTGATTGCGGAAGAATCTGCCAAGAGGTATCCTGAAGTGTACTCTTATAATACAGTTCTGCTCCTACGACATAATAGCCTTTACTGTCGAACCACACTCCTCTTATGCTCCATGATAGTCCGTTCGTGCTGACTGTGTCAGCTTGATTACCTCTTATCCTCAGGAGTCTGCTGTACCCGCCGTAAAAAACTGTCGAAACGGTGGCGAGTGCAATCTCCTTCCCCGTCGTCGGGTCTGTACCTCCCCAGACGTCCTGGATGTCCTCTGTTGTCCCACTCTCAAGCTTTGTCCAACTCCCGTTGGTATATCTCGCAATGAATCCATTGGTGCCAACAAGATACAACTGACCGTTTACGCCCCACATTTTTCCTAAGTCACGTTCACCATAACCTAACGGCATACACATCTGCTGAAAGTTGTCACCATCCCAATGTACCATGGATACAGCACAAGTGATCCAGATATTGTCCGATGAAAATGCAAATATACCTTTTGCTGAAAATGGCCCTGACCCATTGTGATTGCCATATTGATCACAAAGAGGAAACATAATCTTTATCAGGTTCCACTTCTTTCCATCCCAATGCAGCGCATTATATGGAAAGGGATCAGGTGCTCCGTCGGCAGAATCGAGATAAACAGTACCCACGGCCCAGATGTCGGTGTCGTTTATGATTGCCACATCCTGCAGATAACTGCTACCAGCGTTTGATGCGCCGAACGTGTATGTCGAGAATGTAAAGTTGTTCGAGGTTGTGTCTGTGCCATTTCCGCCATTATGCGGGCCGGTAAGCAGGTTGCAGCTAAACGAGAGTGTTGACAGAGTCACGAGGCAGCCGACAAGCAATAGATATTTGCTTATTGTCATCGCGCCCGTCTTTCGCTGTGTCTCTTTTTCCATTCCCAGTATCGTTATTTGATGAGGATCATTTTTTTCGTCATAGAGAAGTTTCCGGCTGTCAACCTGTAGAAATAAACTCCGCTCGGCAAATTGCTTGCATCGAATGTCACCGCGTGACTTCCTGCATTCTCATGTTCATTCACCAACGTTGCCACCACTCTGCCAAGCACATCGTAAACCTTCAAACTCACAAACCCAGAACTCGGAACTCGAAACTTTATTGTTGTCGACGGGTTAAACGGATTAGGATGGTTCTGGTAAAGCATATAGCTTGAAGGAGTCTCTGGAGTATTGGAGACGAGTTGAACAACAGATGCTCCGATCTGCACTGTGTCAATACACTTTGCACCGGTATGCAAGAATAACAACAGTCCCTGATGTCTGCCGGGAAAATTCCGTCTAAGAGTGATGAGAAAAGTCAGACTATCGCCTGGCGCTATGTTTCCAAAGACCGGACTCACAGCAAATGCGGTATCGGTTGACATAACCGAAGAGACAAATAGAGTACTTCCACCCGTATTCCTTACCACTAGGCTGTCGGTAGCCACACTATCGGATGAGACACTCCCGAAGGACAAAGCCGGTGAAGTAACATCGAATATGGGTGGATTGTTTAACGCATAGTCCGCTGGATTATCAAAATTAGCGAGGTAGTTCTGTTGTACTCCGTTCACACTCGTGAAATTCCCACCTAGGTAAACATGGTGATCATAATACGATAAGGCTATTGTCATTACATCAGCGTTTAGGACAGGATTCCAGTTTGTGGCAGTACCTGTTCCTGCGTTCAGTGCGGCAATTCCCACTTCGGATGTCCCACCGATATTTGAGAAGTAACCGCCGGCATACACAACATCGCCGCTTGCGGCGATTGCATAGGCAGCACCATTCGCATTTGGATTCCAGCTAGTAGCTGTACCAGTAGATGTGTCAAGCGCTGCAATGAAATTGCGTTGACCTCCACCAATGTGGGTGAATCCGCCGCCGGCATAGACTACTCCATTTGATACAGCCAAGGCATTTACAAAGCCGTCAGCCTCCGGGTCCCAATTAGTGACGGCACCAGTAACAGCGTCGATAGATGCGACATTGCCGCGCAGCTGGCCGCCCACTTTGTCAAAGAATCCTCCGATGAAGATGGCATTCCCAGATGGGGCAACAACATTTACAAGATTATCGGGATCCGGATTCCAGTCCGTAGCCAGGCCTGTCTTGCTATTCAATGCAGCCAAATAATTTCTGTGAGCCCCTCCTATCGATGTGAATCCTCCCGCAACGTAAACGGCATTTCCCGAGATTGCGATCGAGTACACACTACTGTTAGCGTTAGGAGCCCAAGCTGCTGCATTGCCGGTACTGTCATCCAATGCCGCTATGTAGCCCCTTGATTGCCCACCTATCTCTGTGAAATTGCCACCTACGTAAACCATGCCAACTCCGGGCACAATGGAAGATATCGGTCCATTCGAGTTCGGGTTCCACGCCGTTAGCGTTCCGGTCGCAGCATCTATTGCAGCGATGTTGCTGCGAATTTCTCCGCCTATACTGGAGAAACTCCCGCCTGTATATATAGCGCCGTTGACAATCTGAATTGAGTAAACAATCCCGTCTGCGTTGGGATTCCAATTTGTAACTGCTCCTGTTGCCACATCCACTGCAGCAATTCGATCGCGGGATATCTTAGCAACCGTAACGAAGTTGCCCCCCAGGTAGGCGATGCCTTTTGATATTCCTATTGCAGTAACATATCCATTAGGATTGGGATTCCAACCGGTGGGGATTCCTGTTGCGGTGTCGATAGCGGCAAGCCCCTTTCGTGTTTGACCGCCAATGCTGCTGAAGAAACCGCCCACGTATGCCACGCCGCCGTTAACAGCTACCGTGAATACATAGCTATCCGGGGCTGGATTCCAATTTGTGGCTAACGCCGTTTTCAGATTCAACGCCGCCAGGCAATAACGGGACATCCCTCCGATTGTTGTGAAGCTTCCGCCAACAAATACCGTGTTTCCTGAAACCGCGATTGAATAGACACTGCTGTTGGCATTAGGAGCCCAGCTTGTTGCAGCATCTGTACTGTCGTTCAACGCAGCGATGTAGCCCCTCGGCTGACCACCTATCTCCGTAAAGTTTCCGCCCACGTAGACCACCCCACCCGAAAACAGTAAAGTGTTCACCGCTCCATCTGTAGTCAAATTCCAGTTCCTTAAAGAACCTGTCGCGATGCTTAAGGCTGCTAAGTTACTGTCTGCTTGCCCATTGACTTGGGTAAAGCTACCCCCAACATAAACTGTGCTCTCCGAAACAGCAATCGCGTTCACCTGCCCATCCGTGTTGACAACCCATTTCGTGTCAATGCCGCCGTTCGGGAGAATGTGAGCAACGTTTGCAATTGAAGAATTAGCCGCCGCAGTGAATTGTCCACCGATGTAGAACCCTCCCGAATTGTCCGGACAAATTGCCCTGACGGTTCCGTTGACTTTTGCAGCCGGGATATACGTGCCCGCTGAGTCCAAGGCAGCAAACCCTCCCGTGAGAGGACTTATGTAACTAAAATTTCCGCCGACATAAATCGTTTTCCCACAAGGGGCAACAACATCCACTTCGCCATTGGTAACAACCGTGCCGGAACCCGATACTTGAGCTGCAGCGTCAGTGGCAGCAACCGAGCCAATCAAAGCAATCCACAAAAGTGACTTCTTGAAATAGTATTTCAGGCGTTCCCAAGAGAAAACGTCTTCCTCTATCCTGATCCTGTCAAAGTGGAACGTAATCACTGCATTAGTACCATCTTTTCAGTCTTGACGAAACCTGGAGCAGTCAATCGGTAGAAGTACACGCCGCTGGGTAAGTTAGCCGCATTGAAAATCACGGTATGAGCGCCCGCGCTCTGGCGGCTGCTTACCAACGTTGCCACTTCTCTGCCGAGCACATCATAAACCTTCAAACTAACAAAGCTCATGGCTGATAGCTCATAGCTGATAGTCGTGCTTGGATTGAATGGATTCGGATAATTCTGTGAAAGAAAAAACGATTCGGGCAGCCCATTCAGGCTCGTCTCAACAGAAGTGGCAGTGGTGTCATATTGAACCACGATCATGTCCCAATAAAGCAAGCTTGGAAGAATGAAAGATACTGTCGAGCCCGATTGCGTAAACGGAAGATCAACTGGAGAACCATCATAGAAATCGGGCGAAGCGGTCCAAATTTTCAGTACCTTGTTACTCACCTTCAGACTTAATTGAAGACCTGACAGCGTGTCCGGAGTAGTCTGCGTAGCATGAGTATCGCGCCATGCCAAAGAATTAGCCTTGGTGAGATTTATAAGACTTACGATCTGCTCATTACCCTTCGCGGTAACCAAGCTCCAAATCTTTCCGAGGCTGGATGAAGGCGAGATCACGATGGATGCCGAGTTGAGTTTCGCATTTATCGATAGAGAAGACGGCTCTTCGCCGTCTCGAAGCAAATTTTCGTAAGCGACCAGGAAATCGTAATAATGGGCAAGGTCGTCCTGCAGAAGGCTGCTCATTTGAAGATTACTATAAGGAAAATACTCTCTTGACAGCATATGCTCACCCAACTCCAAATGGTCCCCTCCCGCTGCGAAGATTACCGCGTCGGTGAGAAGCACGCCGGGAGTATTGAAGAAGCCGCCCCCACTTGAAAAATCATAATCCATATAGGCTGCCAGAACACTTTTGAGCTTGCCATTGCTGTAAGCAGTATTATCGTTTATAATCTTCACCAGGTCGGCATAAGTGCTGTCCGGGTCCCACACTTCGGTATATAAAAAATCAACCGGGGCTTGTGCTATTTGCGATTGCCCATATTGCCCGACGGCATTCATCACCAAATCTACGTTTAGTTGAGTCCTAGCGCCGGAAAGGAACGAAGTGAAAGTGCTCGGCAGATCGACAGTTTGACCATTGTAATTCCATTGGGGACCAAGGTACCCAAGTTGATCAACATGCCAACCGTCAAACGGAAGTGCGAGAAACACTCTCCGCTCTTGTGCGTATATGTAGTTCTTCCAGTCGCTGTTGCTCGGATCCATGATGTATAAACTGCTCGCCCAAGAAGAAGGGAGCTGAAAAAATGTGCGCGACTGATGGTTCGGATCCCTGAACAGACTCCATGTTACATTCACTCCGTCCTGGTAGGCATTGGCATACGCGCCGTACAGCAAGTTGTAATTCATTGCTTTCATGCCGTGTCGGTGCGCAGAATTTATGTAACCTTCCACTGTTGATAGATAATTCGTCCGATTTGCGATATCATGCCAAGTTGGACTCGGATTCTGGACAGTGCCTGCAAGGGGTTCATTATGTTTGTACTGCCAATCGTAGAACTGAATGCCATTGATGTGATACCTGTTCAAATTCGAAATGACACTGTCGATACTATTCCGAGACATGTAAGGATAATTAGACAAGAACCCGTAACGTGGGAATTTGGTCCAATCCGAGGATACATCAACTGCTATGTTGGCATGATCCAACAATGTATCGGAACTCTCGAGAAACAGCTCAACCATATATCCGTAACCATCGACATCAGGTGCCTGCCACGTCCAAGACACACTGTCGCTATTTTGTACTAGAATCGTGTCACGATTGACTGCGCTGTCAAGATATTGATAGACGACATACAGTCTCCCGACGACTTGCCGCTTAAAGAGAACGACAAAATTGACATCGGAAAGAGGATCATAACGTGCTTTGTCTGTAGCCACGCTCTTAAACCACTGGCTTTGCTGCGTGCCGACATAGGAACTTGATTGTGCATCTGCTTTCGCGGCGCCCAAGAACACGGGTATGACTAACTCAAGAAACAAGATCAATTTGAAGCGTGGTTCGATTAGTTTCATTCCCGATCTCTGAACGATAATTTGGATAGAGCACTCATAAGAACCAGTCTTACCAAAAGAACTACTCATGTGCGACTCACTAAACTGCAACTTCCAAGCATTCTGCAAACTCCGTTAAGTGAGTCGCACATTTGGCACTATTTGAGGAGAAGCATCCTTTCTGTTTTCACAAAATTACCTGCAACGATGCGATACAGATACACACCGGATGAGACCGGGACACCTGAATCATTTGTACCGTCCCACGTGACTCGGTAATATCCGGGACCTTTGACCTCATCGACCAACGTCTTCACTCTCTCGCCGAGCAGGTCATAGACATTTATGGCAACGTTCACAGTCTTACCAATCGGAACGTCATATTGGATGACAGTTGTAGGATTGAATGGGTTGGGATAATTCTGGTACAGCCGGAAAACCTTAGGCATCTGTACAACGACAGGTTTTGGAGCCGGCCCTTTGTATGCGATGGCTGTTCCGCCACCCCATGTGTCATTCACAGAGCCAATACCGGTATCGGGGGTCACATAAATATGATTGTTTCCCGGCTCCCACGTTACGTTTCCACTACCATCAATAATGACATACTTATACTGAATAGTATCATTGGGTGGTAGATAAACCGTATTCAAATTCCAGGTCGGATACTTGGAGGCGTCAAATGGTCCAAGTGCTTTTGAAGTGTTCCAATTGCCCAGTTCCTGAATGCTACCGACAAGGTAGACGTTCTGTCCTGAACTGGTTATGACAGTATCAACAGTAAAGTTAACTGGAACATAAGTTGTGTCGATTGAGTAGATATTATAGCCTCTGGCGCCGGCAAAAAGCTGCACTCGTCCGTCACCTTGAACAGTGTCGGGAGGTGCAGTTGGACTGGTCAAATCGTGTAGAACATGATTTGTTAGAGTCGGCCATCCGCTGATGTTAGTTGTTACCCACGTGCCCAGTGAGTCAGTCGAGCTGTTGTTTAACACCAGAATGGCGCCTGGATGTGTATCGTGATCGCCTTCCCGCCTCGCAATGAAGACATTTAGAGTATCCGATAGTGGGTAAGGATTACCAACCTCAGTCAGAGCTTCCATCCCTCCGCCAAGATAGCGATTACGAATGGAGATCATCTGATTGATCTGTGCTTGCAGCCCTGCCTCTGGAGGATTCACGATACTTGAGTTGCTGGCGTCAACTTCGGGTATCTCGTAGTAATCAGGATAGAAAATACATGGCCTTCCTTGTGCAAAGAGGATAAATGCGTACCCCATGTCTTTGTCCTGAGAAATCCACTGAGTGTGATCTTTACCTGTGTCGTGGTTCTCGATAAAAGTTACAACCTCATCCGCTGGTATTGGGGTTGATAAATCGCGAATCATTCCCGAGTGATCAAGCCAAGACATCGAGAAACCCGGTTCGTTGTTGCACATCCTTGCGAGATCAAATCTTAAAGGAAAATCAAACACGGAACATTTTGCACCGTCGGTATTAATGCTGTCTTCCCAATTTGCCAGCCGGTATTTGTAGGTAGTCCAGTACTCGCCAACGGCAAACCGCTGAGCATTATTCAGAAGGGGCATTGACTTGAGCCAGTCTGCAAAGAAGAACTCCGGACTTCCTCTAACAAAATCTAATCGGTAACCGTCGAACCCAACGGTATTGGTCAGCCATTGTCCCCACGCTTCAAGCCTCGGTATGACGAGACCCTGATCATAAGTGTTGAAGTGAGGACCAAAAAGCATCCAATTAGGGCGCACTGCGTCTTGGTAACCTCCGTCTTGCAGGTAGTCGGTCGAGTCCACGGGATGGAAACTCTGGTGATTCCATGTCCATTGAGGTACTCCTGCGTCATGTGTCGCATACGAGAAACTGGTTGGAGTCCTCAGTTCGAGCGAGGTATACAAGTCTTGTCCGCTGCTGTTCCATAAATGACACACCCTGTAACCATGATCATCACTGTTTTGCGTCATCGTGCCGTTGTTGTCGTACATTGGAATCAACTGGATTATGAGAGTGCTGTCGCCACCGACTGTGATTTGATACTGATCGATGTCGGTTGCATCCCTCGAGTGAGCCCACATAGCCCTTCCATTTCCAGGAAATACATTGTAATTATTAGGAACACTGTCAGGCTCAGACTCCCATACAGGATTCGTTCCTGCTCCTGCATTACTTGTGTCGGGGTCCGGCGTGCTGGTCCACGCCATGTTTATCTGGTACGCACAGTCGGAAAGGTTGCTCCAGTTCAAATTGAAACCGACGACATCAACGTAATAAGTACCTGCGGGCAAGTTCGGGTAGACCCATCTGACTGTGGACGTCGGATAGCTCGGGTACTTTTGCTGCTGGATGTAATACTTTACCGCCGGATTGTACTCATAACTGCCGCCATTAAGTTGGTTAAGCACAATGTCAGAATAAACCTGAATACCATTTTTGTGAAGATTGTTGACCATATTGATGAGGTCTTGTTTGCTGCCGAACCGCGTATCCACTGTCGGGGCAACCCCTGTGTGATCTCCAGCTTGATCGTATTCGCCCAGGTCATAGTGATCGTATATCCCATAGCCGTTGTCTTCGATTCCCCACGCGCCTTTAGACGGTGGTGGTGTCCAAACAGCACTGAAGCCCGCCGCCTTAAGTGCCGGAGCTTCTGCTGACAATGTGTCCCACCAGAATCCCGTGGAATTGGCTGTATTATAGGGAACGTTCCAGTAGAAATCTTCCATCATGACATCGTTCTGGGCAAACGACTTTTGAGCTGATACCAAGCTCGGCAAAAGAACAGAAATCATCATTAGTAAAAATCGTCTGGTTTTCACTGTGCTTCTCCACATCTTTCATAAGACCGTTCAAATGATCGTTCAGACGTGGGAAGTGCATCACATATGGCTTCTCCGCGTCCTGCGGATAAAAAAGGAATAATCGGAGCCGTTAGAGTGCTAACGGCTCCGAACTAGACATATCCGGGAATGTCGTTATTTCAAGAGCAGCATCTTCTTTACGGAAGCGTAGCTACCTGCGTGCAGCGAATAGAAGTACACACCACTGGCAAGCCTCGAAGCATCGAAGGTATACTCGTAGGTACCTGCCTTCTGAACTCCGTTGAAGAGTGTTGCAACTTCCTGGCCGAGGACATTGTAGATTTTTAGCGTGACAGGGCTATTCTGCGAGATAGAATACCTGATCACCGTTGACGGGTTAAACGGATTCGGGTAATTCTGATCCAGACTGAAGACGGATGGAACAGTATTCGGCAATTGCCTTATACCGGTAATAACGGTGGTAGTATCCAGGTAATTACCGAATTTATTTGTCGTCAACCTGAGCGGTGCTGTTCCGGCAGAGTCCGGCAAAAACATCTGGTGGTTGTCAAAATTGTTTTGAGTATTCTCTTCATTCTGTTCCATCGTGCTTGGGTATCCGGGATGGTAAACAGCGCTGTACATGAACCACAGTTTATTCACTGCACCCGTGGGGAACGTGAATGTGCCTGAGTAGATGGAGTCGCCTGCGACGAGATCACCGTGGGTTCCGTCATCATATAGCCGCATCGAGTGCATTGTATCAGCCCAGGTTTGACCATACAGCCAAGACATTGGTGCCTGGCTCCCGCCGACGAAGACGCTGTCGATAGATGGGAATGGTTTGTTCGTAATTGCATTAATGGCACCCTTCATGTTAACGGACATAATCACGGTAACTGGTGTCTTCAGAACTCCCGTAATATCGTCGAAGAACCGCCCCGGAATGGTCGAATCGTGACCGGTGTATACGAGAGGATAGTTGGCCCCGTGCGGTCCCTCTTCCCATCCACCGTTTGGCGGAAGCGGAAACGCGGTCCTGTTCGTCTGAATAAAGTACTTGTAACCAGTCGTATCTCCCGCAACCGCGTTGACACTAACCACTGCAGAGTACTGTCCGGGACTGAGGGGATTCTCAGTCATCTGAGTTCCCGGTTCCCATGAGCCAGGGATAATGTCTCCCCGTAGAAACACCTTGTCTCCGCTATCAGGCTGAAAATATTTCGTTTGTTCCATAAATGTCATGTTTAGAGAGAACGTGAGGTTAGCTTTAACGGGTGGAGTGCCGACAACACTGTCCTGGTTGAAGTACACAACTGGGACCACCTGACCACCGGAGACAATCCGGAACCAGCGATGCCCACCAATACCGAGGGGACTTGGTATGTCAGCTTCCCAGGTGCCACCGCCAGGGGTTGAGAAGAATTTGTACTGTACGGTGTCTCCTATCATGGAATCTGGGAAGTCATAAGTAGCTGTATAGACGGTGTCATTGGTATTCTTCATCATCCATAGACTACCCCAACCGTTAAAATCGCCTCGAACCGCAACCGAGTCGGTTGCGATGTTGAACAAACCGCTTCGAACCTGAACGTCCATTTGCACTTGGAACTTGACTGGGTTCTGAGCGTAAGATAATGGAGCCGCGATTAGCAGCGCCAGTATGAAAGCTACAAGGTATGATCTCTTGTTCATAACCTTACCTCCTTTTGTGTGTTTTAGTTTTTTGACATTGAATCAACAGTGAAGAAAAAACTCTTGTTCCTATTATCACCTCCTTCATAATCCAACAGATAGTGAAAACTCTTGAAGGTTCTTCAATAAGCCATAGTTTTCAAAGCCGTAGTCAAGTTTCACGATGAGATGCATATTTATTTCATATCGGAGTCCAACGCCCAGTGTTAGTCCCTCCTGACTGTTCGGTATAAACAACGACTTGTACCCTGCCCTCAGAAAGAGCAGGTTGTTCCATGCATATTCCGCTCCGACATTCGCACTCTGCAAATTGTCGCTGGGATGTACCGCATCAGCAGCTATCGTCAGTCGGTTGTCACCTGCATTGATCACATTCATTGCCAAACCAACCCTGAAGAAAAGTGGCAGCGGATAAGAATTCGTGTAGTATTGTGCCGGAATATTCTTGTTATTCCCTGCCATGGATGGATTGGGATCATAAGAGACGAATAGATCTGAACCCGTGAGCTGCATCTCCGTGCCAAAGTTGGATATCTCCATTCCTATCTTCATGTCGTTGAAAGGAGTTATGTAGAGCAATCCGGCATCTAATGCATAGCCGGTGGCGGACTCATGCCAGATATTCTGCATAATTATCTTCGCTGTTCCGGATATCGAAAACCTATCGGTAAGATTTCTCGAATAGGTAAGTCCTACCGCCCAATCGCTGGCGCTCCAGGTCTCACCGGTTCCATCCGGGTTTTGCACAGTAGTAACGATGCCACTTCCATAATTCAGATTAATTACGCTCAGCCCAATCGCGTTATCCTGATCAAGTGCGACCACACCTGCAAAGTAGTTGTAACTTGTTCCCACCAGATAATTGGTATGTTCGAGCATCACTTCAGTCTGACCCGTGCGGGAAATACCGGCGGGGTTCCAATAAAGCGCGGATGGGTCAGTTGCTACGGCGGTAAAAGCCCCACCCATTCCGATGGCTCTCGGCCCTGCACCAATTCCCAGAAACGCTGCTGCGGTAGTTCCAACCTTGTTCTGCGAAAAAGCCTGAGTCGCACTCAGAAGAAAAACGATTGCCAAAACTCTTATTTTCATTTGCGACCTCATTTACTTTATAATTGCAATCTTGCCGTACTTCTGACCAATACCCGGCGAATCCACCAGATAGAAGTAGACTCCATAAGCGACATCCAAATTAGCTTCAGTTCGCAGGTCCCAATCAACCGTTCCGTCACCTATGTCCTGACCCGGCGGCGTTTGAAGTTTCCTCACTAATTCGCCTCGCGATGTATAGATGTAGATCGTTGAGTTCGGCGGAAGATGAATGAATGAGATCTTTCTTGTTCCGCGACCGCTGTTTATTCCGGGGGGTAGCGGCGGTTCTTGTGTCGTGGCGGCAACATACGGGTTCGGGACAACCCTTATCAACCCAAGCTGGTTCTCCGCCAACGTGGAATTTACCGAGTCAGCATGGGCAGTGAATGTAAAAAGGTCGCCTTTCCTGAAAGGCTTGTCAGTTAACAACGTGAACGTAGCGCTGTCACTGAGCGGCAGTTGAATAGTGGTATCCCCCTTAAAACTCACGTACCAACCAAAATTCGGATTGCTCCCGGTAAAACTTGGTACAATTATGATTACGATGTTTTTCGTCGGTGGCGTCAACAAGCTATTAATTACCTGGGCGTAAGCAAACTTTGCATACTGCCCAGTAACAAGATTCTTGATCCTAAAATTCACCGGTTGCGCAGTAAGTCCATAGAGTGGAACGGCTGTGGAAGTATCCACTCCCATATTATGACTGAATTGAATTTGATAATCGGTTGGGTCATACAGGCTTGGCAGTTGTCCTCCGAGATTAAACACATCTGTTGTATACGGATATGATTTCTGTAGACTCGCGGAGTTCCACCCAAATGCCGAGTCACTTAGGGCCAATTGTGTCGTGTCGTTAATGAACCCAACTCTCATACCATCGAATAATGGAGGTTGCCCCACTTGTTGGATCGGGCTATTGCTAAGCAGCGTGTCCCCGGCTGTCACGTCCACAACGGTATAAGATGTCGTATTGTGCAGATAGGTCACCGATTTAGCCGCGTTAGCCGGAACGTACGTTAGATTTGTATCATTGAAGGTTATGTCAAAGACGTGGCCGTTTATTGTCCTGAGAGTTCGTGGATTCACGATCCCCAGATTCACAGAACCGGTGCCGTAAACCGGTGGACGATGATAGATGGCACCACCGTTCGCCGGCATATATCCGGCAGTGGGTGCCTGCGGAACCACATAAGCCACATTGACATCGGGATGCGCTACTCCCCTCGCATCAATAGTAACAAACTTCGGATCCTCAGCAGGATAAATGTTGTTTGCGGCATCACCTTTCGTGTATGCAGTTACTGCATAGAAATAACCCTGTCCATTTTGCAGTCCGCTGTCTACAAATGTGTGTACGAGCCCGATATCGTTGCCGAGATAAAACTTCGGCAGGGCTGCAAGTGCCTGAGTTTGAGGTAAAAAATATCCACGAATCCCGTCTATCAAATCGTAAGTAGCAAGCGCCTGTCCGCCTCCTTCAGTGAAGCCGGGGTCTGTTGAACGATATATCTTATATCCCTCAAACGTGTGCTGCTTCGATGTATCTTGGATGGTTCTATCCACAAAGGTCTCTGCTGTATCATTCCAGAGTAAAGTGACCTTCCGGTCCCCTGGAACAGCGGTTAAGGTCGGCTTATATGGCGGCTTCGTAAAATTGTAATTGTTGTCGTAGATCTGTTGGACAATCTGTTTGTTTGTGAAAATCGCTGAACTGTCCGCACCGAACACCAGTGCCATCGAAAATCTCTCGGTGTGTTGAGAAGGCATGGGGAAATATCCGGAAGCAAAAATGAAGTCGCCATCCATCGGAATCTGAGGTATCACATCAAAATATCCCGGAATCATTCTGTTCCAAAGAACCTCACTCTTGCTCATGTCAGGCGAGACCGATTGATTGAAGAAGTTAAAGCTTGTAAGACCTATCTGGTCAGACTCATTTACATCGGTTCGATCAAAATGCGGTTCTCCTTCGGTTGGCATCCCATCGCCCTCTCCGAAGTCATGAGTGTTGGGCACTCCGTCAGCACCCACATCATCAAACGCCGGATTCCAGTTTCCATTCTCATCACCCGACCAGTGAGATTTCAGAATGCCCGGATATTTTCCGGTGGGGTCGCGGGGTTGAGTATAATCCGGCACCCAGCCGGTTACGATATGTCCTGGTCCGCTGTCACGCGCTTCATCGACCATTGTGTTGTCTTCCCCTGCTCCTGTCATATAGTTGATATAAGCGAGCGGCCTGATATCCTCTTTGAGAACCACACCATGGCTGTCCTTGAAGATCCTCTCATAATGCAGATCATGATTTTCGTCAATAAGACCATTCAGGTTGTCGTCGTAACCGTTGTTCGGAACTTCTGTCAGTGTTTCTCCATCATAAATCTTGTACGGGCGCCCTTGCGAGTACACGGTCTCAGTGTCAGTTGGGCTTTTCAAAAGCGTGTCAAGAAGAACTACTTGTCTTACGTAGCGGATAACCTGAAACGGAATTTGGGTCCCGGCAGTAATGATTTCAGGTGTTAGGTTGATTAGTACGATCTTGTTATCTGGCCAGTCTGGATTATTACCGGGATTACTTCTGTGAAGAGTCCGCGTTGCCGCGTAACTGTTGGTAGAAGAATTATAGACAAAATCGCTGTTGGAAAAAACTGGGGCATTTGGGTCTACGCTGCTATTGTTGTTATCGATGCCATCATAAGGATTTCCAGGACTTTCTAAGTAGGCATACCCTGCGTAACCTATGTTAGTGCGTACGCCAGGTAAAACCTGACTTAACGGAATGAACCCCCTTGCATACGCGTTATCATTTGCTTGCCATGTATAAGTCAGGTTGCTATTCAAATCGAAATACGCAAGATTGTCCTTGCATGGGGTGTAATCGCCATTGTTGGCATACGCCCCGACGCAACCTCCTATTATAAGCCCGAAGTCGGCCTTGTCGTAATTCGTAGTTCCGATGTTGGTTATGTCATATAGCCAAAATATTACATCCTGCGCTTGAACCTGAGACCACTGTAAGCCGCGGACGGCAACGACTAATCCCATACCGTTTCGAGTAGTGTCTGTGGAATCGGGATGGAATAGGCCATTGGTCCGCTGCTGGACACTGTTGTCCTGAGCATCATCCATGACGAAATAGCTTTCTTGGTCCGCATTGAAAACACCTTTACCAAAATAACCATCCCACAATGCCTTGCCCGTTACTGGGTCGTTCCAATCCGGGTGATCCCCCCAGACAGGAGGCCAACTGCCCGGTATCTGACTCATTGCAACGGTGTCCTGGTTCAAGTTCACATAACCCTGTTCGGGTTCAAATCCTTGGAAGAGACCGGTAGTTGGATCGACTTTTGCCGACTGACCTTTCCGCGGGCCGGGCGAAATAGTTACCGAATGCAAGGTGTCGAGGATACCGTCGCCGGTATAGTCTCTGACCGGAAGTTGAATTCCGATCAAGGGAGTCACATCTCCGATATAGCTATCTTGCGTTGCAGGAAAAGGCCAATAGCCACGTGCATCATTCGTATTCGTCCCGGAAATAGAACCATTGTTGCGAAAGGAAATCTCAACCCTGTTACCATTGTGAACGCCGAAACGCGTATAAAGCGCATTGCCTCTGTGAGTTTTTGCCCACTGGACAAGCTGACTCGACTGACCAAATGCAACTGTTGACGCGATCAAAACGAAAGACACGATCAAAAGACGTTTCATAATCAACCTTCAACTTTAAAAGGAAATTGTAGTTCCAAATTCAACTCTTCTTGGTTCAGAATAGAAAGTCGGGTTCGTGTAATAATCCTGAATCGTCGCAATTCTCTGTGGCGGATTAGCAGCAATAAGGGCCTCTTCAGCCAATGAGACGTTAGGCAGGCCCGTATCCGTATAAACCTGATAGGCATTCTTGATATCGAGAAGATTGTTGATCCGCAGGAACAGCGACAGTGTTGTCCCTCCTAGTTTGAAATTCTTGTAGACGCGTGCATCCACGTCGTAAGTCGCAGGCTTCACCGCAGAATTAAACAGAAGCTCTCCGGCATTTGAAATCTGCAGAGGCGTGTATGGAGTCCCACTGCCAAACCGGAAAACGAAGCTTGCTCCCCAATCGTCAGGATTAGCGTATGTCAGCGTTGCATTCACGGTGTGCCGTTGGTCCCAATTCAGAGGTATGAGTTGTGTCTCAGGTAATACACCGCTAGCCAGAAGATTAGCTGCCGAGCTTGGATCAGATGCATCACCCTTTGCTACTTGAAACGTGTAATCCAAAGTCGCCGCCCAGGAATTTGATAGCCGCTTGTCAATTGAGACAACAATGCCTTTAACAAAACCGAAGTCGGTGTTGACATACTTGCTGTATTCTGCCGCGCCGCCATATACGTACAATATCTCGTTCAATGTCCCCGACAAGTTCCGTATATCGTTGAAGTAACCCGTTATGTCAATCGAGATGTCGTCAGTAAGCTGCTGCTGCAAACCCAACTCTCCCTTGGTTGTCTCTTCTGGGTTAAGATTTGGATTACCGATGACTCCAAGGTTGGTGCTACCAGCTATCTGCAGTTTGTAGCCCGGAGTCTGGTACAGCTCATCGAACGACGGCATCTGGAAAAATAGGCCGTACGAGAAGTGCACGATTCCCCGATCCGTGATCGGAAAAGCAATGCCAAGCCTCGGACTGAACTGATACTTGTCGGTCGCATTCTTGTACCAAAACGCCATTCTCTTTTGCACAGCGATCTGATGTTGCAATGTCGGGTCAGTAATGTTTGGAGCCATCAAACTGTCCTGGTACTGAGGCTCAAGCGGCGAGTAGACGTTCGGGTCGGCTGGATTTGCAAGTACCTGCCCATCCGGATGGAACCAATCGAACCTTACTCCCAAATTGACGATAAGAGATTTGTACTCCATCTTGTCCTGAACATAAGCCGAAAACTGCTGCGGCTTGTGAAGATACATTAGATTGTATGGGCTTTCTGAACTCGGTATGACCAGCGGGCCTAAGAGAAAAGGAGTAGTACCGTCAGTAGCTGGGTTTCGGCCAATGTCTGCGTTAGACAACGCGTGAGTCAAATCGATGTTGTGGAGGAATAACTGATACTGGTTGAATTCGACTCCTGCCTTTATCATGTGATTGTCGGTGATCTGACTTGTTATATCAAACTTTGCGACATAAGTGTTAGTGCTCCTAACGTTATGCGCCATGTTTATGCCACCTGACAAGAAGGTCCCTTCCGGCGCCATATTCAGGACCGGGAGAACATATTTCTGATTGAATGGGTCCTGTCTCGTAAAAAGATCCGACAAAGCAAATTGATTTGGGTCATAATATTCTCTGTAATCCGTGAAATAATATGACAAGCCCAACGTGTAGAATGTCCTGGCGCTCAACGTATGGGTCAACGTCAGTGTATTCAAATAGCCTTTCTTGAAATTGCTCAGTTCACCGTCAGGATTATATTTGTATGAAAAGTCGTAGTCCTTACCCCTTGCATTGTCAAGGATATAATTATAGGATAGCTGCAATTCCGGCGAGAACTTATATGTCAATTTCCCTTGTAAATATGCTTCCAGATAGGGAGCCATGGGGACCGCTTTCCCATTTCCAGTCTCCTGTATCTTCCAATTGTATGGGTTCGGATCCGTTGTGTTCGTGATGTCGAATGTATTGAACTTCCTGATTCCATATAGGTCGCCCCCAGTGTAATAATACCTCGCGTCAGCGTAGAAGAACAGGTTATCCTTCACAATCGGACCGTCCAAAGAACCCTCAAGCCATTGTTCGTTGAGAGGATTCACGGTCTGGAGACCTGCGAAAATGTCCGAGTGGGACGTTACGTAACCGCCCGAGTAAGCGGTAATGCTTCCCTGAAACTTGTCTCCGCCGGTTTTTGTAGCGATGTTCACAATACCGGACATCGCCTGTCCATATTCCGCATTGAATGCACCGGTTACAAGCTGCATTTCCTGTATTGAATTTGTGTTAACATCCACAACCGTCGAGCCATCGTAGGCGTCCGTTACCGGTACACCATCTATCATGTACGACACCTCGCCGCTTCTGCCGCCTCTAAAGTGTCCCGCCACAACCCCAGCCTGTAGCTGCAAAACATCTTGGAAGCTTGTTACAGGCAACGCCTGAATTTCCCGATTGTCTATCACAGCAGTAGAAGCAGTCATATCTTTCTGTACAAGCGGGCGCTGCGCGGTTACAACCACAGCCTCCGTCGTTATTGCTGATTCGGAAAGATCAAAGTCAACCTGAGTAGTAAGATCAATTGAAACTCGATTGTCCTTTATTTCCATCGGCCGATATCCGACGGCGCTTGCTCTCAATGTGTAAACACCGGGCGAAATGTTCAGAATAACAAACCTGCCATCAAGATCCGTTGCAGCACCAAGTGAACTTCCGACGATAAGCACGCTGGCGCCAACTAACGGCTCTTTTGTTGTCGCGTCTATCACTCTGCCGGCTAATTTTCCGGTATCACCGGCGTAAACTTTTCTGGAGAATCCTGCTGTTAGCGATAGAAAAACAATTAGTGAAAGCGTAGCAATTCTTCGCATGCTTTACCTCAATTTTGATTTCTTCTGAGAGCACCACAACTCTCTCTCACAATAAGCGTTGGCGAAAATGTTGTATGAAGAATTTCCATGTCTGGATTTGACATCCTTGTTACGAGACGTTCGATTGCAAGAACTCCCATCTGATACATCGGCTGGCGCATCGTAGTCAACTTGATGTGGCGCGCGAGTTCGATATCATCGAAGCCAACCACAGCCACATCCTCCGGCACTCGGAATCCCTTCTCAGACAACGCAGCTATAACGCCCATTGCCTGAATGTCGGAAGAAACGAAAAACGCTTTCGGCATCTCTGAACCGTTATTGATAAATTCCATGATCGCCTCGTAGCCGGCTTCGCGGTTGAATCCGTCAGCTTTGTTGTTGGTGCCGCTTTTGACGAGACTCTCTGAATAGGAAATACCATGGCTCTCGAGGGCACGCTTGTAACCCTGCAAACGCTCGACCGCAGGAGCGCTGACTAACTGTGCATTAACCATCCCAACCGAGCGATGACCGAGTTCAATCAGGTGAGTTGTTGCAGCGTAGGCTCCTTCCGCATTCGCAACGGAGATCGAATCAAACTCTGGCGACAAAGTATCGACCAACACCATCGGAAGTTTTGTCTCCTTCAACCGAGAAATCATTCTTTCGGGCAGCCGCATTGAGAAGAAAAGAATCCCGTCGACCTTTCCCCGCTGAAGCGCACGGGAGATGTAAGAATCTACCTGGTCGATGTTGTTGACGCCGTATAACACGAGATCATAACCCAATTGCGATATCTTGTCCTGGACGCCCTGGAGCACTTCGATAAAAAAGTAGTTTGTAAAGAAGGGAATAATAGCCGAGATAGTCTCTGACTGGCGGCGTGCGAGGCGCTGCGCATAAGTGTGCGGCTGATAGTCGAGACGTATAGCAACATCCTTGACCCGCTTGCGCGTCTCCGGCGTGACACTTGGGTGGTTGTTGAGCACGCGGGACACCGTCCCGATGCCAACACTCGCCTCTCTCGCAATGTCGTATATTGTAACCTTTGACGCCATAACCTCACTTGTTTGGAAGTGCTTCCAAAAGATGTAGAAAAAAAACAACGTTGTCAAGTCATTTATTAGACTTTTTTTAATTTTGTGGAAACGGTTCCGCGAATTTTGCTGGATACAACCTGGATTTCGGTCCTAATCAACGAAATTTATTAGGATTAACAAGGATTTAGATAGAAGAAGATGATGGTGCCTTCTGCTGCTGCACGCCTTAGAGGTTAAATGATGGAAATGTCGGACGGGGCGACCGTCGCGGATAGAAACCTGGCCGAAAAGGCCTGTGCAAAGAAGAATTTCACAGAGGGACACGGAGAACACGGAGAAATCCCCCTCACCATAATCCTCTCCTCTACGAGGTCGATGACTCTCTACGAGACCGTAGGTCGACTCGTCGAGCCGTAGGCCCATCAAGGGAGAGGAGACGCAGGAGATCAACACGCACATCTTATGAAAAGAAATCCTGGTTAACATTAGACCTGCTCTGGTCAGGAAAATACTTATCCTGCTTCAACCATAATGTTTTTTACTTGCGGCTGCGCCGCGTTGTGTGTCTCTCTGTCTTGTCTCCGTGGTCTGTGTCCCATCTTTTTCGGATGGCACTTTTCGGCCACGTCTCTATCATTCGTACACAACACGAACTTCTAAAGAGAAATCAAACAGTGGATCTGCTTTATCAAGGGAAAATCGTATTCTTTTGCGGTACGTATTTCACCCATCCTTCGCATGGTACCAAACCGGGAACGGCGCTTATCCTTCCGCCGAACCCAATGTATCTGACCGAGAACATCTGTATTGGAGTAACTTTCAGTTTCCTCAATCGATCTATGGACACCTTCACCTTTGCGTCCTCTGCTAAGACTGATATATACTTGTACAGAACTTCATCTTGCTTCTCCTTCAACGCAATTTCCCATGATGACTTGAAATCCTTTTTGAGTTCTGCATTCGGCACAGCGGTCTTTTTCTGAAGGAGTCTATATACCGAATATCCCTCGTTCGTCTTTAGCGGACCATATGCACGTCCGGGCTCAAGTTGTGAAAGAAGAGCTCCAAGGTTTCCCAGACGGTAGGCATTAACATTCAACGTGTCTGGATGGCTGAATCGATTTGCGCTCTCTCGCCGACTCGAGGATGAATCTCCTCTTTCATCGTAAGCATTGAGGAGATCGACCGCCTCTTCAATTGTCAGGGATTTGAACACCTGCAATTTCAGAAATACGTTCTTCAATGCGCTCGCGTAGTACTTATGCAGAAACTCATCAAAGTCAGAGTCTGTCAGCTTCACCGTGTCGATGATCGAGTTTCTCATTTGCGACGCATAGTATGCGTTCAAGATCATATCGACGTTATGACGAACTTCTTTGGAACTTTGCAAACCCAATTCACGGGCATGTTTTGACAGCATGGAATTTTGAGCCACTTGCCGTAACGCTATCCTCAACCCCGATAGAACTGCGACTCTGGAAGTGTCACTGCTCATGAACATTGCGGGAACCAAATCTTTGATTGTTTCTCCAAGAGAAATTGAGTAGTCCATCCCTTTCTCATGCGAATGCTCAACCGATATTATGGGAGCATTGAGAGAACCGCTGAACCTGTCAAGAAGATTATTCACGTCAACGGGGCTCAATCTATACCATGGATCAAACGAAGGCGGTTTCTGGAGTCTCAGAACAAGAGCCATTGCATCAACGAGCTTTCTCAGCAGTTGTGGATCCACATGGACTCTAAAATCACCCAGGGTGCGCCGCAGGTAGATGTCAGTCATCTCCCGTTCCTTCCGGGACTGGATTATATCTCGTATTTTTGACGCCTGTTCTTCGGGAGACATCTTCGTGAACTCAGTATTCAATTGACGCCTAAGAATTCTTATAACATAAAACTCGTTGCCGACTTTGACAGGCATGCTGAGGAAACCGCCTTTGCGTCCAAAGAATGAGTTTTCCACCGGCTCTGTTGGTTCGCCGAATCCAACCTCTGATGTATCGTGAGGCACGCCGTGAAGGACGGCGTATTCATAAAGTTCACTCGCTCTTGAGGTAGAACATTTTCGATAGAAAACGCTTGCTGATGAGCTGTCTGGAAAATAAAAAGCGTCGACCATGTATTTGTACACAGCCTTTTTCATCCCGTTCAAGATTTCCTCAGGAGTGATTTGTACCTTATTCATCACCTCGTTTCTGTAAAGGGCATCTCGTAGATAAGTGTCCGTAGATTGTCGCTCGAGTTCCCGCCCTTCGGGCGTAAAGAACTCACCTGACTTTCTCGCCTCATCCGCCAGCAGTTGCTCGGCTATCATAGAGAAAAGGAAGTTCTGTTTAACAGTATCAAGCATCGCCAACCTTTCTTTACCCGGATAGATTGACAACTCGAATCGTTCTCTAAAATCCTGCGATGTGATCGGTTTGCCGTTCACCAGCGCGAGGGTATCGTTATCTGTTCCCGGACAATCTGCCTTCGCCGGAGTGGAAACAACTAATACCGTGAGAAAGCAAAGCTGAGCTACTAACATTCTTCTTGGAATCATTGCTCTACCACACCTCTTTCATTAATCATCATCGACTTTTCAATACGAACTACCTTTATAATAAGTTCTTCGGAATTACCGCCGACCATTACGTCAACATCGCCAGACTCAATGACACGCTCCATCTTGGTATTGATAAATGAAAGGTCGTAAGGCGTGAGCATAAATTCAGCGGTCTTTGTTTCGCCAGGTCTTAGAT
>JAMCQL010000047.1 GCA_023381615.1 Bacteroidota bacterium
TCTTGTCTCAAGAGGATAACATTTTGCTCCTTTCAATTTCAAATCGAAAACGACCTCTTTTCTCTCTAACTCTTTCACTACTGATAACTTATAGCGTTTCAATGTCTCAACGTTTGGACACTACTGAAACCCCTACGTTCATCAATCCTCTGGAATCCATCAGATATTTTGATTCATTGTTAATATCCAAACCCGAAACTAATTTCAAAACATGACAAAGATCTATTTTGCCTTGATAATTGTCGTTGTTCTCTTTGCGGGACAAGCGTACTCTCAGACTGCGGATGAGTTGAATAAATACCGAATTGCCGAAGCGCTCGAGCAAGCCGGGGAGTACGACAAGGCGCTCGATTTCTATAAGCAGCTCTATCAAATCGCGCCGAATAACTTTGTTTACTTCGATGGGTTGAGGCGAACCTACATGTATCTGAAAAAATATGACGACGTCAAGAATCTCATTCAAAGTAGATTGAAAATAGATCCGTCTAACGTCGTACTGCTCTGCCAACTTGGAGATGCTTATTACAAAGGCTGCACGCCCGATTCGGCAATTGCCGTCTGGGACAAAGCTCTGACGATTAGTCCGACGAATCCAAATACATATCGAGTTGTGGCGGACGTTCTCGTGAAAAACAGATTGTTCGATAAGGCGATTGAAGTTTATAAGAAAGGCGAAAGTGCTACCAACTCAAAAGCAATGTTCGTAACAGAGATCGCGCGGCTTTACTTTTTGAATATGAACTATCGTGAATCCCTCAACGAACTTTTGAAGCTGCTGCAAATTCAGGACAAGAATTCAGCGGTCGCTTACATACAATCGCAATTAGGAGCTTACAGCTCAAGCAAGGACGCCGTCGATCAATTTACAAATGAGATGGTAAAGGAAATCAAAGACAATCCGGACAACGTGGAGTATAGACGTCTGCTGTCGTTTCTTTACATGGAACAGAAGAATTATCCGGCGGCATACGAAACATATAAATGGCTTGACACACGCTCGGGATCGAATGGCACAGAGCTTCTTGCTTTCGCTGACCGCGCCTACAACGATGAAGCATACGACGTTGCCGCCAATGCTTATCGGGAAGTCTCCGATCTTGCAAAGGACAATTCGGCCGTGGTAAAAGCCCTCATGGGCTACGCAAGTTCTCTTCGCAGACTTGGAGAGAAGGACTATACTGAAGACGACCGTCCTTGCGCAGTCGATGACACACTCAAGGACCTGAATGCCTCACTCAGCGTTTACGAGAGAGTCATCAAGGAATTTTCTAACACGCAATATTTGAGCGGGGCAGTTTTGAATGCTGTCGAAATTAAGATGAAATACTTTCATGATTTTGGCGGAGCGGAAAAGCTCTTGTCGGAGTTTGGAAATTTTCTTCCTATGTATCGTTACGAAGGAGTGCTCACCAGTATACAACTTTACATGATGGAAGGAAGATTCAACGATGCTTTAAGTACTGCGCTCGGAGTGGTCCAGTCAGGTACGCAAGCCAACAACAGCCTATATGACCGCATTCAATATCAAGCAGGGCTTGCTCTTTATTATCTTGGGATGTACGACAGTTCGACTTATTATCTGAAAAAAATCACGGCTAATCCGATGTCTGACGCCGCAAACGATGCGTTGCAGCTTTTGAATTTAATTACCGACAACAGCGGTAATCCTGAAGCGCTCAGGGAGTTTGCGTCTGCCGGCGCGATGGAAGCGTCCAATCGTCTTCCCGAAGCTGCTGCGATGCTGGAGGAAATTTTAAAAAATTATCCGCAGGTAGCGCTTGCGAACAATGCTCGTCTCGATCTTGCCTCGGCATATTGTAAGATGGGGAAAGTACAAGAAGCCTTGAAGTATTACTCGGAACTTGCCGAGGATAGCACGGGAATTTTTGCGGATAGAGCGCAGTTTAGAATTGGCATAATATATCAGGAAACGTTACATCAGAAAGATAAAGCGGTCGATGAATACGAAGACTTTTTGATGCGGTTTCCAAATTCAATTTATCAGGACAAGGTGCGAGCAATAATAAGAAATTTGCTTGGCGATAAGTCATAAGGAGATGCTATGAAAAAGTTAATGTTTTTGTTTCTGCTTTTGGTTACGACGACGGCATTTGCGCAGGATAAACTTTTTATTTACATGGATCTTAAACAGACAAATGACTTAAAAGCGTACGGGATTGCATACTACGCCTTGCAGCATGGAATAGAAGTAGATTGGCTCCTAAACTATCGCGGCGGTTCGTTCATGATGGATTACAATGATGTCCTCGCGAACGAGTGCAGAATCCGCGGAGTGGCTTTCGATGAACTCTCAGCTGCTCAGGCTTCCCAGATTTATGCGACAGTTCAGGATGTTGACAACAACATGGATGTTGTTCGCCTCGAGAAGGCGCCGAAGATCGCCGTTTACATTCCGCCGAATTATAAACCTTGGGACGATGCGGTGACGCTTGCGCTAAATTACGCGCAGATACCTTACACGCAAATTTGGGATGAAGATGTGCTCGACGGCAAAATCTACAAATATGATTGGCTGCATCTTCATCACGAAGATTTCACGGGACAATACGGAAAGTTCTACGCGGCTTACGGAAATGCGCCGTGGTACATCGAGGAACAGGCAACATACGAGAAGGAAGCGCATCGCCTTGGATTCAAGAAAGTGTCGGATGAGAAAAAAGCAGTTGCGGTGGCGATAAAGAATTACGTGGGTCACGGCGGTTTTCTTTTTGCGATGTGTTCGGCGACCGAAACGCTCGACATAGCGCTTGCGGCACAGCATACGGATATTTGCGACGTGATGTTTGATGGTGACCCGCCCGATCCGGATGCTCAACAGAAGCTCGACTATTCACAATGCCTCGCTTTTCAAAATTTCAAGCTGGTGATGAACCCTTACCAGTATGCATTTTCTGATATCAACGATCCGTCGAACGACATGGTACAGTTCCGCGATCCCTCAACGGACTATTTCACGTTGTTCCAATTCTCGGCTAAGTATGACCCTGTCCCGACAATGCTGACGCAAGATCAGGTCAACGTGATTCATAACTTCATGGGACAGACCACTTCATTTAAGAGAAGTTTGATCAAGCCGAACGTGATCATACTTGCCCAAAAGGAGGGAACCGATGAGGTGAAATACATTCACGGTGATTACGGGAAGGGGACGTGGACATTTCTTGGTGGACATGACCCGGAGGCTTACGAACACTTGGTTGGCGATCCCCCAACGGATCTCTCGCTCCACAAGAATTCGCCGGGCTACAGACTGATTCTCAACAACATTTTGTTCCCGGCCGCGGAGCGCAAGCCGCAAAAGACGTAACGCTTGGAGCAAATTCGAAATTCGAAGCACCAAATGGCGTCTTGCTCCTTGGCACGTACCGATACAATTTTGTGATCATCATCCCAAACAAATCGCAATTCTGAAAACAGCAAAACGCAACCATACCGCATAATTTTGAGAATTGGAATTTGGATCTTTTGAGTTTGTTTAGGATTTAGGCTCTTAGAAGTAATATTTGTGCAATAAAAACAAAAATATTTTTGACCGCAAAGTCGCAGAGGCGCAAAGTTCATTAATTAAAATTTGTTTTTTGCGTCGTCGCGCCTTAGCGGTTTTCTTCCTTTGCCGCTCAATTATTCTATATGCGTATGCGGCATGGCGCCAAAGGCGCTCATTTGGTTGCGGCTGCGCCGCGTTGGGATTTCGAATTTGATCTGTGAAGGTTTAGTGAATCAGTCTTCTGTGTTCGACCATGATACAGCGGTCCATAACAACTTTCAATCCGTTCTGAATTGCAAACTTAGCTGCGCCTTCGTTCAATACCCCCAACTGCATCCAGATCACTTTCGCCTTCGCAGCGACTGCATCCTTTGCTACTTCGTCGGCAAACTCGCTCCTGCGAAACACATCCACAATATCGATCGGTCTTCCGATGTTGGTAACCGTTGGAAAACATTTTTTATCGAATATCTTTTCATAATTTGGGTTTACAGGAATTACATCGTATCCAACTTTGATGAGATATTCCATGATCCGGTTGCTGTCACGGTTTAGATCCGGTGAAGCCCCGACGACAGCAATTGTCTTGGCGCCATTCAGAATTTCAGCAAGTTGTTTGTCGTTTTCGATTATCATCTATTTCAAAATCAAAATGCAAACACCAAAAGTCTAAACCACAACTAAAAAGTAAAAAATACGATAATTCAGTTTTGAGTCTTCAATTATATCTTTGATTTTTAAATTTTGACTTTTGACCTATCGTTCATTCCTTGTCCGAAGGACCCCTTTCGGGGAAACACACATTTACATTGCGTGCCGCGTAGGCATCGTCGAGGCGGCCGATTGGCGTCGTCGAAGGAGCTGAGCGAACCGTGTCTGGGGACAATTTTGTTTCTTCATCAATTTTCAAGAGAGATTCGGCAAATGCGTCGAGGGTCTCTTTCGTTTCAGTTTCGGTCGGCTCTATCATCAAAGCTTCGTGAACAATCAGCGGGAAATAAATCGTCGGCGCGTGGTATCCGTAGTCCAGAATTCGTTTAGCGATGTCGAGAGTTTTCACACCGCGGTCTTTCTGCATGTCTGCCGAAAGAACAAACTCATGCATTGGTCTTGCTTTATAGGGGAGAACAAAATTATTGCGCAGTTTACTCAAAAGATAATTTGCGTTTATCACCGCATTAATGCTGTTATTCCTCAACCCGTCGGGTCCGTGAGAAAGAATGTAAGTGTAAGCCCGAACGAGCATTCCGAAGTTACCGAAGAAAGAATGAATCTTGCCGATGCTGTTGGTTTTATTGAAACTCAACACAAACTTGTCGCCCTGCTTTTCGATTACTGGCACAGGTAGAAAATCCTTCAGTTTGTCGTTGACTGCGACAGGTCCCGAGCCGGGTCCGCCGCCGCCGTGCGGAGTCGAGAATGTCTTGTGCAAGTTTATGTGAACAACGTCGAATCCCATATCGCCGGGGCGAACAAGCCCAACTATTGCGTTCAAGTTGGCTCCGTCCATATACATAAGCCCGCCGACATCGTGAACCATCTTGCTGATTTTCACTATGTCGGTTTCGAAAATGCCGAGCGTATTTGGATTGGTAAGCATCATTCCAGCGACTTCATCGTCGAGATGCTGTTTCAAATCATCGAGGTCAACAGTGCCACTCGGATTCGACTTTATGCTGACTGCCTTGTAGCCGCTGATTGCCACGCTTGCGGGATTCGTTCCGTGAGCGGAGTCCGGAACCAAAATTTTGCTGCGTACTTTACCTTTCGACTCGTGATATTTTCTGATGAGCATTATGCCTGTTAACTCACCCTGTGCGCCTGCCGCAGGCTGCAGAGAGACAGCTGACATTCCAGCAATTTCCTGAAGCATTTCCGAGAGATTGAACATAAGTTCCAATGCGCCCCGAACTGCTTCCTGTGGTTCAAGCGGGTGAATATCGGCGTTGCCTGACATCGCAGACGTTATCTCGTTCACCTTAGGATTATATTTCATGGTACAGGAGCCGAGCGGGTAAAAGCCTTTGTCGATGTGATAATTCATCGTCGATAAGCGAACGAAATGGCGTACCACCTCGTTCTCACTTACTTCAGGCAGCTCGACGGGCGTAGAGCGAATGTATTTATCAGGTATTGAGTGCTTAGCGGATCCGCTTGCCACGTCCATTTTGGGAAGCGTGTAACCTTTTCGGCCTTTGTGCGATAGTTCAAATATGAGTTTCTCAGGCATTTATCTTTCTCTTTTTCATCAAGTTAAAAGTGGAAGGGAAATTAAACAAGGTGGCGATGGACTCTTAAAGCTTTCTTGAGTTTCATTCAACCCTTTTCTAAATTAAATAAAACAAAGGAGTTAATTATGTCGCGAGGAGCGATAATCGCACTATCAATCTTAGGCGTCATTATTCTGATCGGCCTTGGTGTGGTCGGCTGGGGATTCGGAGTTTACAACAAACTTGTTTCCTATGATGAAAATGTGAAGCAATCGTGGGGACAGGTTGAGAATCAATACCAGCGAAGATTCGATTTGATACCAAATCTTGTTGAGACTGTTAAAGGTTATGCAAAACATGAGGCAGATGTATTCGAAAAAGTTGCAGAGGCGCGTTCAAGTGTCGGCAAATTAACGGTTACGCCGGAAGTTCTCGACAACCCGCAGGCTTTCAAAAGATTCCAGCAAGCGCAGGATGCATTGAGCTCCGCTCTGACGCGGCTCCTTGCGGTTACTGAAAACTACCCGGATCTGAAAGCGAACCAGAATTTCCTTTCCTTGCAGGCTCAGCTTGAGGGAACGGAAAATCGTATTGCTGTAGAACGGCGCCGCTTCAATGAAGCTGTGCAAAGTTACAACACGCTTGTCCGAAGAATGCCGGCGGGAATAATTGCGTCGTTTGCCGGTTTCCATGAGAGACCTTACTTTGAAGCCGTTGAAGGAGCAAATGTGGCTCCGAAGGTGCAATTCTAAATGCACCATTTGAATTTTCTTAGACCAGCTTATCTTCTACTTTTTCTTTTCCTTGCCTCGTTTCATTTTGCTCTTGCCCAAAAAGTACCGGCCTTAACCCAGTTCGTTACCGATCAAGCCGGTGTCTTAACTTCGGATCAGACAGCGGCGCTCGATGCGCGACTCAAGACCTATCAAGACACAACCTCTAATCAAATCGTTGTGCTGATTGTGAATTCGGTGCCTGAAGGAGACCTTGAATCGTATTCGATTTCCGTTGCCGAGCAAAATAAGATCGGTCAGAAAGGGAAAGACAACGGAATACTTTTCATGGTTGACGTTGGCGATCATAAAGCCCGCTTCGAAGTTGGATACGGCCTTGAAGGAATCGTACCCGATGCGATCGCAAGCTACATAATTGATGAAATTGTAATTCCTGAATTTAAATCCAATGATTATTACGATGGTATCGACAGAGGCATCACGGCGCTTGCGGCGCAAATAGGAGGAACATTTCACGCCGACTTGAAGAAGCATCGCGACGGCGGAAGCGTTTTGCCTGTGATAATTATTTTCATCTTTATATTTGTTTTCCCGATGCTCTTTGGCAGCAGAAAATATTCTGCTTCATCCCGCGGAGTCAGAAGCAGCTGGTGGTTTTTTCCATTCTTTGGAGGATTCGGCGGCGGAGGTTTTGGTGGCGGCGGCTTCGGAGGAGGCGGTGGTGGCTTCGGTGGATTCAGCGGCGGAGGAGGAGGATTTGGCGGCGGAGGTGCGAGTGGAAGCTGGTAGAATTCGAAGGAAGTTTTCATGCTCATTGTAATGGATAAGAACGCGGCGGACGAACAGATCCAGCTGGTCGAAGATAAAATTCGCTCGCTGGGCTGGACGCCGCACGAAATTCCCGGCTCGCTTCGAATTGCGATTGGCATTACCGGAAACAAAGGAGCTGTGGACCAGAGCCTTTTCATTAGCCTGCCCGGAGTAGTGGAGTGTATCCCGGTCAGCAAGCCGTACAAGCTTGTGAGCCGTGACGTGAAAGCTGAAGATACGATAATTCAAGTCGGCAGCGCTGTCATCGGAGGAAAAGACTTAATTGTGATGGCTGGGCCGTGCTCGATTGAAAGTCGCGCACAAATAATGGAAGTTGCAGAGTTTGTTAAATCTCAAGGTGCTCAGATGCTTCGGGGCGGTGCTTACAAACCGCGAACTTCGCCGTACGCTTTTCAAGGATTGAAGGAAGAGGGTTTGAAATATCTCCGCGAAGCTGCAGACAAATTTGGCATGGGTGTCGTAACGGAAGTAAAAGACACAGAAACAATTTCGCTGGTGAGTGAATATTCCGATATGCTCCAAGTTGGTGCGCGTAACATGCACAATTTTTCGCTGCTCGAAGCAGTAGGACGGATAAAGAAGCCCGTTTTGCTTAAGCGTGGACTCGCAGCTACAGTTGAAGAATGGCTCATGTCGGCTGAATACATCGCGTCACAAGGGAACTATAATATCGCTTTATGTGAACGCGGGATAAGAACTTTTGAAACTTACACGAGAAATACACTTGACCTGAATGCGGTTCCACTTGTCAAGCAGCTTTCGCATTTGCCAATTGTAGTTGATCCGAGTCATGGCACGGGGAGGTGGGAACTCGTCACCCCGATGGCATTGGCCGCGGTTGTGGCAGGCGCAGATGGGCTGATGGTCGAAGTTCATCCTCATCCCGAGAAGGCGCTTTCTGACGGAAGGCAGTCTCTCAGGCCCGACAAGTTTGCCGAGCTGATCGAAAAGCTAAGGAAAATTGTTCCGGCGGTTAACAAGAATTTCAATTAAGAGAATTCACAAATGATACAGCATAAGATTCTTACTAAGCAGGAATTGAAACAGCTCAGCGAACAGATCGGCGAGATCGAAAAGAAGACTCCCGCGGAGATCCGCGTCGTTGTGAGACACAAGAAACATTGGAGCGAGCGAAAACTGTCGCCGCGTCAAGTTGCCGAGCGCGAATTCAAATCTTTGGGGATGACAAATACCAAAGAGAGAACGGGAATTTTAGTCTTTATCCTTGTTAGCGAGAGACAGTTTGAGCTTCTTGCAGATCAAGGTATAATCAAAGTATTGCCGGATGAGTTTTGGACAAATATTGCGGGTAAATTATCTGAACACTTTTCCAAGAGCAATTTTTATCATGGATTGAAAACGTCGCTCGCGGAAATCGGCGAGATTCTCGAAAGCAAGCTCCCTGTCCACAGGATCCATGGGACAAGCAAAGAAAATCACGACGAGCTTCCGAACGACATAATCGAGGAATAAGATTTTGGAGAAATTTACCTTAGCAGTTGGGCAGGTGAAACCGCGCCTTGGCGATCTTAAATGGAATCTAGAACACCATGTTGAAATCGCTGAACGCGCTCAAAAGAACAGCGCACACTTGATTCTTTTTCCCGAACTGAGTATGACCGGCTACTCAGTCCGCGATTTGAATGCTGAGCTTGCGCTGGATGTCGACGATAAGTTCTTCGATCCGCTCAAGTTCCTCAGCAAGAAGATTTCTATCGTTGTTGGGACGATAATTCGAGACGAGAACGGCGGTATACGCAACGCGCTAATCTATTTTGAAGACGGTGCGGTCAAGCACGTCCACTACAAAGTCTATCTGCCAACGTACGGGATTTTCGAGGAGCAGAGATACTTTCTGCCGGGCAGGACAGTGGAGGCTTTCGAGACGAAGTTTGGGAAATTAGGACTTTTAATCTGTGAAGACTTGTGGCACGTTCCGCTTCCTTATCTGCTCGCTGTTCAAGGAGCTAAACTCATCCTCGCATCAGCGGCGAGTCCGACTCGTCTTTCCGGCGATGGCGGCGAACATCCGGGTTATCAGATTAACAGCGAGCAGCACAAAAGCATCGCGCGTCTGCTCAGTATTTACCTAGCATTTGCTAATAGAGTTGGTTTTGAGGACGGCGTGAATTTCTGGGGCGGTTCGGAAACGGTGTCTCCTCATGGCGAGGTTGCAGCAGTGGGGAAGTTGTTTGACGAAGATTTGATTTATTCAAACATCGATCTTGCAGAGGTTGACCGCGCAAGGCTTTTCGCACGCCATTTCCTGGATGAGAACCCAGAGCTTCTGGTTTCTCATCTCAAAGCTCTCGGTTATTAGAATTTTGCAATTCCCATTCCTTCACGAGTTTAACTGAATTCTGCAATTAACTTGCAAAACACCGCTTATGGGTGTTCCATTGCCTTGCAAGTCCATCATTGGCTTGATAAATTATTCCGCAAAAGGAGGAAATATTTCTTATGAAGAATACCTTGAAGACAGTGTTCTTTATGACCCTGATGATGGTGTTGTTCCTTTTCATTGGGGATCTAATTGGCGGAAAAACCGGTTTAGCTTACGCTTTCATTTTCAGTCTTGCAATGAATTTCTTCGCGTATTGGTTCTCTGACAAAATGGTTTTGATGAGTTATCATGCTAAGCAGGTAACAGAAGCGGAGGCGCCGAAGCTTTTTGCGATAGTTCATCGCCTTTCGACTCGAGCAAATATTCCGATGCCGAAACTCTACATTATTCCAACCGAGACGCCGAATGCATTTGCGACGGGAAGAAATCCACAGCATGCGGCTGTTGCAGTCACCCAAGGCATTATGAGAATCTTGAATGACGAAGAATTGGAAGCAGTCATCGGTCATGAATTGACTCACGTTCTTAATCGGGATATCCTCACGTCGACAATTGTCGCGACATTTGCCGGAGCCATAATATTCCTTGCTCAAATGTTGAGCTGGTCGATGTTCTTCTTTGGCGGCGGACGCGGTAGGAACGACGATTCGTCTTCGTTGATCGGTGAATTGTTTGTCATAATTGTCGCACCGATCGCGGCGACTTTGATACAGTTGGCGATTTCGCGTTCACGGGAGTACAAAGCCGATGAAGGCGGAGCAAAACTTTCAATGAAGCCGCTTTCGCTTGCCAGTGCGCTGCGCAAATTGGAGGTTGGCGCAAAACAGATTCCCATGCAGGCACAAACTTCGACTGCGCATTTATTTATTGTCAATCCTTTGAAAGCAAGATCTGTATCGAGGCTCTTCAGCACGCATCCTCCGACAGAGGAGCGCATAGCAAGGCTCGAAGCCTTAGCGGCAGGCAAGAACCCTTACTAAAATTCAGGAGATATATGGAAACAGCCCTTTACAAAGAGCCGGCTCCAATCGCCGATAAAGAAAATCCATTTGAATCGATGATGCAGCGGTTTGACGTCGCTGCAGAGCTACTGGAACTCGAACGCGGAGTTTATGAATATCTAAAAACCCCGGTCAAGCAAGTGACTGTTTCAATTCCTATACAGATGGACAACGGCGAGATTGAGGTCTTCGAAGGATACCGCGTCATACACAATGATGCTCTCGGACCGTCAAAGGGCGGAATCCGTTATGCTCCCGATATAACTCTTGATGAGATGAAAGCACTGGCTGCGTGGATGACATGGAAGTGTTCAATTGCAAATATTCCTTTCGGCGGCGCGAAGGGAGGAGTCAAGTGCGATCCCAATAAGCTGACACAGGTCGAACTAGAAAAAATTACCCGACGTTTTACCGCAAATATGCTTGATATCTTCGGTCCGGACAAAGACATTCCGGCGCCCGATATGAACACGAACGAACAGGTCATGGCGTGGATAATGGATACTTACAGTATGCATGTCCGCCGAACCGAAACTGCAGTTGTTACCGGCAAGCCGCTCATAATTGGCGGATCGCTCGGCAGACGCGAAGCGACTGGACGTGGTGTAATGGTCGTTACATTTGCCGCAATGGCAAAATTAGGCTTGAATCCGAAGCAGACGACATGTGCTGTTCAAGGATTCGGCAATGTTGGATCTGTTTCTGCAAAGCTGCTGAGTGAGCAGGGATTGAAGGTCGTTGCGATAAGCGATGTTAGCGGCGGCTATTATAACAAAAGAGGAATTGATGTTAATCAAGCGATTGAATGGGTGCAGAAGCACAGAGTTCTTGAAGGGAGCGGAATAGGCGATCCTATTTCGAACGAAGAACTTCTCGAGCTTGACATAGATGTCTTAGTGCCGGCGGCGAAGGAAGACCAAATCACCGGAAAGAATGCTTCGAAGATCAAAGCCAAAATTATTGTAGAAGGTGCAAACGGACCGACAGCCTCGAAGGCCGATCCGATTCTTGACAGCAAAGGTATTCTGGTCGTACCTGATATACTTGCAAATTCTGGCGGAGTTACCGTCAGTTATTTTGAGTGGGTGCAGGATCGCCAAGGGTACTTCTGGACACTTGACAGAGTGAACCATCGTCTTGAGCGAATGATGCACGAAGCTTTCAACAATGTTTTTCAAACAGGTGAGAAGTACAAAGTCTCTATGCGACTTGGCGCCTACATTTTAGCAATTGACAAAGTCGCGAAGACTCTCAAGGTACGCGGAATTTATGCATAATGAGGCATCCGTTTTCGTTTGGAGCTTTTGTCGTCGTTGCGGTTCTTCTATTGAGCGGCGCTTCGCAGGCAAAAAGACTAACTAATTACGAGATCTTCAGCGCACAAGTTGATACCTTAGTTAAATCGATTACTAAAGTCCTTGTTGAACGGCAAATAAAATCTGTGTATTGTAAAACAGGTCCGCAGGAGGTAGATGCTTTTGTGCGTCAAAGAGTATTGGAAGGCTTGTTGAGAAACAATTTTCGTTTGGCGGCGGATTCTGTTTCAGTTTCGTCGTTGAGAGTCGCCGTCCCATTGGTGGAAGTTTCATATTCTGCTCCTGTTGCGTCTCATATATTCGGATCTTCGGATGTTATTCGCACGATTCGATCTGCGTACGATGTTGAGATAGCAGACAGCAGCCAGATAAGATTCGCCAATTCGTATTCTTACGTTTTTTCGGATACAGTGAAAGAAAGCGAGATACTACAGTTGGAAGCCGGCGCGTATGGTTTTCTTCATGGCAAAATTGATTCAGGAAGTTTTCTTAACACTATGTTGCAGCCCCTTTTGTTCATAGCATCGGCGGCGGTAGTAGTGTATTTATTTTTTTCATTAAGAGGTGCGTGAATGAATTTGAGGAAGCTATCAGTATTGTTGGGCGTAATTGGATTGGCATTTTTACTCGCGTCTTGTTCTTCTAGTCAAAGTATAATTGTGCAAGGAGCGGGCGAGACGTTCCACAGAGGTATGGACTTACTGCGCGACGAAGATTACGCGAAGGCGAAAGACGAATTTGACATTGTTGTCAAGCAATATCCGGCGAGCGCGTATGCGGATAGTGCGCAGTTCTATCTGGCTGAGACTTATTTCAAACGTGAAGAATATCTGACCGCAGCTTTTGAGTTCGAGAATGTTTCGCGTAATTATCCATCGTCGAAATTGGCGCCGGAAGCCCGCTTCAAGATCGCTCAGTGTTATGCTGCGCAATCGCCGCGCGTGGAACTCGATCAGGCAAATACGCGAAAGGCGATAGACGCATTCCAGAATTTTATCGATTATTATCCGAATAGTGCGTTGGTGCCGGAAGCCGAAAAGGAAATTGCGAAGTTGAGAAATAAACTCGCTCAAAAAGATTATGATATCGCGCAATTGTATACAACGATGGGCTACTACAGAGCCGCGATAGTCTACTATGATCGGATTCTCGATGTGTATCACGATTCCGACGTGGCGGACAAAGCTGCGATTGGAAAGGTCAAAGCCCTCCTGAAGCGGCATAAGAGCGATGAGGCGCGCGCGGCGCTTGAGAAATTTTATACAATGTTTCCGGATTCAAAGCTGAAACCTGAAGCCGATGAACTTGCCCATGGGCTTAATTTGAACGTCAACAAGCGGGACGAAGTCAATTGATGATTGATATTTTAGGAAGGATACCTGGGATTAGCGAGATCTTTGCATGAGTCCGATCGATGCAGATGGGAAGGGGAAACACGTGCGTGAATCTCACGTGGAGATGGTGGAGTTGGTTCTGCCGAACGATACCAACCAGCTCGGGAATCTGCTTGGCGGCAGGCTGATGCACTGGATCGATATTGCGGCAGCGATGGCGGCAAGCAGGCACTCGAATCATGTTTGCGTAACCGCCGCGGTTGACGAAATAAGTTTTTTCCACCCTATAAAACTCGGTGAACTTGTAATTTTAAAGTCGAGTGTCAATAGAGTATTTAACACTTCGATGGAAGTTGGGGTGAAGATATTTTCTGAAAATCCGCTGACGGGAGAGAAAAAACATTCCAATTCAGCTTACTTGACATTCGTCAGTATAGACCAGAATGGCAAGCCGGTTAAATCGGTTCCCATTTTACCTGAGTCTCACGATGAGACTCGTCGTTTCGAGCAGGCATTATTTAGACGTGAACAGCGACTCCGGCACCGCGAAGAATCTAAGAGGATCTGGTCCGAAGGACCAAGTGGGCAGGGGTAACCGCATAATGTAATGAGCGGCATCGTTGGCAATACGTCGAATCAGTTATTAAAATACTTAATAATTCAGTTCGCCTTTTTCCTAAATTTTACTCAAGCCATTCAGGCTCAAGTTTACGATCCAATCTTCAAAGCAGTTGAAATGCAGGCAACCGTTGCACCTCTCGGAGAAATGGTCGTTGGAAATTTCTTCGGACACAGCAGCATTGCAGCAATTTCAAAATCCGGTAAGGCAATATACTTCTTCGTCGCTGATTCAATGGAAAACCTCATTCTTACTAACGTCGTCAGTTTGCCGGATACGCCGATCGCCATAGCAAAAGGAAGAGAAATCGTTATCGACAGTAGCGATCATGAAGGACGCTTGGCAAAATTGGCAGTCCTGATGAAATCGCGGTATGTAGCGTTGATTTCATTTGGGAAAGAGGGAGAGCCGGTTGTCTCCCCGGAAGTTAAAACCGAGCCGTATTGTACAGCTGTCAGAACTGCCGATCTTGAAGTATCTGGAAAATTAGACATGATTACTTTCGGCAAATTTTCTCTCGGAGTTTCGAATGCCAAAAATATTGGTGGAGGAAAATTCTCAGAAGGCCAGACGATGCGTGGAACATTGGGAAGTACGCCATTCAGCGATATAGCATTTGCGGATTTCAATGGCGACCTGGTACCCGATATTGCGGCCCTGGACTGGGTGAATCGCAGGCTGTTAATTTTTTACGGAAGAGGAGACGGAACATTTGCTCAGCCTGTTTCCTTCCCGCTAAGGGCAGAACCGTCCACGTTGTCTGTTGCCGATTTAAACGGCAACGGTTATCCGGACATCGCTGTCGGTTACGCGCGTCTTGACAAGATCGATATCTTTGGCGGCGATGGCTTGGGAAGATTCTTTCTCCGTCAGACACTAAAAAGTGTCGGTCCAATTTCAAAATTTGCGATAGCGGATTTCACCGGCGATGGAACGACTGATATAGCGGCTCTCAGTAACGACACAAAAGAAATTACCATGTTTTCTTACGACCCATTGACAAGAAACTTTCGCTATGCCGGAGCGATTGGGGTCGGAAGTGAATACGAAAACATTGTCCCGTTCTATTTTTCGAACCGTCTCAAGGCGGATTTGGTTGCCTCCAGCCCAAATGAAAAATTCATAAAGGTCTTCAAGAGTACCGTCAACTTCTATAAGTCTCCGGATGTACTTGTGCCGGTCTGCTCCGAGCCGGGGTTCTTGGCTGTAAGTGGGAATGATACTTCGAACTACATGATTGTGGGGAATCCGTCTGGAAGACTGACCGTGAGATATTCGGATGGGACAACGAGCATGAGTATCCGTTCGGCAATTGACTGGCAATCTCAGGGAACACCGAGCTCGTTTAATCTAATCGCAGACCAACCGCCGTACTTTATGCTGTCTTACAGCAACGCCGATTTCATAAGTCTCTATAAAATTCTTGGAAAAGGAAAAGGAGTCGACGAGCTTACTGCCGGAACTCCATTTTTGCCTTTTGCTTTGAACGGTGAAGTTAAAGGCGACTCCGCAGTTATGGCGGCTGCGTACCGAATGCAATCCGATAGTTCTATTGGCATATCATTTTTCAACACGATAAGAGGCAAAGACGAATTTATTGAACAGGATTATTCGGTCCCAGAGAGTAAGACTTATTTGGCATCAGCGTTGGCAATTAACCCTTCGCCTTCGTTCTTCAGGTTATGGAGAATCGCTGAAGATACTTTGGAACTTGCGTGTACCAACTTACAGAAGAACACAAGCGCCATGGCTTATATTTACGGTTCCGACGCTGCTTTCATCAATAATTCAATCTCCGGGTTCCCGATTCTTTTGCTCAAAAGCAATGATACTTTAAGTGTTTTCGGAACGTCGTTTACCGAACCTAAGAAGGTTGATCTGCATCTAATATCCAGTTTACCATTTGTCGGCTCTGACTTTCACAGTGTTAGACTTGCAACCATGGATTCAACTTATTATGTAGCTTTCTTCAGCCAAGCCGACAACGCCGTTTTTCTTTATACCATAAATGGCGATCATCTGCGCTATGTGAAGTCATGGCATGTTGCGCATGAGCCGAAAGATATCGCGATCTCTCCGTTTATGAATAGAATTTATTTCTTGAATCAACTGGAAGCTTATGCATCGATTCACACTTTTTAAAACATCGCTGTTACTTTTGTCGAGCGTTTTTTTTGTGCAGTCGCTTTATGCTTCCGACCGAAGAGGGGAAATACATCGCTTCTTCGAATCTTACAATGTGAAGAATTACAATAAGTGCGGCTTTCATATTATCGCGCATTATTTCGGTCTGCCGAACGCAGAAATGTCGATCAAGCAAGTCTTGCAGATCAGACCAACGAACGACACAAGCATTGTAAGTCCGTCGGGCAAATTCAGAATACACTTTGATACATCGGGAGTCAATCAGCCGTTTCTTTACGATTCGGTTGGGCAGCCGATACCCAATAGCACTTTTGCTTTCGTGGATACAGTTGCAAAGATTAGTGATCATGTGTACCACGTTGAAGTTGATTCCCTCGGTTATCCACCGCCGCCGCCTGACAGCGGTGCAGGTGGGGGAAATGAATACGACATTTATGTGCAAGACTTGCCGATCGGAGAATACGGCTACACAGATTGGGAGGATTCTCATCCGATTATCAATCGTGTCAACCCAACCTATGCAGCATGGATGGTGATCAGGAACGAATTTGAGTCAACATACACCAAGGGAATACCGGCGGTAGAGGTTACGATTGCCCACGAGTTTCATCACGGAATACAGATCGGCAATTACGGCTTGTGGCAGAATGATCTTTGGTTTTACGAGCTTACGTCGACCTGGATGGAACAAGTTGTTTACCCGGGTGTGAAAGACTATTATCAATACCTGCCGAACTTTTTCAACAATGTTGACCAACCCTTTAATCTTTACAATCCAAATTCTTACGCGGGATATGAGCGCTGTGTCTTTGGTATTTTTGTGCAGAATGAACATGAATACGGTGCTCAAGTGATGAAGTCCATCTGGCAGAACATGGCGCATGAACCTGCGGTTCCTGCCATTGAAGATGCGTTTAAAGGAATAGGTGTTAGCCCGTCTTACGTGTTCCAGTTGTTTGCACAATGGAACTATTTCACCGGTTACAGAACGCAGTTTGCCGGACAATATGCTTTCTCCACCTATCCTCAAGCCGTCAATTATCCTTTGGTCAAGGTGAGCGGGATCGGGAGCCTTTCAGGCAGCGGTGTGGACTTTTCCGAGAGCGCCCTAAGATTGACAGAACATTTTTACCAAGTTAGTGAGGGAACCGACACCGTTGGGATGGCTGTGGTCAATAATAATTTTACCGCCGCTGTCAATTATGACACCACGAGTTTTCCGTTTTCTGTTGGAATTTCTAGCGGAGGTCCAAATTGTGTAAGAGAATTATCGGGAGGCTACTGTCTGTTCTTTAACACAGCCGATTATGGGAACTGGGGATTGGTTCCGTTTATCTTGGGTAAAGTGCTTGCAGCGAAAAACGATGTCGTCTTTCCGCAACCATTCAACCCATCACTTCAAAACCTAAGGATACCATATCCATTTTCTGATATAATCAACGCAAGCCTTTCTATTTATGACATTTCTGGCAATCTAATTAATAAATTTACTGGTGATAGTAAGATCGTATACTATTTGCGTGGAAAGTATTTTCTATGGGATGGCAAGGATAGAAACGGCAAAACTGTTGGAAGCGGTGTTTATATTTACATATTGACAGATGGTTCTAAAAGTGTTGCTGGCAAAATAGCCGTTGTGAGGAACTGATGATTTTAACTGCAAAACAGCTCAAAAAAATTTTCAACAGACGCGTTGTATTTAAAGACATCTCGTTCGAAGTAAAGTCAGGCGAGGTTCTTTCGATAACCGGGCCAAATGGCAGCGGAAAATCCACTGCTTCTAAGATCATTTGCGGGATTTTAACGCCGACAGCCGGTGAGGTCGCGCTTCACAACGGCGGCGGAAAAATTGACAGGGACGAAATTCATCAATATATCGGTTTTGTTGCTCCTTATCTCGAGTTGTACGGAGAGTTTACCGCACTGGAAAATTTGCAGATCGAATCGCGCGCGCGGAAGCTGAAAACTGGCGATGAGAAAGCTTTGGAAATTCTTCAGCTTGTTGGATTGTTCAATAGAAGGAACGATGAATTGAGAGGCTTTTCATCCGGAATGAAACAAAGACTTAAATATGCAGCGGCGCTTATTCATGATCCTGCCGTTCTAGTTCTCGACGAACCGACCGCCAATCTGGATACCGCGGGAGTGGAGATGGTGTATTCCATAGTTGATCGTTATCGGAAAGACAGAATAGTAGTGATTGCCACAAATGACAATGAAGAAGCTTCGCTTGGTGATGTGAAAGTTGTGCTTTCGAAGAACTTAGGAGCTGTGAATGGGAAATAATTCAGAGATTGGCGAACAGACTAAGAAAAGTAAGATTAAACTTACACTTCCTGTGCAGGGAATGACTTGTGCAAGTTGTGTATTGAGGGTTGAGAATGCATTGAAGAGGGTTGAAGGGGTAAACGATGCCGTCGTAAATCTTGCGACTGAGTCAGCCACCGTTGAAATAGAGGCATTAAAAGTGAACGTTGATGTTCTCAAAGCGGCAGTAGAAGATGCGGGTTACAAAATTATTGACACCGCCGATGAAATCGATTCATTCAAGGTCGAAGCAGAGGCGCGGGAAAAAGAATATAAATCGCTCTGGAAAAAGTTTCTCATCGGGGCGGTGCTCGCTGTGCTGATAATGATCGGCAGTATGCCGGAAATATTCCCGTTCGTGCAAAACATTCCGACTGGAATTCGAAATTTTTCTTTGATGCTGCTCACCATACCTGTAATGTTTTACGTGGGGAGCAGGTTTTTCAGCGGTTTCTGGGCCGCGTTGCGACATGGAACGGCTGATATGAATACGCTTGTGGCTGTTGGCACGACATCTGCTTTTCTTTACAGCGCTGTTGCTACAATTTGGCCTAGCCTTTTTGTCTCGGCTGGAAAAAACGTCGATGTATATTTCGATACGAGTGCGGTTATCATTACGCTGATTCTTCTTGGGAAGATTCTTGAGGCGAAAGCAAAGTGGAAATCTTCGGAAGCGGTCAGGAAGTTGATGGCGCTTCAGCCGACAACAGCGCATCTATTGCTTGATGGAAAAGAAGTCGTCGTTCCCTTGACGGCAATTCAGGTCGGAAGCATCCTGAGAGTCAAACCCGGCGAGAGGATTCCGGTCGACGGAAAGGTTCTCGACGGTTTCTCGATGGTGGATGAGGCTGCATTGACAGGGGAGAGCATTCCCGTTGAACGTACAATCGGGGGAACGGTGCTCGGTGGGACGGTTTGCCTTGATGGGACTATGACGATAGAAGCCGAAAAAGTGGGCAAAGAAAGTTTTGTCGCGCGCGTTGCAAAACTTGTCGAAGAAGCGCAGACTTCCAAACCTCCGGTTCAAAGACTTGCAGACAAAGTGGCGTCTGTTTTCGTTCCAAGCGTCATTGTGATCGCTCTTGTTTCTGCGGCCATCTGGGCTTTGTTTGGGCCGGCGCCGCTATTGATTCATTCTCTGATGACATTTGTGGCTGTGCTCATAGTTGCTTGTCCGTGCGCGCTTGGCCTTGCGACTCCAACTGCTATCATGGTAGGCACGGGACGCGGAGCTGAAATGGGAATACTCATTAAGAACAGTGAGACATTGGAACAGGCTCGCAAAATAACTAGTATTGTCTTTGACAAAACAGGGACACTTACTGTTGGTGAAATGAGAGTTGTTGAGACGATTCTGTTTGACGGAGCAACCGAAAACGATCTGTTGAAACTTGCTGCCTTGGCGGAGATTCATTCTGAACATCCGATAGCGAAGGCAGTCGTTGTTGAGGCGAAGCACCGCGGTTTGCTTATTCAGCCCAATGGCAATTACGGCTTTAAGAACTCTGCCGGCAAAGGCGTTGAGATAAGCTTGCGGGATTCTGTTGGACAAAAAACTATTCGAGTGGGGAAATTAGAATTTGTTTCAGACAGTTCTTCGGGGAAATTGGAAAAAGAATGTGAGGTCAAAGTTTCACAGAGAATAGATGAATTAGCCGCCACGGTTCTTTACGTTTCCGTTGATTCACAGATACTTGGTGCAATTTTGGTAAGCGACTATGTTAGAGACGGTGCGGTTGAAGCAGTAAAGGCAATCAAGAATTTGGGACTAAAAATTTACCTTTTGACAGGCGACAGCGAGGCATCCGCAAAACGTATTGCTCAACAGGTTGGAATTGATAAGTACTTTGCCAGTGTTCCTCCGGACGGAAAGTTCGGCACAATAAAAGAACTGCAAAAGTCCGGCGAGGTAGTTGCGTTCGTTGGCGACGGTATAAACGATGCCCCGGCGTTGACTCAAGCAGATCTCGGAATAGCAATGGCAAGCGGGACAGACATTGCTGTTGAGACCGCAGATATTACTTTGATCAAGAATGACCTCAAGCTTGTGCCGATGTCTATCGGTTTGTCTAAAGGAACGCTGAGAGTGATCAAACAAAACCTTTTCTGGGCATTTTTCTATAACGTGATTTTAATACCACTTGCTGCCGGCGCGTTTTATCCTTTCACTGGATGGCAATTGAATCCGATGATCGCTTCTGTTGCGATGGCGATGAGTTCAGTGAGCGTTGTCAGCAATTCTCTTCGTTTGAAGAGAGTCAAGATAAGATCTTAAAAATAAAACATGACGGAGGAATTAATGTTCAACATGGGAACAAAAAAGAAAGTCCTGAAGGTCGATGGCATGACATGCCATCATTGTGAAATGACAGTCGAGAAAGCTTTGCTTGAGATTGACGGTGTGAAAGCCGCAAAGGCTGACCACACAAGCAAGAGCGTCGAAGTGCAGTACAAAGATGAGCTTGATCTGGGTAAGGTAAAAGATAAAGTGGAGAAAGTGGGTTACAAGTTCGTCTCAGCGAACCGAATTATTTAGCATCGCGATAAATCGTGATGCTGGTGCAAACAAGCCCCGCTAAAATCGGGATAGAGGGTTAGTCCTTTTTGAAGAGCCAGCCCTGAGCGAAGTCGATTGGGGGGACATGTTGTCATGTTCTCTAATTTCTCAGGAGGCTTCTTTCATCAACTCTTCACGTCTTCGTCTCCACGTTACAATAAAACCGATTACCATAATGATAACTCCGCCCCAAACAAGATTGATGAACGGCTTGATAGTTGCCTCGATGATGAGAACTTCCTTTCTGTTCTGCGGCTGTTCGGCTTGCGTCAGAAGGGAAACATCTTGAGATTTTGCAGAGGGCATATATCCCAATGTTATTGACGCCTCTTTCGTTTTGTCATCGACGCGAACATCAGTAACGGTAAACTGGTCGCCGGATTTTGTGTGAACGCTGTTGAGTTCTGTCTGACCACCGGGATTGATCTTGTTTGTTGGTAGTATTGTCTCTGTTTTGCCATCCGCAGTCGTGAGATCAATCAGTGATCCAAGCTGAAAAGCCTGGCCATTCATCATTGCCTGTCGCTGATTTTCCGGTACCTGAAATCCCTTGAACGTAAAAGTGTACTTCCCAAGAGAAACCGGCTGGTTTAAATTAAGCGGGACGGAAATTCCATATTGAGTCGTCCGCAATCTGTTTCCGCCTTCATATTCAAGCGCCTGCGGCGACAAATAGAGATCGCGCGTCATCATGTTCTTTCCAATGAATGCAAGCAGCGCGGGATGACTGAATATATCATAATTGACAAGACTGAAAATGTACGGGTGGCGCATGACAGCACCGTCGTTGTAGGCGCTTGCATACATCACGAGCGGGGCGTTGAACTTGCTGTTGCCGTTTTGTACGATAACGTTGTATGCCGTTTTCTCGTTGTCTATCTGCGTTGTCCCAACATATTCCAATTTGTATCCGAAAGCATTTGCCGGTTCGTTGAGTGGAAGTGGGATTGTCATGTGCTTGTCATAATGAGCCGATGCGATGATCCCAATAAACAGCAGCGACACTCCGATATGGGAGAGCGAAGCGCCCATGAATTTGGGATTTCCCTTGGCGATTTTGTAAGCGATCTGCAGGTTCACGAAAAAGGCAAACGCGCTTGCAAGGAAAAACAAAATCATGGAAAAGTCGTGCATTCCAGCAAAAATGACTATGATTGTCAGAATCGAAGCCGCGAGAACCGGAAGCTGCATTGTTTTCAAAAGGGTCTGCGAATTTGATTTCTTCCACCAGAAAAGTTGGCCGAATCCGATCATCGCAGCCATCAAAATTGCAAGCGGAAGATTTGTCTTGATGTAATAACTCGTATCTATCGCGCTCGCCTTGCCATTGAGAATATTTGTAATGAGCGGCGCGCTTGTGCCGATCAAAGTAAATCCGGCAATGATGACCAAGGATGCGGCCCCGAGGAAGAGTGCGAATTCCCGCGAGGTCAGCGTGTAATTTATTTTTTGTTTGGGAATGTCTTTGACGCGGAAGAAATATAAACCGAATCCGATGATCGCGAAGAATGCCATCAGAGCAACGAGCAAAATGTAAACCCACATTCCGGGTGTGACGAAGCTGTGCACCGAAGTGTCGCCGAGAACGCCGCTTCTTGTAAGGAACGTGCTGTACAAGACGAGAAGGAACGGCATCATTCCCATGATGAAGTTCGCTCTCAAGAATCCGCCGGTGCGGCGCTGCACCAAAAGTGTATGAACGGAGGCAACTGCTACGAGCCATGGAATGAATGAGGAGTTCTCAACAGGATCCCATCCCCAGAAACCGCCCCAGCCTAAAGTCTCATACGCCCAGAAACCGCCGAGCGTAATTCCGAAACCAAGCACGGCGGAGCTGAAGAGCGTCCAAGGCACGGCAACGTTGATCCACTTCTTATAATCTTTTCGGAGCAAACCAGAAATAGAATGCGCAAATGGAACAGCGGTCGAAGCAAATCCGAGGAACAAAATTGGCGGGTGAATTACCATCCAGAAGTTTTGAAGGAGTGGGTTAAGTCCTCTTCCGTCATCCGGCATGAATCCAGCCTTTACGTTTTGCGGCCAGGTTTGCCAGACATGCTCGAAAGGATTCTTCACTACGGCGAGCAAAACCAGGAAAGAAGCGATGGCAGAATATATTCCCATCACTGAAGATTCATAATGATGCTTTCGGGAATAGACCATCAGTATCAATCCGATGATAGCTGTGTACATCGTCCACAGCATGAAGCTTCCTTCTTGTCCCGCGTAAAAAGTCGAAACAAGAAGCGGCGCTGAGAGTTCAAGTGAGCTGAAGCTCCACACATACGTGTACTGGAACTGGTGAGTGAGGAGCATGTTCATGAAGAAACCGGCTGTGAGTATGACAGAAATTGCGCCGACGTGGTATCCGATTCTTGCAACCTTCAAAGCCTTCTCGTCGCCGGTGAAAAAGTTATATATATATGCAAATGTGGCAGTCAGCATTCCGCCGAATGCCGCGAATATTAAAACTCGGCCCAGCATTATTTACCTCGGTTTAATTGAGAGTGCTGGTAGCAGCTTGGGAGGAAGCCTGAGGTCCGGTTTTGGATTGGTATTTAGAGGGACATTTGGTCAGCACTTCGCTGGCTTGGAATACGCCATTCTCGTAGCGGCCTTTCGCTACAATGTCGTTGGCGATTTCAAAATTATTCGGCTTCGCGCCGGCGAGTACGACAGGGAGGACGGTTTTTTGGTCGTCAACCATGTAGAAATGGAAAGTGTTTGTCTTCGGGTCGTAATAACTTTGCATGTCCTTCATCCATGTGCCTTTCACCTGGACAGTGCGGTTGGTCTTTTCGGCGCCTTTTGCAGAAACATACTCGATGTTATTCTGCATGAATGAAATTGCGCCGAAAATCACAAAGGCAACAATTACGAGCCCTGCCACTATGTATTTGGTCCTCATTTTACGTTCTCCTTTTCAGCTTCGGTCTTTTCATAGAGTTTGCTAACCTTCTTATCTAAACGATATAAATAAATAAAAATTCCCAGCCATATTACCAAAACGATTATCAAAACGACATAAAGCGAATGCGCATCGAGGAAGCTATATAGTGAACTCATTTATTCATTCTCCATCTGATTGTTGTAAGCTATTAAACTGATTTTTGTTCTCAACTGGAATAGCCAAACATAAAGAACGCTAAATCCAATGAGCGATGCGTAGAAAACATACCGCATGTTCATGTCCATATACATTTTGCCGTTCGCATTTACAATCGGCGCAGAAGAGCCCTCTCCGCCGGGATGCAAGCTGAACATGATCCTCGGCATGATGAACACAAAGAACGGTACGGTCACAAATGCGACGATCGCGTAAACCGCGGAAAGGGAAGCGCGCCTCTCCTCATTTTCCAAAGCGCTGCGAAGCGAGAAATATGCTCCATAGATCAGCAGCAGGACAAAAATCGAAGTCTCTCTTGGATCCCAGTTCCAGAAACTTCCCCAATTGAATTTAGCCCAGATCGAACCTGTTATTGTCGCGAGTATGCTGAAAATAAATCCAAGCTCGGCGGCGGTCGCAGATTTTATGTCATACTTAATTTCTTTCTTTCTAAGATACGAAATGCCGTACCACATCGACATGAAGAAGGCGAGGACGGCAAGCCAAGACATCGGAACATGGAAGAATATTATTCTCGCTTTTGGGCCCAAGCCCGGTATATTTCCAATTGGCATTGCAAATCCGAATACGACAACTGCAGCAATCCAGATTCCGACACCTATTTTCATCCAGTTTTTCATTAGTCTCTCCAGACAAAGTCGAACAAAACTATTGCGGCTGTTGTAACCACAACCGCGTATGAAAGCATTATTTTAAAATCATCGAAAGCTTCAAACACCGAAGCGCCGTCGACCGACAATCGAGTCGCGTCTATCACGCTCATCAGGAGCGGCAGCAAAATTGGAAAGGATAAAACGGGGTAGAGAGTTCCCTTGGAATTGGCTTTGGAGATAATTGCCGCAATGAAAGTCGAAGCGGAGGCAAGTCCAAAACTTCCCAATAAAATTGTGACGAAGAAAATGAACGGCGTCTGAACTCTAAATGACTGCATTGTCAGCAGATAAGCCGAAATAATCAGGATATTCAGCACGTAGATCAGAACCGCGTTGAATGCGAGTTTGCCGAGCAGCACCGATGACGGTTTGACCCAAAGTTGAAGAGTCATTGTCGTGCCGCGTTCCTCTTCGCTCACGAAAGAACGCGACAGCCCGCTCATTGCTGCGAAGAAGATTATAATCCAGAGGATTCCGGCGGCAAGACTCGGCGAAACAGATTCGCCGGCGGTGGAGAAAAGAATTATCGAAAGCGTTACCACCACGAACATTATCAGCGAGTTTAGCGCATAGCGAGTGCGTAACTCACTGTAAAGATCTTTACTGAAAACAGCGGCGGCTCCTCTCATTGGAGTAAAGATAGTCCTTGCTCATTATATCTTCAAGGAAAGAAAAGTCGGAACTGGCGGAGAGGGTGGGATTCTCCGCTGGAGGCGTGAGCCTGAGGCTCATCAGCCTCAGGCCGAGATGCGCCTTTGTCCCAGAACCCTCGATACCAATTTTGCTAATCTCGTTTGAGCAGATCGTCCAAGAATTTTCTCCCTACACCACTTTTCAGGAAAAGTTCTCTTTTCCTTGCCTCGGATATTGTCTTGTACTCTTCGACGTAAATAACTTTCCAAGGAATACGCCTTTGGTGAACTTTGAATGACCGCTGTTATGTTCAAGCAGTCTTTGTTGAACATCAGAAGTCGAGCCCACATACCTTTTGTTGAGCTTCTCACTGAAAAGGACGTACACGAAATACATCAAGTTAGAAGATTTTGTCTTTTGCGGAGAGGGTGGGATTCGAACCCACGGTACAGTTTCCTGCACACACGCTTTCCAGGCGTGCCAGTTCAGCCACTCCTGCACCTCTCCCAACCGATTTGAGAAATGAACTGCGGAGAGGGAGAGATTCGAACTCTCGGTAGCGCAAAGCACCACAACGGTTTTCGAGACCGCCCCGTTCGACCACTCCGGCACCTCTCCGAAACGTGTAAATTTAACACTTACTGGCGAGGTCTACAACAGAAACTATTACAATTTTGACCACTGTATGAAACGCGTTACAAAGAAAAAGTTTCGTTGGGAGAGAAACGGACTCTACATTTTGAGCATCACGGGGAATATTTGTTGAATAGACCTCTTCCAATGAAGCCCTTAGTGCTCTCTCTGTGCAATTCGATTTATCGCGATGCGATGACTCTCGCTCTGATTTTTGAATGAGTCATAAAAAGACTTCGTTTCTTGATTTTTACTCCCGCCAAGAATATCTTGGAAACGAGGTTTAGGAATCTGTATGAGCAACGACGATTTTGATTTCACATTTGACGATGGCGAATACGATGAATTCGAGAAGCGCAATATTAACGAAGAAATAAAGCGCCTTCGACGGGAAGAGCCCACTTTTTCCAGCATAGCCGCACTTGAGGAAATAATCGATTATTTCATGAGCCAGGATAAATACGAGGATGCGCTTTTCTTCGCCAATAAATTGATTGCGATTATGCCCGTGAGTTCTGAAAATTGGTTCAGAAGGGGTGAAATAAATGAGACACTTGGCAAATTCGAAGAAGCGCTCGATGACTACACAAAAGCTCTCGAATTCAACCCGATTGAAGTTGATGCCCTGATCGGACGTGCAAGCTGCCTGCAAGTCCTCGATAGGTTCGAAGAAGCGCTTGACAGTATTGAGAGGGCGCTCGATGTCGATCCCGGCAGCTACGAAGCTCTGATGAACAAAGGCGTGATTCTGGAGAAGATTGCACGATACGAAGAAGCTTCGAAAGTTTTTAAATACCTGACTGAACTCGACGTGTCTGACAAGGATGCGTGGTTTGAATTGGCATATTGCTACGATTATCTCGATCAGCCTGAGAAGTCGTTGAAATGTTATGACAAAGTCATTGAGTTTGATCCGTACAACTATAGAGCATGGTACAACCGCGGCATCTCACTGAATGCGCTTGGCAAATACCAAACTGCCGTCGAGAGTTACGACTTGGCAATTGCAATCGACGAGAAGTTCAGCGCAGCCTGGTACAACAGGAGCAATGCGCTGCTCAGTATGGGAAAACTCCGCGAGGCGATTGAAAGTTATAAGGCTACTCTAAAGTATGAACCGAAGGACGTTGCTACCTGGCACAACATGGCGACAGCGTATGAAGAGTTGGGCGAATACAAAGAAGCCGTGAGATGTTATTCCGAAGCGTTGAAAAGCGATCCGAATCATGTTGAGTCTTTGTTTGGCAGGGCGGTGTGTTATGACGCCATGAGTATGTACAGGAAGGCTCTTACCGATTTTACGAAAGCGGCGGAGTTAAACGGCACGGATCCGGACGTGTGGCATGCGCGGGGCGACGTGGAGTTTACGCTTGAACTTTTCGAGGACTCGGTCACAAGTTACACGCGAGTTACAGAGCTACAGCCTGAAAACGTGGACGGGTGGCTTGATCTTGGAGATGCGCTTGTCGAGACGGGCAAGTATGACGACGCGTTGAAGGCGTACAATAAAGTTATCAGCATCTCACCGGATTGGGGGGAAGCCTATTATCAGAAATGCAAATGTTGTCTGCAGGTCGGCTCCTTCAGCGACGCAATCGAGAGCGCGAAAAAGTCGCTTGAATTAGAACCACATAAAATCAACACATTCTTCCAAGACTTTGGACAGATTCAACATTCAAATCCTGAAATTCTCATTAAATTTGTTTTTCCTGTTTATGAATGGTTAGTGAATGAAAAAAAGTATAAAGACGCACGCTAAAATTGTCGGTATCATCGGGCACCCGGTATCGCACAGTTGGTCTCCAACAATTCACGAAACAGCCTTTAAGATTACAAAACAAAACTATTCTTATCTGGCATTCGATGTTCTTCCGAAGAATCTTCGTGAGGCGTTAAAGGGAATGCCCGCGCTCGGAATTGTGGGATCGAATGTAACCTTTCCTCACAAAGAGGCGGTGATAGAATTTCTTGATGAGGTTTCTGCGGATGCGCGGCTTGTCGGGGCGGTGAATACGATTTATGTTGACAACGAGACTTTAGTCGGGCACAACACCGATGTTGACGGCGTCGTCGAGGCGCTGAAGCCCTACCGGGAGCAAATCGCAAACGAAACCGTTACAATCTTCGGCGCAGGCGGCGGAGCGCGCGCGGTTGTTTATTCTTTGATTTCTTATTTCCGTCCGGCTCAAATTATCGTGATGAATCGCGATACGTCTCATGCGGAATTGCTGAAGAAATTTTTTGCCGATTCCCAAAATTTTCTGAATATCAAAGTTGTGGAGCTTCACAATCCCGATGAAGACGAGGCACTGGAGATGAGCAAGTTAGTTATAAATGCGACTCCGATGGGAATGTTTCCGGCAGTCGACGAAAGTGTACTCACTGCCGACTCCATGGATTTTGACGGGAAAATATTTTTCGATCTGGTTTACAATCCTGTGCAGACTCAATTCCTGAAAATTGCGAAAAAGAAGAATGCAATAACGGTAAGCGGACTGGAAATGCTTTACAATCAGGCAGCGAGAGCCTTCGAACTTTGGACTGGTGTCGCTATGCCGCTCAGCAAAGTCCGTGAGAAACTTGATTCCAAATTTATTGGGGCGAACCAGTCGAAGAAGTAGATCACGAGTTTCAACATGACATTTACGGCAAATTCAGTTGCGCTTAAGGCGCTCCGACATACGTCGGAGCCTGAGTATTTCGATAAACTGAACGCTTTCCCGACTGCTCGTCTCGCGCAGGCACGCGCCTTCCCGTCGTTGCCTTCCGCCAGCGCTGCTTGAGCCTGCCTCAGTTCACTTTCGATTTCCGTCGGAAGTTTTCTTGGTCCCATTCTTCAAATACTCTGACAGATAGCGGGCGGTGTATGAGTTTTTTTTCCGCATAATTTCCAGCGGAGGACCCTCGGCGACAATATATCCGCCGTTCTCCCCACCTTCCGGTCCAAGGTCGATGATCCAGTCGGCGCATTTTACTACATCAAGGTTATGCTCAACAACTATGACGGTATTTCCTTTGTCCACTAATTTTTGGAGCAACTCAAGCAAGATCCGGATGTCTTCAAAGTGAAGGCCGGTTGTCGGCTCATCGAGAATGTAAAGAGTTTTGCCTGTGGCAACTTTTGAGAGTTCTGTCGCAAGTTTTACGCGCTGAGCCTCGCCGCCCGATAATGTCGTCGATGATTGTCCAAGCCGCAGGTAACCGAGTCCGACTTCATTCATGGTTTGAAGCTTTCGCTTAATCGCCGGGATCTCTTCAAAAAGAGCCAGTGCGTTTTCTACAGTCAATTCAAGGACGTCTGATATTGTTTTACCTTTATACTTGACGTCAAGTGTCGCGGCGCTGTATCGTTTGCCGTTGCAGACTTCGCACTTTACATAAACATCAGGCAGAAAGCTCATCTCGATTCTGCGCATGCCGTCGCCATCGCACGCCGGACATCGTCCTTCCTTCACGTTAAAAGAAAATCGTCCGGGCGCATAGCCTCTGATTTTTGATTCAGGAAGGTGAGCGAACAAATCGCGTATCGCGGTGAAGACTCCGACGTAGGTTGCGGGATTCGAACGCGGCGTTCTTCCGATCGGTGATTGGTCGATGTCCACCACTTTGTCAATCAGTTCGATTCCTGAAATTGAATCGTAGGGAAGAGGCTGCTCTGAAAGTCTGTAAAAACTTTTTCCGAGAATTCTGTAGAGCGTGTCGTTGATCAAACTGGACTTGCCCGAACCACTGACGCCGGTAATGCAGATGAAAAGCCCAAGCGGAAATTTCATGTCGATGTTTTTAAGATTATTTCCCGACGCTCCATTTAGTGTCAGGAAAAAGCCGTTAGGCTTTCTCATCTCTGCCATTGAACGAACCGGAATCTCTCTTTCATCCCGGAGATAAGCGGCGGTGAGCGAATCTTTCTTCTCGGCCAAAATTTCTGCCAGCGTTCCGGCTTTGACAACAAAGCCTCCGTGCTCTCCGGCTCCAGGTCCGAGATCGACTATGTAATCAGCATTCTCCATAGTTTCGCGATCATGCTCGACAACGATGACCGTGTTTCCGATGTCGCGGAGCGACTTCAACGAATTGATCAGCCTAATGTTATCACGCTGGTGAAGTCCGATCGAAGGTTCATCGATAACATAAAGGACTCCGGTTAGCTGTGAGCCGATCTGTGTAGCTAATCTGATCCGCTGCGACTCTCCGCCCGAGAGAGTGCCAGCCGCCCTGTTCAAATTTAAATAATTAAGCCCAACATCCTGAAGAAACTTCAGCCGGGTTCTGATCTCGTGCAGAATCGGGTGAGCAATTTTCTGATTTCGCTGCGGAAGGTTTAGCTTTTGAAATTGCAGGCTTACCTTGTCAATCGAATCTGTGACTGTAGAATTTATTGTGAGCTCTTTCCCGTCCGTGTCGACAACTCTCGCAAATCTGCTCTCTGCCCGCAAGCGCGTTCCGCCGCATTCGCTGCACTCGACGAACGGCAAATTTGCCTCAATGTTTTTGTATTCATTCCCGAAATAAACCTCGAAGTCGAGATTCTGGAGCATCGGGATTAGCCCCTCGAATTTGGTGTTCAAGTTCGAGATTGAAACGCCGGCGAACTTTATTCCTTTTTTGGAGTTTTTTTGATTCTTTCCAAAGAAGAGTAATTCGCGGACTGTCGTGCTGAACTGTTCAAACGGTGTGTTCGCATTTACGCCATGGGGTTCAAGGACACTGTTCAGAAGACTCAACAGGAAGAAATCGTCGCGCTTGGGGAAGAGGAGCGCCCCTTCCGTGATGGAAAGCTTTGGATTAACCACAAGCGCTTCCGGAGTTACGTTCCGGCTGACTCCGGTTCCGTTGCAGGTTCTGCACATTCCAAATTTTGAATTGAACGAGAATGAGTTTGGCGCGAGGTCGGGATAACTCGTGCCGCATTTCGGACACGAGCGAAGACGGCTGAAGAAATGATCTTTCTTCTGTTCATGATCATAAAGGATTATTGTCCCCGACCCCCTTTCAAGAGCGAGTTTTAAAGATTCTCGCAATCTTGAGGCGGACTTCTTTTGGACTTTCAGTTTGTCAACTACAAGCTCGATCGTGTGAGTACCGTAACGCGAAAGCTCCATCCCATCTTGCAGGTCGCGTAAATTCCCATCGACTCTTACCTGCACGAAACCTTCTGCCATCAACTCCCGGAACAACTCTCTGTAATGTCCTTTTCGTCCGATTACAAGCGGTGCAAGCAAAAGAACATTTTTGCTGTTGAATTCGGAAAGAATCAATTGCAAAATTTGATCCGGTGTTTGCTGCTGGACGGGAATATTGCACTTCACACAGAATTGTGTTCCAACTTTCGCAAAAAGTAATCGGACGTAGTCGTAAATTTCTGTAACAGTGCCGACAGTCGAATGTGGATTCTGGCTGATTGTCTTCTGTTCAATCGCAACGGACGGACTCAAACCTTCGATTAGGTCTACATCAGGTCTCTCAAGAATTTGCAGGAACTGCCGGGCGTAAGCCATCATTGTTTCGAGATAGCGGCGCTGTCCTTCCGCATAAATCGTGTCGAAAGCGAGCGAAGACTTTCCACTGCCACTGAGTCCCGTAATGACGATAAACTTGTCGCGCGGTAAATCTAAATCTATCGATTTCAAATTATGCTGTCGTGCGCCGCGAATTATGATCTTGCTTGTATCCGGTGTTTTGTCCATGTGAATCCTGAATTTAGTCTTGGTTCATCCGAGATTCAATTCAATATGCCGTCGCCGAGTTCAAAGGCTTTCCATGCGCATGAGACTTTATTGTACGAGGAGCGTGGCCGAAAAGTACATCCCGAAAAAGATGGAACACAGAGTTCCACCGTCAGAAATTATTTATCCCGCTCATTATCATAATAAATAGGACATGCGGGATGCCGCTCCCGCTCTTCGGGATGCCGTATCATATGAAAAAATATAAATATCGGAACGGCAAGGGCGGCATATGTCGGCATGGCGCCAAAGGCGCCCACGTGTGCTATTTCTTTTCGATTTGATTCCGGTTTGTCCAGGTTGGGGAATTCATCATCTGAGTCATTCGTTGCTCAGGATGAAGGAAGCGATGATTTTTGAGCGTTCAAATCCGGTAAAAGCATATTAAATTAAGCAAATGAAAACACTTGATTGCGCAATATTTTACGAATGGGAATACGACGACGATTTCGTTTCCATTCTATCTAACAACCTCAGGTCGAGAAACATTTCCCACGAAGTATTCCATCCGCGGAATTTCGAGAATGTTCTTGAAAAATTGCGGCGCAAGAGTTTGTCATTTAGAAGTGTTGTCGACCGCGCTTCAGACGTCGATGACAATTGCGAATCGATCATAAATTTGCTGAGCCACAGAGGAATCCACATCATCAATGATCCCGTGAACATTCGTCACGCTTCGGACAAAGCGTCAATGCATCTTGAGTTCATAACCGCGGGAGTCTATGTTCCGTACACGATTATTATTTCACCTTACAGCACACAGCGTGAAGTTAGATTGAGCCTTAACCAGCTTGCTCATCTTGGAAGGCCGTTTATTATCAAACCGGCGAACACAACCGGCGGCGGTATCGGTGTCGTAACAGGTGCCGAAGGCTTGCGCGACGTGATAGATACGCGACAGCACAACAAAGACGACAAGTATTTGCTCCAGCAGAGAATCGAGCCGGCGATCTTCGGCGGGCGGAGGGCGTGGTTTAGGCCGTTCTATGTTTTCGACAAAGTGTTCGTTTGCTGGTGGGACGATCTGACGCACATCTATTTCGAGGCAACGAAAGATGATATCGAGCACTACAATTTGCGTGAGATAGAAAATGTTGTGAGAAAAATTTACGGCGTATGCAAACTCAATTTCTTTTCGACTGAGATTGCGGTAACACCTGACGGGAAGTTTATTGTCATAGATTATGTCAATGAAATGTGCGATATGCGTTTGAAGTCGAAACATTACGACGGCGTTCCCGACACTGTTGTCGAAGCGGTTGCGGAGCGAATTGCCGCTGGAGTGCAAAGCTTGCTCGGAGCCAACTGAATGTTTGAAATAGATTCCAATCCGAGCTGTAGTTTCCACGACGCTGTTTTTTCGGTAGTTGATGTCGAGACGACTGGTTTGATGCCCGCGCTGGACAAGATAATCGAATTCGCCGCTTTTAAAGTCCAACGCGGAAAAATTATTGAAGAATATGCAACCCTGATAAATCCCGGAAGGCCTATTCCGAATTTCATCAGGAATATGACCGGTATCAGCAACGAAATGGTTTATGATGCTCCATCTTTCAGAGAAATCGCGGTAAAAGTTAAAGACTTCTTGAACGGGACTGTATTCACGGCGCACAATTCGCAATTTGATTATGCATTTGTACGCAACGAATTAACTGCAGTCGGACTTGAGTTTGATATCCCTCAGCTTTGCACGCGAAAACTAAGCTCGCGAATTTTTACGCAGCTTCCGCGAAAGGCGCTTGATCAAGTCTGCCATTATCTTGGCATAAAGATCAACGGAAGGCATCGGGCTTTCGGGGATGCGCGCGCGACCGCTCATTTGCTCATCGAATTGTTAGAGTTGATCAGCGAACGGCATGAAGTTGTTTGCCTTGATGAGCTTCTGCGTTTTCAGAGCGTTCCACATCGGATTGACCCGCACAAGAATCAGAATGTTTTCAAGAAAGCAATGACGACCGCCCCCAATGCTCCCGGGATTTATCGAGTTTACAATGCAGGTGAAGAAATTATCTATGTTGGCAAAGCCAAAAACCTTAAGCTGAGAATCGCATCGTATCTCACGAAAAATCCAAAGGATGCCGACAAAGTTCGCACGATGCTTTCTGAGGCGGAAAGGTTGGAATGGGAAACAACTTCTTCTGAGCTTCATGCGCTGCTGAAAGAGCTCCAATTGATCAGGCAATACAAACCGGCGCTTAACTCGCAGCTCATCAATTCGAGACGTTTCCCGTTTATAAAGATTTCTTCTGAAAAGAAATATGACAGGCTCGATATCGTTTACGAGTTGGGGGAAGATGGGAGATACTACGGACCGTTTGAAAGCTCGTTCATTGCGGAGCAGGTGCTTTCAGCGGCAGACAAATATTTTAAACTTGTGAAATGCGACAAGGATTTTGCCGAGCCGTTTGATCCTTGTTTGTATTTCTACATCGAAAGATGCGCTGCCCCGTGCAAAGAGGACGTGAGCTATGACGAATATAATTCAGAAGTTGAAGCTGTCGAGGAATTTTTGTCAGGGTCATTTGAGAAACTGACATCGGAGCTGCGAATTAGACTTGACGAGCTTTCGAAGAAATTAGAATTTGAAGAGGCTGCCGAGGCGAGAGACTTAATTGAGATACTCGAAAGGACATCATCTCGTCTCAAGTTATTGAACGGGCCTATCGAAAAGGCAAATTTCGTATGCGGATGGTTATCCGCCGGATCCGGCGGAAGGGGAAATCGTTATGAGCTTTACAAAGTTACCAGGGGCTTGTTGAGTGACCCTGTTGTGGTTAGCGAAGATGAGTTTGAGCCGGGACTTTCTTTTTTGATGAAAGAATCCGCGATTATCTCGAATGATTTTGTGCCTCTCAGGATACTTCTAAATCATGCGTTGAGGAACCCAAATGGTTTTTTCAGAGTGGCTTTGAACGGGAAAATGGGCGAAGATAGAGTAAGGGACAAAATAAAAACCGCTGCCGAAAATTATTCCAGCAGCGGTTCTTGAAAAGAAACTTTTTCTGAACTTCAGAGCTGTTTAAGAAATTCCTTTGCGCGAGCGGCGTATTGAGACTTAGGATCTTTCTTAATCAATTTTTGCCATGTGTCTCTTGCCCTGTCTTTATCGCCCAAACGGACGTACGACATTCCAAGCATTATGTAAGCTGCCCCCTCCTTGTAACTTTTCGGATAGGTAAGAGTTCTCTCGAAAGCCCGGACAGCGTCATTGTATCTCTGCAAGGCGTAGTAACATTCGCCTAACCAATAATGAGCATTGCTGATCAAATCGGTTTTGACCTCGCTTGCAGTTAAGTCTTCAAAGTTTGCTACCGCGTCTTTGTATTCCCGTGCCTTGAAGAGTTTTAAACCTTCATTGTACTTCTCTTGGAATTCGGATCGAGTTGTAACCGTGCTTTGCTTAGTTGCACCGGTCATGAACTGCTTTTCCATATCGGCATTCTTTGCGCTCAGATCGCGGTTGATCTGTTTCTGAATTGTAAGTTCAGAATCGAGTGCGTTCACACGATTTTGCAGATCTTCGAGGTCCTGCCACTGCTGACTGCTTTGACCAAGTTTGGATGTAAGATCGGCAACTTTCGCAGTCAAAGCCTTCTTGTCCTGTTCAAGCTGAGCATTAGACTTGCGAAGCTGTGCATTATCGCTTTGCAGTTTTTGATTATCGGATTGCAGCGAAGCCATCGTCAAGGAATCAGCCGCAGCTTGTGAAGCTTTTGTCGCTTCTTCGCTCGAGCCGCATCCGCTTAGAAGGAGGTTCGTTGCGAACAAAATGCCGATTAGTAAGAATGATGCCCCATGCAGTAAACGTTTCATAAATTTTCCCTCCTCGAGATTTTGGTTTGCTAATTCAAATGAAATTAGACAAGCACGTGCTAAAAGTCAAGAAAATTAGTTATTTACTGGTCAGATATCTTGGCGTCTGCTTTCTTCATGTTTGGGCAAACTCCGTGCAAAAGTTTTGCTAGTGGCATTTTTCTGCTTGATTAAATAGATTTAAAGCAATGATTAAAAGGGCGAAGGAACCAAAATTGTCAAAAGACTTGGGTTTCCCAACTTATGAATTCCATATTTCCCGCAAAGCGCGCGACTCTTACAGTTTCGATGAGACTTTCTTTTCGATAACCGGCGATGTCGTCTTCTCGAATTTCCGCGCGGCGCAGATATTTGCAGCTAAGATGAATGAGAAGAAAGTGGACGCAGGCAAAAGTCCCATGCCTGCGTCGGTCAAAGATAGTCCTCGTGTTTTGCCGGGTGAGATTAATGCGATGGGACTCTTTCATGAAGTTTTGCATTTCGTAATCGATTCTTACGTCCAAGAAATTAATCCTTCGGCATTCGCCCAGCTCGAAGAATGGCTGAAAAAAAACGTAGGCAAAGTCGACTTTGAAAAATGTTCAACTGAATTTGTTGAAGCGTTTCCGCCGACTTCTGTTTACAGTAAAGCAGAATCGGCGGAAAATTATCTCGCGCGGAACGAGAGCGGAATTTCGAACCGGCATATAGTTCTCAAGGAACTCATACTTTTATGGCTTGAGAACCGGAATCCGGCCTTCGATCCGATTTCAGAACTCATCGATGATTCTCAGTTGAAGTTGGAAACACCTTACGAGGCGGTCATTTCCAATACAGATAAATTCTTTGAGACACAGCCAAAATACGGGACGACGAACTCTTCGCTTCTGAAAATGCTCCTCGCACCGATCGAGGCGCATCCAAATTCGATCGACAAACAATTACAGTTTATTGCCAAGCACTGGGGAAATATTCTTGCGAAGTCTCCACATCTTCTCAAACTTCTCAGCGCCATCGATTTCATAAAAGAAGAGGGGAAGTATTTCCTGATGTTGGCGCAAGCGCAGGCGGACAAAGAAAAAATTCCGAATGTGCTCCAAGCGGGATTCTTCGGATTTGGCGAAAAAGAATCCGCGCCCGTACCGCAATTCCGCGGTGCCGGTTATGAATTTGAGCCGGAGAATTTCAGTTCTGATCTAAACTGGATGCCTCGTTTAGTTTTGATTGCAAAGAATGCATTTGTGTGGCTCGACCAGCTGAGCAAGAAATACCAGCGGACAATTACTCGTTTAGATCAAATTCCCGATGAGGAACTCGGGATTCTTTCAAGGCGCGGATTCAGCGGACTCTGGCTGATAGGAATTTGGCTTCGCAGTCACGCTTCTCAAAGAATAAAACATTTGAATGGCAACATGGACGCCATTGCTTCGGCGTATTCGTTGAATTCTTACGACATTTCGCCGGAGCTTGGTGGATTTGAAGCTTACCAGAATCTCAAAGAACGAGCATTGAAGTACGGAATCCGACTCGCGAGCGACATGGTTCCTAATCACATGGGAATTGATTCCGCGTGGGTCATGAACCATCCGGATTGGTTTCTGAAGTCTGACTATGCGCCGTTTCCTAACTATACTTTCAATGGCCCAGACTTGAGCGGCGATGAACGAGTTGGAGTCTTCATCGAGGACGGGTACTGGTCAAAGCGAGATGCTGCAGTAGCGTTCAAGCGTCTCGACAGGTGGACCGGAGATGTGAAATATATTTATCATGGAAATGATGGCACACACATGCCGTGGAATGACACAGCGCAGTTAGATTTCACAAACCCAGAGGCACGGGAAGCAGTCATTCAATCGATCCTTCACGTTGCGCGAATGTTTTCGATAATTCGTTTCGATGCCGCAATGGTTTTGAGCAAAAAGCACTATCAGCGTCTGTGGTTTCCAGAGCCTGGAACCGGCGGCGCGATTCCGTCGCGTTCAAATTTCTCAATGACGAAAGAGCAATTTGACAGTGTTATGCCGGTCGAATTTTGGCGCGAGGTTGTTGATCGAGTTCAGAAAGAAGCTCCAGACACCCTTTTGCTTGCAGAAGCTTTCTGGCTCATGGAAGGTTACTTTGTGCGGACTCTTGGGATGCATCGGGTTTACAACAGCGCTTTCATGAACATGCTGAAGCGAGAAGAGAATGCAAATTACCGGCAGGTGCTCAAGAATGTTTTAGAATATAACCCGCAGATATTGAAACGCTTTGTAAATTTCCTAAACAATCCTGATGAGGAAACCGCGATTGCTCAGTTCGGCAAAGACGACAAGTACTTTGGAGTTTGTGTAATGATGTCGACAATGCCGGGTTTGCCGATGTTTGGACACGGACAGATAGAGGGATTCACCGAAAAGTATGGTATGGAATTCAGAAGGGCATACCGAGATGAACATGCGGACGGGAATTTAGTATCGCGGCACGAGGGAGAGATTTTTCCGCTGCTGAAGAGAAGGCATCACTTTAGTGAGATGGACAACTTCTTGTTGTATGATTTCTTCGCAGGAGATGGGACAGTGAATGAAGATGTGTTCGCTTACAGCAACGGCATCGGGACCGAGCGCAATTTGGTCGTGTACAACAATCGCTTTTCTCATGCCGCCGGTTGGATAAGGACATCGGTTGGCTTTCGCGACCAAAACGGCAAGATGGTACAAAGGACTCTTGGCGACGGGCTCGCGCTTGCAGGAGGTAAGGACAACTACTGCATTTTCAAAGATGTGATAAGCGGCTTGGAATATATCAGATCTACGAAATCGTTGAAAAAACACGGGCTTTATGTGGAATTGGGCGCGTACAAGTACAATGTCTTCATGGATTTCAGAGTAGTCCACTCAACTACGGACAGGCCCTATGAAGAATTATTCAAGTCTTTGGAAGGGCGGGGCGTGCCTTCTATTGAAGAGGAAATTTTGAATCTGAAACTTCGGAAAATCCGTTCCGCATTTTATGAAGCGGTAAATGCAGGTAGTCTTCGTTACTTAATTGGCGGCTCGGCGAAAGGCAGGCTCAAGACTGATAGAGCGAAAGCCTTCAAGGAAAAATTTCATGGATTAATTTCCGCCTCCGAAGAATATGCCCGTATCAAAGTAGATGCTGGCGACCTATTGGAGGCCAAGCTAAAGGAGTATGAGATATTGCTGTCATTACCTGATCTTTCGAAGGAGCAGAAAGCGCGTGAATATGTTTTGAAGATACTTGGGGTTGAGAATGACATGTCGTTGCCGGGCTGGAGAATCTTATTCGTCTGGATTTTCCTTGATGGTGTTGGAAGGCTTCTGCAAAAAACAACCGGTGAGCCACCCAGCTTGATCGACGATTGGCGTCTCGCGGATCAGATAAAAATCGGCTTCAACGAACTTGGGGTGAATGTTGAACTTGCAAGCTATGAGACGAGAGTCTTGAAGGAGATGATAGATCTCAAATCAACCGTCGAAGAAAACCAAAGTTTCGAAGATGTGTTTCACCTATTACTTCGTAAAAATTCTGCCCAGGAACTCGTTGGAATTAATGAGTACAACGGAGTCAGGTATTTCAACAAAGAGCGGTTTGAAGATCTTATGGGTTATGTGGCATTGGTTTGGGCTGTCAAAGTCATCGCACGCCAGCGCGGAAAATCTTCGCGAGAAGATGAATCGGAACTTTTGAACGGAGTTGTGAATTCGGCGATTAAGTTGAAAAGACATGCGGGAAAGTCCGAATATCAATTTGATGAATTTCTAAGTGCAAGAGAGTCCCAAACTTAACTCAAGAGATGCTTCTTCGTTGTGGCTAAGCGCTTAAATCTTCTTGTTTTTTCTCTCCATAAGTGAAAACTTATTGCCAGTCAAAGTTTGGATTGTCCTCTTTGGCTGAGTTGCCTTGTGCACTTGTCCATTACTTTTTCAAAAAGGAGCAAAACTAAATGCAGCTTACTTATGTCGACTGGATTGTAATAGCACTTTATTTCGCATTTAACTTGGCAGTAGGTTTGTATTACCGAAAACGTGCGACGCAGAGTGTCAGCGACTTTTTCGTCTCGGGTAGAAATGTTTCTTGGTGGCTTGCGGGCACTTCCATGGTTGCCACGACTTTTGCCGCCGACACACCTCTTGCAGTTACAGGTCTCGTTGCGCGAAACGGTATCGCGGGTAATTGGATTTGGTGGAGCATGGCATTCAGCGGAATGCTGACAGTCTTCTTTTATGCTCGACTGTGGAGAAGAGCAGGAGTATTAACCGACGTTGAATTTGCCGAGATAAGATACAGCGGAAAGCCCGCGAGTTTTCTCCGGGGCTTCAGAGCGCTTTACCTGGGCATCCCGGTCAATCTCATAATAATGGGCTGGGTCAATCTTGCCATCGTGAAAATAATGATGTTGACTCTCGGAGTTTCGAAAGTTGAAGCGCTTGCATTTGCAATATTTATCATGTTTATAACGGCTTCCATTTCGACTCTCTCCGGATTATGGGGCGTTCTGGTTACCGATCTTTTTCAATTTGTCTTGAAAATGGGAATGGTGATTCTCCTCGCGGTCTTCGCAGTCCAGGCGACAGGCGGAATGGGAAGTCTAATCTCCGGGCTTCATCAAGTTGACCAGACAAGAGGGGTGGCTGGATCTGTTCTATCCTTCGTTCCGGACTTCAGCTCCGCTTGGATGCCGATGATAACTTTCTTTGTCTACATCGCGGTCAACTGGTGGGCATCGTGGTACCCGGGCGCCGAACCGGGCGGCGGCGGCTACATCGCGCAGAGGATTTTTTCGGCGAAGGACGAGAAGAATTCTGTTCTTGCAACGCTCTGGTTTAACATTGCGCATTATGCTCTTCGTCCGTGGCCGTGGATAATCGTTGCGCTTGTTGCCGTCGTCCGGCTTCAGCATAATCCTGCTTTTATTCATGATCCGGAATCGGGCTACATAATGATCTTGGTAAGTGATTTACCTGCGTCTCTCCGAGGTTTGATGCTCGCAGCATTTGCCGCGGCATACATGTCCACGATCGGCACTCAACTAAATTGGGGCGCGAGCTACATCGTCAACGATTTCTACAGGCGGTTTTGGATAAAGACTAAAAGCGAAAAGCACTATGTCAATGCTTCACAAGTAGCGACAATAATTTTGATGGTTTTATCTGCCATCGTCACATTTTACATGAATTCTATCGCGAACGCGTGGAAGTTTTTGATCGCATTAGGAGCGGGAACGGGACTCGTCTACATTTTGCGCTGGTTCTGGTGGCGGATAAACGCATGGAGCGAGGTCTCTTCGATGGCGGCAGCACTCATCACTTCGCTTGTGCTTCAGTATTATTTCAATTTGAGCGACACAGAACCGAGGGATTTTGCTTATCTCGTACTGCTCACTGTTCTGGTTACTACAGCAGTTTGGCTTATCGTGACTTTCATTACTGCTCCCGAAAAGAAAGAAATTTTAGTTTCATTTTACAGACGCGTTCACCCAAGTGCAAAACTCTGGGGGCCGATCGCAAGGGAAGTTCCGGATGTACAGCCCGACAAAGATGGAATATTCAACTTAGTAGATTGGTTGAGCGGAGTTGCAATGATTTATTCGCTTCTTTTTGGGACTGGAAATATCATTTTTGGCAGGACGCTTGTCGGACTGATAATGGTATTTGTTGGATTAGTCTTCGGTTCGATTATTTATATCGACTTGAACAAGCGCGGCTGGGCAACACTTGGTAAGTAATTCGTGTTATTGATTTTATGATTCCAAACACAAGGTAAATGACGCCCAAAGAACGCGTAAAGATTGCAATGGATCTCGGAGTGCCCGATCGAATTCCTCTGATGTGTCAATTGAGCGTCGGGCACATGCTTCAACAGATCGAAGTTTCATCACTCGATTTCTGGTTCGACAAAGAGGTCTTTTCTGCTGGACTCATAAAACTCAGACAGATTTATGACTTTGACGGAATACTTGTAAGTCTGCATGGACATGATCCTAATTGGAAAAAGAGAATCAAGGCAAGGCAGTCGACGCAGGAAGGTGAAGAGATAATCCGGGAAAATGGCGATCGAATTTTATTCACTCGTGATGACCTCCCGCAAGTTGTACCGGCAAAAGAGAAACCGAAGCCCAATATTTTCGACATTTCCCTGGGATCCTTCGGACAAGAGAAGGATCTGCCGGAAGAGCTTGATTACATTCCGGTCTCTCAAGGACTTCATTTCGAAATATGCAGGGAGCACAAATTCGATGTCATTAACTCCATCATTGAAAAAGCAGGCGAACAATTCTCCATTCACGGTGAAGTGACTTCGCCATTTGACTACTTCCTCGATTTACTTGGACATCAGGATGCATTGATGGCACTTATCGATGAACCGGAGAAGTCGAAGCTTATTCTTGACCACTTCGCTGAGCTTGTATCCAAACTGACAAGCGAAATGTGCGATACCGGTGTAGATGCTATCAAGCTGTCCTCTCCGTTCGCAGGCGCTGGTTTTATTTCTCCTAAATTTTACTCCGAGTTTGTTCTCCCTTTTGAGTCAAAAGTGGTTCGTGCTGCACGAGAAAAAGGAGTCCATATTTACATTCATACCTGCGGTGCCATCGGAGATCGGTTAGAGCTCCTGTTTGATTCCGGAGCAAGTGGAATCGAGTGTCTTGATCCTCCACCCCTTGGCAATGTCGAACTCAAAGAAGCAAAAGCGGTGGCGCGAAATAAAGGATTCATAAAAGGAAATGTTGATTCCGTTAACACGTTGCTTTTGGGAACCGATCAGGAGATAACGGAGGACACTCATCGCCGCCTCGAAATAGGGAAAGATGGGGGAGGTTTTATACTTAGTACAGCGTGTTCCATTGCACCCCGGGTCAAGCGTGCAAAAATATTGCTCCTAAGAGAGGCAGTAGAAAGATGGGGATAACCGATGAACTCGGCAGCCTTGCTCGAGCCGTGATCGATGGCAAGCATTTGGATGCTGAAAGCTTAACCTTCCGCCTGTTAGAAGAAGGCATCGAAGCAAGAACAATTCTTGACGATGGACTGCTGCCTGGAATGGATGTAGTTGGACGGTGTTTCAGAGATAATCTAATTTTTCTTCCACAAGTGTTGGTCTCCGCGCGTGCCATGAAAGTCTCGATGAAAATCCTTGAACCGCTGCTTGCTAATGCGAAGATAAAGTCGAAGGGGAAAATTCTATTTGGAACAGTCAAGGGTGACTTTCATGACATAGGAAAGAACATCGTCGAAATCATGCTTCAGGGAACGGGATATACTGTCATAGATATCGGCACCGACTGCGATAAAAACAAATTCTTGCTCGGATTTGAACAACATAAGCCGGATGTTATTGGAATCTCAGCAATGCTGACCACGACGATGGTCTACATGAAAGTCGTGATTGATTATCTTCGTGAGAAAAAAGTGAGCGTTCCGATAATTGTCGGAGGCGCCCCACTCAATAAGAAGTTTTCCGAAGAAATTGGTGCGACTGGATACGGAAAAAATGCGGCCGATGCTGTTGAGCTTGTGAAAAACATCTTGAAGGGTCAGGTGCAAAGATGAACACCATCGAAAAATTACTTAGATCCAAGCCGGTACTATTTGACGGTGCAACCGGAACCGAGCTGCAGAAGCGCGGACTTCCTGCAGGCGTAGCTCCTGAACTCTGGAATCTTGAAAAGCCGGAAGTAGTTGAAGAAGTCGCTCGTAATTATGTCAGAGCTGGAGCGTTTGTAATCGAAACGAATTCCTTCGGTGGAAATCGCAAAAGATTAGAAGCCGGAGGAATAGATAGAAAGATCAATGACGTCAATATCGGCGCTGTGAAAAGTGCGCTCAAAGCGGCGAACAAGGACGCGGTTGTTATCGGATCGATCGGTCCATTGGGAACCCTAATTGAGCCGTTGGGTGAAACAAGCAGAGTCGGGGCGAAGGATCTCTTTCGTGAACAAACGGAAATTCTCCTTAAAACCGGTGTCCATGTGGTTCTAGTCGAAACGATGATTTCGCTTGATGAAGCTCTGCTGGCTCTCGCGGGCGCGAAGGAGGCGGGATGCGAAGAAGTTGGCGTAACAATGACCTTTGAAGTAAAGGCGAATGGCGTTCGCACTCCTTTTGGAGAGGATGTTGCGAAAGTTGCAGAAAGTCTCGAAAGAGCAGGAGCAAGTTTTATCGGCTCTAACTGTGGGAACGGTTTTGAGGAAATGCTGGTTGTCGCCAAAGAGATGAGGATATCCACAGGATTACCTTTGTTGATTCAACCTAATGCTGGACTTCCCGTTTATAATGGGAATGGAATATCGTATCCGGGAACGCCGGAACAGTTTACGGAATTTGTTGTGAAGGCGGTATCTATGGGAATTGACTTCGTAGGAGGCTGCTGCGGGACAACTCCTGCTCACATCGCGGCTGCTCACGGCTCTCTTGAACAATTGAGAGTAAAATGACGGGTACCAAGTCTGAAGAAAGAAAAAATCACAGATATTTTTGTCGATAGGTATTTTTAATGGATGCACAAAATTACATACAAGAACTTCGTCGGGAGTATTCAGGCAGGCCTCTCGATGAAACGAAAATTGCCGGTGATCCCATCGAACAGTTCAGCCTTTGGCTGGAAGACGCTTTACAGGCTTTGGTACCTGACCCACACGCCATGGTTGTCGCAACAGCTGATCGAAATGGGAAACCATCCGCCAGAGTTGTTCTTCTCCGCGGCTTTTCAAAAGACGGATTCGCGTTTTTCACGGATTATCGAAGCCGGAAGGGATCTGAGATTCTTGAAAATTCTCGTGTCGCCGCGGTTTTATTCTGGCACGAACTGGATAGACAAGTGCGCGTCGAAGGGACTGTCGAGAAGCTGAGCGCTTCAGATTCGGATAAATATTTTCAATCGAGGCCCAGGGAAAATCAGATTGCAGCCTGGGCTTCGGGTCAAAGTGGAGTCATCTCTACTCGAGCCGAATTAGACGAGCGCTTTGCGGAGTTTGAGAAGAGATTTACGAATCAACCTGTGCCGAGGCCGGATAACTGGGGAGGATTTAGAATTAAGCCGGAGAGTGTCGAGTTCTGGCAGGGCAGGCCGAGCAGACTGCACGACAGGATCCTTTACACTCTAAACAAGACCGGCTCGTGGGAGATTTGCCGCTTGGCGCCGTGAGAGTCGCATTAGCTACTTTGCAGAATGTCTCTTAGCGCGTCCAGCAAATTTGTGAACTGAAATTTGAATTCCGATTCTTCCAATCTCTTTGGGAAGACGCGCTGACTTGTGAGGAGTAATTCATCTGCCATTTTGCCAAGTGCAAGTCTCAAGGCGAACGACGGTACAGGAAACCATGATGGACTTCTCAGCAATGTTCCCACGAGGATAGAAAGCCGTTCGAATGTTGCCGGCTCCGGAGATGAGAGATTGAAAACTCCCGAAAGATTTTGATGTTCAAGCAAAAACATTATAGATGCTATTTCATCATTGTAATGGATCCACGGCAGCCATTGATTCCCGCTTCCGAGCGTTCCGCCAAAATAGAATTTGAACGGAAGTAAAATCTTTGGTAATGCACCACCATCTTTGTTCAGCACAACTCCGGTTCTGATAACAACTCTTCTAATGCCAAGTCTTTCAACTTCCAGTGTCGAGTCCTCCCACTGACGCGAGACGAGCGGCAGAAACCCCTCACCGGCTGAAGAAGTCTCATCAATCACATCGTTCCCACGGTCGCCGTAAAACCCGACAGCCGATGCTTGGATCAAGACTTCCGGTTTTCGCGACAATTTCTTGAACGCATTAGCAATAGCTTTTCCTGATTCTACTCTGCTGTATAGTATCAAATCTTTTTGTTCCTTTGTCCAGCGCCGCGAGCTGATGTTTTCACCAACTAAATTCACCACCGCATCCGAGTTTTCGAGCAAGGGAACGATTTGTTCAACCGACTTAGCATCCCAACGGACAACTTTGATGTTATTTCCAAGTTTCAGTCTCGCTGTTCCCGGATTACGCGTCAGCGCTGTTACAGAATGTCCTTGGAAAGCAAGCTCCTTGCATAATCCGCTTCCAATAAAACCTGTCGCACCCGCAACTATAACTCGCATTTTATCTCCTTTGATGAAAGATAATGTATCAAACTCGATTTCTAATCTAAACAACTCAATTTGCGATGGGTGTGCGACAAATTTGTAAAAAGCAATAGATTAACCACATAGGCACATTAGAAAACATAGATTTATTCGTTAATGTGCCCTATGTGCCTATGTGTTTTATATTTTTGTCGCAGACCCATTTGCGATGCGGTTGCTAAAGTGTACTTAGCGATATTTTTCTTCTCGAAAAGGATGGAAATTTCCCTTTTTTTTGACAATTTAGGATACAAAGTGGCTACGAAATTATTTATAATAATCGTTTTACTTCTGTTTGCTTTCATTTTGTCCGCGGCTGAGGTTGCGCTCTATACAATCACGAGTTCAAAGGAGCAAATGGAGGGGAAGGTCTTGTCTCGGCTCTTCAAAACGCCGCAGCTTTTGTTGTCAACAATACTTGTCTCTAATACGATAGCAGTTTTTCTGTTCACTCTTATTGGGGCTTCGCTTGCTGTTGAGCTCGCCGCAAAGTTTTCGATCAATAGGACTCTTGCTCTTGGTGTCGAAGTGGTGATTGTCTCCGCGCTGCTCATTCTCTTTGCCGATGCAGTTCCGAAAATTGTTGCTGCGCGCAATTCGAAGTTGGTTGTTAAACTTTGTCTGCCGCTTCTCGTTTTGTTGCTGATTATTGAAAGCCCTCTCGTATATCCGTTGAATGCATTCCTGTCAAGACTGACGGCGAAGAGAAAGAAAGCTGTCCTGACCATCGACAGCGAGGGACTAAAAACGCTTTCGAAAATTGCCGGCAGCGCGGGAGTGATCGAAGAACACGAAGCTGAACTGCTGAGAAAAATTTCCTTTCTGGGTGAAAAAAATGTTCGTGATACAATGACACCAAGAACAGAGATAACAAGCATTTCCATAGAGAGCAATTTTGAAAATGTTACGGAGGCATTCAAGAAGAGCGAACATTCGAGACTGCCTGTCTTTGCAGACACTCCGGACAATGTGGTAGGGATGCTGTACGCACGGGATTTTTTGCCGCTTCTCAGGAAGAAAACAGCGCACAGGAAATTCAACGTGAATGCTTTGATGCAGAAACCCGTGTTTGTGCCGGAGACGCAGCCGTTGGAAAAACTTCTCGAAACTTTCAGGACAAACAAAAAACATATAGCAGTGGTTGTAGATGAGTTTGGCGGGTTGGCGGGGCTTGTTACCCTCTCTGATGTGGTACGGGAAATTTTTGGAACGAGCGCCGAAATGCCGAGAGAAGGACAGCGTCTTACTAAACTTTCCGACGGAAGCTTTTTGGTCAAAGGGAATGCGCGGCTGGACGAGATCGCAGATGAAGTGGGCGGTTTTGCTTTTGATTTTGATGCTGGGGAAACGATCTCGTCGTTGTTGATTGCTCAACATGGATTGGTGCCGAGAGTGGGGAACAAAATTGATATCGGCAATTTTGAGTTTGAGGTCGAACAATCGACGCCGAAAGTGATTTTGCAAGTTAAACTTCGACAGTTATATTCTGGCTCGGTGGGAAAAAATGAGTGAACCTAAGCACGTCATTTTTCTTGCAGGATTTATGGGCAGCGGCAAAAGTACGATTGGTCCCCGGTTAGCGCGTACACTCGATTATGATTTCGTTGACATCGATGACCTGATCGAAGAAATCGAAGGCATCTCAATTTCAGAGGTTTTCAAAAAATTTGGCGAGCAACATTTCCGCAAAATCGAGAAACGCGTTCTAGGTGAGATATGCCGAAATAGCAAGAGCCTTGTCGTAGCGCTTGGCGGCGGAACGCTGACACATGAGGAGAATCGGCTGATTGTCAAAAACGGCGGAACCTTAGTTTATTTGAAGGCCGAACCCCGAAATATCTTTGAGCGCGTCAGAAGTAAGCGAAATAGGCCGATGCTCCTTGCGCCCGACGGGAGCCCTTTGGGCGATAAAGAACTTCTTGAGAGAATTGAATCGCTCCTTCGCGAGCGTGAAAAACATTATATGGAAGCCAGCATTATCGTGAGCACGTCGGAACTAAGTATTGAGAGAAGCGTCGAAGAAATTGCACAAAAATTGCAGGGAAGAACTTCATGAAGGCTTTGAATTACCGTGTAAACTCGTCGCGAGTGCCGATCTACATTGTGGATTCTGATTCTACTTTGTTGGCACAGTTGCGAGGAGTTACGAAGGCTGCTGTTGTTGTCGATTCGCGAGTCGCAGAGCTGTACAAAAATCTGGTCTCGGAAATCGGCGGCGTGGACGGAACAGTTATTACGACTTTTCAAGCCAGAGAGGAAAACAAGAATCTGGACAAATTGGAAGGATTATTGACATTTTTCTTCCAGAAAAACATACGGCGCGATTCCGTTCTATTTGCGATCGGGGGAGGAATAACCGGCGATTTATCTGGGTTCGCTGCCGCTGTCTTCCAGCGTGGAATCGATTATGTCCAAGTGCCTACAACTCTCCTCGCGATGGTAGATAGTTCAGTGGGAGGAAAAGTCGGAGTAAACCACAACTTTGGCAAGAACATGATCGGCGCTTTCCACCAGCCGAGTTCAATTATCATCAACACAAAATTCCTGGAGACACTTCCCAAAGAGGAACTCATTTGCGGTCTCGGAGAAATAACGAAATATGCCGTATTGAGTGGAGAACCGTTCTTTGATTTTTTAGAAAAGAATCACGTGAAGCTTCTCAACAAAGAAGAGAAGACTTTGCAGAGAATCATAAAGATGTCTGTCGAGACCAAGAAACGGTATGTTGAAAAAGACGTGAGAGAGTCAGGGATTAGAGCGCACCTCAACTTGGGACACACTGTTGGGCATGCGATCGAGGCTGCAACGAACTTCAACAAGTTTAAACACGGCGAAGCAGTGCTCATAGGACTCGTGGCTGAATCGCACATTGCTATGCACATGAAACTCCTTCACCCATCCCATTTTGAACGTATCTTAAAAATAGTGAGACAGATCGCGCGACAAAGTAATGAGAAAGTCCCGCTCGAAGAAGTGTTAAATCGTCTTAATTATGACAAGAAAATAAAATCCGGGAAAGTGCGTTTCATTCTGCCGACAGGGATTGGGAGAGTCGTCATCCGCGACGATGTTTCGACAAAGAATGTTACCGACGCGATGAAATTTGTCGCGTCAGACGGTTTATTGTCAATCACTTGAAAAGTGAATAAAGTTAAGAAGTATCTCAAACTGTGTTACATTAAAAAATTATTCTCATTGGAGAAGAGTAAATGACTACATATAAGCAGAGTGGCGTAAACATAGACGAAGCAGATAAACTCATCAAGAGGATCAAACCGCTTGCGAAGCAGACGTTCAACAAAAATGTTCTTTCGGAGATAGGATTCTTTGGCGGATTTTTTAACGGTAAATTTCCGGGTTATCGAAATCCCGTACTTGTTTCGAGCGTTGATGGAGTTGGGACGAAGGTCAAGGTCGCGATTGAAATGGGAAAACACGATACGATCGGACAAGATTTGGTGAATCACTGTGTGAACGATATCGGCGTCGGCGGAGCGAAGCCGCTTTTCTTTCTTGACTATTTTGCATGCGGCAAGCTGAACGCCGACATCGCCGAACAGGTTATCAAGGGTTTTTCCTTAGCTTGTAAGGAAAATGGTGTCGCGTTGATCGGCGGCGAGACGGCGGAGATGCCAGGAGTCTATTCGGAGAACGATTACGATTTGGCGGGAACAATTGTGGGAGTTGTCGACCGCGCCAAAATTATTAACGGCAGCAAAGTGAAGAAGGGCAATGTCCTTGTCGGCATCGCATCAACCGGGTTGCACACGAACGGTTACTCGCTTGCAAGAAAAACTCTGTTATCAAAGTATAGAGTTGACAGTTATGTTGATGAACTCGGCGAGACAGTTGGTGAAGCATTGCTCAGGACGCATAGATCTTATTTGCAGGTCATGGAGTATGCTGCGGAGAAGTTCTCGGTTCACGGCATGGTTCACATAACGGGCGGCGGCATAGAAGGGAACACGGTGCGTGTGATTCGTGAGCCGCGAAAATTCAAAGTGCTTTGGGGAAACTGGGAAGTGCCTCCGATTTTCGGATTGATACAATCGCTCGGCGGCGTTCCTGAGGCTGACATGAGGAAGACTTTTAATTTGGGAGTCGGATTGATTTTGATTGTGTCCGCGAATGAAGTCGACAGGCTCATCTCCTATCTGAAGAAGAGAGGAGAAACATGTTTTATAGTCGGGGAAGTTACGGGATAAAATCCCGAGTTTCATTTTTTCTCTAAAATGAAGAAGCCCTCTTTCGAGGGCTTCTGTTTTTTACCTTTTTACCAAATCTTTGCTCTGACACTATCCGGCCTGTACATCGGATCACCGGGTTTGCATCCGAAAGCCTCATAAAAAGGCGGGAAGTCTGAGAGAGGTCCATTTGCACGGAACATGTTTGGTGAATGCGGGTCAACAATAAGTCTTTGTCTCAACGCCTGCGGCCTGTCGTTCTCCCGCCACATCTGCGCCCAAGCGAGGAAGAAACGCTGTTCCGGTGTAAAACCGTCAATCTTTGCAGGACGTGGTTTGTCCTTTAGGGTATTCTCGAACGCGTCAAAAGCAATTGACACGCCGCCGAGATCGGCTATGTTTTCTCCTTCGGTCAGTTTGCCGTTGATGTGCAGAGAATCGAGAACTGTGTAGCCGTCGAACTGCTTGACGAGGACATCAGCTTTCTTCTTAAAGTTTGCGGCATCTGATTTTGTCCACCAGTTCTTTAAATTGCCTTTCGCATCGAACTGGCTTCCTTGATCGTCAAAACCGTGTGTCATCTCGTGGCCGATGACTGCGCCCATTCCTCCGTAGTTTACAGCGTTATCTGCATTTGGATTGAAGAAAGGCGGCTGCAAAATTCCGGCAGGGAAAACAATCTCGTTCATTGAAGGATTGTAGTAAGCATTCACAGTCGGAGGTGTCATGCCCCATTCGGTTCGATCTACAGGCTTGCCTATCTTATTAATTTGGCGATTGAATTCGAATTCGTCCGCCCGCATCACATTAAGAACATACGCGCCGCGGTCAATGTCCAAGCCGGCATAACTTCTCCACTTGTCGGGATATCCGATCTTGTTGACAATAGCTTTCAATTTTACAAGCGCCTGTTTCTTTGTAGCCTCGCTCATCCAATCAAGATTCTTTATTCTTTCTGCGAAGGCGGCTTCAAGGTTGTGGACCATTTCTTCGGCGCGGGCTTTTGCTTGCGGCGAGAAATTCTCTTTTACATACAGCTTGCCGAGCGCAAATCCGACCGAACTGTTGATCGTTCCGACAACACGTTTCCACCTCGGCTGCAATTTCTTGGCGCCCGTCAGTACAGTCCCATAAAAGTTGAAATGCTCATCAACAAAGTTCTGAGTCAAGTACGGAGACATTGCATTGATCAAATGCCAGCGTAAATAAACTTTCCAATCATTCAGCGGAATTTGTTTCAGCATCAAGCCAACTTCTTTCATAAACTTCGGCTGGGACACGTTGATCTTTTTTAAACCGGCTAATTTGAAATATCTGATGTACTTATTCCATGAAAAGTCTGGCGTCAAAGAATTTACCTGCGCCAAGGTCATCATGTGGTAAACTGCTTTCGGATCTCGCTGCTCGACTTTCGTCATCGAAGCTTCGGCAAGTCTGTGCTCGATCATCGTTACTGTCTTTGCTTCATCCGCGGCTTTATTTTCGTTGTCGCCTAACATCGTAAACATTTTCTTCATGTAGCTGTCGTATTCCTGCAATATTTCCTTCGACTGCTTGTCGGTCTTCGTATAATAGTCGCGGTCGGGCAGACTGAGCCCCGATTGATGAAGAGTTGCGATCATCATCTTGCTGTTCTTGAAGTCTTGTCGAGACGAGAAATAGAACAAGACATTGACGCCTTGGCGTTGAAGCTTTGCAATGACTTCTTGAAGTCCACTCAAGTTCTTGAGCGCTTCAATTTCTTTGAAGTATGGTTCGAGAGGTCTCAGCCCTTGGTTTTCAATGTCTGTCGTGTCCATTCCGCTGTAGTAGAAGTCCCCGACAAGCTGAGTGTCGCTTCCTTTCTTCGCATCGGGAGTTGCGGCTGCCTTCTCGGCGATCTCGTGCAGGATGTTCATGTTGCGATCATATAGTTCTGAGAAGCTGCCCCATCTGCTGAATTCGGGCGGGATAGGGTTCTTCTTGAGCCATTCGCCGTTGGCGTAAAGATAAAAATTCTGGCAGGGCTTGACAGAGGTATCAATGTTTGCCGGATCGAGCGGCGGTTTCGTCTGGCTTGCCGGCTTCTCTTGAGCCACGGTTTTAGAAGTTTCCACCGAAATGGCTAAGAAAAGAGCAAGCAGAATAAGAGATGAAATTGCACGAAAGATTTTCATGTGCATTCCTTTCTTTGTTGTTTAATGAAGTGCTTGAGGGAAGGTCGGATAAAGATTCGGTATGTCGTTTAGCGTAACCACCTCGTGTTTGCCAAACAGAAAGTTTGTTAACGAGAAAAACTTTACTACTCAAATTGTCGGTCGAACACTAATCTAATGTTGCGGTGTTTTTAGAATTCGCTAAACGGAGTTCGAATAACAATTGTTTAGTCCTTTGCCGCTTTGGTCTTTAGTTGTTTTTCGAAAAGACAATGTAATCTATTTAGTCTTTAGACGAAAGTTACATGTTTGAGTAAATTGCTTTTTACCAACTATAAAAATAAATTTTCAATGTGATTAAGCTTTCGGGTAAAGTTGCGCTGGTAACAGGCGGGTCGGTCGGAACGCGGCTTGCTCGCGCATTTTTGGAGGCTGGCTGTAAGGTTGCTCTTGTCTACAGGAATCCGGCGAGGGGAAATGAGCTTGATAAGGAATTCGCCAGTTATTCCGGCGCGTTTCTGCCGCTGCAAGCCGATCTATCAAATTTCAAAGACGCAAAAAGCGCCGTCAATTCAGTGAGGAGCAAATTTGGAAGGATTGATTTCCTACTTAATTCGCTCGGTGGTTGGATCGGCGGAAAGAAGCTGCATGAGCACACAACTTCCGAGCTTCAAAAAATGTTCTCTATAGATGTGGTGCCGACTTTCAATGTTATGTCTCAAGTGCTGCCTGTTATGGCTGAAGGGAAATTCGGGAGAGTAGTGAATTTCATCTCATTGCAGGTCTTCGGAAATGGAGCGGGGAACTCTATCTATGCCGCATCCAAGTCGGCAGTCCTTGCGCTTTCAAAAGCCGCCGCCGAAGAGTACAAGAATTCCGGAATTTCGGTCTACACAATTGCGCCCTCGACGATCGACACAGAGAACAACAGAAAAGCTATGCCGAAAGCCGACACGAGCAAATGGGTAAAGATTGAAGAAATTGTGGATGCGACTTTGTTTTTGTGCGCCGCAGGCGATTCTTTAAACGGAACAATTTTAAAATTTCCAGGGAAACTATAATGACTTTGAAGGAAACGTTAAGCGACCATATCAAAAATGCAATGCTTCAGAAAGATGCACTGCGTCTCGGAACATTGCGAATGATCAAAGCAAAACTTCTAGAGAAAGAAGTTGAGAAGCGGACAAGCCCCGATAAAGTCGGGGTGACGGCTGAAGATGAAATGCAGGTTCTAATAAGCTCCGCCAAAATGAGAAAAGAGTCGATTGAAGAATTCGAAAAAGCGGGTCGGAAGGATCTTGCCGACAAAGAGCGAGCAGAACTTGAAATAATTCAAGAATATCTTCCGAAGCAAATGAGCCGCGGGGAAGTCGAAAAAATTGTCAATGAACTTGCTGTGTCGCTCGGCGCGCAGACTCAAAAAGACTTCGGTAAACTCATGGGGGCAGTAATGAAGGAATTGCGCGGCAAAGTCGATGGAAAGATTGTTCAAGAAGTTGTGAAAGCGAAACTGGGATGATAAGCGGATTTGACATCATCTTGATTATTGCGCTCATCGCCTTTGCTGTGCACGGGTTTTCAAAGGGCTTATTCAGCAAGCTGCTCTCGCTCGCCGCAATCGTAGCGGGAATTATCATTGCCGCAAAGTATTCTAAGAGGATCGCTCTCTTCGTCGGAAATATCTTGGGCACGAGCGAAATGGCCAGCGGTATAATCGGGCTGGTCATCTTATTTGCGGTGCTTTTTTTCATTGCCGGACTACTTTCAAAAGGACTGCGGAAAGTATCTATTTTACAGTTATTGGACAAGTTCGGCGGAGCAATTTTCGGTCTCTTGGAGGGAGCGCTCTTGCTCAGCCTCTTGCTGCTGATTCTTTCAATCTTTGACATTCCCGCGCCCGGGCCTTCGCGTGAAAAATCTTTTATGTATAAACCTGTAAAGAATTTTGCAGGTGTTGTCTACAAAACTTTCATTATGAAATCATCGACCGAAAAATACATAGATGAATTCTTCAGTCCTCCTCGCAAATGATTGAACGCGATTCCGAATTACTTCGCTCGTTCGAAAAGCTTGAATTTCCGAAGTTAATCTCATTCCTAAAGACTCTTTGCCAGACCGAGCTTGGCGAGAAATATTTAGATGATATCCCGCTTATTTTCGACAAGGGTTCGCTGGAAAAAGAATATGTACTTGTCGATCAAGCGCATTCTCTAAGTGTCCGAAATATTTTTCCGGATTTAACAGGAGTCAAGGATGTGCGCGCCTCACTCGCTCGCGCATCAAAAGAAGGAAGTTTCCTGCTCGGGAAAGAACTCCGCGATATCTCAAAACTCCTGCACGTTGTGGAGTCGGCGCGAAAAAGTCTGCTGAAACAGAAGAATGAACTTCGGGAAATTTCCGAGATCGGCTTTCAACTATATCCCGATTCGATTTTAGAGTTCAATATCAACAGGGCAATGGACGAAGAAGGAAACGTCCGCGACGATGCGAGCAAAGAGCTGCATAGGATAAGAGCGAGTTTGAATCACACACGAAGCACGCTTCGGAAGAAAATCATGACGATCGCCCGCTCATTTTCCGAAATGGAATATTCCGAAGAAGATATTTTTACTCAGCGCGACGGGCGTCTAGTTTTACCGGTGAAAGCTGAATTTAAGAGGCAGATTCCGGGTTTAATTCACGGTTCAAGCGCAACGGGGCAGACGGTATTCATCGAGCCGTCTTTTGCGGTCGATCTAAATAATGAAGTCATTTCTCTTCAATTCGAAGAACAGAGAGAGATCGAAAAGATACTTCGCGAGCTTACAGAGAGAATAAGGGGAGTTGTTCCGCAGCTTGTTCAAGATGTCGAGGTGATTGCTTATCTCGACAGTTTTTACGCGAGGGCGGTTTACGCAATGCGTTTAAGAGCGGTCGTGCCTGCGGTTGGAGTGGTGAAAGTGCCGCGGCTTGTCAAGGCAAGACATCCGCTGCTCGTCATAAAAATGGGACGGGATAAGGTAACTCCGATTGATATGTTTTTGGATGACACAACTCATGCAGTTGTCATAAGCGGCCCCAATTCCGGCGGGAAGACCGTGACGTTGAAGACAGTAGGTTTATTTGTTCTCTGCAATCTTGCTGCAATTCCGCTTACCGCCGATCCCGGAACGGAACTTCCTATCTACGAAAATATTTTTACGGACATTGGTGATGAGCAGTCAATTGAAAATGACCTAAGCACCTTCACTTCACGAATTAAACATTTTGTGGAAGTGCTTCTAAAGGCTAATGACAAATCAATGGTGCTTGTAGATGAATTCGGAGAAGAAACCGAGCCGGCGGAAGGAGCGGCGCTTGCTTCTGCGATGCTCGAAGATTTGCGGGACATAGGCTCGACATCTTTCGTTACTACGCACAACTCCGGTTTGAAAGTCTTTGCCGCCGATGCGCCGGGGATGTTAAATGCTGCGATGGAATTTGACCAGAAGACTCTCACGCCTACGTACAAACTCGTTCTTGGAAGGCCCGGTTCCAGTTATGCTTTCGAGATTGCTCAGAGAACCGGTTTGAAGCAGAAGATAGTTGAACGTGCACGAAAGTATGTCGGTGAAGGCAGAGACAAACTTGAGAATCTGCTTTTGAGAGTCGAACAGCTTGAAAATGAGCTGCGCGACAGGGTTATCGAAATAAAAAAAGAGCAAGAGCTTGCTGAGACGATGCGTCAGGATTATGAGAAGAAAATTCATTCCGCGAAAAAAGAAGCGTCGGAAATCAGGAACAAAGCCGTTGATGAATCCGAAAAGATGGTCGTCGAGCTGAATCGAAAGATCGAAAATATAATTCGTGAAATTCGTGAATCGAATGCTGAAAAGGAAACCATCAAGCGCGCGCACGTTCAAATCGATGAGATGAAACAACAGGTTGTGAAATTGAAAGCGACTGAGCAAGCCGCTCGAACAAAGGGCTTTCAAATTGGCGATCCCGTTCTGATAAAAGGGACACTCCTTGCCGGAGAAGTAGTCGAGAAGTCCAATGAAAAGGGCGAGCTTTTAGTAGAAGTCAACGGTTTGAAGATGCGTGTTCACGAGAGTGAGCTTCAGGAAACGACGCGAAGCAAAATGGCAAAGGGTGAAATCACAGTCGAAGTGCAATCCGGGATTCCAACCGAGGTGGATATTCGTGGCATGAGGCCGTATGAAATTCAGACTTCAGTAGAGAAGTTCTTGGATGACGCTTATCTCGGCGGCTTGAAGCAAGTGGAAATAGTTCATGGCACAGGTACGGGATCGCTGCGAAGGGCGGTCGAACAACTGCTGAAAGTTCATCCGTTTGTAGTTTCATTCAGAACTGGCGAACTTGGCGAAGGTGGACAAGGTGTTACGGTTGTCTCGCTGAGAGCAGATTGAATCTAAGATCGGAAATCTGAGACTGAAGATCTTCTATTTAAAATCCTAACGCGAACGAGCCGGAACCAGATCGAGAAAGAGCAATAGCACACGGACTGCACAGATGACACTGATTCCCACTGACCATTTTATTTCTTTCCGACCGCTCGTAGAGATTCTTCTCCTAAACTTTGCTCTTCACGAAAGTAACAACGCTTCGATATGCAGATGGTTTTGATCCGAGTTATTCGTGTTCTATTATGTCTTTCCATTCGGCTTTTGATTAAATTTCATCATCAAGCTATTAGTTTGTTCACAAACATTAAATTCAAACAAACCTGAAATGAGCAGGCAAATCAAAAAAATACTTGTCGCCAACCGCGGAGAAATTACGCTGAGAATTATGCGGACGATAAGGGAAATGGGAAGGCAATCTGTTGCGATTTATTCTGATGTTGATATCGCGATGCCGTTCGTCCGTTACGCCGACGAAGCGTATTCACTCGAAGGGAAAGAAGCCCGCGAGACTTATCTCGACATACCAAAAATTATTTCAATTGCTCGCAAAGCAAAAGTTGATGCAATTCATCCGGGCTATGGGTTCTTATCTGAAAATTCGGAGTTCGCGCGCGAAGTGGGAAAGGCGGGAATTATTTTCATTGGTCCACGTGCCGACGTAATCAAGTCGATGGGCGACAAAACGGAAGCGCGAAAGTTGGTCAGCGGTTACGGTGTGCCTGTTGTGCCCGGAACACCGAATTCTATCGATGACTTAAGAGAGGCGAAAGAAGCTGCGAGAAAAATCGGATATCCAATTTTAGTGAAAGCAGCAGCTGGCGGTGGCGGAAAAGGAATGCGTCTCGTTAAAGAAGAGAGCGAGCTTGAGTCCAGTTTGCGCGGTGCACAATCAGAGGCGCTATCGGCTTTCGGAGACAACCGGATTTTCATAGAAAAATATATCGTTAACCCACGCCATATCGAATTTCAGATCCTTGCCGACAATTACGGAAATGTTGTTCATCTTTTCGAACGTGAGTGTTCAATTCAAAGGCGCCACCAAAAAGTGGTTGAGGAAACGCCCTCCATGGCACTGACGCCGGAGCTTCGCGAGGAAATGGGAGACGCCGCCATAAATGCGGCGAAAGCTTGCGGCTACTCTAATGCAGGAACGGTAGAGTTTATTCTTGGCGAAGATGGGAAATACTATTTCCTCGAGATGAACACCAGACTGCAGGTTGAACATCCGATTACCGAAGCGACTACTGGAATTGATATTGTTCGCAAGCAGATAAAGATAGCTGAAGGAAATAAACTGGACTTTTCGCAAAAGGAAATAACGAGGAGAGGGCATTCAATCGAAAGTCGTATTTACGCCGAGGATGTTTTCAACGGTTTCCTGCCGGATACCGGAACATTGAAAATGCTGCGCGAGCCTGTGGGGAATGGCGTGCGCGTCGATTCCGGTGTCGAAAGCGGAAGCGAGATCTCCGTTTACTACGATTCCATGATCGCAAAGCTGAGTGTTTGGGATACATCGAGAGAACATGCAATAAAAAAGATGCTGCGTGCTCTGGATGAATACGTGATCGTCGGAGTAAAGACAACCATACCTTTCTGCAAGTTTGTCTTAGAAAGCGATGACTTCAGAGGAGGAAAGTATTCCACGCATTTTGTTGAGAAACATTGGAACGCTGAAGGATTGAAGATCAATAATTTTGCGAACGACGGATTGGATGCAGCAGTCATAGTCGCCGCCTCACGATTAAAAAAGAAATCGAACAAGCAAAACAGCACGGAGAGATCGGAGAAAATAAAATCCAATTGGCGCGACGGGAGGTTTGAAAGCTGATGCCGGCTATTCTGATTGACAATATGGTTGTTAATTTCTCAGTTCAAGACGGCGCCGTGTCGTTCAATGGCAAGATAATCGGACACGTAATTCTACGTGACCAGGAGGGACGACTGCTTGTCAAAATAGGAAACAGCGTGAGAGAGATAATCTATTTTGAAAATGAGGAGAACATAGAAATTTCCACGAGCGGTGGACGTTCGACATTCAAGGTGCTCAGTGACCGGGACCTATTCCTCAGGAATTTTCAATCGGAGAAGTCGAGCCGTCATCTACATTCTGAGATTAAAGCGCCGATGCCGGGATTAGTCGTCACAGTTCTGGTGAAGAAAGGGGATAGCATAAAGCAAGGGGCAACGTTAGCTATACTCGAAGCCATGAAAATGGAGAATGAAATACGGACGCCGCGGGATGCGGAAGTTGCGGATGTGTTAGTCAAAGACGGGGACGTAGTCGAAAAAGATCAAGTGATAGTAACCCTTCAGTAAAACATTTTCTTGCTTTAGTCTTTTTGAGGAACTTTTTTTCAATTTTGGTATTGAAAAGAAAGTCAGATGAGTATATATTTTTCGCCGAGGTTCTACGAGAGGACAATAATTAAGCAGCACAGAAGTATTACAACAACATCTTTTAATTAATGATAATGCTTTTGAGCCAAACACGGTTGAGATAGTGTGAGTAAGTTTTTGTTCACAGCCTCAATGCGATGATTTGGTAGTTGAATTTCTCAACATACTGGAGTACCGTTGCAAGTTCTGCACCACCTTACTTCCTATTATTATTTTGTTCGGTTTAGCAAATACCATTTCCATTCTGAAACTTCAAAAATATTCTTGGGTGAATAAACCGCAATGAACAGGACTCTTCTGGAATATACGCTGCGGGTTCGCGTCCCTGTGCTCATTTTTGTGGCGATGACCTCGATTACAGTTACTTACTTTGTAACAAGACCTGCAAGGGAAGGCATCGGTTACGCACCAAAGCAGCCAATCGCTTTTTCGCACAAGCTCCACGTAGGCACAATGAAAATTGATTGTGCATACTGCCACATCGGTGTTTATAGGTCGAGATACGCAGTTGTTCCAGCTGTAAGCACTTGTATGAACTGCCACACGATTGCAAAAAAAACACAACCCGTAATAATTAAACTCACAAAATACTACGACGAAGGAAAACCAATTCCCTGGAAACGAGTCCAAAAGCTTCCCGATTACGTTTATTTCAGTCACAGTTTCCACGTGAATACGGGGATCAAATGTCAGGACTGTCACGGCAGAGTACAGGATATGGACGTGATCAAGCAAGTTTCTTCGTTCACAATGTCTGCATGTTTGGATTGCCACAGAAATGCTCCGCAGCGTCTTTCGTACATTCCGAACGTTAAACCCGGCCCGACGTATTGCGTGGCTTGCCACAGGTAAGGGAAGGAAAAATGAAGGAAAAACAAAATTCTGATTTGTCTTCCGGCTTACAAAGAAGAAAGATATTGGGCTGGGTGGGACTTGGTTTAGTCGGCGCGTTTGCTGTGAAGGCATTGCCGATGAAGTTCATCTCGAAAAGAATCGAACGAAAGAATAAAGTAAAAGTTTCTATTAATGAATTAGCAGTAAAACGGAACAAGAAGGCAACTAGACATGGCTGATTCAAATAAAGAAAATCCTGAAAAGGGTCAATTTTATTGGAAGAGTCTCAAAGAATTTCACGACGACCCTGCATCTGCTGAAGCGAAGGCAAACGAGTTCATGGCAGGAGTAACGGATGACTTTAAGTTATCCGGCATGTCGGATATGTCTCGCAGAAAATTTCTCGCGCTGTTGACGGCTTCCGCATCTTTTGCAGCGGCGAGTTGTTCCACTTATCCCAGCAAGGGTGAGGTAATACCTTACAATAAAGAACCGCGCGGAGTGATTCCTGGAATAGCGAACTACTACGCCTCGACTTGCACTGGCTGCAATCAGGCGTGCGGGATCCTCGTGAAGACAAGAGAAGGCCGTCCCATTAAGATAAACGGTAACGACGAACATCCGGTAAATAAAGGAAAGATTTGCGCGCGAGGTCAGGCTTCGATCTTGAATTTGTACGACCCGGAAAGGATTCGCGAGCCGCAAAAGAAAAGCGGAAGCAGCTTTTCGAAATCATCCTGGGCATCTGCGAATGGAACAATCATCAGCGCATTAAGCGCGGCGGTATCGAGCGGCAAGGAGATTGCCGTTGTGATGAAGACACTGCTTTCTCCGACAGCGAAAAAAGCGTTCGACGAATTTGCCGCAAAGTATCCAACTGTGAAACTTTATTCTTACGAGTTCTTCAGCAACGTGAACAGAAATTCTGCGTGGAAGAAGTCTTACGGCAGCGAGCAATTTCCCCTGATAAGTTGGGATAAAGCAAAGTTGATTTTGGCTCTTGAAGCGGATTTCCTCGGGAACGAAGGAAACATGATCGAGCAGACAAGAATGTTCGTCGAGACACGGAACAATGGTGACATAAAGAATTTCAGCCGTCTGGTAGTTGCAGAATCTGAAGTGAGTATTACGGGGATGAACGCCGACATCAGGTTGAGTCTCCATCCGGAAGAACAATACAACTTTGTAATGTCGCTCTTGCATGAGTTCGTGGTTAAACGGCAAGTTTCACGATTTGCGCTTGACAGAAACGTTGTTAATACGCTGCAGGATTTTTCACTAGAAAAGTTTGCTGAAAGAAATGGGATAGATCAGAAGTCTTTGAAGGGTCTTGTTTCTTACATGTCAAAATACAAAGACTCTTCAATTGTTTACGCCGGTGACAGGCTTCCGGAGTCTGTTCACATCGCCGTTAATTTTCTCAACGAAGTGCTTGGTAGTACAAGACTTTACCGCGAAAATCAGGCAAATATTGAGCTTTTGGCATATTCGACCGCGCAGGATTGGGAAGGCCTTGTCTCAAAAATGATGTCGGGAAATGTCGAAGTCGTCATTCATTATGACTCCAATCCGGTGTACCATCTTCCCGAAGATTATGGTTATGCAGCAGCTCTTGGAAAAGTTTCAACGATAGTGACTCTGGCTCAAACAGAGAATGAATCTTCAGCGGCAAGTCAGTGGCTGCTTCCGATAAATCACGATCTTGAATCATGGAACGATTTCCAGACGCGCACGGGTCTTTACAGCCTTCAACAACCAGTGATATATCCATTGTATACAACACGACAGAAGGAAGCTATCGTTATAACCTGGGCATCGGGGAACGAGAGCGCGTACCATGATACGCTTTATCACGAATACCTAATGAACAGGTGGCAAAAGGAAGTTTATCCTTCCATGAAGCTTGCCGTCGATTTCAAAACATTTTGGTACAGCGCTTTGCACGACGGTGTGGTGAGCTTTGTTGAAAAGCCAGAAGGTTGGGATTCATACAAAGTCGAATCATTCACATCTTTACCCACCCCTTCGACTTCCAAAGGTTATTCTGTGGTTCTTGCCGAAAGCTACGTCTTAGGCGACGGGCGTTTTGCAAGCAACGGCTGGCTGCAGGAGCTGCCGCATCCGGTGACGAAAGTGGTGTGGGATAATTACGCTGCTCTTTCTCCTGACACGGCAAAAGAACTCGGCGTTGATTACAACGATCTCGTGGAAGTCCGGATTGACAATCGAAAACAGAAACTGCCCGTATTCATCCAGCCCGGAATGGCAAGGAAAGTCGTTGCCATCGAGCTCGGATATGGAAGGACAAACGCCGGTACAGTCGGAACGGGAATAGGTGTCAATGCAAATGTCTTTCTTAGCAAAAAAGGGTCTTTCAGCCAGTGGATATACTCTGATGCTGCTGTCTCTAAAGTTAACGGCAAATATGAACTTGTCACGACGATGGAGCACTATTCAATCGATAATATTTTCAACAAAGACATTCAGTTCACCCGCGGTATAATACGCGAAGGTACTATTGACGAATATGAGAAAGATCCAAATTTCATACAGGTAGAACGCGAAGCGGATAAGCCTGTAAGCATATATAAGAAATTCGAGTACAACGGCATCAAATGGGCGATGTCTATCGATCTGAACAAATGTACTGGCTGCAGTGCTTGCGTTATCTCGTGCAACGTAGAGAACAATATTCCTGTGGTTGGCAAAGATCAGGTTAAAGTAAGCCGTGAAATGCAGTGGTTGCGGATTGATCGATATTATTCGGGCACACCTGTCGAGCCGAAAATCAGTCTGCAGCCAATGCTTTGTCAGCAGTGCGACAATGCAACATGCGAGAACGTTTGTCCGGTCGCTGCGACGACGCACAGCCCAGACGGATTGAACATGATGGTTTACAACCGCTGCGTTGGAACAAGATACTGCTCCAACAACTGCCCGTACAAAGTTCGCAGATTCAACTTCTTTAACTTCAGATATCATTTCGATGGCGGTTACTATGCACAGCAGCCGGTTGAGATGGTCAACAATCCTGAAGTAACGGTTCGCACGCGAGGTGTTATGGAAAAGTGCACGTTCTGTGTCCAGCGAATTGTTGAGGCACGTCAAGAGGCACTGCAGGATGGGAGGAAGTTCAAAGGAAGCGATGTGGTCACAGCCTGTCAGGAAGCATGTCCCGCTGATGCAATTATCTTTGGCGATATGAACGATCCAAATTCTGACGTTTCAAAAATGCGAGAACACCCGCTTGGGTATTATGCTCTCGAGGAACTCGGAACAAAACCGAACGTGACATATCTCGCAAAGCTAAGAAACATTTGATCGGAGAAGAACATTGGAAGTAGTCGATTACAGTAAAGCTCCCCCTCTCATCGAAGGGAATCCAACGCTCGGACATATTGACGACTCTATCGCTGTGCCGATGGAGAAGCGCCCGTCGAAGAAGTACTTCGCGGCATTGTCAATCACTCTGACGATGCTTCTGATTGGAGCCGTAGCTCTCGGGTACACATTCTATTATGGTATCGGAATGTGGGGGAACAATATCCCTGTCGGTTGGGCTTTCGATATTACGAACTTTGTATTCTGGATTGGCATTGGTCATGCCGGCACACTTATTTCGGCGATACTGTTTCTTTTCCGGCAGAGGTGGAGAACTGGAATAGCTCGATTTGCAGAAGCGATGACGATCTTTGCGGTGATGTGCGCCGGTCTGTTTCCGCTGATTCACCTTGGACGACCGTGGTACGCAGCTTTCGTATTTCCGTATCCGAACCAGCATGGGATTTGGATCAACTTCAACTCTCCTCTTGTCTGGGACGTATTTGCAGTCTCAACTTATTTCACTGTGTCTTTAATGTTTTGGTATATCGGCTTGATTCCTGATCTTGCGTCGATGCGCGACAGAACGACAAACAAGTTCAAGAAGGCGGTCTATTCTGTATTAAGTCTTGGCTGGAGATTTTCGAACAAGCATTGGCAGCATTACGAGAAGACTTACGTTATACTTGCCGGTCTTGCAACACCGCTGGTGCTGTCAGTTCACAGTATAGTCAGCTTTGACTTCGCCGTATCAATTCTCCCGGGCTGGCACACGACAATATTCCCGCCGTATTTCGTTGCTGGTGCTATATTCTCCGGATTTGCAATGGTGATGACTGTTCTCATAATTGTCAGAAAAGTTTTCGATTTGGAATACATCATCACGAAAAAGCATCTCGACAAAATGGCAAAGATCATTTTGGTAACAAGCATGATGGTTGCCTATGCTTACTTGATGGAACCGTTCATCGCATGGTACAGCGGGAATGCTGTCGACTGGTTCGTGGTGGTAAGTCGGGCGACTGGCCATTATGCGGTTGGTTTCTGGATGATGGTTGCGTGCAACGTATTTATTCCGCAGCTCTTCTGGTTCAAGAAAATTAGAAGTTCAATTCCCGCTTTGTTTATCATTTCGCTTCTCGTAAATGTCGGGATGTGGCTTGAGAGATATATCATAATTGTAACTTCTCTTTACAGGGATTTTCTTCCTTCCGCATGGCACATTTACACGCCAACTATCTTTGATTTCGGAATTCTGATCGGAAGTTTCGGATTATTCTTCACGCTCGTTCTCCTCTTCTCAAGAACACTTCCGGTGATTTCGATGTCCGAAGTGAAGGGCGTAGTTGAGGGTGCTCATCCAACACATCATATTGGTGCAGAACATGAGTGAAATCCAAAGGATCCCGCCTAGCGGGAGACGTCTCTACGGAATAACTGCAATCTTTGACAATCCGGACAAAGTCCTTTCTGCCACAAAAGCAGCAACACAGGAAGGTTACAAAGACTTTGACGTATACAGTCCTTACCCGATTCACGGACTCGACAATGCGATGAAATTGAAGCCCTCAAGGATCGGTGTCGTTACACTAGTGCTTGCAATGATTGGCGTCGTTTCAATATTGCTTTTCACATGGTGGACAAATTCCGTCAATTATCCTCTGATTATTGGCGGGAAACCATACTTTGCCTGGCCATCATATATTCCGATTACTTTCGAAATGGCTGTGTTGTTCGGCGCTGTGTCGACTGTTATCAGCCTGATTGCCATCTGGCTTGGGCTTCCGCGCAACAGTCATCCGCTCCATGATACCGAATTCATGAAGAAGGTATCGAGCGACAGATTTGGGGTTTGCGTTGAGGCAACCGATCCGAAATTTGATGAGAAACAAACAATGGATTTTCTCCAAAGGCTCGGCGGAGAAAACGTTGAGCTTGCCTATTATGAGGTTCACGAGCTGTCTCTCAGGAAGGCGGTTCTCGATCCGAAGTTCGTTGGCGCGATGGTTATCGTTGCCGTCGCGTCTTCGGGTGCGACTTATTTCAGTTTGAACAAGATGCTGCTAATGCGTCCGTGGAGCTCCCTGAACAATCAGTTTAAAGTATTGCCGGAGTCGCGAAGCACTTTTTATGCTGATGGATTTGCGATGAGACCGCCAGTGGAGGGCACTGTAGCGCGTGGCCATATGCCTTACATTTTTTCGGGCAATATGCCGTCTGCGGAAAAGTATATGAAGAATCCGTTGTTACCGACGCCTCGCGTAATGGAAGTCGGACAGAGAGACTTCAATACATATTGCAGTCCTTGTCATGGTTATTTCGGAGATGGTGACAGCAGACTGCAAGGACAATTCCCAAGCCCGCCGAGTCTTCACAGCGACACTTTGAGGCATGCTCCGGATGGACATTTTTATCAAGTTATGACCGATGGATTCCAGAATGTCATGCCATCGTACGCGCGCCAAATTCCGCGTGACGAGCGCTGGGCAATCGTTTGGTATATCCGCGCACTTCAAAGAGCAGAACACGCAAAGGGGTCCGACGTAAAATGATTACTACAGACAAAACAGTTGCACTGAAAACCGTCAAGCTGCCCGAGTCATTTTCGCGAATCTCATGGAGCCTTTTGATCATCGGAATAATTTTGACTCTGTTGTCTTTCGCAGTAAATCCAAAACATGCTTCATTCGGATTGATCATGACGCTTGCGTTCGTAGCAAGTGTTGGTATAGGATCGCTCTTCTGGGTTGGGATTGAGTATGTCAGTTCCGCCGTCTGGAGTACCGCGCTCAGAAGACCGTTTGAGTTTATTGCAGGCGTAATTCCTTTCTTGATCGTAATAGCCATTCCACTCCTGTTAAAGATGCACACGGTTTTCGAGTGGACTCGCAAAAGTTTGCTGAAAACTGACCCGGCTCTGGTTATCAAAGCACCTTATCTGAACGAACCGTTTTTTATCGTACGCACTTTAGTCGTTTTTGGAATATGGTGGCTTTTCTATTATTTGATAATCAAAAACTCAAAACTTCAGGATACCACCCGTGACCCAAAATTGACTGCGAGGAATGTAAGGCTATCTGCGGCGTTCATGCCGATTTTCGGAATCACGCTGACAATTTTCTCGATCGACTGGATGATGAGCCTGACACCTGATTGGTTCTCCACTGTATTTGGGGTCTACTTCTTTTCGGGCGCAGTGCTCGCGGCGATGGCATTTGCAACTTTGCTGATCGTTAAGCTTAACGAAAGAAATCTCTTCCCGGTAAAACTCACGGCTGATCATTATTACAATCTTGGAGCATTTCTTTTCGCTTTTGTCAACTTTTGGGCATATATCGGATTCAGCCAATTCATGCTCCAATGGTATGGCAATCTGACGGTGGAAACCGCCTGGTATATTCCGAGAATGCATGGCAGCTGGGCGGTGATTTCAATCGCCCTAGTATTGGTGCATTTCATAATCCCATTCTTTGCATTGTTAACAAAGCCTGCAAAGATGAATCCTCACCGGTTGGTTTTCATGTCCGTTTGGATTTTGTTTGCGCACGCACTTGACATTTATTGGATTGTGATGCCGGTGTATGATCCGGGAGGCGCTACATTCGGATTGAGTGAGCTTGCGTTTCTAATAGCATCGGCTGGAATAATACTCACTGTCTTCTCGTACAAGGCGAAGAGCAATAACCTTGTGCCGGTGGGCGATCCTAAACTTCAACGCGGACTTGAGTTTCACATTTAAAGAGATGAATTCGTGATGGAAATTAAAGATCAAAAATCAAATCCGGAAATGAAAGAATCATTCTTTGTTCGCAAGGTTTGGCTGTCTCCATTATTCTACATCTATTTCCTCAGCGTTCTGTCTGCGCTCGGATACTTGTACGTCAACAGACTGAGCATGATCAATCGCAATTCCATTCAGCCGGATATTGCGGTCGATTCCGCGTACAATACCCCGGTCAAAGATTTGACTGCCGTAAAAGGCGGAGCTTCAGAGAAAATTGATCTGTCGACTCTGCTCGAACCGACGAAGCAACAGCTTGCCAGAGGCGAGCAACTGTTCAAAATGGATTGTGCACCTTGTCATGGACTTGACGGAAAAGGTGACGGACCTGCAGCGGCGAGTCTGAACCCGAAACCAAGGGATTTTCACAGCACGACCGGATGGATCAATGGACGCAAGCTTTCCCAGATGTTGAAAACGGTTTCTGAAGGAATTCCTGGAAGCGCGATGGTGTCATTTGCAGGGAGTTTACCGATTACTGATAGACTCGCGGTAGTCGACTACATAAGGACCTTTTCAAGTGATTTCCCGAAAGACTCACCTGAGGAACTTGAAGCCCTAAATAAGACTTATCATCTTGAGAAGGGTGAAGTAACGCCTTCGCAAATTCCTGTAAGTGAAGCTATGAGACAAATTGAGGAGGAAGCGATACCGAGAGTTAAGAGCACCACGACAGTGATGTCGTACATTTCACAACATTCTACAGATGAAGGAAGCAGAATATTTAGCAGTGTTACAACCGATAAGAAACGGGCTTTAACAATGCTTGCTGCATCCGGTTTTTGGAGCAAAAGTCGATCTGACTTTGTTGCGATGGTGACTTCAGATGCTTTGCAAAACGGATTTGATCCTAAGGTGGCCCAGCTCAGTGTTCAGGATTGGCAGACGCTTTACGGTTATTTGAAAGGTTTATTCGCATCAAAAGATGTGGCATCAAGCAATGGTTAACGAAAAAGCAGGTTCACAGCGAGACACAGAGAAGACACAGAGTGGCACAGAGAGAATTTCAGATTCAAACCTTGTCAAGGGTGAAAAGCTCTTAACCTTGACAAGGTTTTGTTCTTATCGGCCCCCTTCGACACGATCACACTCGAAAATTGTCCGTAGGATCCTGCGGACAGTTCGCGAGCAATTATCTTCAACGCGTAGATTCTCGTCCATGTTTATGGAGCACGCGACCACATTATTGTTCCCATTTATGCTTCTCTTCATCGGGCTCATTTCATTTGTCTCCCCAACCCCGGCGAAAGCTAACGAGGCAGCGACTCAGCATGTCAAAGTTGGAATAGATGAGAAGCTCGGAGAGCATATTCCGATGAACCTGGTTTTCAAAGATGAGAACGGTAATGACATTACACTTGGAAATATCTCGAACGGCAAGCCGCTCATCATAGATATGGCTTATTACACGTGTCCCGGAATTTGTGATGCCGTCCTGGCAGGCTTAACGTCGGCACTCGACCAGGTCACCGAAACACCCGGAAAGGACTTTAACGTTGCAACGGTAAGTTTCGATCCTGCAGACAATCCTGCGATTGCCATGAAGAAGAAGGAGCAATATTGGGGGCTACTGAGGCGGCCGTTTCCTGCAAATGATTGGCGCTTTCTCACAGGCGACAGCGTAACCATACATAAACTGACCGACGCTATGGGCTTCTATTTTATAAGAGACAAGTATTTCAAGTTCACCCATCCAACTGCGTTGATCATAGTTGACAAGAACGGGAAGATTACGAGATATATGTACGGAACTTCTTTTGTGCCGATGGATCTGAAGATGGCGCTGATGGAAGCTCAGACCGGCAGACCGGCGGAGATAATCAGCTCAGTACTGGCAGTCTGTTTCAGCCGCGATCCCTCGGGAAACAACTTTGCTTTTGACGCTTTGCGTGTGGTTGGTATTGGAACGTTGATCTTCATTGCAGGATTTATCGTGTTCCTGAGATCGACAAAGAAGCGGGACATGGCGACAAAGTCGCTCAGAAAGAACCAAGGAGTTAATTAGATGGCAGATATTGCAGTTACGCCTGAACATTTAGGTCATAGTTATCTAGAGAATACGGGTAAGAGAAAAGGAATTGCCGCGTGGATATTCTCTACCGATCATAAGCGAATCGGCATTCTCTATCTGATATCACTCTTCACATTCTTCAGTGTCGGTGTGATTCTCGGCATCCTTATGAGGCTTGAAATGCTTCAACCGGGAGGAAAACTTTTCAACGCCCAGGACTACAACGCTTTGTTCACGCTGCATGGCGTCATAATGATTTTCCTATTCGTTATCCCAGGGATACCTGCTACGCTTGGAAACTTCTTCCTGCCGATTCAGATCGGGGCAAAGGATGTGGCATTTCCAAGATTGAATCTTTTGTCGTGGTGGCTTTACGTGACAGGCGCAATCGTAATCTTACTTTCTTTATTCCAGCACGGATTACCAGACACAGGTTGGACATTCTACGTTCCTTACAGCATACGCACCGGGACCGACGTCACGATGGCGGTGTTCGGCGTTTTTATCCTCGGGTTCTCCTCGATACTAACCGGCTTGAATTTCATCACGACCATCCATCGGATGAGAGCTCCTGGCATGACCTTTTTCAAGATGCCGTTGTTCGTCTGGGCTCTTTACGCAACTGCATGGGTGCAGGTCATCGCGACGCCGGTACTCGCGATTACGTTACTCTTAATCATTATTGAGCGAGTGTTTAGCGTCGGTATTTTTGATCCATCTAAAGGCGGCGATCCCGTCTTGTACCAACATTTATTCTGGATTTATTCTCATCCGGCGGTTTACATAATGATTCTCCCTCCTATGGGAGCCGTCTCCGAAATTATCACTACTTTTTCTCATCGAACTGTATTTGGCTACAAAGCGATAGCGATGTCAAGTCTCGCAATAGCGTTCATTGGCTATTTGGTTTGGGGACATCACATGTTTGTCGGCGGGATTAGCGAGACCGCACAGTTTGTGTTTTCACTTCTTACTTTCCTTGTGGCGGTGCCGAGCGGCATTAAAGTTTTTAACTGGGTTGCAACGATGTATAAAGGTTCAATCGATCTTCAGCCTCCGTTTCTTTATGTGATGGCGTTTATTTTTCTTTTCTCGATTGGTGGACTGACGGGATTGGTGCTTGGTTCGCTCGCAACAGACGTTCATGTAACTGCGACTTATTTTGTCGTTGGTCATTTCCACTACATAATTTTTGGCGGCGGTGTGTTTATCTTCTTCGGCGCATTGCATTACTGGCTTCCGAAAATGTTTGGAAGGATGTACAACAAAAAGGTTGCTAACTGGGCTTTGGCGATTTTGTTTATAGGTTTCAATATGCTTTATTTTCCGATGCTCGTAATGGGATACGAGGGAATGCCAAGAAGATATTTCACTTATTTGCCTCAGTTTGAAACCTGGCAGAGAATCTCTGTGGTGGGATCGTGGATTCTGGTGGCGGGACTTATAATAATGCTCACGAATCTTATACGAGGGGTTTTCAAAGGCGAAAAAGTAGGGAACAACCCGTGGGGCGGAACGACTCTTGAATGGACAACATCTTCTCCGCCTCCTCCAGAGAACTTTGAAGAGATCCCAGTTGTCACCCATGAACCCTATTATCATCCGGAGGCTGCAAATTGAGTCAGATTGTCGAACCGGCATCATCAGATGTAATTCACGGCCATGAAGCACATGTCCATAAGGACAATCAAGGTGCGAAGATTGGAATGTGGCTATTTCTGTTAACGGAGCTTCTGCTATTCGCGGGACTTTTCCTTCTCTATTCGGCATATCGATATTTTCATTCGGATGCTTTTCATAGAGCAGGACTTGATATGCACACCCTATTTGGGACACTCAACACGATAGTGCTGTTGACGAGCAGTTTAACGATGGCTTTGTCGATAGCTGCTATCCAAAGAGGCAAGAAATGGCTTTCGATAACCTTTCTTAGTTCCACAATCTTGTTGGGGTTAAGCTTCCTAACTGTAAAGTATTTCGAGTGGTCATCTGAGATTGCAAAAGGAATTTACCCCGGCTCTGCCAAACTTCTCGACCGTAGCAACGGGGAGATTCTTTTCTTTGGGCTTTATTATACTATGACTGGGTTGCATGGACTTCACGTTATTGCCGGAATGATTGTCCTTATTTTTATGTTGGTTTTCATAGTGAGGGATAAAATAACTAAGGATGATTACATCAAGCTTGAAAACGCAGGTCTGTATTGGCACTTGGTTGACATCATTTGGATTTTCCTTTTCCCACTTTTTTATTTAATAAACTAAGGGTGGTCAATGGAAGCACAGGAAGCAAAATCTCATAGTGAACAAATAAGCCACGGAACTTATGTGCTCGTGTGGCTGGCGCTCATTGTGTTGACATGCATTACCGTTGCGGCTTCAGGAATAAACCTGGCTGCATTCACAATTGTCGTCACGCTGTTGATCGCATTGACGAAGGCTTCACTTGTGGTCAATATTTTCATGCACATCAAGTTTGAAGACAAAATTTTTAAAGTATTCCTTGGAATTGCGGGATTTACTCTGTTTGTAATATTCTCGCTTACTTTTGCTGACGTCTTTTTCAGAAGGTGAGGTAGAAATGTTGCCTGATGTACAAAATCACGCTCGTGCTGTTGATGATATAATGAGGTTCATTGTAGGAACGGATATCGTACTTTTTCTGATTGTCATTGGGATAATGCTCCTTTTTGTTTTCAAGTACAATAAGAAACGGCATCCTCGTGCGGTAAATATCCATGGCAATACCACTCTCGAAGTCGTGTGGACAGTAGTTCCGGTTGCATTAGTTTTGTTCATGTTCTACGTAGGTTGGGAAGGATATATTCAGACTCGCGTTGTTCCAAAAGATGCCATGCCTGTAAAGGTAATCGGACGGCAATGGAATTGGAGCTTCCAATATGAAAACGGAAAGCAGTCGGACACTCTTTATCTCCCGCAGGGTCAACCGATAAAGTGTTTGATCACTTCGCTGGATGTGATTCACGGTTTCTACATCCCTGCTTTCCGCGAGAAACAAGATGCGCTTCCGGACAGAGTAAGATACATGATGCTTTATCCGGAAAAGTTGGGAACTTATGAAATCACGTGCAGCATGTATTGCGGTTTGAATCATGCATTGATGGCTACAAGGATGGTAGTTGTTCCCAAAGATCTATTTACAAAATGGGTCAATACGGGAGTCGTCTCGGTTCCAAAGGTTGAGAGCGTGGACACGACCCAGGCAAAAGGCTCCTAATAGAAGAACAAATGAATAGATCGTTGAGCGGGAGTAAGTATTTGAGTCGATTCGAGAGAATTGAGAAGTTGGAAGCGGGGCCATTGAAGGTGAATGGCCCTGTGGTTGCAACAGTCAATCAAGTGAGCCGCCTGTCAAGTTCGACTGCATTGCTGAACGCATTTCTCGAGCTCGTTAAAATCAGAATAACTTTCTTTGTCGGAATGTCAGCTGCATTCGGCTATATCCTTGCGGCGAACAACGTGTCTATTAACATGATCCTTCCGGTATTCGGAATATTCCTCTTGTCATGTGGTTCCGCAGTATTGAATCATTATCAGGAGAGAACCACAGACTCTCTAATGCACCGCACGAACGAGCGGCCGCTCCCGACCGGAATTGTAAGTCCGACAACGGCGCTGGTTCTTGTCTTCGTTCTTGCTATCTCAGGCGGATTGATGGTTTATCTGACAAGTAATTTTACGGCGCTGGTTCTTTCACTCATGGCATTTCTGTGGTACAACGCCATCTATACTCCTATGAAGAAGGTTACGGCGTTCGCTGTGATTCCCGGTTCTTTCGTCGGCGCTTTGCCGGTGATGGCAGGGTGGGCGGCCGCAGGTGGAAGCATACTTGATCCCAGGCTAATTGCAGTTTCTGTCTTTTTCTTCATCTGGCAGATCCCGCACTTCTGGCTCCTAATGGATATCTACAGCTATGATTACGAACGCGCCGGATTCCCGACTCTCAGAAAATATTTCGGCAAAAAGACGCTTGCGGTTTTAACATTTGCCTGGATCGTGATTCTGTCGCTTACTTCCTTGCTTTTCATCACCACGAAGGTAGTAAACAATATTTTTGTTGACACGGTAATCGTCATGCTTGGTAGCTGGTTGGTAGTTGGAACACATCCAATAATTTTGAACAGCGGGGACAAGCGAATCGACAAAGCCGCGTTTCTGAAGATAAACGTCTACGTTCTCGCAGTCACGTTGCTGGTCATGATTGATAAGGTGTTGAACTTTTTCTAACTAAAAGGTTGACTTAGGTGATAAAAAAACAAATCTCAAATTCCAGTAATCAAACAATAACCAAATTTCAATCAACTGAATTCCAAAAGGACGGCTGTTTGGTAGTTGATAGTTGGAACTTTTTTGGAACTTGGATTTTGGAATTTGGTTCTTATACGACCATTGGAGGTTCAGCGTAAATGAATTTTCTCAACCGACTCGTAATTCCTGAATCCAACGAGCATCTTACTCTATTAAAGTATCTTCTCGTCATCGTTACTATCCTATTTGTGACGTACACGAGCATTGCTCTGGTAGCATCGACTTTTTCGGCTTACTTCGATGTTCGGGGTAAAAGGAAAGGGAACAGAACCTATCTAAAATTTGCAAGGAACCTCATCGATCTCGCGGCTCCGAACAGAGGTCTGATTTTCTCTTTAGCTGTCCTTCCGTTAGTTACCGCGATACTCATTTATACGCAGCTGCTTTATGGAATGAATCTGGGAATTTCAACATATCTGTCCTACGCTGCTGTGTTTTACTTTGTTGGGTTCTATTTTCTCTATTCATATAATCGATCGTCCCATCTCGATACGATCTACCGAACATTCCGGCAGCTTGCTAAATCGCACGCGTCGGAGGTTGACAGTGAAGTATCCACGGACGTCGATTCATTTGAGCGTTCAATCACCAACATAAGGAGAAAGGCAGGAAGACGTGGAGCCGTTCTGCTGTGGATAGCAACATGGATTTTCGTTGGGACGACTCGACTTGCTTTCACTCCCGACAGATGGGCGACGTCGTCTTTTCTGACCGTTCTGTTTTCATCGCAGACTTTTTGGAGTTTTGTGGATTATGTCGTCTCGGCGCTTGTAGTTACAAGTGCGGCAGTGTTGTTCTTCTTCTTCGTCTGGGACAATGGAATTGTCAACTCTGCCGATAACGCTTATAGAAGTTTTGTGAAGAAATTCAGTCTCACTGTTGGAATTATTTTTGTCGCCATCGAGCCGCTGCTGATTTTCTTCGAGATTCAAAATCTGCCTCAGCATTCACTATCCTCGGCGACTTTCGGACTGGCAGGGATTGCAATGTTTATTGCGTTCCTTCTGCTGCATATGTTCTATTCAATGTTAAAGGATTCGAGAATCAATCTTGGCACATATGCTTTCATCGGAGTTGTTCTTCTTGTTTCCATTTGGGCAGCAAAGGATGAAATTGCTTTCAGCCATGCTACGCGCGTGCAGGATCAGGTTCTCGGACAAAGATATGCGGAAATGGTTGAAGACTTGAATCCCAACAGGTCCGTCGCGGTGATTAGCGGTGAAGACATTTTCAACGGCAGATGCAGTGCCTGCCACAGGTTTGACGTGAAGCTCGTTGGTCCTCCCTATAACCAGACTTTGCCGAACTTTGTAGGGAAGATGGATTCGCTCGAAGATTTCATCATGAACCCGCGGCAAGTTGTGCCGGGCTATCCGCCAATGCCGAATCAGGGTTTGAAACCGGCAGAAGTAAAGGCGGTCGCGGAATACATTATGGGAGTATATCTGAAAACGCATCCGCAAGCGGCGAAGAAGGATACTGCGACTGTCAAGATGTAAGTCGGATATTTAGTTATTCACCGTTAGAAATTAGGCAAGTTGGGAGACGAAGCGTCCTCCCATCACGTTGCTCAAACGCGGGAGGAGATAAACTCCAGCACTCAGAACAGTCAATCAAAAATTCGGAATAACCTCTGTCCCGGGAATCTTTTAGTTCGGCGTAGAAACCCACTGCCTAAGGCAGTGGTAATGGACGAATGGCTTTGCCGGTCGAACTCACCCCTTCACTCACCCTCTCTTTGCGAAAGAGAGGGGGACGGGGGTGAGTTAGGATGCAGGACTACATGAAGGAAATCCAGCGCATCGTTTTCTACGAAGCCGTCGGCTTTGTCGGTGGTAGTTCACTGTTCAAGTTCTCGTCGAGCATGTCGATATAGTATAGACCAGTTGGAATGTCCACAGTGGCATTTTTTCTTCGCTAAGAGAGGAGTTAAGGAAAATGGGAATCAATTCGATAGATCAAGGGAGTGTTGCGACACAGGTTGCAGCCACTCCATCGAAAGGTGCCCAAATCCCGACCCAAAGCACCTCATCTGCGTCCGGCCCGAAAAAGGACAATGCAGTAATTTCACAAAAAGCGAAAGACCTAGCGGCTCTTCGTGCCGGTAAATCTTTCACTGAAGAGGCAAATGAGTCGTTTTCAGTAAAGGAGCAAGAGGCTCAGGGTTCGTGAAATAACATCAGATTTATGATCTGATAAAAGAAGGAGGCCAATAACAAGTCTCCTTCTTTTTATTAGGAAAGCACATTCTGCTATTAAGCGTTTGTTCATTTGACTGAGAGTGCGGGATTTTTATCGGCGAGTTTGAGCTGGAACTTGAATTTCCCGAGAACTGCTACTACAGGAGTTAATCTGGAAAAGTGGATCGGGAATGACAAACCGTGTGGTTTTCAAGCAAGATGAGAGAATACTATAGAAGTCCAACAAACGTTGCGAGGAAGCGCGAAAACTTCGCATCCACCTTCGCACCTATCTCAGTTACTTCTTCATGCGACAGCTTTTGTGACGTTATGCCCGTGCTATAATTCGTAAGACAGCTAATTCCCAGGACTTCCATTCCCACCGAACGCGCGAATATCGCTTCCTGAACTGTCGACATCCCAACCGCATCTCCGCCAAGATTTCTAAAGACTCTGACTTCAGCTGGAGTCTCATAAGATGGTCCCGTCAAACCCACATAAACTCCTGCTTTCAGGTTTACACCGGACTTTTCGGCGGCAACAGCCGCGTACCTTGCGAGCGTGTCGCTGTAAATCGGTTGTAGATTCGAGATGGGGGACTTTAGATCTATCAGAACATTCCTGAACGTAAGATTGATCTGATCTTTAATGAGCATCAAGTCGCCGGGTGTGAAAGACTCGTTCAGAATCCCTGCGGCATTTGTCAAGACAATTTTCTTTATGCCGAGCGCGTGTGAAACGATTGCTGTAACGGCTGAGTTGACAGTCGATGCAGTCTCATAGTAATGAATCCTTCCGCTGAATACCAAAACTCTTTTGTTGCCAACCGATGCGCTTATGATTTCTCCGCTGTGTCCAACGACGGTTGAGCGCGGATACTCCGGGATATCATTTGTACTGAGGACCACTTTGTCGGACAGGTGTTTTGTGAAACCACCCAGCCCGCTGCCAAGAACGATGGCGATGTCGTGATGGACGTTCTTGAAAAACTTTGCTATGTAGTCAGACGATGATTTGAAAGGGAGTTGGTTCATAGTTGCCTAATGCGGCAAAGCCGCAACAAAATGGGCAAAAATAGCACACGGATTACGCCGATGACGCGGATTCACGCGGATTATCTTACATCTTCCATTTTGATCTGTGCAAATCTGTGTTATCAGTGTCATTCGCGTTCTATCTTAGTTAAAAAGCCTTTACTTTTCCTTCTCATAAGGCACTCCATCTGCTGCTGGAGCGACGGCCTTTCCGATAAATCCCGCAAGAACAATTATCGTAACAACGTAGGGAATCATCTGGATGAATTGCGTTGGCAGTCCTGCACCTTGCAATTGAATTTGAAGACTTTCGGCAAATCCGAAAAGCAGACATGCCGCTGCCGCGCCAAGCGGGTTCCATTTTCCGACTATCATTGCGGCAAGCGCTATGTAACCGCGGCCGGCTGACATGCCGTCTGTGAACGAATGTTGGTCGAACGCGAGCCAGGTACCCGCAAGCCCTGCAAGTGCTCCGCTGATTAAAACTCCGTAGTACCTGTAAAGTGTCACGCTTATTCCAACCGTATCGGCGGCTTCCGGATTTTCACCAACGGCGCGGAGACGCAAGCCAAATCTTGTTTTGAAAATGATAAACTGGCTCGCAACAATTATTAAGATTGTAAAAAGCACAAGCGGATTTCCGAAGAGGCGGGCAATGTCCGGCGACTGTTCAATGAAGCCAAGCTTTATGTGCGGAAGCCCGGGTATCCTGTCCGAATTACTCGAGCTGTGGAATAGAATCTCGAGTACGAACTTCGTGATGCCGACCGCAAAAAGGTTTATCGCAATGCCGGAGATTATCTGATCTGCTTTTATATTTATGCTTACGACGGCATGTATCAAAGCCGTGAGCAAGCCGCCCGCAATTCCGCAGAGAACTCCGATCAGCGGATTTCCTGTGTAGTACGTCCCAACTGTCGCGGAAAAAGCGCCGTTGAGGATGATGCCCTCGAGCGCAATGTTGGTTACGCCGCCTCGTTCGCTGTAAACTCCGCCAAGCGATGCAAGCGCGTAGGGAACAGTGATCCTGATTGTTTGAGCAAGGAATGCAAGTGAAAATATTTGGCTAATCATTTATGCTCAACGTTCTTTTCTTCAAAAAGTTCGTTAGAATTTTTCTGAATATCTTGTTGGATGAAATGACAAAGATGATCACAATTGCCTGAAGTATGCTGACAAGTTCTTTCGGCACCATCGTGTTAATGACCAGTCCGCCGTATTCTAACATTCCGAACAATAGCGCGGCAAGTATTACTCCGAACGGGTTGTTGTTTCCGAGAAGAGCAACGGCAATTCCCATGAAACCGGTGCCGGTTGAAAAGCCCTCTTCGAAATAGTATTTGTATCCCATCACGAAATTTGTCCCGACAAGTCCCGCAATTGCTCCGCCGATAGTCATGCTCAAAATTATATTTTTAGAAACGCTGATGCCGCCGTACTCAGCCGCTTTTGAATTGAGGCCGACGACACGCAATTCGTAGCCGTATCTGGTTCTGTCCACGTAATACCAGACAAACAAAGCCGCAATGAGCGCGACAAAGATCGAGAAATTCACCGGTGAGCCTTGAAATCCCGAGACGAACGCGTCGAATCGGGGAAGTCTGCCCGCGGGGGAAATCGGCGGCGTGTGAACAGTGGCAGGGACATTATAAAGATTTGTTACGAAGTAACTGACAAGCGCTGTGGCAATGAAGTTCAGCATGATTGTATTTATGACTTCATGTGCGCCGGTCTTTGCTTTTAAATATCCCGGAATAAATCCCCAGAGTCCGCCGCCAACCATTCCGGCGAGCATCAATAATGGAATTTCTAAGTAAAATGGCACACCAAAAGTTTTCATGCCGACGAGCGCGGTGAGGAAAGCGCCAATCTGCAATTGCCCCTCGGCGCCGATGTTGAAAAGTCCCGCGCGAAAACAGAGCGCCACGGACAAACCGGCAAATATCAATGGCGTTGTCTTGAATAAAAGCTGGCCAATCCCGTAAGTGCTGCCGAGCGTTTGCGAGAATAATATCGAGTAAACCTCGAAGGGATTTTTCCCAACCATCACGATGAAGATTGCACCAACGGCAAATGACAAAACCACAGCAAAAAGTGGTATTAAAAAATTCTGAGTTATCGGGTGTTCAAGTACCGACGTGATCCCGACAAGTCGGGGCAAGTGCTTTTTGGCTGTCATTTTGCTTCTCGGATCAATTCTTGGTTTGAACCTGTCATGTAAAGTCCGAGTTCGCTTTCTTCTACTTTGTTGTCGGGGAAGATCTTGACAATTCTTCCGCTGTACATCACTGCGATTCGGTCGGATAAACTTAGTATCTCATTCAAATCTGCGGAGACAAGCAAAATGGCTTTCCCGGAATCTCTCGCTGTAACTAAAGTACGGTGAATGAACTCGATCCCGCCGATGTCTACGCCGCGAGTAGGTTGGCTGGCAATTATGACTTCCGCATTTCGAGAAAGCTCTCGTGCGATGATGACTTTTTGTTGATTGCCGCCGGACAATCCTCGCGTTATTGCGTTTGGATCAGGCGGACGAACGTCGTATTTCTGTATGAGAAGTTCGGCGTTGCTCGTAATTTCCGCGCGCTTCATAGAAAGTCGTGAGCTGAATTGCGGAAGAGCCTGCAGGCTGAGTATAAGATTTTCTTTTATAGAAAGATCGATCACGAGTCCGCGCTTTATCCTGTCCTCTGGGACGTGAGCTAACCCGCGTGCAAACACTTCGCGCGCATTCAATCCTACGATCTCAACGCCATTTATTGTGATTGAGCCGGAAGTCGGTCTGATGAGGCCGGTTATGCACTCGACGAGCTGAGACTGTCCGTTGCCTTCCACGCCGGCAATTCCAAGAATTTCTCCGGAAGCCACATCAAGTGAAACACTCTTCAGCGCTTCAACGCCGCGCCTGTCAACATAAGTAAGCTCTTTCACTCCAAGGACGGGAGCGCCGGCCTTATGTTCGGATTTTTCGACCCTCAACAATACCGGTCTGCCAACCATGAGCTGTGCGATTTCCTGCGGGTTTGTCTTGGGAGTCTCAAGATGCCCGACAATTTTTCCTTTTCTCATAACCGACACGTGGTCGCTGATCGCCATTACTTCATTCAACTTGTGCGTAATGAGGACTATTGTTTTGCCTTGCTCTTTTAATTCAGCAAGGATCTTGAAAAGCTGAACTGTCTCCTGCGGAGTTAAAACTGCGGTTGGTTCATCGAGAACTAATATATCGGCTTTGCGGTAAATTGCTTTCAATATCTCGACTCTTTGTTGAATGCCGACGCCGACGTTCTCGACTTTTTCAGTGAGCGGAACATTCAGTGAGAATTTCTCAGCAAGCTCGGAGATTTCTGCCGTTGTTTTCTTCAGATCGATAAAGAAATTCTTCGTCGTCTCTGCGCCGAGAACGATATTTTCGAGAACGGTCAGCGGTGGTACGAGCATGAAGTGCTGGTGAACCATTCCGATGCCGAGTTTGATGGAGTCGTGCGGAGACTTGATGGTCACTTCCTTTTCGTGGATGCGGATCGCTCCGGCATCGGGCTGGTAAAGTCCATACAAAGTTTCCATCAAAGTAGTTTTGCCGGCGCCGTTCTCGCCGACAAGGGCATGAATTGAACCGGCTAAGACTTTCAGAGTTACGTCGTCGTTCGCAACTGTGCGCGCGAACCGTTTAGTTATGTTAAGAAGTTCTATCGCGTATGGCATTAAGAAGTGCGATTACTGTGTTGGCACTTTAATTTGTCCGTTTATGATTTGCAGTCTCAAGGCTTCAACTTTCTGGTAAACGCTTTCCGGAATGAGCGGCTGGTTGTTCTTGTCATAAACAAAATCAACTCCATTATCCTTCAGTCCAAACACTTCGGCTGTGCCGCCTTTGAACTTGTTTTCTTTCCACTGTTTGATAATGTCATAAACAGCCACGTTGCCTTTCTTGACCATACTGGTGAGTACGTAACCTGGAGCTTCATTCCACTGGTCCAAATCGACACCGATGGCGTACTTTTTCATCTCACGCGCCGCTTCGAAAACTCCGAGTCCGGTTACGCCGGCAGCATGATAAATAATATCAGCGCCCTGGGAGTACTGGCTAAGCGCAAGCTCTTTTCCTTTAGCCGGATTCTTGAACGCCTCTCCGGTAACGCCGGCATACGCGACGAGTATTTTAGCTTTCGGATTAACATACTTCACGCCGGCTTCATAACCCGCTTGAAATTTTCTGATAAGCGGAGATTCCATGCCGCCGATAAAGCCGACAGTATTTGTCTTCGTCATCAAACCTGCAATCGCGCCTACCAGAAACGAACCCTCTTCTTCTCTGAACTCAATTGCTATCAGGTTTGGCGGCAGCGGCTTGCTTGGATCATACGAGTAGTCTATACAGGCGAACTTTTTATCTGGAAAATCCTTGGCTACGTTCGTAATATCATCGGTGAAAATGAAACCGACTCCGAAAATTAATCCGATACTTTTTTGATTTGCGAGCTGACGCAGGGCAGACTCTCTGTCTGAGCCGCCGCCCGGCTCGATGTATTGGTATTTTATTCCAAGGCTGTCTTTCGCCATTTGCAGTCCTTGGTAGGCGGCATCGTTGAACGATTTGTCGCCGCGACCGCCGACATCGAACACGAGTCCGACCTCACTGTTTGGCGAAGCGCTCGGCTGACCTTTCCCGCAAGATTCAAAGAGAAAGGCTGCACCACTCAATAGGACTACTGTAAGAAAGACCGAAAAACCTTTTTTCATTTTTGGCTCCTGTACTAAGAAATGACGAGGTTAGCTGTCCGGAAGTGCCGTAGGAATTGATCCATTTCAATCCGAGGGTGGTACGAAACATTTTCTGCATCGGGCTTCGTAAATGTCCTTTGCTCCGACAAGCACACGCTCGCCCTGGTGAGTCTTGCGCTGAGTTCTGTCCGCCGGATTCCCGCAAACGACACAAATTGCGAGCGTTTTTGTGATATATTCAGCCACGGAAAGAAGCTGTGGAATAGGCTCAAACGGTTTTCCGCGGTAATCTTGATCGAGCCCCGCGACTATGACTCTTTTACCGGCAGAGGCTAGCGACTCACAAACTTCCACAAGCTCCATTCCAAAAAATTGTCCTTCGTCGATGCCGACCACTTGAGCATTTTTGGAGAGGGAAGGGATTTCAAGAGCAGAGTCAACCACAACCGACTTCAGCCTGTCATCGCTGTGTGAAACAATGTGGTCATCGCTGTATCTTTTGTCGATGCGCGGTTTGAATATCGCAACGTTCTGTCGAGCGATCTCGGCACGGCGAAGTCGACGGATCAATTCTTCCGTCTTGCCGCTGAACATGCATCCGCAGACTACTTCGATCCAACCGGTCTCCCGCGGCGCGTAATGTAAACTAATCTCTTCCATTTAATAGAGTCTTTGATGTGAACGCTTCTGGAATAAGCGAGGAAAGTTTTTGTTTTTTTACTTCGCCTTTCATGTTAGTCATATAGACTTCGATGTCGCCGGCGAGTTCATACAAAACTTGTCTGCAGGCGCCGCACGGAGTGCAGAAATCTTTAGCATCTGATACAATTGCGATTCGTTTGAATTTTGATTCGCCCGCGGTGATTGCTGTCCACAGAGCAATTCGTTCGGCGCACATCGACAACCCGTAACTGCTCGATTCGATATTGAAAGCGGAGTAAACATCGCCCGCCTCCGTTTTGATTGCCGCTCCGACGCGGAAGTGCGAAAACTTTGCTTCGGATTTTTCTTTCGCTTCGTTTGCGGAGGCGATGAGTTCGGAAACAGATTGAGTTATTGCTTTCGACATTTCAGAAAATATACCAGCAGGTATACAGAAAATCAAGGTTGTGAAGGGCTTCGTGGCACAGTCAGTCATGGAGTGATAACGTGAGCGTATTTGAAACGCACGAGAAGTGGAGAGCTACTTCTGCGCCGGAAGAGTCGTCAGAGAAGTGTATTTGTAAACTGTCGGAAAATCTAAACCTCTTTCAAAGTCAGAGGAAAAGTATAGTTCGTGGTTGATGACGGTCATGTCCTCCACGCTTCCGTGAACGGCAAAGAGTTTTGTCGGAGCAGTGTTACTCTTGAATGACCAGACACTGGTGGAATCCTTTGCCTCAAGTGAAGCAAAGAAATTTTCGCCGTCGGCGCATAACAATGAAATGTGAAAAGGCGCGGGAACTGTCGCCAAGCTGTGGTCAAATAGGTCGTATGTTCCAATCGAATGTGACGCGTTTAGTGAGTCGATGACAAAGACAATATCTGAATTCCTGCTGTTGTTGAAAGCAAATTTTGTTATTCTAAATGGCAGCAACGCCACGCTGTCAACCACAACGATATGTCTGCTTGGAAGTCCGACAATGTATAGTTTACCGTTTTTCAGGAAAGCACCATAGTCTCCCTCTGCGCTTACTGAGGGTGCTGTGCCATTGAAAGATGCAGCTGCCTCTTCTATCCTGAAATACGAAACCGTCTGTTCTTCTTTTGTCGTTTCAATGGCGTAGTTTTCTCCGTGTTGATCGGAAACAAACCGGTAGCAGTTGCCGGCAATACGATCCTGCGAAGACGACTCAAGTTCTTTGAGGGGAACTCGGTAAGGCGCGAAATGTCTCGAAGCGGAATCGTAACCGACGTAAGTCAACTTTCCTTCATTTAATCCCGGGCTGAATGCAATACTTTTCAGTTCCACACCTTTTAGAGCCGGAGTTACCGGCAGAGAGCTCGTATTTACTGACGAGCGGTCTCCGAAATAGAGAGTTACCGTAACTGCAGCGGCGATCGAGGCGGTGATTATCGTTCGAATCGCCCACAGGTGTCTTGGCACAAGACGTAATTGGAAACTGAGATAGAAAGCATAAAGCACGATCAACAGGAAGAATCTTTCGTACAGCAAAAAGGGACTTGAGACTTTGAGATAAATTTCCAAAGCCGCAAAAATCGGTAAACACGATAATGCATAAAGCACAAGGAACAGTCTTGCGATTTTTGTATTGCCCTCGCTAAGTGCGATCTGCACAAGGCTTATAACTGCCGGCGCAAGCAGGACAAGTTCAAATGTTGTCCCCGTTGGCGACAAGAAAATTATCGGAAAGGTTGCCGCTATTAAAGATTCTCTCGGACTTTTTCTTTCAATGCCTTTGTAGAAGAAATAAGCTGAAGGCACAACAATAATCGCTTTGAAAATTGATATCGCCAGAACGTACGCGCTTCGTGATTGAATCAGCGGGTGAATGTTGAGCGTGTTGTCAAATACAAATATCCGTCTGAAGAACGACCACGCCGTTTGATAAGAAATTGAGTACGGATTCTGAATTCTCCCATTGATATAAAAAGGAAAAACCTTCTGCAGATAATAGACAATCGTCGGTTTGCCGACTATCAAATAGGTGAAAATCAAAACGATGACAGAAGTGATTACGAAGTAAAGAAATGCCCGCCATTTTTTTGACAAAAGAAAAAGCACAGCGGGAATCGCCGCGAATACTTTGAATGGAAAGATCAATCCGAGAAGCACCCCGGCAGCTCCTTCTGCGTTAATGACAAGGGAGTAGAACGCGAGCACGAAAAGCAGCGTGAGAATTATGAAAGGCTCACTCGATCTGAAGTTCGCCGCCAGTGCAAACGATGAACTCAAGGAGACCATATAAGCCATTCCAACCGAAGAATTCGCAACTTTGGACGAGGCGTGGACGAGCAGGACAAACGCCGCGACGTTTGCGCCCGTCAAGAGAAATCTTGAGATCGCCGGTGAAGGAAGTGCCACTATGGAGTTGACAAGAATGGAAGGCGGGGTCGAAACCGCGAAAGAGAAAATTCCGTTAGACAGCCCGCTTGCGTCGATGAGCTTTTGAAAATCGGGAAAACGGTAAAATAAGATAGGGTTAAGTCCAAGCAAGAAATTTTTGCCAGCCACATAAATCGGAATGAAGTTTCCTTCGACTCGAAAGAACCCAGGCAAGACGCCGTAGAGAACTATGAAGAGTGCGGAGACGAGGACGAATATTCTGGCGACGAGTCGCATTCTTAGGATTTTTTCATGAGAGTGAAGACTGTGATTTCCGGCGGACAATTCACGCGGACGGGCAATCCCACAGTTCCTACTCCGCGGCTGACATAAAGTATGGAATCGCCGCGATGATACTTGCCCGAAACATACGGTGAAAAAAGCGCGGCAGGAGTCAGTTTAACGCCCAAAAGGTTTGCAAGGACTATTTGCCCTCCGTGAGTATGCCCGCTGAGCATTACGTCATAACCTCCCGCGATGGCATTATCGAAGTAGTACGGCTTGTGACACAGGAGAATGCGCGTCGTGTCTAAAGAATTTGCTTCATAAGCAACTTTAGTGAAGTCTGCCCGGCTTCCGTCGTCGACGCCCGACAACATGAGCTTGAAACCGTTGATATCCAATTCTGCAGTCGCATTTCGCAGAACAGAGATTTGGTTCTCCTCCAATTTCTCCGTGATGGTATTCGGATTTGCGAAGAAGTCGTGGTTACCGAGACAAGCATAATTCCCAAATTTGGATTTCAATCCCGAGAACGACTTCACGAAGGGAATGATTTCATTTGTCCGGCTCGTCACAAAATCGCCCGGAATAAAAATCAAATCGGGTTTCAGCTTATTTATTTCTTCCGTGTACTTGCTCATATCATCTTCCGTCATGTACAGCCCGGCGTGGATGTCGCTGATCATCACAATTCTCAAGCCCTGCAATTGAGGAGGCAAGTCCTTGAGCCGCAATGAAACATCCTCAATCTTATAGTCATCGCGGTTGTAAATACTGTACATCGAACCGATAAAAGTATAGCCGCCGATGCCAATTGCCGTCTTCTTCAGAAACGATCGCCTGGACTCAGAAGGCAATTCTTGTGTCTTCAGAGTTTTTTTAGCTTTCTTTTGAATTCGGAAAGTTTTCAGTATGAACTTTACGACAAACGTTATGAGGGCGACAAACAAAATCGCAATGCTTAAAGTCTGATATGCGTAAAACGGCATCATAATTAGTTTTCGGGCTAAGCCTTGATAAAAAACCTGCGGAGTGAAATGTATGAATAGAAAGGGAAGATTAATCAGAACGAAAATGAACGGAAGATACCTTCTCGTGAATTTTGCGTTTACACCAATTCCGACTAGATACTTCGCAACGATTCTGTAAACAACGAACTGGGAAGCTAACGTAAGACCGATGATAAGCAATAAAAAGAAATGGAATGGAATGAACGGCATCTATTTAGAAAAATCTCCTCTCATGGGTTTCATACAAGTTAGCAGATTTTAATAATTTTTGACAGCCAAAAGCTGTCTGACATACGCTTGCCGCGTCAAATGCTCAATATTTGTGGGACCTCGATCAAATTACAATATTGGGGAGGAGTGAAGTTTTTCATTATATTGACTTTTAAAAATGCCAAACAAATTGAACCGCACTAATTAGCCCAGATTTATCATTAGAACTCTTGTCCTAGGGACGCGGCCGAAAAGTCCATCAGCAAAAGAAAACCGCGGAGACACTGAGACGCTAAGTTGAAAAATATTATAATAATTGACTTCGCGTCTTTGCGACTCTGCGGTGAAATTCTCTTTTCTATGGTTTTCGGCCGCATCTATAGGGACGTGGACGAAAAGTTCCACTGTCCGAAGGATCCTTTGGACAAGACCCGATAAAGAAAAGAATAGCACGCGGATGACACAGATTTTCACAGATGAGATCAAGTGGAATAAATTAATCCGTGTGCCATCTTTTCCAATGGCGATTCTGGGATTAAAAGTTGAAACCGAAAGCCAGAAGTATTCCAAAAGTATATTAAGTTGAATTCACAATAATAGAACACATTCAAACGAAGGAAGGTTTATGAGCGACGACTCACGATTAAAGAAATTTTTCAGCGGTTTTCATCGATCTTTTTGGGTTGCAAACTCGCTCGAACTTTTTGAGCGGCTTGCTTATTACGCGCAGGCGGCGGTGATGAGCATCTTTCTGAGAAACCACCTGCATTTCAGCGAGGTCGACGCCGGAACGCTCTCGTCAATCTTTGGAGGCTTCGTTTATCTCCTCCCAATATTTGCCGGCACATTTGCCGACAAGTACGGATTTCGAAGGGCGTTCTCCTTCGCGTTCTTTGTAATGGCGATTGGATATTTCTTGGTCGGATCTGTTGGCTCGCCGCTCTTTGCGCCGGTCGTGCATTCGTTTCCACTCTTCTGGGTTCTTGTGGTTGTTCTGCTGTTCACAGCGATAGGCGAGTCATTCATCAAGCCGTCCGTGCTTGGAACGATAGCGGTCTCTTCGAAGCCTGAGACGAAGTCGCTCGGGTACGCAATCTACTACACGCTTGTCAACGTCGGCGGCGCAACCGGACCGGTGATTGCATATTTCTTCCGGGATAAAATTGGAATTGAATCTGTTTACATGGTTTCAGCAGTTACATGCGGACTAATGTTTTTCGGGACGCTAATTTTTTATCACGAGCCGGAAGCCGCGCTCACACAACAACCATCTCTTGGCGAGAAACTGAGAGACATGCTGCGAGTTTTGAAAAACGGCCGCTTCATGGTTTTCCTTTTGATCTTCTCATTGTACTGGATAATGTTCTGGCAGGTTTTTGTGATCGTTCCATTTTATCTGACAGATTTCATTTCGAAGAACGCTCCGTTTGAGCTCATCGAATCGGTGGATGCGTGGGCAATAATTTTCCTGCAGGTAATTGTTAACAGATTGACGAAGAAGATGCCGCCGGTAACTGCGATCACCATAGGCTTCGGCGTCTCCACTTTGAGTTGGCTCGTGATCGCAATTCATCCAAATGTGTGGACAATCATCGCGGCTATGGTAGTGTGGTCGTTAGGTGAGATGACGCAAGCGCCTCGGTATTACGAGTACATAGCCGATCATGCGCCGAAAGGGCAGGAAGCGCTCTTTCAGGGATACGCATTTCTGCCGATTGCAATCGCGTGGTTTGTTGGCGGCACTTTCGGCGGCTGGCTTTACGAGACATTGACCAAGTCGCTTCTCGTCAGGTCGGGTGAGACGGTGCAGGTCCTCGGTCAGCCGACGGGAATCTGGTTGACGCTTACCGGGATTGGAATTGCTGCCACATTGCTGATGGTGATGTACAACGCTTACATCACTAAGAAAGACAAGGCAATAGCACAAGCCTGATAATACTCCTCTGAGCCTGAGGCTCATCCACCTCTGGCTGACTAAATTGTTCTTGACATCTGCCAGGGTACACTTTACATTTGAACAACGCTCGCGGGAATCAGGGTACACATTCGACCCGCGAGTGAAGCATGACGGAAAGTGAGATAGCGATACTGTTGTTGGCAGGTTGAAGAGCCGACATCGAAACCAAACCTAACATCGTCGGGAGATGCGGGGAAAATTCCATTAAGAACCTTTTATGCTTCTTGCGTTACGGCAAGGGCGGGCAGTCAGTTTTCAGTAGTTTGTTTACAAATAAATATTTTGTCGTTACCATGGTTCCCGCAAGAACGGGATGGTAACGTATCATCGGTGCTCCGCACCGTTGAATGGTAATTGACGCGGAGCGTCAAGACGATGTTTCCACGGCGACCGTTGGAACAAGAGTAAGGATGTTGAAAACTGTGTCAGCCACAAATTCAAGGAGGCTCGTTATGAATGCGAACAGAACACACGCAGGGTAACTGTAAGCCAAAACATATGTCGTGCAGGATATTTTTTAATTCACATAATCATTCACAAAACTAAAGGGAGTTGTTATGCCTTACGCAAACATTTCGGCAGTGTTGTCCGACGAGGATCGTGACATAATCATCACAAGCCTTAATGCGGTAAACGCGAAGTTGCCGTTCACAATCAACCTTACAAATGACGAAAAGGCCACAATGCTTAAAATGGGCGACAAGTCTATTCCATTCGTGGACAAGAGCCTTGGCTATGCCCAAGCGAACGCGAACCTTGTGCCGCCGTACTTGAATGTGGCAGAACTTAAAAAAGACGTCGAATTAGTCAGGCAACTTGACCCGGTTTATAGACTGATCATGCAGCTTGCGAGTGCGATAGATGACACTTACACCGCGTTAGGAAGCGAGGCGTTCACCGCTTCTCTTACCTTTTACAACACAGTAAGGGACGCGGCTAAGCGCAACGTTCCCGGCGCGGCTGCTATCTATGAAGACCTGAAAGAGAGATTCCCGGGCAAGTCCCAAAAGGTGAAGACAGCGCAATCCGCCCCGAAGGGTTAGGCGATGCTTCTGCCGGCCCGGAAATGCCCTAGGTGACCGTCACTTCTATGTCAGATTGTCAGTGGATTGCAATGTTTACGCAAGTGACGGTCACCTGAACGTTTAGGTATCTCCGGGAGGCGTGTATCGTCTCTCGGAGACACAAAAAGGGTGGTCGGAGTGTCCTTCTTGACCCGCCGAGATTCAAGCGGGTACCTCGGAGAGTCCTCTTTGATTCCCGGAGGTTCAGAAAGGTATCAAAAAGAGTCTTCTTTGATACTCAGAGATTCAAAGAGGTATG
>JAMCQL010000016.1 GCA_023381615.1 Bacteroidota bacterium
GCCGGGTCTGAAGAGAAGGCGGAGAAATATTTGAGATTAGTGGTTGAGAAAGGGACGTTGGCAAAATACGAAGCGATGGAGATGTTGGCAAGCCTGTACGAACGACAGAAACAGGTCGATTCAGCCGCCACGATATATCGGAGACTCATACAAGAATTTCCAGATGCCTGCTACAGATATTACTTCGAACTTGGGATTGCATATAGTAATTGTAAGAAAAGGGATGAGATGGCGCGAACTTTCCAGGAGGCTATCAATCGTTCTAAGATCCGCCAGCCAAGTCAAGAAGAAGCCAGGTACCTCGTGAACATATACCTTTTGCTTGGTTCTGATTTTTTGAAAATGGGCAGGAACGAGGAGGCAGTTTCTCTCTATAAACAGGCACTGGGAAGAAATTTGGGCTACCAAGATCGGTTCTACTATTCTCTCGGCTTGGCTTATGAAAAACTTGGTAACAAAACCTTGGCAATACAGTCTTATCAGTCAGTCAAGGGAGACGGATTAACCAAGGAAGCGTACCAAAATGTCCAAGAACGATTGAAGGAGCTGTTGAAAAAGTGACCGTCACTTCAAAAGTGGCGGTCACTTAGGAATATTATCTCCCCGGCAGCGGAGCCTCCGGTATGCTCTCTGCTCCGTTCGTTCCGACCGCTGCGAGTCCGAAAATGTAATCGTCCTTGGAAAGCTTCTTGAGATTGTACTCGACGACCGGGTCGGTTGAAGAGTTCACGAATACATAGTTGGACCAAAACGGTTCATCAGTTTTCCGGAAATAAATCTTCCAGCCTGCGATTCCTTTGCCGTGAGATGGGTTGTCCCACTTTATACGAGTGCCGTACTCTAATTTGTCGACCAGCATTTCTGCATGTGTCGGCGCCGGAGGAGAAACGGAAAGAAGCGCTGCCGTCAGAGAATTCATTCGGCACACGTTCGCCACATAACTCGAGTCCACAAACTCAGGAAGATCTCCGTATTGCACTTTCACTTCCTTGCCGTCGACCATTTCAGTTGTGACGCGAACATCCTGGTGTTGATGGTTATAGTCCTCATTTGGTTCTGTGAACCGCACGCCCGCATAGCCATACTTGTTAAACGACGCGTGGTCTCCGCCCCGCAGAAATCTGTCCTGCCTGAAGATGAGTTGGGCTTTGAATGTCGGAAGAAACTGTTTCGCATTCGTGAAAATGTAGCGGGCCAATTCTCTCGATGGGCTGTCGTTTTCATATCCGATAAATTCCGGATTCAATTTCCGTTCGCCTATCGTAATTTCCTTGTAGCCCTCAGAAAAAACTCGCACCATGTTATTCTCGACTACGCCATTACCGCCTTTTATCGCTCCAACGATATCGTTGTTCAGATCGGCGATTATGTTCATGTTCTTTTTTCGGGCTTCGCTTGCGAAGTGATTACTCCCGTATAAGCCTTGTTCTTCACCGGCGAAGCAGATAAAGATGATGTTTGCATCGGGCTGGAAATGTATAGTAGTAAACGCTCGTGCGGCTTCGATTGCCAATGAAGATCCGCTTCCATCATCGTCCGCGCCCGGTGCATCGGATGTATCATCCATTATGTCGGTCGCTCTGGAATCGTAATGCCCCGAAATAACGACGTAGCGTCCGCTAACACCTTCTTTACCCCACAAGATTCCGTAAACGTTTACCAGAGTTGTCGGTCTGGATATGCGAGGCATTTTGTCAAGCGTGAACCGGTCCTCGTAAACCTTGAAGTTGGGATCATTCTTTGTGAAAGACTGGAACTTTGACTCGATCCATCTTCGAGCGGCGCCGATGCCTCTGGTGGAGCTTAGAGTGTCGGACATGGTATGCCGGGTTCCGAATGAAGCCAGAGTATTGTCGTATGACTTCAGCGAATCGGTAGAAATCGTTTTGAGTAGACTTTTAATTTCTGCGGTGGTCGTCGATACTTCTTGCGTTGAGATGCCTTGGGCTTCTCCGAAGGATCCTGCGGAAACGACCGAGACTATGAGAATTGTCAGAAAGAATGCTTTTGAGAAGAGTCGCATATTTGATCTCCTTGATTTGCTTAAAAAGTAACACGCTGCGGCATTTCTGACAACACCGCAGCGCAAAACTTGTGTGGGTTAGAACAATAGTCTAAGTCCGACTTGAACTTGTCTTGTATTAGACGCTGAGATTGCATCTCCAAAGATTGATACGCCTCCACTTACAGCATTGAGCCGGCCAATGTAAGCGGTGTAATTTGTCCAGTTGAAAATGTTGAATGCCTCTACTAACAGCATGAGCCTTGTCGTTCCCGCAATGCTGAAATACCTGGAAATTCTCAGGTCTATGTCCTTGTTCCAGTTTCTTATCTTGCCCGGATCCGGACGCACGGAATTTCTGCCGCTGGGTGGGAAATCATCCCCAAGTACACCATCATTGTTGTTGTCCGTTCCGGTGATGACGTAAATCGGGCGCGGAGAAGAAAATGTCATTATGCCGCTTAATTGGAAATCATAAGGGAGATTGACCGTGCCGCTTGCAACGAACCGATGTCTTTCATCTTGGGCGCTTGGTGCACGCAAGATGCTTGATTGGAAGACATACCCGGCAAATGGGTCGTCAAATGTATCGAATGCCCATGAGAGCGTATATGAGATCTGCATCTGCCAGTCTCCCATGTAAGGTCTGGTAAGACTGAAATCGATTCCATCATACCATGATCTCCCTTGTGAGGTAACCAAGTTTATTGCTCCGAATGCCGGAGTCAATACTCTCGGTCCGCCGATTCCTTTAGTGTAGTTTATGTTGTATGTCGTGTATTCGTTATAGCCGCTGATTCGGACGTAATCTAACGAGGCGACAAGGTCAGAAGAAATTTGTCTGGTTACTCCGAGAGACATCTGGACCGTGTAGGGGGTTGGCATGGAAGAGGGAAGAAGTGTTACACCCGGAGCAGCTTGCTTAGCCCGGTTCGACTGGACGTACGCTATGAGGGAGTCTCTACTGAGGGTTGGCGGAAGGTTCTTGTTGAACACCATTGTGTAAATATTGTAAACACCATCTTGTTGTTCGTTTGCCGGGAAATTCCATATTATCCTGTCATAAAAGACACCAACTCCTCCGTGGAGAACCGTCGTTTGATCATCAAATATATCCCAGGAAAATCCGGCTCTTGGTGCCACATTATTGAGATCGATTTTTCTATTCCCATTCCCAATGAAATCAGGGCTTACATGGTTGGTCAACGCAGTGTCGCTTGCAAGTGGGTTGACATAGTTATTATTAATCATGTTGTTAGCAACGTCCCACCGGACACCGAGGTTGAAGTTGAGATTGTGAAGCGGACTCCAGTCGTCTTGAACATACACACCGAAATCGGTATTCCAAGTCTGTGTTAGAGGATTTCCGAGACCAATAACGCCAATGATCGGAAGAGAACTGGTATCGGATTTGAAAATCAATGATCCGCCGCTTAGGAACGCCGCATCGGAGGAGAGACGCTCCCTAGCGAGAGTGAATCCGGACTTAAGAACATGCGTACCGGTTGACCCTTGCACGAAGTAACTAATGTCGTCGCGCAGTTCATACGAGTCTTGATTCTCTGTCTGCGGCTGATTTCCGTTCCAGCCGGTTGCAATCCCTGAAGAGAGATAAACATGCTGTGGATCAGTGCTGATGGGTGAGGCGAGCTTCCTGTATCTCAGGTAATGTAGTCTTAGTTCGTTCACTAGATTATCGCTGATTGCCCATCGATCGTTCAGCAAGTATGAGTTGAGTCGAAAATCTAAATTGAAACCGTTGCTGTATGCCGTCGTGCCGCCAAAATTTCCCGGGTTGTTGTCTGTCGAGACGGAAAGCCATCTGAAATCAAGAGAGTTGTTTGATGAGATATTGTGAGTGAGTTTCACCAGCCCGAGATTCTCTATCGTTGGACTTTTGAATGTTCCGTCGAGTTGGGGCTGTCGACCAGAGGTGTTGACAGTAATGAAATTGTTGATGTTGTCGCGTTCATACGAGAAAAAGAAATGTGTCTTATCTTTAATAATCGGGCCGCCTAAAGAAATTCCCATTTGCTGACGGTTGTAATCGGGTTTCGTTTTCTCGAAAGGTCCGCGAGCATTCAAACCCTCAGTGCGGAATAGCCCAAAAGCAGATCCATGAAATTCGTTTCCTCCGGACTTCGTAATCGCATTGATGATGCCGTTTGACGCACCTGAATACTCGGCTTTGTACATGCTGGTGATTACCTGGAATTCCTGGATCGCATCTTCTGGGACAATGTTTGTTGTCACACCGAACGACGTGCCTAGCACACCTCCTAAGTCATTGTTCTTGAAGTCAACACCGTCGATGTAAGCAGTGATGAACCTTGAGTTGAGTGCACCTGTTGTAACGGGACCTCGTCCACCTGTCGAACTCTTCGCCCCGGGTGCGATAGTCGCCAGTTCTAGAAAGTTGCGACTGTTTAGTGGCAGACTTTCTATCTGTTCAGGCTGAACTGTAACGGATATGTCGGATTTCTTCACATTGATAAGAGGAGCATTTGCTTCAATCACGACTTCTGAAGCCTGAATGTCCTTGGAAATCAGCGAGAAGTCCACCTCGTCCGTTTGGCCGATCAATAGGCGAACGTTGTCATGTATGGCGCGCGCATAATTGAGGTGTTCGGCAATAACTTGATATGTGCCCGGCGTAAGATAACCGATTCTGTAACCGCCTCGGTCGTCGGTGTATGTGATTCTGTAGGAGCCGGTGGCTTTGTTCCGCGCGACGATTTGAACCTCAGGTACTGGCTGGCCCTTTTGGTCACGGACTATCCCCGCTACGTCGCTGGTGGTTGATTGAGCATCGACCCTCGCAGTCGTTGATAACAGGATCGCTGTCAGCAACGGCAGTACAGTATGCAGAGCTTGTCGGTACTTTTGTTTCATCTTTTCCTCCTCTTTGTTTTTTTGGTGGTTCTTACTCTGTAATGAGTGTTAGCCTGTGGGCATAATGAGCAAGTATCTAAATCTATCTAAATCCTCTCCACCGCTTTTTGAACAGTTGAGAGGGTTAGTGGGTTTTTCAACGATCGGGGGAATTGCAGCGTGTGCTCGGTAGAATTGTGGGATTACTTGTGGGAGATTAAGAGGCTTGGAGCCTCGTGGCTGTTTTGGAGAGTGGTGGATCTCTAGGCGTGCTACGTCGGCTGTAAACATCGTGCTCCTTTACGAATGAAACAATCATTCAGCAGAGATTCTGCTGTAATGAGTTACATTTTACTCTTGAGAAACACTGACTGAGAGACTTGCCCTCTCCGCCTAGACATAAAAAATATAAACCTTCGTCTTCGAATTGTCAAGTTTTAGTTCGGCGTAGAAACCCACTGCCTAAGGCAGTGGTAATGGACGACACAGGCTTTGCCGGTCGAACTCATCCCTTCACTCCCCCTCTCTTTGCGAAAGAGAGGGGGACAGGGGGTGAGTTAGGATGCAGGATGTGTCGTCCTGAAAAAAGTTGACACAATAATAAGAATATTTTTCTCTCTTTGCTACTTTCTCTCTTTTGTGGAAAGTGTGGATAAGTTGAAAACTCATGCTGCGTACCTCGCCGAAGGAGTCTGGT
>JAMCQL010000058.1 GCA_023381615.1 Bacteroidota bacterium
ACTGCTTGCCAATCGTGTCATGGGCCGATAACAGACTTCGACCAAATTCCGGCTCCGTATGATTATGCCGGTATAGCCAACAACGGACCGATGCCCGGAGTGCAGACTGAAGTTCAAGCATTGTTAACGAAGTTGGCTTCTCTGCTTCCGGATTCAGTTATCGCCAATCCGGGCAGCCCGACAGTCGGCAAATCGCTTACAAAGAACCAGCTTGAAGCACTGTACGATTATCTCTTCGTCTCAAAGGACAGAAGCATGGGCATCCATAACGCAAAGTATACATTTGCGCTATTGACTAGGGCAATCAGTACGTTGACCGGCGTGAAGATAATAAGCGACAAGGTTCCGCACACTTATGCATTGGAGCAGAACTATCCGAACCCGTTCAATCCGACAACAACTATTAACTTCTCGGTGCCGAAGACGGGGATGGTTAATGTGTCTGTTTATAACTCGATCGGACAACTTGTGAAAGCACTGACGAACGGCAACTACGTACCGGGGACTTATCAGGTTACCTGGAACGGTACCAATGAGACCGGAAGCGCGGTTGCGAGCGGCGTGTACTTCTACAGGTTCGCGACAAAAGATTTTGTCAGAACAATGAAGATGGTATTGCTGAAATAATTAGGCGCAAATATTTCTTTGCAAAAAAGCCGGGGCGCAATTTGGCTCCGGCTTTTCTGTTTTTTGATGGATCGGTGGCAAGTAATTATTCGGACATAGAAACCCACCGTCAAAGACGGCGGCTATGTACAAATGGCTTTGCCGGTTTATTGACCCCCTACTGTCCTCCCGACAAAGTCGAGACGGGACATCTCCCCCTTGACAAGGGGGAGAAAGAGAAGGGGTTGTCCGAAGGATCTCTCCAAGGCGAGTCGCCTACGGAGACCTGCGGAAAGGAAAGCCGCTGCCTATGACAGTGGTCGTATAGAGATGCGGCCGAAAACCCGTTAGGAAGAAAAATTACAAAGAGCGACACAGAGAAAATCTTTTCCCAAAGGGATCCCTTCGGGAGAGTTCCACAGAGAGAAGACTTATTCTCCCGCTCATAATTATCAAAAAAGGATAATGCGGGATGCCGAAAAGTGGCATCGGCGTCTCTCTGTGTCCCATCTTTTTCGGAAGGCACTTTTCGGCCACGTCTCTAGCCGGTGAGAATTTTCAGAATGCGTTCTCGATCACGCGAATCTTTGTCGAGCTGCTACTCATCTCTACTACTATCACGTCAAATCTAAAATCAAAATCTTCTCCGAGGGATCCTGCGGACAAGTTTCGTTCTGCGATATAGCCCTCCGCAACCTTGCGGATTTGCTCCTGCTTCCTGGAATCGACAGCGTTCTCTCCTCCACCGTACGCATTGTTTGTTCTGGTTTTCACCTCACAGAAAACTATCAGGTTTCCTTTCCTGGCAATTATGTCTATCTCTCCCCGGTCGTACTTAAAGTTCTTTTCGACTACTTCATATCCTCTGCGGCTCATGAACTCCGCCGCAAGCTGCTCCCCCTTCGCACCCAAGACTTTATTCAAGGAAGATTCCTCAGAGGCTTATGGAAAAGCTTTTTCGATGAATGAGTGAATATCCGTGCGCCCGAATTGCCTGCAAATGCTCCATCGTAAGGTAGCCTTTGTTCTTCTCAAAGGAGTATAATGGGAAGTCCTCTGCATATCTAAGCATCAACGCATCGCGGGAAGTCTTGGCAAGAATAGACGCGGCGGCGATGGAAAAAATTGTCGAGTCACCCTTCACTATTGAAATGCACGTCATATTTTTCAGATTCAAGAACTTACCGTCGATCAGGATTACTTGCGGTTTGATTTTGAGCGACTCGATTGCCTTCAGTACCGCAAGCCGTGTTGCGTTCAGAATATTAATCGAATCAATCGTTTCATTTGGAATATGCGCAACAGAAAAGTCAATTGCATTTTCCTTAATCGCTGCGGCAACAGATTCTCTCTGGTTCCCAGTAAGCTGTTTTGAATCCCGGACGTTCTCTATGAATTTTCCGATCGGCAGAATAACCGCTGCTGCGGTAACCGGTCCTGCCACAGGTCCCCTCCCGGCTTCATCCACGCCGGCTATGTACTCTACTCCTCCGCGACGAAGCATTTCTTCAAATTCGAAAGTCGGCAAACATTTCATTGCAGTTTCAATTTAGCTAATGTTTATAAAAGTTGTGTCTTAAGACCGCCGCCGCACCGGTTGCTAATTGAAGGGCTGTGTATTAAGATATTGATGTGAAGGCGAAATTAGCTCTGTTCGTTTTACTTTTCGCCGTCGGTAGTTTGCACGCGAGCGAGAAGGTAATCCTCATTCGCGTCGATGGGACAATCAATCCGGCGACGGCGGAATACATAGTCAACTCGATCAGCAAGGCCGAGAAAGATCACGCCTCTGCTCTTGTTATTGAGATGAATACCCCGGGGGGTCTGCTCGAATCTACAAGAAAAATTGTCCAAGGGATTTTAAGTTCATCTGTACCGGTGATAGTGTACGTATATCCGAGCGGTTCCCGCGCAGGGTCTGCCGGCGTTTTTATTACTCTCTCTGCCAACATTGCCGCGATGGCGCCCGGTACGAACATCGGCGCAGCACATCCGGTCGGCATGGGGGTCGGAGGTGATACATCTTCCGTCATGTCCGAGAAGATTATTAACGACGCCGCCGCATTTGTTCGTGCCATCGCACAAGAGCGCCATCGCAATGTAGCGTGGGCGCAAGATGCAGTCCTGCACAGTATCTCGAACTCCGAATCTGAAGCTTTGAAGCAGGGCGTGATAGACATCGTGTCGCCTAATCTTGATTCTCTTTTGAAAGAGATAAATGGCAGAACTGTCAAGACCAATACTGGAACGGTAACACTAAAGACGGCAGATGCGAAGGTCGAATTCATTCCGATGAACTGGCGGGAAGAGTTTCTTGGAATCATAAGTGATCCGAACATAACCTACATCCTCATGATGATAGGAATCTTTGGGATTATGTTCGAGTTGTTCAACCCGGGCGCAATATTGCCGGGAGTCGTCGGAGCAATTTCGTTAATATTGGCTTTCTATGCGTTTCAAACATTACCCATAAACTTTGCGGGGCTTGCCTTGATCATACTCGCTATTATTCTCTTTATTGCCGAAATTAAGATCGTGAGTCACGGTTTGCTTGCAATCGGCGGAGTCATCTCCCTCTTTCTAGGGTCGCTGATGCTTATCCGTTCTCCGTTCGAACTTGTCAGTATTTCGTTGAGTCTTATTATCACAACAGTAATTGTGGCGGCGGTATTCTTCCTCTGGGTGGTGGGGCTTGGACTGAAAGCTCAGCAGCGCAAGCACGCGACCGGCTTGGAGGCCATGATTGGCGAGGTTGGCCAAGTGGTCAGCGAAATCGAACCGGGCTCAGTCGGTAAAGTCGGCGTTCACGGAGAAATCTGGAAAGCCACCGCTGACATCCCGTTGAAAGTTGGGGATGAAGTTGTCGTCGAATCCTTTACAAATTGGACATTGAAAGTCAAACAAAAAAAATAGGTGGTGTCATGTTTACGTCTGTTGTTATCATAATTCTTTTCGTTGTATTCATCCTTGCAAGTGCAATAAGAATACTTCGAGAGTACGAACGTGCGGTAATTTTTCGACTCGGGCGGCTCATCGGTGAGAAGGGGCCGGGCCTTATAATTCTAATCCCGATCATCGACAAGATGGTACGGGTGAGTCTCAGAACAATGGCACTGGATGTTCCGGCGCAAGACATAATCACCCGCGACAACGTATCGCTCAAGGTCAGCGCAGTGATATACTTCAGAGTTATTGATCCGAGAAAAGCCGTTGTCGAAGTTCAAGACTATATGTTTGCAACCAGTCAGATGTCCCAGACCACGCTTCGCAGCGTTATCGGCCAGTCCGAGCTGGATGAACTTCTTGCGGAGCGCGACAAAATCAACAAGCAACTTCAATCGATAATCGACAGCCACACCGAGCCATGGGGAGTTAAGGTCTCTAACGTGGAGGTGAAGCAAATTGATCTTCCTGTTGAAATGCAGAGCGCGATGGCGCGGCAGGCGGAGGCGGAGCGGAATCGCCGTGCAAAGGTCATCAATGCTGAAGGCGAGTTTCAGGCTTCACAAAGACTGGCAGATGCGGCTAAAGTTATTGGAGAGTTTCCAACGGCTGTCCAATTGAGATTTCTCCAGACCATGTCTGAAATCGCTGCAAAAAGTAATTCAACAACCTTCTTCCCGGTGCCAATCGATTTACTGACTCCGTTCATAAAACAGAAAGACGACGATAAGAAAGCGAAGTAATCGCCAGACGACCTGCTCTTGCGGCATTCGAGTTTCGTAGAAATAACAAAAAGCCCCGCATCTGCGGGGCTTTTTGTTGCTGAACGTCTATGTGTTTATGTCCAGGTGCCGGTACCGGTTTGAGTTCCACTGTTATCGTAAGTCCACCACTGGCCTGAACCGTTCGCTATCCAAGTGGCTTTAAAGACGAGCGTAGTACCAGAGTATATGTCGACCTCGCCTGATTTATCCGGGTTATTGGTTACTGTGATGGTAGCCTCGAGGGTGCCTGTGTTGCTGTAACTTTTTAACGTGCCTGTCAAAGTCCCACTGCTGCTGGTCGACCATGTGTACAGAGCAGCTATAATGGCTGTGTTCTCATTGTAGATGGTCCAACTTCCGGATTTGCCGTCACTGCTTGTGGTTCCCGTCATGGCTGTCCAATTATTGTATGTGACGGTGTCAGTAGCCGATTCTTTTCCATTCAACACAAGCTTCCACGAGTAACCGCCGCTGCTTTGCTGTGTAACCGTCAGCGTGCCTGTGAAATTGGTAGCCGGGTTGCTGTAAGTCCAGCTCCACGTATTTCCATTTTGTGCGGCACGCAAACCCTGATAGGCGGTGAAGTAGCTGCTGAGACCGTTAAACATCAGGGCATAACTTTTTGTCATCTGTGCATACTGATCGCTTGAAGTTGTGGTTGGCCCCGAAAAGGTAACGCTTGGAATTGTCGGCGCAGTTGACGATGGCGGATTAGTTGTGCTGCTGCTTTTCGAGCAGCCGTAAAGAATTACTGCGGCAGTCAAAAACGCCGCAACCTGCAGAAGATGCTTACGCATATAGTTTACTCCTTATATTATTGGAAATTACGGTTATTTTTCTCATATGCCATAAATATGACATTAAGCTATCGAAACTCTAATAGAATGGCAAGCGACGCACGTCACAGTCCGCACAACATTTCTTTAATGGCACCAACACTTTGTATTTGCCTTCAATCGCAGTGTCAGCTAAATTTGGTGCGGAGGAATTGTCTATGAAATGGCTCATACCGTTGTTTATGCTAACCACATTCGCCGTTGCATCAGCACAGGAGCTTGATTGCAGCGTAACGCTTAATTACGACGCCCTCAGCGGTACCGATCGTGAAAACGTCCTGAATCTGGGGCGCAACATTCAAAGCTATATAAACAATTACAGATGGACGGGTGATGACTTCAAAGGTCCGAAGATAAAAGTCACACTCAACATTTATCTTCTATCCGCATCAGGCGGCGTTTACACGGCTCAGGCATTCATCGGAAGCCAGCGCCCAATTTATAAATCGAACGACTCTTCTCCGATGGTTCGCATAATGGATAACGCGTGGCAGTTTACCTACACCAAAGACCAGTCGCTGTACCACGATGAGTTTCACTTCAACGCACTTACCGGATTCATAGACTATTATATGTACATCATTCTCGGTTTTGATTATGATTCGTATAATCCTCTTGGCGGGACAAAGTTTTTCCAGAAGGCTTCTAACATCGTGGCTCAAGGACAGAACAGCGACTATCCGCAGGGATGGCAGCCGGGCGGCTCTGGAACTTATTCAAGATACGCTTTGGTCAATGATATTATTTCGGGAAAGTATGAAGTCTTTAGAAAAGCTTTCTACGATTACGAATACAATGGAATAGACATGCTGACGAGTCAGCGTGACTCGGCGCAAGTCGTAATAGCAAATGCGTTGGACAAAATTGCAAATATTGTCATACAGTCAGGATCACGCAGCGCTTTGCTCAAAGTTTTCTTTGATGCAAAGTATGTAGAAATAGCGGAATCGCTGAAAGATTATCCCGACAAGGGAATCCTGCAAAAGTTAGCCATAGTGGATCAGGCGCACCAATCTACTTACGCTAAGTACATCAATTAGCAGGTAGGTTTCGGACAACTTGGTTTTTGTTTAAGCGGCGCCGGGCGCTGAACAGGCGGGCTTTTTCTTTTATGCAAAATGCGGGTCGTGCAAATTATCTTTACGCATTGTTATTCCTTTGCGTATTTACAGCAGGCGAGTCTTATGCCGGCTTCGAGCGTAGATATGCCGGCGCACGTTCGCTTGCGACCTCCGGCGCTTTGTGCGTCTTCGGCGAAGATCCGTGGTCCTTCTACTATAACCCCGCTCATGCTGCAAAAATAAGAGAACTTAGTATTTTCTACGTCCCGTCTGTTCTGGGGATCGCGGAAGTGAAGGCGACGGGCGTTTCTTACCGCGATAATTTGTTGGGGATCGATTTTGGCGGAGCCGCTCAGACTTTCGGGTTCGAGCTCTACCGTGAAAATGTGTTCACGCTGAATTTGTCCAAGCCGCTGTATCATTTTCTCTTTATCGGCGCGAACGTAAACATCGATCATCTCTATATAAAAAATTACGGCACCGACCTGACAGCGAGCATTGACGCCGGGGCGAAGATGTTTCTTTCAAGAAATTTTTCAATCGCTTTCAGTATGACTAATTTGAATTCGGCATCGATGACGCTCTCGAACGACAGGCTGCCGCAGACGTTCACCGGAGGAGTTGCTTTTGAATCTGAAGCGCTGAACGTTGCCGTGGAATATTTCAAAGAGTTGGGCTTCCCATCGGCCATTAGAATCGCGGCAGAATATTCGCCGGCAAGGTTTGTGACATTACGGGCAGGCTCGGCAAGCGGGACAAATTCGTTTAATGCAGGTTTGGGCGTTCGCTTTCTCTCGTTTGAATTGGAATACGGAGCGGCTTTTCATCAGGTTCTCGGCGTAACGCATTCATTTGGGCTTTCTTTGAAATTTTGGAACCAAGAGAAGACAGAATTCGAGAAGGTTGAGGATTACCGAAGGGCTTTGCGCGGAGAATAAGAAATGTTGACGACATTTCTCTTGCCGGGGACTGCCAAATTGAGGAGGCTGAAACATTTTGTCGCCGTGTTGGCGCTGCTTTTCAGCTTAGATCCCGAATTGATGCTCGCCCAGTCTTTAGAAGATGAGGTGAGGGAAGAGAACATCCTGGAATCGGTACTGAGCTACTCCGATGATGTGCCGGAAATGTTCAGCAGAATTGATCTGAACTCAGCCTCGACAGAAGATTTGCTCTCGATTCCCGGTATGGTCCCGCAGTTTGCCCACTCAATCGTTGAATACCGAAGGAAGGTTAAATTTATTCATAGCCTTGACGAATTATCGCGGCTTGACGGCGCAACGCCGAATCTTTTGTCCGCAGCCAGAAATCGCGTTCAGATTTTTGAGGAGAATTACGCTCGCATCAACACCGCTTCTTATATGAGTTTATCGCCGCAGAAGGTTTCTCTGTACTATGATGCTTACGGCGATGGCGGTATCAGGAATTTCCAAAAGCTTAGTGCCGCTTATCGAAATGTCGAATTCTATGCGGTTACCGACAAGGACGCCGGCGAAAGAAATTATTTAGACTTCTATTCTGTCGCCGCTTCAATAAAGAATATCTCGGTTTTTTCCGTCGTAAACGTCGGAGACTACGGCCTGAGTTTGGGGAACGGGATACTATTCTCGAGAGCAGGCGTCGTATCAAAGGCGGCGGATCCGATCTCGCCGCTCTTCGACAGAGACGCTTACTCGTTAAGCCCTTATCGCTCACGGACGGAGAACGGTTACCTGAGGGGCGTGGCACTTGCGGTACCTCTTGGCAATTTCGAGTTTACGGGATTCGCCTCCAGTAAAAATTTCAGCGCGCGTATCGACAGCTCCGGATCTGTAACTTCCATTGATTACACAGGATTGAACCTGCCGACAAGCAGCGGTGCGGGAGGAGACAAGTTGAACGAAAAGATTGCTGGTGGGATAATTCGATACGATTCTCCGTGGGCGGCGTGCGGGTTATCTGCGGTCTACTTTTCATATAACCATCGGTTTGCAAATTATTATCTCGACAAACGGCTTGCACTGGATATGTTTCTGCGTTCGCAATTTGACAACGTGGCTTTCTCCGGGGAAATGATGGCAGACAGGGTTGTATCTTTTTCGTCAAACATAAAGTTCGATTATGACGACGCACAATTTGCTCTGGGCATTCGCAATCTGCGTTCGAGAATAGTCCCGAACTACAGTGGTGTGCTGTCGGAGAGCTTTCCGACTTCGCCCGAGCAGGGAATTTACTTTGGCGCCGCATTTCATCCTGTTGAAATTGTTAAACTGGGTTTTTACTACGATCGCTTCAGGATCATGTCGATTTCAGGCAAACCGGATCGAAACGGGGAAGAAATTTTTGCGGACTCCTACATCACGCTTTCTCGACAGAAAATTTTTGAAGGTACAAGTACGGTCATATATTTGCGATACAAGTACAAAACAAAGGAAGACTTTTACGTCCCGACTGCGGACTTTCCTGTTGCGCAATCTACGCTTGCCGGTTCGAAACAAAATTTCAGGATCGATTTCAGACACAGGTTCTCGCCGGCGTTTTCGGTCAAGCTAAGATTGGAGAAGAACTTTCTGTCCTCTGGAGAGACAGGCGAGATGTTTTTGTTCGATTCCGGCTGGCGCAATGAAAGGCTCTCGCTCAACTCAAGCATTTGTTTTTATAACACACACTCTTTCAACTCCGCATTCTATGGGGTCGAAAATGACCTTCCGGGCGTTGCACAGTTCCTGCTGTTTTATGGCGACGGGGCGCGAGTCTCTATTTTGGCGAACCTTAAGACGAACTATTCGTTTTCAATTGGCTTAAAAATATCGAGAGACATTTACAATCGGGATAGGGAAGTCACAGCCGGTTCGAATTCCCGTTTCCTTCCGGGCGTAACGAATCTTAGTTTGGAATTAAGTTACGGCCTGAATTAGGTCTCGGCATTTCATTTTTTTCGACTGAGACCGTGCTTCACTCCTTATTGGGCAGGATGGATTGCCGGCTTCGACTTGGCTCGGGGCTGGCTGTTTCGGAGCGGACAGTTTACAATAAATTTCTGTTCTCCGTTGGACGGGCGCGACAACTTTTGGGAATTCAGATGAAACCGGTCGCCGGGATGGATAAAACACGTAGGCGATATCGGCAAGCCCGGTGTTTCGAAAGTGCCGGACGCGGCCTGTTGTGTCTGTAAGTTCAGTAAACCCCAGTGCTTCAGCAGACGCGCCGATTAATGTTTTCTTCTTTGCCGCATGATTTGTATAATTAACCACAAAGGCTTTCATTATGGTGGAAGTTAGTCAATTCAATAGTAAACATATAAGTTGCTTCGCATTCGAAAGAGAAACAGGAAAATGGAACAAAAATATTCTGTCATAGTTTTCGATTTAGGAAACGTCCTTTTGCCGTTCGATTATAAAATCATTCTTGAGAAGTTGGAGCATGTCGAGAAAGGTTTGGGATCCAAGTTTGCGGAGTTTTACAAGAACAATTATGAAGTGCACAGGAGATTCGAGCGGGGAGAATTTTCGGCAGATGAGTTCACGGAGATCATGCTCGATGTTCTCGGCCACAAAGTCGGCAAGGAAGATTTTTACGAGATTTATTCGAAGATATTCACATTAAACGAAGAACTTGTTGCGGCTTTGCCTGTACTGAAAAAGAATTACGGGTTGGTGCTTCTATCGAATACCAACGACATCCATCACCGCTATGGATGGAGAGACTACGGTTTCCTCAAATATTTTGATAAACTTATTCTGTCGCATGAAGTCGGGGCGGTGAAACCTGAAACCGGAATATATAAAGCTGTTGAAGTTTACACACGGGTTCTTCCTGGCGAGCATTTCTATGTGGATGACATCTTGGAGTATGTCTCAGCCGCCCGCGAGCTTGGTTGGGACGGAGTGCAATTTGTCGGGAACAAAGAGTTATTTTGGGAATTCAATAAGAGGGGTATTATCTTCGAAGGCGAAATTTCCGACTAGAACTCTAAGAATCTTTTCTGTGTAATTTCAGTTTTGTTTCAACAGCCCGTCAAATTTTTTCCAGTCGAAATTCCACGGATCCGTTTTTCTTCCGGGTGCAATGTCGCTGTGCCCGAGAACATACTTGACGGGATATTCACTCTTCAGGCATTTAACAAGTTTTGCCAGCGAAACGTATTGAGCTTCCGTCGGGGAATCGTGCGTTGTATTTATGATCTCGATTCCAATCGAACGTGCATTTACGTCTGTGTGTCCGTCGGGAAGCCGGCTCTTGCCTGCCTGATAAGCGATGTTCTCATCCGGAGCAAGTCTGTAAATCACACCTTGGCGGTCGATGATATAATGGGGTGTTACTCCAGCCGCCTTGTACTCTCGCAGCACTCCGTCGAGGCTGAAAGAATCGGGAGTCAAAGCATTGTAGGAAGAGTGGATGATTATCGCTTCGATTTTACGCGGACGGTTTGTGGTTTCCTGTCCCCACTTTAAGATGTGATTGACAATTTTAACTTCGCTGCAAGGAGAAGAGGCGGTGTTGTGTATCTGTCCGGTAAGGATCAGCAGATTTATGATAGCGATAAGAAACATTTGTGCACCAATTTTATTATCCGAAGGTCTCCGTCGGTGACTCGCTTTTGGGAGATCCTTCGGATAAGTATGATAATAAAAAAAGCCGCCAAAAAATCAATTCCGACGGCTTCGGTTAAGCTTTGTTTGAGATCAGGAACAGCCGCTAGTCTCGCCGCAGTTGAGACACTTGTAGCACGAGCCGCTTCTGATCATGATCGAACCGCACTCGTGACACGGAGGCGCGTCTGCCTGCTCCTGAAATACTTTCTTCTCAGCCTGTTCGAGCGAAATGTTGAATTCGGTTTTCTGTTCAACCTTCGGCTCAGCGGCAATCGAATCGACGATGACGGATGCCGGCTGTTCTTCGCGCGGAAGAAATTTCAATCCCATCCACCTGAAGATGTAATCGAGCACCGACTTCGCAATCGGGACGTCTTTGTTGTTTGTGAAGCCAGACGGCTCGAATCGCATGTGGCTGAATTTATCGACGAGAACTTTCAGCGGAACCCCGTATTGAAGAGCGAGAGAGATTCCGGTTGCGAATCCGTCCATAAGTCCGCTTATCGTAGAACCTTCTTTCGACATTGTAATGAATAATTCGCCGGGCGTTCCATCTTCGTAAAGGCCGACGGTGATATAACCTTCGTGTCCGCTGATGCTGAACTTATGGGTAACAGCGTTTCGTTCGTCGGGAAGTCTGCGCCTGATAACACGAGTGGACATCGCGGCCTTCTCTTCCTTTCCGAGCGATCCTGCGGACTTGCCTTCATCTTTTTTTGTGCTGAGAGGCTGGGTTCTCTTGGAGCCGTCGCGATAAACCGCGACTGCCTTCAAGCCGAGTTTCCATGCTTCGATGTAAGCCTGCTCGATGTCTTCTACCGTTGCTTCCGTCGGTAGGTTTACCGTTTTTGAAATTGCGCCGGAGAGGAAAGGCTGAACCGCTGCCATCATCTTTATGTGGCCCATGTAACGGATTGAGCGTGTTCCGTTCACCGGTTTGAACGCGCAATCAAAAACAGGCAAGTGCTTTTCTCTAAGATTCGGGGCGCCTTCGATCGTGCCATTGACGTCAATGTATTTTACTGTTTCATCAATCTGGTTCTCGGAGTATTCAAGTGTTTTCAGCGCGAGCGGAACGGTATTGTTGACGATCTTCATGTATCCGCCGCCGACAAGTTTCTTGTATTTGACAAGAGCGATATCTGGTTCAACACCGGTTGTGTCGCAATCCATCATGAAGCCGATCGTTCCGGTCGGCGCGAGAACCGAGATCTGTGAATTTCTGTAACCATATTCTTTGCCGATTGTCAGGGCATCATCCCAGACGTTTTTCGCGGATTCGACTAGATAATCGGGTATCGCGTTTGCGTTAATCTTATCGACATGAGCTCTGTGCTTGCGGATGACTCCAAGCATCGGCTCGCGGTTTACTTCGTAGCCATCGAACGGACCGATCGTCTTTGCGATCAGCGCGCTCTGCCTGTATCCTTCGCCCGTCATTAGAGCGGTAATCGCACCGGCGTAGGTTCTTCCAGCGTCGCTGTCGTATGGAAGCCCAAGCGACATCAAAAGCGCGCCGAGGTTTGCATAGCCGATTCCAAGCGGACGGAAAGCATGACTGTTTTTCTCGATGGATTTCGTTGGATAGCCGGCGTTCCCGACAATGATTTCCTGTGCCGTGACCGTGATTTCGACGGAATGCAGGAAAGAATCGACATCGAACGAGCCGTCCCCTCTTCTGTACTTCATCAAGTTCAACGAGGCGAGGTTGCACGCGCTGTCGTCGAGGAACATATATTCGCTGCAGGGATTCGAAGCGTTTATCGGGGCAGTGTTTGGGCAGGTGTGCCAACTGTTCACTGTCGTATGGAACTGCATTCCGGGATCACCGCTGACCCAAGCTGCCTCCGAGATCTCGCGCATCAAATCGCGTGCTCGGTAGCTCTCGGCGGGTTTTCCATCTCTTACATTCTTCGTAACCCATTCTTTGTCTTCAAGAACGGCTCGCATGAAATCGTCTGTCGCGCGGACGCTGTGATTCGCATTCTGAAATTGGACCGAATCGTAAGCTCCGCCCGGGACATTGAAGCCGGGGTCGTAACCCGCGTCAATCAATGCCCAGGCTTTTTTCTCTTCCTCTGCTTTGCTTCTGATAAAGTCCAGTATGTCGGGATGCTCTGCGTTTAAAATGACCATCTTTGCGGCGCGGCGCGTTTTCCCACCTGATTTGATCACTCCTGCGAATGAATCGAAGCCGCGCAGGAATGAAACCGGACCAGAAGCTGTTCCACCACCAGAAAGTTTTTCCTTCGAGGACCGAAGGCTTGAAAAGTTTGTTCCTGTACCGCTTCCCCATTTGAACAACATTCCTTCGGTCTTGGCGAGATCTAGGATAGACTCCATCGTGTCTTTCACGGAGTTGATGAAGCAAGCCGAACATTGCGGCTTATCCTCGATGCCTACATTGAACCAGACAGGACTGTTGAAGGAAACATATTGGTTAACGAGCAGATATGCCAACTCATCATAAAAAGCCGAAGCGTCTTCGCTCGACGCGAAATATCCGCCTTGTATTCCCCACTTTGTGAACGTCCGGGCAACACGGTCGACGATCTGCTTTATGCTGTATTCTCTACCGGGAGTCCCAAGCTGCCCGTGGAAATATTTTGACGCCACAACGTTGGTCGCAGTCACGCTCCAGAAATCCGGAACCTCGACATTATCCTGCTGGAATATTACTTCGCCCTTCTCATTCGAGATAGATGCCGTTCGCTGCTCCCAATTGATCTCGTCAAACGGATGAACCCCCTTCTTGGTAAAATGCCGACGTACCGACAGACCGCCCGATTTGAACTGTGCTTTTGTATCCTCAGAAATAAACGTATCAGTGTATCCCATTGACACTCCTCCCTTCTATATTAGAATTTCATCTGCTTTTGCCATGTCGCCGCGGAGACCGCAAGAATTTGGTCTCACGTGGGCGGTTTCACTGGTAACTTCTTGCTGTCCGTCCGTAGGTACAGCGGACGGATTGCCGCACTCTCAAGATGAGTAAAGAGTCGATGAGCAAATTATTCTCAGCACCGAGCAAAGTCAAGAAATTTAGCTTGAGAATTGACTTTAGCTCAAACTTTGTTTGGTGTTTCATGCCTCTTGACGGGCGCATCTTTTCGATTCCTTGAGAAATTGTTTTTTAAATGATTCGGATTGCGGGGAAATCATTTCTTTGTGAAATAATCATAAACAATTCGAGAAGCCTTTGCGACGGCAAGTATCGTCGGGTTGTCGAGTGACTCACCCTGAAATTTTGATTGGTCGGCAAAGATGGCGAAGACGTAATTTACTTTTGGCGAATAAACAATTCCGACATCAACCTTGCTTGCATCGACGCTCCCGGTTTTGTGTGCCATGATGAATGTTTCACCATCGGCTGTGGAGTCTATTGGAAGGTATCGCGGCGCCATCGACTCGTCTTGCTGGTCGCTCAGTATTTTTATGATCTCGTCGCAATCGGAAGGCGTAAGGATTTTGTGCTCGGCGATCATCTCCAAGAGTGTTCCCATCTCGCGGGGCGACGAAAACCCGACTCCAAACCTGATGGACTCGGGAGTGTTCTTCTTCGTCTTGAAAGACATCATTTTGTTAAGAAGGCGGGTGTGATGAAGTCCGAGTGAGTCCATTAACGAATTAACTGCGAGCAGTTTATCGTCATGTCCAAAGGATCCTTCGGATAAATTTGCGAACGAATCTATGACCATGTTTGTGGCAGTGTTGTCGCTCAGAGTTATCATCAGCACGGCGGCGTTCATTAGTTTCAATTGTTGAGGAACATAGAAAAATTGAAGCACACCTGAGCCGCCCCACTTGTTGGAGTCGGTGAGTGTAACGGTTGCATTTCTGTCAAGCGAACCGTCTTCGAACTTGTGAAAAAGCGTGACGAGTATCGGAACTTTGATAACACTCGCAGTAGGGAAGAGAGAATCGGAGTTTACCGAAAGAGTTTCACCGGTCTTGAAATTTTTCGCGTACATGCCGATTGTTCCGCCGTATTCACCGGCAAGTTTCGCGATCTTATCTTCGACCCGCTGTCGTGTCTGAGCGGCGCATGTGACAAACGTGAGAAGAATGACCAGAAGCGTTTTCATCTTTCAAAGCCTTCCTTTGTGAAACACAATTTTCTAAAACTGAGTTTACAAAACAAGGTGGAGAGGAAATATCTTGGATCAGGTCAGCATCTGACTAGTATAGTGCCTCGTAAGTGCCTTGACTTAATATTCAACTCCTACGGAGTTGAGCACGCATTGCAAACCTCCGTAGGAGGTTCACGTTTGTAGGAAAGCGCCATTTTATAACAGCAGAACTCCGTAGGTCTGCTCGATCTACCTACGGTATCGTATCTACGATACCGTAGGTAGATACGACCCCTCTATCTACGATACCGTAGGTACGAGGCCGTAGGCCGTAGGGACGAGCCGTCAACGACTCCTCGGAGTCGAAGACTCGTGGAGGTCGCAGACCTCGATGAGTCCCAACGGGTCTATCGACTCGACGAGCCGAGCCGTCGGCCCGAAGGGTCGTGGACGAGTCATCGACCTCGTAGAGGAGTTCAACGTTGTTCAGGGACCCAATGTAAAGAAGCGTTGGAGACACAACACTAGCGCACACTTTTCTGTTAGGCTTTTTCAGTCGATGGACTTTTGAGAAGGTTTTCCACCGACGCAATGAGGTCGCTTGTGCTGTATGGCTTTTGCAAGAGTCCGTCGGCGTAAGTTCCGAGTATGCTTTCGAGGTCGGAGAGTTCGCTGTACCCGGTACAGATCAAAATTTTTGGCGCTTTTGTTTTCTTCTTTATTTCTATGCAAGTCTCTTTGCCACCCATTACCGGCATCATCATGTCAAGAACGACGAGATCGATGTCCGGGTTTTCTCTCAGACGCTCAAGCGCCTGAAAACCGTCGTTCGCGGTTATCACATTGTATCCATGCTCGCTGAGTATATCGCATCCGAGCTGACGCACATTTTCTTCGTCGTCAACGACCAGCACTTTTATTCCTCTCGCATTGAAGTTAGTGGAAGTCTCCGTTCTTTTCTTCGAATCATCCTCCTCGGAGTAATGCGGAAGATAAATTCTAACTTTTGTTCCGACGCCTGGAGCTGAGTCAACATCGATGAAACCCTTGTGATGTTTTACAATGTTAAATGCTGCGCTGAGACTGAGTCCCGTGTATTTCTTTATTCGTTTTGTCGTGAAAAACGGTTCGAAGATTCTCCGTTTGATTGCCATGTCCATGCCGACGCCGTGGTCTTCAACCTCTACGAAGCATTGTTTTCCTTTTTGAGCGAACTCAAGCGGCGCACCTGACTTCTCCGAGAGACCAGTTGAACAACTTATCGTTCCGCCGTTCTTCATTGAATCAGCTGCGTTTTCAAGAACGGCGAGCAGTACTTGTTTGAGTTGAGAAGTGCTTACCCTCGTGCGAACCGGCTCGCTGCAAGGACTCATTAAGATCGCGTACTTATCGCTGTGCGTTTTTCCGAAATCAATTGCGACATCTCCGACGAACTTGTTGAGGTCAACCACATCGACCGTCTTTGTATCTATCTGCGAGAATCCGAGCACTTGTTTCACTAATTCCGCCGTTCGCTTCGACGAATTTTCAATTATATCGGCGTAATGATATTCTTTGGAATTAGGCGGCAGCTTTCTTTTGAGAAGGGAAGCGTAGCCCATCGTGCTTCCAACAATGTTATTTAAATCATGTGTGAGAGAAGCTGCCAGCCTTTCCAGCGTTTCGATCTTTTTCTCCTGCGCTGCATAATCCTCATATGCACGGCGGTCGCTGATGTCCTGGACTGAAACATAAATTGTTTCTGAATGCGAATTGAATTCCATGGCAAACTCGAACTCAGCACCGCCAAGAGTTTCGCTGTTCATTTGGGCTTCAAACCGAACGAACTTTTCCGCCGCTATCGTTGAAAGGCTTGGGAGGAGTTCATTGAAACGCTGTGTATCTTCGGGGGCAAGATAATCCCGGATTTTCTTCCCGATGAGATCGCTGTCGTTCAGCATTTCGGACGCAATTTTGTTCGCGGTTAGGACTGTGCCATCGTGCGAGAGCGTCAGTAATCCGAAGACGGAATGGTTGTAGAGCTTCTCGAGTGCAGCCCCCTGTCTCTTCGTAAGCCCGAACAATTCCGCCGCACGAAAAGCTGAATATACGTGGCTAATGTAAGATAGGATCAATGCTCGCGGGAGTTTCTCCGAAATTGGACCAGTATGATCGAACACGAAAAGGAGATCTGCACTGTCAGGAAGCGGCTTTGTCATTGTAATTTTTCTGCCGGTTAAGTGCTTCTTGAGGAATTCTAGTAAATCTTTGTCTCCTTCGGTAAGGGGTGAGTCTTTATACATAAGCTCGCTGATGGATGTATTCCATAAAGCATCGGTACCGGAAAGTTTCTCCACTACACGAATCATGGTATTGCTCTTGAATCTGTGGACTTCTATAAATAGCTGGCCATTTACGAGGTCAAAGGCGGTAAGTATGCATTCTCCACTCGAACGCGTCAGTTCGCCGAATACTGCGGACGATGCCCCGATAAGCGAATTCGCCCGCCTTAAGGCGCGAGCGATAATTTCTTTTCTGTCGAGCAGCCCTGTTAATTCAGCGACGCCGTCATAGAAAACACTTGACACTCTTGCCTGCTCTTCGATTTGTTTCGTTTTTTGCCGGACTTGGGTTCTAAGGAGGTAATTAAAGACGAGAAGAATAATCAAGATCCCGCCCGCAGCAATTGCGATCATAACCATGACGGGCAAATAGTGAGCTAAGAAGTAACCCCTCAAGAGGACAATGTCAGATGGAAATCGGACAAATATTTGATTTTTATCAAGATAAGGCTTAGTCTCGGTAAATCGAGACACCGCACCCGTTACCGACAGCATATCTCCTTTGTGTATTTGGTTGATAGCGAATTGGGAGACAGCGTAGTTATTCGCAAATAGAGCCGTAGTATCTCCCTGCTTGTCCTTGAAATAGATCAGGGTTCCGGTATTGAATAGAATTTTCTTTAGGACGGTTCCTTTTATGTTTACCAGCATGCCTTCAAATTTTCCAGACTTAACTTCACGCGCCGTTACGACCGCGGGCACAATCTGAATACCGTGTTTAATTATTTCGATTTTCGGTTCCCGCAGCTCTTCCTGTCCTTTGTAAAGTCCGAGTTTTCCTGTTACAATTACACTGTCGCCAACGCTTAATGGGGGTCCATTATAACTCTCCTGGAAGAGTCTTATTCCATCAGTCTTGTCCTGAATAAACGATCCAAGCATCGAAACGGGAGTTGGGGACGGAGTTGTTACCACGCCCGTCACTGTTACAGTCTGATTTGTCTCGACTTCGACGCTATCGCGTGGGACAAGCTTAATCGCATCTTTTATCGGGATCACGTTCTGCGGAGTTTGGAAAAAGAGAAGTAATCCCAGAAGATTTAGAGCGACAAAACTCAAGTCAGTCCTCTGCCGCCAAGTTCCTCGCCGGATAAAAGATTCAAAACGGAATGGACAAGTTCGGCAGATGAAACGGGCTTTGGCAGCCATTGGTCTGCGCGAGACCGTTTCAGACGCTCAATTGCCGGTGCGGAAAGATTGCCCGACAGGACAAGCACCTTCAGCGGATAATTTACTTTTCGGTTTGCAATTAACTCGAGGACTTTGAAGCCATCAATCCCCGGCATCATTAAATCGAGAACGACAAGATCGGGTTTAAATTCACCAAGCAGTATCAGCGCTTCGTATCCGTCCTGTGTGATTGTGATTTCGCAATTCTCTAACTTGTCGCGGAGAACCTCCCGAACCATTTCTGCGTAGGTTTCGTCATCGTCCACGACAAGTATCCGCCTCGGATGCTCTCCCCTGAAGTCGAAGTTGATATCCATGTTGTGCGCTTTCAAAAATTTTTTCAGATCAGTTGGCCAAACCCTAAAGTGTCCACCCGGCGTGGCATAAGCCTTCAGCTTGCCGGACTTGATCCAGTTGTTAATTGTTCTTGTGGTAACTTTACATATCTGAGCGGCTTGTCCTGCTCCCAGCGGCTTCTCTGTTGAGATTGTTTCAGCCAGCATTTCCTATTTTTCCTATTTTTCTTGTTGTTCAAATTTTAATAAATATGAGCTTGTCTTTCAACAGAAATCCGCATTTTTATCTAAAAATTATTGCAGCACTTCTTAGACCAAGTATAAACTTGACATGCAATAATTCCCTGAATGGCCGTCTGTGAGATCATGGCAATTGACAAAACGCGCTTTGCCGGAAGAAGGCGCTGTATCTTCTAAAAATTTGACTTGACTTAATTGCCGTCCGGCGTTAAGATTCAGATAGAAATGTCTGATATATGTCGTTAATATTCAGCAGGCAATGTGAATATGCTCTTCAGGCAGTGCTTTATATGTCGGCGCAGTCGGAGAAAAGATTCACGAACATAAATGAGATCAGCGAGCGGCTCGACATTCCGATGCCGTTCCTCGGCAAAACTCTTCAGCTTCTTGTCCGGAGTAAGATACTTTCTTCTCAAAAAGGTCCCAAGGGCGGGTTCAAACTCGCAAAGAATCCCAGTGAGATCGCGCTGTTCCATATCGTGGATGCAATTGACGGAACATATTTCATGACCTCGTGCGTGCTCGGTTTTCCGGAATGTTCAAGCAAGAGTCCATGCCCAGTTCATTCCGAATGGGGAGTGCTCCGCGACCGCGTTCACCAGATGCTCGCGAATCGTACCATCGCGGACATTTCTAAAGAAATCACAGACAGCAAACAACTTCGAGCAAAATTAGGACTACTCTAATTTTTATGGACATATATAGGATAAATACATCTGAAACTTTCAGTGAGCCGCCGGTCAAGGTGGTACAGTTGAAAGACGGTCCGCAGGCAGGATGCCCCGTAAGCGGGGATCCTTCGGAAAGGAAAGTCAAGAAGATAGTTGACAAATCATATTTAAGAACAGATCGTTCCGAGATTCGAAGCTACGTGCAGTTTCTTTTCTTTCTCCTGACTCTCTGGATAGGAATCGATTTCTATCTGTTCGTCAATGGACTTGAAAAGGGAATTGTCCCTACGGTCCAACGACCGCCGGGTGTAGAAGGCTTCCTGCCAATCAGCGCGCTCATCAGCCTTAGGTATTTTATTCTGACCGGTATTGTCAACCACGTTCATCCGTCGGGCTTCTTCATATTTGTCGCGGCGCTTCTAATTTCGACTTTAATGAAAAAAGGTTTTTGCAGTTGGATCTGTCCGGTTGGGTACATTTCCGAATCGCTGCATCAACTTGGTGCGAAAATTTTCAGAAGAAATTTTGTGCTGCCCAAATGGATCGACATTCCTTTGCGTTCGCTGAAATATCTCCTGATGGCATTTTTTTTAATCACAGTCTCGACATTGTCGGTAATAGAACTTGACGGGTTCATTCGTTCCGATTACAACAAAATCGCCGACATAAAGATGTACATGTTCTTTGCACACATTTCGACGTTTTCTCTTGCAGTGATCGGAACATTGATTTTTCTTTCGTTATTCTACAAAAATTTCTGGTGCCGCTATGCTTGTCCGTACGGCGCACTGCTCGGCATCACGAGTTTGATCAGCCCGCTGAAGATCCGTCGAATTGATCAGACATGCATTGACTGCGGAAAATGCACTGACGCTTGTCCGTCGCTTCTTCCTGTTGACAAACTTGATGTTGTAAATTCGGCAGAGTGCACGGCTTGTTACTCGTGCGTGGAAGTGTGTCCGGTAAAAAACACACTTAAGTTTTCGGTGAGTGCCAAGTCGAAAGGACTGTCCCAGCGGCAATACGCCTTTCTGTTGATTGGCGTTTACTTCGGAATCGTCGGTGTTGCGATGCTTGTCGGACTCTGGCAGAATTCAATTTCCGGAGCGGAATATTTAGAATTGTTCAGGAACATTGGCGCAATAAGTCATGCATTATGACAGGCCTCCGCCCCATCCGATTGATATTCTAAAACTTAAACATGTCCAAACAAAAAACCGCAATTTAACAGGAGGTAAAATGAAACTGCGTTATGCTTCGGTCTCGATGGCAATCTCCCTGCTCGCGATTTTCAGCGGAATGAGGATGAAGCCGGACGATCAAAAGAAGATTGAAATCCCGAAAGAATCACAGAAGTGTATTGAATGCCACTCAGCAAACAACATCGCAGATGGTGCGATACGAGACTGGAAACTCAGTAAGCATGCGGAGAATGGCATTGCCTGTGCTGATTGCCACATTCCGACGACAGGGGTGAGCAAGGAAATCGTTGATGAACCCACAAAGTGTGATGACAAGAGTGTTCGGCGGAAGGTTTCAGCGAAACAGTGCGCTGTGTGCCACGATAAGCAGTACGAACAATTTGCCCAAAGTAAGCACGCGCTCGCATGGGTCGCAATGAACGCGATGCCGACGACCGCAATCCAGCCGCACGCCATAATTGAAGGAGAGAAGGGGTGCGGCGGATGCCATCGAGTCGGACGAGATGATGGGCGATGCGATGTTTGCCATACGCGTCATCTTTTCTCCGCGGCGGAAGCCAGACATCCCGAAGCGTGTCAGACCTGCCACATGGGCTTCGACCATCCGCAGTGGGAGATGTACAGCACTTCAAAGCACGGCACGATTTACGAAATCGAGGGAAAGAACTGGAATTTCAATCAGACTCTCTCTGAAATGTACAGAAAGACGACCCAAGCATCGGACACAACAGCCCGAGCGCCAGTTTGCCAGACCTGCCACATGCCGAACGGCGATCATGGCGTCAAGACTGCTTGGGGATTCCTCGCCGTCAGACTTCCAGAGTCCGATAAAGAATGGCTCGGCTATAGAATGACAATTCTTAAGGGTCTCGGCGTGTTGGATGAAAATGGAAAGCCGACCGAAAGGCTTAAAGTCGTGGAAGCCGGTCAGGTCGCACGATTGAACGAGAAAGAATGGAATGACAGACGTGAAGCCATGGTACAGGTTTGCGAGAAGTGCCACAGTGAATCGTTTGCAAGACAAAATCTCGCACAGGCGGACTCAGTGATAAAAGCATCGGACAAGCTCGTCGCTGAAGCCGTTCAGGTTGTCGACAGTCTTTATCAGGAGGGAATACTGAAAAAACCGAAAGACCAGCCATTCAGTGTCGACATGCTCCGGTTTTACGAGTCGCCTTCGCCTATCGAGCAGAAGCTCTATACAATGTTCCTGGAGCACCGTATGCGGGCCTTCCAGGGTGCGTTTCACATGAATCCCGATTATATGCACTGGTACGGCTGGGCAGAACTTAAGAGAGATCTCGTCGAGATTAAGGCCGAAGCTGCACAGCTCAGAAGAGAACGTAATCCAGAAGTGAAAAAGAAAGGTTGAATTACAACCTTGCGAAGGTTCCAAACCTTCGCAAGGTTCTATTCTAAACATTGCGATCATGAATCTTGAGCAGTACATTCCGCGCGAACACGGTGCGTGGGCAATGTGGATTGTCCCAATGCTGTCCGCGGTGCTGGTTACACATTTCTCTTTAAGTTTTCTGCTTCTCTTTTTGTGTTTCGCCCTTTTATATGTTGCGCATCATCCGATTGTAATGCTGGCGAAGAGAGGGGGGAATGTGCGAACCGGTGAGAAGAAATTTGTGGTTGTGGTTGCCGTGCCGGCGCTTGTAATTGGCACCGCGCTTATAGTGATCTACAATCTACCTTGGCTCGCGCTCTTCGGCATGCTGGAACTCGCGCTGTTTATCTTTAGTGTGAAAGCATTTGTCGGCAAAGAACAACGGACATTTACCAACGAGCTCACGATAGTTGCGGCACTCACCCTCTCCGCTCCGGCAAGTTACTACACGATTACGCATGTTGTCGATGGAAAAGCTGTGATGTTATATATCCTGAATTTTCTCTTTTTCGGGAGCAGCGTTTTCTATGTGAAGATGATAATCGAATTTCTCCGCACCAAGGGATTTTGGAGAGGTGAGGCTGAGAAGGCGAGGTCGATGACAATTGCTTACCACGCCGCGCTCGTCGCTGTAATTCTTTTGATGAGCATAATGAAGTCCGTCAATAACCTGGTATTGCTTGGTTTTCTGCCAATGCTCGTGCAGGTTGCGGTTGGGGTTTTTTCTAAGAATACGAGAGTGAACTTCACGCGGCTGGGGGTCGCGCTGATAGTCCAATCCGTCGTTTTCCTGGCAGCGGTCGGATTTTTCTGGAAATAGTAAGACGCAAACCTGTACGCTGCTTTACGGATAGAGGCCCCGCAGCTTCATGGTTGCGTTGCCATTCTGCCACTTCGAAAAAACGACAAAAAAGGCCCTTCCGAAAGGATATCCCAAGGACTTGAAGACAATTGGAGACCATGTCAGGAAACGGCGTTTGGATCTAAAACTGACGCAGAAAGAGGTCGCGGCAATCTTAGGCGTGGATGAATGCACAGTCTGGAACTGGGAGAAGAACCGAACGAGGCCCCTGCCCTCGCTAATAGCAAGAATATCCGAATTCCTCGCTTGTCCCGTAAATGCCTTCAGAGACCGCAGTGAAATCCAGAGGAACCAAGTCTAATGCGAGGCAATTCCGCTTGGCATCCTGGACAAACTAGGAAGGGCCCGCTGCGGGGCGGGCCCAGATAAGATACGTAAGGAGCGCAGTGTCACTTCAACAAAATCATCCGCTCCACCTGGGTGAATTTTCCGGCGGTCAGCTTGTAAATGTAAATCCCACTTGCGAGCCTGCTTGCGTCCCAAGTGACCGTATGATAACCGCCAGATGTCAATCCATCCAAAAGTCTTGCGACCTCCCGGCCGAGCATGTCGTATATGATCAGTTTAACATACGTCGCTTTGGGAAGCGCGAAACTGATATTGGTGGTTGGGTTAAATGGGTTAGGGAAATTCTGACCTACCATAATTTGATCCGGAAGCTGGGAAGACGCCAAATCGATTTGCAGAGAATCTCCAGTGACTACTTGCGGGCAATTCGTGCACCAGACGTTCACATCCACATTATCGGATGCAGTCCTCCCATTGGAATTGTCTGTCGCGGTTACCGAGACACTCATTATAGGCCGTGTGTCTGCGTACAAGCGTATCGGATTCTGATTCCCTGCAAATGTCCTATTCTTGTACCAAGCGTAAGAGTAATTTCCCGAGCCATTGGAGACTGTAGCGCTGTAAGTCCCCGAAGTGTTAAGTTGAAGCGATGCCGGGCCAGAAATCGAAACAACCAACGGTGGGATATAAGAAAGTGGCGATGTATAAATCTGCCACGTGCCATTCCTGTTATCCATCCATGCAGGATACGCTTTCCCAGCGTAGGCACAGATTCCGATGTAATCACCCGCATAACCCCCAAGAAGCCTGGGATCGGAGCAATTGTGTGCGCGACATCGCTGACCTTGATATTTTCCCACGTTGCTCCACCATTGATGGAATGTGCAACGTACGTATTTGTCGAAAAGCCTGAAGTCCCATCAAGGCTGTAATAGATTGCGCTCACATCTCCAGTCGAGTCATCCACAGCAATCCAAGGGAACCAATTTTGACGACCGTTAGAAATGCTGATAGTCTGAGCGCTGGACCACGATGTGCCTCCATCCGTAGAGTAACGTAGCTGAATGACGGATTGGTTGTTTGATCCATTCCCACCGTTGGGGTAAACCATGTAAATTCGACCCCTGTAAGCGTCGTGACTCTTGTCCACTGCAATTGATGGGAAATCGTTGACTCTGGTATTATTAAAGCGAGGATCCACGTCACCCTGTCGAATACCTTGGTATGCAAACGCGACACCCGAAGTAAAAGAAGTGCCCCCATTTGTTGATTTCGCGAAACCAACGCCATTGGCCGGAACTGATCCCGTACTGTAATCAGCCCAACAGACGTAGACTTCTCCTTGTGGCCCGGTCGCGAGGCATGCCCCTTGTCCGCCACCTGTATTATTGCCGCTTTGCCTGAGGGTTACCGGACTACTGAATGTCTGACCGCCATCCGTAGACCGATTAAGTTTGACCGCGGCGTATGGTAACGATCCGTTGCCTCCAATAAATTCTGTCCACCCGCAATAGAAATAATTTGAGTAAGGGCTGTTCGCCACATTATCCACGGCGATCATTTCTTTGTCAAAACCAGAGGTTGGTCCGGTTCCGCGTATGCTGGAACTCCAGCTTGAGCCTGAGTTCGTCGATCTCTGTACCATGTACCCATCTGGACTGCTTGTCGCATTTGGTCCCATCGATACAAGATAAGCATAGCCATGAGCATCGAATCCCGTTGACGGGTCACCTCGGCCAAGCCCATTATTAGGCAAAACATCAGCACCAGTCCACGACAGTCCGCCATTTGTTGACATGTACCAGCCCTGGATGCTGTTGTTGCTTAATCCGAAGTTTGTGTTCGAGCTGAAAAGGAT